>LUJQ01000021.1:159055-252111 GCA_001689485.1 Bacteroidales bacterium M6 | reverse complement strand
CAAAGTATGAATCTGGCACGCATAAAACTTAGAATGAAGAGTTTGCATACTCCTTTATATTTGCCTGGATGTGACCTTCGTAGTAGTTGGCAAGCATGGCGTAATGAGGCTCGTCGACTGTGGAGAAATAGTTGACAGCCTGCAGGATTAATGTGTCGGATTCCTCGTCAATCCAGTTTTTGTGCCTGGCTTGGGATAGGAGCAGGGCATGAAGGGCGCGTCGGCGGTCGCCTGATATGGCTGAGGGGTCGATTGACTGTAGCAGGGCGAGGGCGGAGTCGGGCTTTTGCTCCATGAGGGTTTCGGCTTTGGCAATGGCGTGGTCGGCGTGGTGGTTTGCACCGTTGCATGCGCCGAGCATGGCTGAAAGAAGGGTCAGCAGGGCGAAACGGAGGGTTGTGAATATGACGGTGCGTGATTGAAGCCGGGGTGGCTTATGTTTGATATGTGCGTATGGGGATGTAAATGTACGAATAAATCCGCTTAATTGAAAAAGGACGGGATAAGATGCCGGGGAAGATCTTTGCATCGAGATGGAATGTATCTGTTTCCGGATAAAGCGGGGTTGTAGGCGCTGTGTGGCGTGTGTGGTGTAGTTGCAGTTTCGGCAGGGGTGAATGGAAATAAAAATAGGTCGTCATCACGACGACCTATTTCCTTTAAACCTTTATCTTAATCTAATACTATGAAAAACACACATGCAAAGGTGGTCATTAATTCCGACCTGTGCAAGAGATGGATGCCTATGTTAACAAATTTTGGCTAAATCGCTCGCATTTTTCACCAAAAATAGGTCAAAAAGCCTTCAAAACCCGCCTGGAAGCCGTAGAGACGGGATAGCATCCCGTCTCAAAATGTGAAATACCGGGGTGGAGATGCGGGGAGAAGAAGGGGTGGGATATGGTGATTGGATGTGGGGAGGGAATGGGGATGGCGGATGGGAATAAGGCAGGGTGGTGGCGACGGATGGTGGCAGATGGTGACGAGATAATGGTGGGAGGCGGGGTCAGGGTTTGCGGGCGGTGTAGATGGCGCAGGTGCCGAAGGTGAGGGGGAGGAGGCGGGGGGAGGTGAGGCCGGCGTGGCGCATCATGTCGAGCATGCGTTCGCCCTGGGGCATGGCGGCTATGGATTCGGGGAGGTAGGTGTAGGCGCGGGTGTCGGATGATACCAGGCGGCCAAGGGTAGGGATGATGCGCCGGGTGTAAAGGTTGTAAAGGGGGCGCACAACGGGGTTGGTGGGGACGGCCAGCTCGATTACGCAGAGGATGCCTCCGGGGCGTAGAACCCGTGCCATCTCGGCATAGCCTTGGTCGAGATGTTCGAAGTTGCGTACGCCGTAGGCAACCGTCACGGCGTCGAATGATGCGTCGGGGAATGGTAGGGCAAGGCAGTCGGCCTTGGTGAGTTCTATGCGGGGGGTGAGACCGGCCTGGTCTGTTTTCCGGCGTCCTATCCTGAGCATTTCCTCGGAAAGGTCGATGCCTGTGATGTGTGACGACGGGATTGCCCTTGCCAGCCTTATGGCGAGGTCGCCTGTGCCTGTGGCTACGTCGAGGATGCGTCGCGGGGATGTGGCTGCTACGAGTTTCACCGCACGTCGGCGCCAAAGTTTGTCGATGCCGAAGGTCATGGCGCGGTTCATGAAGTCGTAGGCGGGTGCTATGGAGTCGAACATCTCTTCGACCTGCTCGGTTTTGGGGCGCGAGTTGTCGTAGGGTTTTATGGTTTCGGGGGTTGGCATGCTGTGAGGGTTGATGGTGCGTGGATGGCCCGTGGCAGTGGGTATTCTCTTAAAATTAACTTACCAAACGTTAAGGGTTGCTTTGGCGTTTGGTAAGTTAACTTAAATTGTGTTGCAAGTGGTGTGGCTGGTGGTCAGGCTTTGAGTTCTTCGAGGCAGGAGAGCACGTTTGCGGCGATGCGGTCGGCCAGGTGCTCTTCTGGGGCTTTCTCGAACCTGCGGCCTGTTATATGTTCGTAAAGCTCGATATAGCGCTCGGAAACCTCGCGGCAGAATTCGTCGGTCATTTCTGGAACCTGCTCCCCATCCTTGCCCATGAAACCGTGGTCGATGAGCCACTGGCGCACGAACTCTTTTGAGAGCTGGCGCTGGGGTTCACCTTTTTCAAAGCGCTCTTCGTAGCCTTCGGCATAGAAATAGCGTGAGGAGTCGGGGGTGTGGATTTCGTCGATGAGTATTACTTTGCCGTCGCGTTTGCCGAACTCGTATTTGGTGTCGACCAGGATAAGGCCCTTTTCGGCGGCCATTTCAGAGCCGCGTGCGAACAGGGCGCGGGTGTAGGCTTCCATCTGTGCGTAATCTTCCTCGCTCACCAGCCCCTGGGCGATGATTTCCTCACGCGAGATGTTCTCGTCGTGGCCTTCGGCGGCCTTTGTGGTGGGGGTGATGATGGGTTCGGGGAAACGCTGGTTTTCGCGCATACCTTCGGGGAGGGTCACGCCGCAGAGGGTACGGTTTCCGGCGGCGTATTCGCGCCATGCGCTACCTGTGAGGTATCCTCGGATAATCATTTCAACGGGGAAACCTTCGCAACGGTAGCCCACGGTGACCATGGGGTCGGGTGACGCCAGGCGCCAGTTTGGTACTATGTCGGAGGTGGCTTCCAGGAACTGTGCGGCAATCTGGTTGAGCACCTGTCCTTTGAAGGGGATGCCTTTGGGCAGGATTACGTCGAATGCCGAAATGCGGTCGGTTGCCACCATTACGAGGAGGTCGTTGCCTACGGAGTAGACGTCGCGCACTTTGCCGTGGTAAACGGCTGTCTGTCCCGGGAAATTGAAATCTGTCTTAGTGAGAGTTGCCATATGTTTGGATATGATATGATTGGTTATTGCTGTTGGTCGGGTGTGCCGGTTGCGGCATGTTCGTTGCGGGCTTTCGCTTTCGCCTGTTCCTGCTCGTCGAATTCCTGGTAGGCTTCGACGATGCGCTGCACCAGCTGGTGGCGCACGATGTCTTTTTTGCCGAATTCCACACGCCCTATGCCGGGGATGTCGTGCAGTATGCGCAGTGCCTGCACCAGGCCGGAGCACACCGAGCGCGGGAGGTCGATCTGGGTCACGTCGCCTGTGATAATCATTTTCGCATTCACCCCTAGGCGTGTGAGGAACATCTTTATCTGGTGGGTGGTGGTGTTCTGCGCCTCGTCGAGCACTATTACCGCATCGTTGAGGGTGCGCCCGCGCATGAAGGCCAGGGGTGCTATCTGTATTACCTTGGTCTCCATGTATTCCTTGAGTTTCATGGCTGGGACCATATCCTCGAGGGCGTCGTAGAGGGGTTGCAGATAGGGATCGATTTTATCCTTCATGTCGCCCGGCAGGAACCCTAGTTTTTCACCTGCTTCGACGGCTGGACGCGAAAGGATTATTTTTTTCACCTCGCGGTTTTTCAGAGCCTTTACGGCGAGGGCTATAGCGACATAGGTTTTGCCCGTCCCGGCGGGGCCGAGTGCGAAGGTGAGGTCGTTTTTCTGAAATGTCCGCACCAAATTCTGCTGTGTAGGGGTGCGTGCCGAAATCGGTTTGCCGTTAACGCCGTAGATAATCACGTCGTCGGCGCGTGATTCGCGCGGGGTGTCGCCCTTTACGATGTCGAGTATCACATCCTCCGTCAGCTTGTTGTAGCTGGCGCAGTAAGCCTCGAGCTCTTTTATTTTTTTCTCGAATTCCGAGGTTTCGGCTTCGTCGCCGATTACCTTTATTACCGAGCCCCGGGCTGCCATCCGTAGTTTCGGGAAGAGGTTGCGGATAAGCTGCATGTTGGCATTGTTCACCCCGTAGAAGCTCACAGGGTCGGCGCTTTCGATGATTACGATTCGTTCAATCATTTCTATCTGTTAGATGTGGCAAAGTTACTTAAAAAATCCCATACTCCCCCGGTTTGTTCAAAAGATGATGCATGCAATCGCGGTATCAATAATCGCGATAAGGCCGATGCCTGCCAAAGATGCCAGGTGTTCCGCCCCTTGTTTCGTTTTCAGGAGGTAGATTATGACGTAGAGCGCGCATGCATCGATAATCCCGACAACCCACCACATCATAAAACGCGGGACTTCCGGCATGAGGATTCCGATGAAACATGCGATGTTGCATAGCGTCAGGAGTGACAGGATGAGGCGTTTGCCCGGTATGTATGCGTCGTTTAATGATTTCATATCTCAGACAATCTCTCTCTGGTTAACAATAATTAAAACATGGAAGGGGCGCATGGGGTTCACCGAAATCGGATGTGCCACATGCGGCTGGAGTGAAAGAAAATGTGTAAATTTGGTTTTGATAATTACCGCACATCGATATGCTAAAGATACACAAGGCTTCGGCGGGGTCGGGTAAAACGTATTCTCTGACCCGGGAGTACCTCAAACTGCTTCTCGGCTACAAGAAAGGGGGGCGTTACCGGCTGCGTCCGCTGTCGGCCTACGGCTATCAGAAGCCGAAAGCCCATGGCGAGATTCTTGCCGTTACTTTCACCAACAAGGCTACCGAAGAGATGACCACGCGCATCATCAACGAGCTTGCAGCATTGGCCGATGCGTCCGGCCTGTGCAAAAGCCCGTATCTTGAGGAGTTCATGAATGAATTCGATACGGATGCCGTTACGTTGCGCAAACATGCAGGGCGGGCACTGGCTGACGTGCTTTATAATTTTTCGTGGTTCAGTGTCAGCACCATCGACTCGTTCTTCCAACGGGTGCTCAACACCTTTACCCGTGAGTTGGAGCTGCCTGCCAACCATAATGTGGAGATGGACGACAAGTATGCCCTGGCGATAGCCGTCGGGAAGATGCTTACATCAATCAATTACCGTCCGGCGGTGGCTGACGCCGACGAGCGGCGCCAACAGCGTTATCTGGAAGAGTGGCTGAGGCAGTATATGATGTCGATGGTGGCCGAGGGGAAGAGTTTCAACCTCCTGTCGCAAACCTCGTCGGTCAATGCCGGGCTGATTTCCGACCTCGGTCATTTCTTTACCGAAACCTATAAGCTTAACCGTGCGGTAATCGACGGGTATCTGTCTGACCCCGGACGTATCGTAAGGTTCGCGCAGGCACTCGCGCCCGGAGGGGTGATTGCCGGGGAGAAGGAGCGTGTGTGCGCATTATGCCGCCGGGCGGTCGATATGGCTGATGAGAGTGTGCTCAAAAACCTTGTGACACGTCTGACAGCCTATGCCGACGGGGATTTCTCAACTCTTCCGAGCGACACGTTCAAACGTGCCGCTGCCGATTCCGACGCATGCTTCAAGAAAAAGGCCGACCCGTCGCCCGGACTACGCCGGGTTATGGAGGAGGCTTTGCGGGGCGCGTTGGAATATGTCGGGCGTTCGCAGCTGTTTTCCTACCTCTACAGCCGCGTGTTCCAGCTGGGGCTTTTCGGCCAGATGCACCGTTATCTTGACGAATACAGGCGCCAGACCGACTCGCTCCTGCTTTCGGACACCAACGACCTTTTGCGCCGTATCATCAACGAGGATGAGACCCCGTTTATCTACGAGCGGATGGGCACCACCATACGCCATTACCTTATCGACGAGTTCCAGGACACGTCGCAGATGCAGTGGGAAAACCTTAAACCGCTTGTTCTTGAAAGCCTGAGCCGTGGCAACGACAATCTGATTATCGGTGATGAGAAACAATGCATTTACCGATTCCGAAACTCCGACCCGGAACTGCTGGGGAACCGTGTGGAGCGGCTGGTGAGGGGGCGTTTCCCGGATGCGGTGTCGATGCACGGGAACAATGTCGCTGAAAACTGCAACTGGCGCAGCTCGGCCGATGTGGTGCGGTTCAACAACACGGTTTTCAATGCCATGGCCGGATTGCTTGACGGGAATGCGGCTGTGAAGACAATTGCAGGCACTTATGCCGGGCTTGTGCAGCAAATCCCCCCGAAGCATGCCGGTTTCAAGGGGTATGTGAAGATTCTTTTTGCCCCTGATGACGCTGCCGCCACCGATGATGAAGAGGACGGGGGGACTGCCGGCCAGCTGGAGCTTATGACCGACGAGATTTCGCGTCAGCTCGCAGCCGGTTACCGTCCGAGGGATATAGCAGTGCTGGTTAGGAAAAAGAGCCAGGGGAAAGCCGTTATAACGCATCTGATGGATGTTATGGACAACGACCCGCAGTGGCGTCACGGCACCATCCCCGTGGTAT
This sequence comes from Bacteroidales bacterium M6, assembly GCA_001689485.1. Classification (GTDB taxonomy): domain Bacteria; phylum Bacteroidota; class Bacteroidia; order Bacteroidales; family Muribaculaceae; genus UBA7173. The sequence goes on along the minus strand of LUJQ01000021.1, from coordinate 245,929 downwards.
CGGCCGATTCTATGGAAATCAGTATCTCGCCTGCCGTCAGGATGATTGTGAACGTGCTGAGGCTCACCACCCAGCCTATGCTGGTCACGCAACCCGGCGGGGAGGTCGATGGCGAAGGAAGGCCGGTCAATGTGGTCAATCCTGCCTACCGCCGTTACAGGCTTCTGCACCGCTTCGAGCTATGCCGTTTCGACACGGTGGAAGCCGTTGACGAGCAGGGGAACCCGGTTGTAGACGACGAAGGGCGCGTGGTTATGCGGCGCCTTACCGACCAGGAGGCATTGGCCAAGGCCGTGGCCGCGACATCCGTGCCGTTTGACGAGACGCCTGAATGTATCCAGGGTGAAATCGATGCCGAAATACGGCGCCTTTCGGAAATGGAAAGCCCGACGTTGCTGGCAATGACCGAGCGTATTATAGGGCGTTTCCTCACCCCCGACGCCCGTAGGCGTGAAAACGTGTTTATAACCGCGTTCCAGGATTTGGTGCTTGATTTTTCGGAACGAGGCGAGGGGAATGTCAATGCCTTCCTGCAATGGTGGGACCGCACAGGGGCGTTTACAAACGTTGCCGCCCCTGACGGGCTTGACGCAATCAACGTGCTGACGATTCATAAAGCCAAGGGGTTGGAGTATGAGTGCGTGCACCTGCCATATTTTTCCGAACCTATGGTGAAATATCACACCAGTTATGTGAAAAGCATATCGTGGTATCATATCGACCCGGAGGCTCTTCCTGGAATCGACCCGGAGTGTGTGCCGCCGTTGATGCCGCTGCCCAACAGGGCTTCCAACAAGAATATGCCCGCCTTGAAGGCCGATGCCGAAAAATGGGAGACCGAGCAGAAAACGGATGCCCTGAATGTGGCATATGTGGCGTTTACACGTGCTGTGAGCGAGCTGTGTGTCTATGTCGATAAAACCGGCGGCCGCAGGAAGGAGGGTTCTGCCACGAAGGGGGAGCCGGTGCCTTCGGTAGGAGAATATCTGAAACTTGCCATAAAGGCTGTGACTCCGGGGTATCTTGCTTCGGAGGCCGTGCCTGGAGGTGCGCGTGAGTGGATGGTGCCATTGTCGCCATGTCTGCGCGATGTTGATGGGGGAGGGGCGGAATTCATAATGGGTGAACCGACGGTTCCTCGACGGGAGCCTGCCGACGAGTCCGGGGCGCCCGGCGGGAAGAGTGTTGACGACGGAATAAGCCTCCCTGCAACGTATGAGGTTAACGACCGTTCGGAAATATGCGCCACGATGGATTTCGAGGATACCACCGATTTCGATTTCGCTAACGACCGCCATCGCGGCACGTTTCTGCACGGGGTGCTGGGGCGGGTCAACCATCTGTCAGACCTGGATTTGGCATTGGAGCGTCAGGCTTACCGTTACAGGCTGTCGGAGGATGATACCGCCGCATGCCGCCGTTTGCTGGCCGGGGCGTTGGCCGACCCTAGGGTGCGCCCGTGGTTCGAAGGTTTCCGGCGTGCCGTCAACGAGCGTCCTTTAACGGGGCCTCAGAGCCTTCGGCGTCCCGACAGGGTGGTTTGGCTGGCCGACGGCACGATAGCCGTTATCGACTATAAATTCGGCGCGCATAACCTGGCGGCATATCGTGAGCAGGTACGCGATTATGTGAGTCTGTTGGCAGATGCGGGTCACAAAGGGGCGCAGGGATTTCTGTGGTTCCCGCTCAAAGGGGAAATAGTGAGGGTCGTGTAACCGTGAAGCCGTTGCACAACCTTCTGTTGTTGATTGTTTAAACCTATTGAATTTGAATTGGATATGGATGACGAAAGATATATGCGGATGGCTTTGGCAGAAGCCGGAAAGGCTGCACGCGCCGGGGAAATCCCGGTAGGGGCTGTAATTGTGTGCAAAGGGCGTGTCGTAGGCCGTGGACATAACCTCACCGAGGCGCTCAACGATGTAACCGCCCATGCCGAGATGCAGGCCATAACGGCGGCGGCTGAAACCCTCGGGGGCAAGTACCTTGCCGAGTGCACTCTGTATGTCACGGTAGAACCGTGCCTGATGTGTGCCGGGGCAATCGGGTGGGCGCAGATCCAGCGCATCGTGATAGGCGCACCCGACGAAAAGCGCGGATATTCTGTCATGGTGTCACGCAAGCCGTTCCACCCCAAAGCCGTTGTTACCGAGGGTGTGCTGCGTGAGGAATGTGCGTCGTTGATGCGTGATTTCTTTGTTGCGAGGCGGCGCATGTCTTGTTAAAATGAAAAAGATGATAATATTTTAATAAATATTTGTAAAATTGCAAAAAACGCGCTAAATTCGTTGCTCGAATAATACCATGATGCGATTTTTCCAAAGTATTCGCGCACTATGGTTGAAAAACCATGTTTTTCAACACGACCTATGTAATCATTTCCGGGCTGTTACACCTAGATGTTTCGGCTACCTTTAAGAAATCAAACAATAATAATAACATATCATCAAACCTAAATGAGTTATCTTAAATTTGATAAGAACCTGATGATTAACCTGGAGCAATCGTTGCCAAAAGAGATGCTCCGCACTAATCAGGCAGGTGCTTATCATTGCACATCAATCGTTGGATGCAATACGCGCAAGCAACATGGTCTGCTTGTGGTGCCTATCGGGGATGAGGAGTACAAGCCCCATGTGTTGCTTTCGACGCTCGACGAGACGGTGATTCAGCATGGTGCCCCGTTCAACCTCGGGTTACACCGTTACCAGGGGGGCGTCTACAGTCCCAACGGGCACAAGTATATCCGTGAGTTCGATTGCGAAAGCGTGCCGCGCACAACCTACCGTGTGGGTGGTGTAATCCTCACAAAGGAGAAAATCTTTATCTCAAAGGAGAACCGTCTGCTCATCCGTTACACCCTTGTGGAGGCTCACTCCCCCACAACGCTGCAATTCCGTCCGTTCCTGGCATTCCGTGAGAGCAACGCGCTATGCATTGCCAACGACCGCCTGAACACCGGGTGCGTGCCGGTTCAGAACGGTGTGGCATGCTGCCTTTATGAGGGGTATCCCACGCTCTATATGCAGCTTACACGCAAGCCGGAATGGGTCGGCGAGCCGAACTGGTATAAAAATATCGAATATGTGAAGGATTTGGAGCGCGGCGTGCCTTACACCGAGGATCTGTGGGTTCCCGGCTATTTCTCCGTAAACATAAAGAAAGGGGAGTCGATTATCTTCTCGGCCGGGCTTTCGGAAGTGAACACCCGGACGCTGCACAAGCTCTATGAGAACGAAATCGCCTCGCGCACATGCCGCACCAGCTTTTTCAACTGCCTCAAAAACGCTGCCAAACAGCTTTATCTGAAGAAGGATAACCATGAATACATGTTGTCGGGTTATCCCTGGGGGACCATCCTGGCCCGCAACACCTTCATGTCGTTGCCGGGCAATACCATAGCCATAGACCATCGCGGTGATTTCGAGGAAATTATGGCTACTGCCATCCTGACCCTGAACCGATTTATGGCCGACGGGCACATTTCGCGCACTATCCATGGAATCGACCTTCCCGACATCCCCGGGTGGGCTGTGTGGGCAATCCAGCAGTATGCCCGGAATTATGGCAAGGATGCCGCTGCAGAGCGCTACCTCCAGATTGTGACAGATATGCTCGATTTCGTGCTTTCCGGCGCACATCCGCGCCTGAAGGTAGAGGATAACGGCCTTGTATCGACCGACGGCACCCTCCAGCCTGCATCGTGGATGAACTCCGTGTGGGAGGGGCGCCCAGTGATACCACGCACCGGGTTGCTGGTGGAAATCAATGCGTTGTGGTATAACGCATTGATGTTTGCCGCTGACCTTGCCGAGGGTAACGAAGCCTTGGCCGGTCGCCGAGAAGCCTGGCTTGCCGCTGCCGAAAAGATGCGTCAGCCGTTCATCGACACCTTCCTGAATGATTACGGCTATCTGTATGACTACGTAAACGGCAATTATGCCGACCCGTCGGTGCGTCCGAGCATGGCTATCGCCATAGGGCTTGATTACTCGCCGCTCGACCGCCGCCAGCGCAAAGGGGTGTTGGACGTTGTTACACGCGAGCTGCTGACCCCTAAAGGATTGCGCACGCTGTCGCCCAAGAGCTACGGTTACCGCCCGTTCTATCTCGGTTCCCCTTACGAACGCGAGCAGGCCATGCATAACGGCCCTGCACGCCCGTGGCTTATCGGTTTTTATGCCGATGCCTATCTGCGTGTGTTCGGCCGCAGCGGTGTGAGCTACATCGACCGCATGCTCATCGGTTTCGAAGAGGAGATGTCGCAGGGATGTATCGGTTCGTTATCGCAGCTTTACGACGGGAACCCCCCGTTCTCGGGCCGTGGCGCGATTTCGCATGCATCAAATATCGCCGAAGTGCTCCGCACTATCCGTACTTTAAAACGATTCGATTCCTGACAACATGAAAGCACTAATGTTCGGGTGGGAATTCCCGCCCCATATCCTCGGCGGACTGGGTACCGCCAGCTACGGCCTGACCAAAGGCATGTGGGAGTGTGGCGACATGGACATCACTTTTGTGATTCCAAAGCCTTACGGCGATGAAGAGAGAGGGTTCGCCCAGATTGTGGGCGCTTCGCAGGTGCCTGTGGCATGGCGCGATGTCGACCGTGACTATGTTGAAAGCCGCATAGGCAAGCTGATGGATCCCGACCTTTATTTCCGTCTGCGCGACAATATATATGCCGATTTCAATTATATGCGCACCAACGACCTCGGATGCATAGAGTTTTCGGGGCGCTATCCCGACAACCTCCTGGAGGAAATCAACAATTACTCGATTATGGCGGGTGTTGTGGCTCGCACAATCCCCTGCGACGTAATCCATTCACATGACTGGCTTACTTATCCGGCAGGCATCCATGCCAAGCAGGTGACAGGGAAGCCGCTTGTGATTCACGTGCATGCCACCGATTATGACCGCTCGCGCGGCAATGTGAACCCAACGGTGTTCGGCATCGAACGTGACGGGATGATGCATGCCGACCATATCATAACCGTCAGCAACCTTACGCGTCAAACCGTTATCGAAAAATACGGCATCGACCCTGCCAAAGTGACCACTGTGCACAATGCCGTGATTCCCTTGAGCCAGGAGCTGCTTGATGTGCAGGTTAACAAGCCTAAGGAAAAGATTGTGACCTTCCTGGGGCGTATAACCATGCAGAAAGGGCCTGAATATTTCGTTGAAGCCGCTGCCAAGGTGCTAAAGCTTGACCATAACGTGCGTTTCGTCATGGCCGGTTCAGGCGACATGATGGATAAGATGATCAACCTTGCCGCCGAACGCGGTATCGCCGACAGGTTCCATTTCCCCGGATTCCAGAAAGGAAAGCAGGTTTATGAGATGCTCAAGGCTTCGGATGTGTATATCATGCCTTCAGTTTCAGAGCCTTTCGGAATCTCGCCGCTGGAAGCCATGCAGATGGGTGTCCCGTCGATTATCTCCAAGCAGAGCGGTTGTGCCGAAATCCTTACCAATGTAATCAAAACGGATTATTGGGATATCGACGCCATGGCTGATGCCATATATTCGATTATATCCTATCCGGCCATGTATAACCAGCTCAGGGAGGACGGCCTGGCGGAAGTGAACCAGATTACGTGGGACAAAGCCGGGCGCAAGGTTATCGACATATACCGCAAGGTGCTCGGATGGTGACCGGGCGGGAAATTGCATGACAATCTCTGAAACCGTGACCTGCATAAGGAGGGAACTCCCCCTCTTGCAATGAAAACTTAAAATCGAAAATCAAACTAAAACAAGATATGAAAGCTGTCTGCTTCTATTTTCAGATTCATCAGCCGTTTCGCCTGAAACGTTACCGTTTCTTTGATATAGGCAACGACCACTATTACTATGATGATTTCGCCAACGACGACATTATCACACGCATAGCCCACCGCAGCTATATCCCAGCCGCCCAAAGCCTCTTGAAGATGATTGAGGACACCAAGGGTGCATTCCGTTGCGCCATCTCGATTACCGGTGTGGCACTGGAGCAATGCGAGCAATATGTGCCAGAGTTCGTCGACCTTTTGAAAAAGCTTGCCGATACGGGAAAGGTAGAGTTCCTTGCCGAGACTTACGATCACTCGCTGGCCTCGCTTATCGACCCTGAGGAGTTCGCCATACAGGTGAAACTGCATTCCGATAAAATACAGGAGCTTTTCGGTGTCAAACCGAAAGTGTTCCGTAATGCAGAGCTGATTTATTCCGACGAACTTGCCCCGCAAATCCAGGCTATGGGTTTCAAGGGGTGCATAACCGAGGGAGCAAAGCATATTCTTGGATGGAAATCGCCTAATTATGTCTATTCTGCGGTTTCTGCCCCGAAAATGAAGCTCCTTCTTAAGAACGACAAGCTTTCGGACGATATAGCAGTGCGTTTCTCGAACACAGCCTGGAACGAGTATCCCCTGACTGCCGACAAGTTCATCGGCTGGATTGCCGATACACCTCAGGAGGAGCAGATTTTCAACCTGTTCATGAACCTGGAGACATTTGGCGAATTCCAGACCCGCGACACCGGCATATTCCAGTTCCTGGAAGCATTACCCCGTTTCGCTGCCGACCGGGGAGTGGAGTTCATCACCCCCTCGGAGGCTGTTAAAACCTTGAAGCCTGTTGCAGAATTGTCGGTTGTGCATCCGATTTCATGGGCTGACGAAGCCCGCGACACTTCGGCATGGCTTGGCAACAAATTGCAGAATGAGGCATTTAACAAGCTTTATGCGGTTGCAGAGCGTGTGCGGTTGAGCGATAACCGCCAGCTCAAACAGGACTGGGGACGCTTGCAGGCTTCCGACCATTTGTTCTATATGTCGACCAAGCATATGGCCGACGGGGCCACACATTCGATGTTCAGCCCGTATGAAACCCCCTATCAGGCGTTCACGAACTATATGAACGTGCTTTCGGATTTCATTGTGCGTGTCGAGGAGCAGTATCCTATGTCGATTGAGAACGAGGAATTGAATTCACTGCTGACTACCATACGTAACCAGGCGCGCGAAATTGAGACATTGAACAAGGAAATCGAGACCTATCGCCTTAACGAGGCGCATCTTAACGAGGAACACCGCTTGCGTGAGGCTGCTGCTCCCGAAGCGAAACCTGAGAAAGCTGCCGAACCTGCCAAACGTTGCCGCAAGGCAAAAACCGCCAAGGTTGAAGAGGCTGATGCCCCGAAGCCCAAACGCACACGCAAGGCCAAGGAAGCGTAAGATGATAAGTGTGTCATAAGGCTGCGAATAGTGCGTCATGACACATGCATATACGGCAAGGCCGCGATGNNCATCGCGGCCTTGCCGTATATGCATGTGTGGGTCAGGTGAATGGCGTAGGTGGGAAGTTGTCGGCAACCGGCGGGTTTTCCGTGGATGTGGAATCGGCAGGATTGGAGGTGTGGTTGAGCAGGTAATCGCGTGGGGTCACACCGAACTGACGTTTGAAAAGATTCGAAAAATGGCTTTGTGTACCGAAGCCGGTCATATCGGAGATTTCACCTATGGTGTATTCGCGGGTAAGGAGCAATTGGGCGGCGCGGTTGAGGCGGCAAACACGCAACAAGTCGTTGGGAGTAACCCCTGTAAGGGCTTTGATTTTCCGATAGAAGTTGGTGCGCGAGAATCCGAGTTCGCGTCCGAGCAGGTTTACATTAAGCTCGGAATTGCCTATATTTTCGTTGATATACGCATATAACCTCGTAAGGAACTTGCGGTCGAGGGGTGCCATTTCGTCGGCCGACGGGGTTTCGGCCGTTCCCGCTGTCTGAACCACCTGGTGCTTCTGCCGCTCCAGTTTGGCAAGGATCGAATTTACTGCCGAGTGAAGCACTTCGGGGTTGAAGGGCTTTTCCATATAAAGGTCGGCACCGGTGTCGTAACCTTTGATTTTATCCTCGTCGCGTGATTTGGCTGTAAGCAGCACAACGGGTATATGGCATGTGGCAGGTTCGTTTTTGATTCGAGAAAGCATTTCGTAGCCAGTCATCAACGGCATCATGACGTCGCTTATGATGACATCGGGCAGTTCCTCCATGGCCTTCTGTATGCCGGTATGGCCGTCGGCAGCGATTGTCACGTCGGCCTCTGAGGCAAACACCGATGCTATGAAATCGGCCATTTCCGCCTTATCCTCTACCACTAGTAGTTTATGGCGAGCCGGTTCGGCTTCCGCTGCCGGTTCGGGTTCCTCTTCATGCGTTTCAGGAGCGGAGGCGGTTTCAGACGCTTCGTCGGCAGGTTCGGCCGGGATGCTGCCTGTGGATGGCGCAGGTGTGCGAGGCTCGGTTATTACGGTCGGAAGTGCTTCGTGGTCGGTCGGTTGCGTGGTCTGGGCGTCGGGATTGTCGGGTGCCCATTCTTTTTCAGTATAGGCAGATGGTTCTACCGGTATGTCGACAATGAATGTGGTGCCTTTCACTGCGTTGGGGCGGTAGGTGATTGCCCCGTGGTGTTTTACCACAAGGTGTTTCACGAAGTTAAGCCCGATTCCGAATCCACCTTCCTTGCGGTTGGAGAACGGGTTGAAGAAACGTTTGAACCGTGTGAATATGGATTTGCGTTCCTCAGCGGGAATGCCGACCCCGTCGTCGATAACCTGTATTTCCATGTAGGTTCCGAGCGATGTGTCGGGGGCACCTTCGGGGTGGTCGGAAATCTCAAGCCGCACGGTTATGTGCCCTTTCGGGGGCGTGTATTTTACTGCGTTGAAGAGCAGGTTGTTGATAATTTTTTCCAGTTTGTCGGAATCATATACCGCCTTTATCGACTGGTGTGAGGAGATGAATTTGACCTGGAGGTCTTTTTCGGCTGCATAGATGTTGTATAGGCGTATGATGTTGTCAATCTGTGTCACAGGGTCGTGCCATTGCACCTGCAATGGCAGGGATTCCCCCTGGATTGTGCGGAACTTCAGTATCTGCGTTGTGAGGGTGAGCAGGCGGTCGACGTTTTTGTCGATATATTCCAACGAGTTTTCCACTTCCTGCGGGGGCATTGAGTGGTAGTGTTTACGCAGGAATTTTACAGGTGCGTAAATCAGTGTTATGGGCGTGCGGAGTTCGTGGGATATGTTGTTGAAGAAATTGAGTTTCCTCTGCGACATCAGCCTTTCGTCTTCCATCTGCTTTTCAGCGAGTGTCAGCCGTTCTTTTTCAAGCCGCAGACGGATATATAACTGCGTGAGCATCAGGATGAGCAGTAGTAGGAACAGTGCATAGCCGATTTTGGCTAGCGGGTGCAGCCATGGGGCTTCCGCCACGCTGACTTCGAGCAGTTCGGTTGCCTCGCTCCATGTGTCGTTATCCTTTACCTTGACCAGGAATCTGTATTTGCCGGCCGGGAGGTTGGAGTAGATGGCGTGGTTGTATTCGCCGGGGAACATCCACATTTTATCGAAACCTTCGAGCATATAGGCATATTCCATCCTGGCATCGTAGTTAAGGCCGGTAAATCCGATGCTCAGGGCATTATTGTCGTAGTCGAGGTCGAGCCGTTTCAGGAAGGGGAGGTCGGTGGTTGCAAGGGTGTCGTCGGCATCGGGTTTGCGGTTGAGGGTGTTGAGTTCTGTCAGGTAGATGGGTATATTGCGCCTGATTCCGTCAACATTGGCAGGTATCACCTGCTGTATGCCGTAGTTACCGCCGAAATAGATGTTTCCTTCGCTGTCGGTGAAAGAACATTTTTCGTGATATTGGTTGCCTGTGATGCCGTCGTGTTTGAGGTATGTGTTGATGCGGGCTGTATTGGGGTCGATACGGTATATGCCGTAGGAGGAGCAGCACCATATGTTTCCTTCGGCATCTTCGCGTATGGCAAGGATGTCGTGGCTTCGGAAATCGGTGAAGTGTCGCAGACGGCGCGACTGCGGGTCATAGGCTATCAGCCCGTTATCGTATGTGCCTATCCACAGGTGGCCGTTCCTGGCGCGGTAGACATCGATAGCCGTATCCCATTGCGATTGGTTGTGCGGGTTGAGGGCTGTTGCCGTAAGGTTTTCGAGGTCGATTAGGTAGATATTCTCAAGGTATGATGCCGCCAGCATCGTTTTGTCGTTATACGGCAGGAGGCGGGTTATGTTGCTTTGGGAAAAGAGTGGTGACGCTTCGGGTGATACATCCGTAAGGTCGGGATTGAAAATCCTTATCCCCCCGTCGGACGAGCCTACCCACACCCGTTTTTGGGCATCTTCGGCGATGGTGACCACATTGCCTATGCGTGGGAAAGTTTTCAGATTGTGCAGGAACGGGCCTTCTGACAGGGAGCAGACAAACAGGCCGTTATCCATGCCTACCCACAGGCGTCCTTGCGAGTCGATAAACAGTTCCTGCACGAATTTGGTGGGGAATTCGTTCATCCATGGGTAGGCGGCGGGCGAGAAATAAGTCAGTGAAGTGTCGGCCGGATTGTACATTGCCAGGCCCCGGTAGCGTGTACCGATCCAGAACCGTCCTCGTTTGTCGCCTTCGATACGTGTCACGAAATGACCCCGGAAGGCGTCAATCATTTTGTGGTCGGAGTTGAACACGTCGTCGCGTGCCGCTATGCGGAACACCCCTTTGTCGAATGTCCCGAACCACAGGTTGCTTTCGCTGTCGAGGAATGCGGCAGTTATGTCGACAGAGGGTATTTTCGTGAAGTTGAATTTGCCTGTTACCGAGAGTATCCGGCCGTTGGATTTGTCGAAAAGCTGCGGGCCGTGGCCGCGTGTTCCAATCAGGAGTTTGTCGGTGTGCTGCAGCGGCAGCAGGGTGTTTATAGGGGTGTTTGCCAAAGCTTCCGCCCCGGGCATAGGTGTAATCTGTGATGTGGCCGGGTCGAAACGCAGGATGCCTCTTTGCGAGCCTAGAAGGATGAACCCGCCGTCGGTCAGCATTGCCGATACCGCGTTTCCGGGCGGGAGGGCTACGCGGCGGTTCACATTCAGACGGTTGTCGAGGCACAGTAGTTCGTCGCCTGATGCGAGCCATAAATGGCCGTCGGGGGCAATGGCGGCAGCCTGTACGTCGCGCCTGTCGAAATTCACTTTCGGGATGAGCTGGTGGTGTTCGGCATCGATTTCGTAAAGCCCGTTGTAACCATAGGTGTAGAGCGAGCCGTTAAAGAGGACGAAGCCGCAGTAATAGCCTTCGGAGTGTTTTTTCTCTGACTTTATGGTGTAGCGCACGAATGCGTTGGAGTGGGCGGCTTTCGAGGCAAGGCCGCGGGCGGTGGCTATCCACAATGTGCCGTTGCGGTAGAGCAGTGCCGTGACGTTGTTTGACGGGATGGTTGCGGAATCGGCTTTGTCGGACGAGAAAATATCGTAGGCATTGCCTTTGTCGCGACACAACCCGTTGGCCGTGCCGACCCATATGTATCCGAGGCTGTCCTGGGCAAGGGCGTTGACATGGAGGTTTGGAAGGTCGGCACGCGATGTGTAGACCTTCCGCTGGCTTTTTGCGGCGGCGTCAGTGTTCGCAAATGCTGTCAGGGTCAGGGCTAACAGGAAATATAAGTTTAGCATCGGTGCCCGTCGGGAGCGGCACAATCCGTTTTTTGCCATTTGTGATTAAGGTGGTGTTAGAGGTTTTCTGTAACCTGTTTGAACTTTGTTTGTGAGGATGAACAGTTTCTTATAGAACGAATTTACACAAAAATATATATACGGCGTAGTATCTTCGGGGTGCTATCGGGGCATTTGGAACAAAAACGCGAAACTTTGGAACAAATGGAGCATGGGTGCGAGGGGCTTCGGGCGGTTGCAAAATTATTGGAAAAAACGAGACAGTCGTTTGAATGGAATGTGGTTAAACTTGCACCGTAAAATAACGACAATCAATATCACTCCTTGATTTATGACCATGACCACGCTTAAATCCCCGCTGATGCGCTGCTTTGCCGGCGCGGTGCTGCTGACTTTGGCTGCTGGCGCTCATGCCGAAATCCGCGAGACCCCTTTGGCACCGGTGCGGATTGTGTGGATGTCGGATACCACCGGCACCGATATAAGTAATGCCGAGTCGTTGCTGAAGCCTTTTTCCGGGCAGATAAGTGTAAACGATGCCGCCAACGGTGCCAGGCTTCGTTCCAGGCCGGGGCGCACAGCTTCGTTGCTTCTTGATTTCGGCAAGGAAATATACGGTGGCCTGAAGCTTTATGGCGGGATGCCTCAGTCGAAAGCGCCGAAATGCTTTCGTGTGTGCCTGGGCGAATCGGTTACCGAGGCAATGAGCAGTGTCGACATCGATGATAACCCGCAAAATCCCACTAATGAGCATTCTTTGCGCGATTTCATTGTGAATGTACCCTGGCTCGGCAGTGTGGAATGCGGCAAAAGCGGATTCCGCTTCGCTCGCATCGACCTGCTTGATACCGATGAGCCTTTCGATTTGCGCTATGTCGAGGCCCGGTCGTTTTTGCGCGACGACCCCGAAGTGGGGAGCTTCGAATGTTCCGACAGCCGTTTGAACGACATTTGGGAAACCGGCGCCTATACGGTAAAACTCAATATGCAGGATTATGTGTGGGATGGGATAAAGCGCGACCGCCTGGTGTGGCTCGGTGATATGCATCCCGAGGTAATGACCATTGCCTCTGTGTGGGGTGAGATGCCTGTGGTGCATAAAACTCTCGATTATGCCGTTGCCGACACCCCTCTGCCCGGATGGATGAACGGCATGTGCAGCTATTCCCTTTGGTGGCTTATAATCCAGCGTGACCTGTATCTGTATCAAGGGAATCTGGATTATCTTAAAAGCCAGCGGGATTACATCCGCGGGCTTGTGGGCCAGATTGATGCGGATGTTGACAAGGATGGGCGCGAACGTCTTGACGGCCAGCGGTTCCTTGACTGGCCTACTTCGGAAAACCCTGCGGTGATAGGTGCGGGGTTGCAGTCGATGACTTATATGGCCATGCGTGCCGCCGCCGATATTGCGACCTATCTTGGTGACGCCGATATGCTTGCCTGTGCCGAAGGGTGCCTCAGGCGTATGGATAAAGTAAAAATAAAGACCCACAACAGCAAGCAGGCCGCCGCGCTTGGCATCATTGCCGGCCGTAGCGGCAATGCAGGTGCCGATGTCGACGTTATCAAGAAGGGTGGTGCCAACGGCTTCTCTACTTTCTATGGCTACTATATGCTTGAGGCTCTTGCCGCTACCGGCCATAAGGATGAGGCAATAAAGCTAATCTCGGATTATTGGGGTGCTATGCTTGACCTGGGTGCTACCACTTTTTGGGAAGATTTGAAATATTCGGATGTGGCTAACGCCGCGCCTATCGACAACTTTGTTCCCGCGCACAAGTATGACATACATGCAGGCGGTGGTGCATATTGTTATAAGGGTCTGCGTCTGAGCCTGTGTCACGGGTGGGCATCAGGCCCTACAGCCTGGTTGTCGCGTCATGTGCTGGGCGTGCGTCCGTTGGAACCCGGATGTGCCACTATCGAAATCAATCCTTATCTCGGTGATTTGGAATGGGCCAAAGGTTCTTTCCCCACCCCTAACGGCCCTGTAAACATCGAGATTACCCGTCAGGCTGACGGAAGCCCGTTGTGCCATGTAAAAGCCCCTCGCGGCATAAAGGTTGTAAACCGTGCCGACGGCGATGTCCTGACATATGAACCTAATCCTTGAATCCTGATTACCGACATATTCTCGTTGTCCGCTGAAATATCAATATCGCACGTCAGCGTTCGGATTTGCCGATAGTGCCGATGTGCCAGGCCGACGCCTTCCTCAGTCCAAAATTCAGTATTATAATTCAGTATATCGACGATAGGACGCGGCAATGAGATGGTGTTTTTATGGAAACGGATAGGTTTTGCAAACGGTAGAGACGGGATAGCATCCCGTCTCGCAACAGCCGTTGACAGCCTTGATTTAGCGGATGTCATGGGACGGGACTGGATGCCGTAATGCCGGGTTTGTAAAAGATAGTGTTTTTGCGATACGTTTTTGATGAGACGTTTTTTGTGAGACGGGATGCTATCCCGTCTCTACGGGGAGGGGGTAATGGGAACTTTATGGAAAAAGAAAAACTGAAACAAGATATGAAAAGTTACATCACAGCCGCAGCTTTACTGGTAATGAGCCTTCCTGCGGTAGCTAAAACGGGTTCTGACCCGGCAATGGATAAGTTTATCGACGACCTTATGGGGCGTATGACCCTTAAGGAACGTATCGGGCAGCTCAATCTCGGAGGTGTCGGTTCTCCCAAAGTAGTAGGGAGCGCCAAAGGGCTTGATGTGGCTATCAGGGAGGGGCTTGTAAGCTCTATCGGAGGCTTTGACCCTAAGGCGGCGGAGGATGCACAGCGTTTCGCCGAGGATAATATGCGGGTTTTTATTCCGATGATAACGGGGTTGGATGTTGTTCACGGGTATTACACCACGTTCCCAATCCCCTTGGGTTCGTCAAGTTCGTGGAACCTTCCGTTACTTGAGGAAAGCGCCCGTGTAGCAGCCCGTGAGGCTACGGCATTCGGCATCAACTGGACTTTCGCCCCGATGGTCGATATAAGCCGTGACCCACGTTGGGGACGTGTGGCCGAGGGTGCAGGTGAGGACCCCTATCTGGGTTCGCTTGTGGCAGCCACTATGGTTAAAGGTTATCAGGGGGATAACCTTGCCGATGAAGAAACCATCATGGCTTGCACAAAGCATCTTGTGCTTTATGGTGCCACTGAGGCCGGACGCGATTATAACACCGTGTCGATGGATGATGTTACTGCCTATAATTATTTCCTCCCTACATATAAGGCGGCGTTTGATGCCGGTGCCGGATCGGGAATGTCATCGTTCAATGTGGTGAACGGAGTGCCTACCACAGGTAACCGCAAGGTAATGACGGAATTGCTGCGCGACAAGTGGGGCTTTGACGGGTTTATCGTGTCGGATGCCAACGCTATCGCCGAAATGATAGAGCATGGTGTAGGCGATGCCCAGACGGTGGCCGAGATGGCGCTGAAGGCCGGGACGGATATGGATATGAGTGCCAGCCTCTATGTTGCATGTCTGGAGAAATCGGTTGCCGAAGGGCGTGTAAGCGAGGAGGATATCAATCAGGCTTGCCGCCGTGTGCTTGAAGCCAAGTACAAACTCGGACTGCTTGAAAATCCGTGGCTCTATTATACTAATAAGGATAAACGTAAGGAAACAGTACTCTCGCCTGAAAACCTTGATGTTGCCCGCAGGCTGGCCCGTGAGTCGATTGTGTTGCTTAAGAACAGCGACAAGACCCTGCCGTTGAAGCCTGTAAAGAAAATCGCGGTGGTCGGCCCCATGGGTCAGGAACGTGCGGAATTGCTTGGCACATGGAGTTACGGGATGTCGGCCGACACAATGAGCACGATTGTCGAGGCACTTGCCCGTGAAGTTGGACCCGGCACAGAGGTTGTCTATTCCCAGGGCTCGAACTGGACTGAGGAACCGTTTATATATAAGGCCGGAGGAAAACATCCTTCCGATTCGCTGCTGATGCAGGCTGTGAAGGATGTTGCCGATGCCGACGTGATTATCGCTACTGTAGGGGAACCTGCCGTGTGGAGCGGAGAGGCTCATAACCTGACTGACATCGGGCTTCAGGATGCACAGAAAAAGTTGCTCTATGCCATGAAGGAGACCGGCAAGCCGGTGGTTGTGGTCCTGTTCAGCGGGCGCCCTCTCACAATCACCGATATCGACCGTGATTTCCCAACCATTGTCGAGGCATGGCATGGTGGCACAATGGCTCCTGAGGCTCTTGCCGACATCCTGACCGGCAAAGAGGCACCTTCGGGGAAACTTACTTCCACATGGCCGCGTAACGTGGGGCAGATTCCGTTGTATTATAACGCATTGCGCACCGGCCGTCCATACAGCAAATTCTGGGCCACTACCAAATATATCGACTCGCCCAATGACCCGTTATATCCTTTCGGTTACGGGTTGAGCTATAATGATTACAAATATTCCAACCTGCGTGCCGACAAATCCTCGGCCAAAGGTGAGGGCGACAAAATATGCGTGTCGGTCGATGTGACCAATCTCGGTTCGATGCCCGGAAAAGAGGTGGTGCAGCTTTACATCAACGACCCGGTTGCCAAAATTTCGCGTCCTGTAATGGAATTGAAGGATTTTGCAAAGGTGAGCCTTGCTCCCGGCGAGACCAGGACTGTGAGCTTCGACGTGACCCCCGACAAACTTAAATATTATGATTCCGACCTGCAATATGGCTGGGATGCCGGGGAATTCAATATCTTTGTAGGCCCGAATTCGGTGGATGTGGAGAAAATCGCCGTGGTTTGGGAAAAATAAACTGAGCAGAAATTCAATTAAACCAATCATTATAAACGTGATTCGATTCAATGTAAGACGCTTTCCTGCTGTTTTTGCAGCAGGAATGGCTGTGATAGCCGCTTTCGGTGTACAACGGCAATACACCCCTTCGGGGGCTGAGACCGAACTGCACCGGCACATTGCGAACACTATGTCGCAGACCGTGCGCACCTCCGATGCGGATACGCTGGGGCGGTTCGCACTTCCGAAGCCTTTCAGTGTGCCATGCATACGTGGCGGATTCCAGGATATGTTCTATTGGGATACATATTTTACCAATGCCGGGCTTCTGATTGACGGCGATGTGTGGCAGAGCCGGAACAATATAGAGGATGTGGCGGCTATGATCGAGCGGTTCGGCTATATGCCTAACGCCACTTCGGAAGGGATGAAGAACCGCACCCAGCCACCGTTGTTTTCGATGATGGTGAAGGACTATTACGATGCTACCGGCGATAAGGATTTCCTGCGCCGCATGCTCCCGGTTCTTGAGAAAGAATATGATTTTTGGATGAAGAACCGTTTGGCTCCCAACGGTTTGAACCGTTACGGCCATAACGAGCCAGATAAGGGTGAGCTGGAAAAGTTTTTCGGCCAGGTTGCAGGGCGTGTCAGGATTGACGGCTCGAAGATGAGCAGTGACGAGCGGGTGGCCGCCGGCGCACACCTTTTGGCCGAGGCCGAATCGGGATGGGATTTCAATCCCCGTTTCGACGGACGTTGCATGGATTTCAACCCGGTAGACCTCAATGCATTTCTCTATGGGATGGAGCGAAACCAGGCTCAGTTTATGCGTGAACTCGGTATGGAAGGAGCCAAAGAGTGGGATGCCCGTGCCGACCGGCGCGGCAAACTGATGCGCCGGTTTATGGTAGATTCCAAAACCAAGCTCCTTTATGATTATGACTATGTGAACGGTAAGCGTTCCACGCAATATAGTGCCGCCCCGTTTGCCGCCCTGTGGCAGAAGGCTGTCGGAAAAGATGTTGCCGCTGCTGTGGTTAAGAATATAGGCTTGCTTGAAGGGGAAGGCGGCATTATGACATGTGCAGCAGGCGAGCGTGCTGTGCCGTTCCAATGGGATGCCCCCAACGGATGGGCGCCGATTCACTTTTTTGCCATCAAAGGACTTGATAATTACGGCTATACGGCTGATGCAGCCCGCATAGCACGTAAATATATCGACAGCATGACGTCTATCTATGGTAAAACAGGGCAGCTGTGGGAGAAATTCAATGCGGCGAAAGGGAACTCGGAGGTTAACGACGAATACCCCATGCCCGGTGATTTCATGGGCTGGACGGCCGGAACATACCAGACGGCCTATAATTACCTTTATGGAAAGGATACCGCCACCGATGCCCCCCGCGTTGTCAACGTAATCAACTTTATCCGTCTTACCGAGCCTCGCCGCTACGAACATCCGTCGCTCAACTGGATTTCCGACACTGTGTTATATGAAACGGTTGAAAGCCAGATTGATTTGATGAACAAATACGGCATCAGGGGTTCGTTCCTTTTGCAGTATGACGCGCTTATCCAGCCTGATTATCAGAAATTGCTGAAAGAGAAGGTTGGTGAGGGCACCGAGATAGGCGCATGGTGGGAGATAACCGAGCCGCATGTAAAGGATGCGGGCATCAAGTGGCGCGGACGATATCCGTGGGACTGGTATGCCAATGTCGGTTTCTCGACCGGCTATACCCCGCAGGAACGCGAGAAACTGGTTGATGTCTATATGGCCAAATTCAAGGAGGTTTTCGGTGAATATCCAAAATCAGTCGGCTCTTGGTTTATCGATTCACATTCACTGGGGTATATGCGCGACAAATACGGTATAGTTGCCTCGGCTTCATGTCGCGACCAAATCGGCACCGACGGTTACAACCTTTGGGGCGGTTACTGGCAGGGTGGATATTATCCTTCTCGCAAGAATTTCTTTATCCCCGCACAGACGCGTGAAAACCAAATCGATGTGCCGGTGTTCCGTCTGCTTGGTTCCGACCCGATTGCGCAGTATGACAGCGGGCTGGGCGGCCACCACCAGGGTGTGTTCACACTTGAGCCGGTTTACGGGAATGCAGGAGGCAGCCCCGAATGGATTAACTGGTTCTTTGACAGCATGATTTATGACCCGGCGATGAATCTGTCGTATTTCCAGGCGGGTCAGGAAAACATGTTTACATGGCGCAGGATGCGTCACGGGCTTGAGTACCAGTTCCCACGGCTTGCATGTCTGGCACGTAAAGGCGACATCAGGCTTGAAACCCTTGCCGAAACAGGCCGGGCTTTCAGTGCTTCGCATGTCATGACCCCCCCTTCGGCTATTTCGGCAATGAAGGGTTACGGGGCCGACAGCCTTGCCCGCACGGTATGGTTCAATTCGAAGAATTATCGTCTTAACCTTATGTGGGAAGGTGAAAAAATGTTTGTCCGCGACATCCATCTTTTCGATGAAAACCAGGAATCGCTCTATCTTAAGACCCCTTGCACCACCGATTACTGCCATTATTGGACTCTGCCCGTTGTTGACGGCAATGTGTGGAGCAACGATTCGGTGCGTGGCGCCATGCGGTTCTATAAAGTGCTTCCTGACGGGTCAAGCAAGGAGCTGGCTTTCGGTGAGCCGTCGATCAGCAATGATGGTAAGACACTTACAATATCGGTTCCCGTTATCGGTGAAGATGCCGGTATGGTTGTGACCTTGAACGAGGATAAGGCCGATTTCGCCATAAATTCGGCAAAAGGCGGCAAAAGTGTGTTGCCGTTCAAATGGTATGCCGCCATCGAGCATGCCCCTGCAGCCGAACTCCCGTTCGGGAAAATAGGCATGGATAAGGTAGAAGCCCTTTATAAGGGGTATGGCTATTCCTTTGGTGTTAAAAATGCTGTTTTTGCCGACGGCAGAACCACTCCGCGTAACCGGGAGGGTGCATTGCGTGCCGTGACCGTGACCCCCGATGCGTCGGCTTTCTCGCTCACTTTTTCAAAAAAGCAATAACCGATTATGAATTTCAAGTATATCGCTGTCACCACGGTTTTTTGCGTGGCATTTTGCGATGTGGCCGGTGCGGCATCCAAGTTGCGTCCGCAGCGTCTGCGCACCGAACATATGGAAAACCCCGGGGTGATTGACACGAGGTCTCCACGCCTGTCGTGGGTGAACACCCCGGCTTCGGAATCTGTCAAAAACGCTTCCCAAAGCGCCTGCCGCCTTGTGGTTGCCACCTCGGAGGAGAAATTGGAAAAGGGTGACTATGACGCATGGGACTCAGGCAGGATTCCCACGTCGCAGTCATATCTCGTGGAGTATGCCGGTTCCACATTGAAAGATGGCGAGGATTATTTCTGGCGTGTCATGGTGTGGGACAATGACGGGAAAGCTTCTGATTGGAGCGAGACCGCATCCTGGGGGATGGGATTTACCGATGCCGGCCGTTGGAAAGCCCGTTGGATCGGCGCACCCTGGCAGGGGGAAGCGCACAAAAAAGCCATTGACCCGAAGAAAGGGCGCCGTGATTATCCGGCACCATTGTTGCGAAAGGAATTCGCGGTCGGCAGCAATTTGGTAAAGGCGAAAGCCTTTGTGACAGGATTGGGTTATTTTGAGCTGCATGTCAACGGCAAGAAAGTAGGTGATGACCTGCTTGTGCCCAATTTCACGAACTATACCAGGCGTAATGACCTGGATAAATACGGGATTGTAATCGACGATAACTTTGCAGGTTACCGTGTGATGTATCTTGCCTATGACATAACCGGCATGCTTCATAAGGGGGATAATGCCATAGGTGCCATACTCGGGAACGGTTTTTACGATGCTACAACCGGGTGGGTATGCCCGTTCGGGACACCGCGTTTCCTCTGCCAGCTTGAGCTTACCTATGCCGATGGCCGCACCGAGACTGTTGTGACCGACGACAGCTGGAAAGCCGCGCAATCGGCAATCATTGCCGACGGCCCGTTTGACGGGGAGGTTTATGATGCCCGTTGTGAAATTCCGGGGTGGGATACCCCAGGGTTTGATGACCGTGCATGGCCATGTGCCGCTTACCGACGCGCGCCTGACGGGGAGCTGACCGCCCATACCGCCCCTACCGACAAAGTGACGGAGACGTTCGCCCCCGTGGCATTGAACCGTAACGGTGACGGCTCGTGGGAAGTCTCATTCCCCGTGGAGCTTTCAGGCTGGATAAGGTTCAAAGACCTTAAGGCTCAAAAAGGCGATACGATAGATGTGAAATACCATTGCGACCAGCCCCTGGGGGTGCATCGCTATATAGCGGGAAAGGATGGGAAGGTCAATCATGCCCCCCGTTTCACATGGTATGTGTTCTCGAAAGCAACAATCAAAGGGGTGGAAAACCTCTCACCGTCGAACCTTGTTGCGGAAGCTGTGAATACGGAGCTGGATATAACTTCGGATTTTACCGCATCAAATGCGATGCTCGATACAATCAACACCATCTGGCGCCGCAGCCAGATTGACAATATGCATGGCGGGGTGGCAAGCGACTGCCCGCATCGTGAAAGGGCGCCATACACCGGCGACGGGCAGGTGGCCATGAACACCGTTATGGCTAATTTCGATGCCGCCGCGTTCTATCGCAAATGGATGCGCGACATGCGCGACGCACAAAACGTGGAGACCGGGTATGTGCCTAACGGTGCACCCTGGCAGCCCGGTTGCGGCGGAGGGGTGGCCTGGGGCGCGGCCATGAATGTGATGCCGTGGGAATTCTATAAGCATTATGGCGACCGCCGGGTGCTTGAGGAGAACTATCCTGCC
This sequence comes from Bacteroidales bacterium M6, assembly GCA_001689485.1. Taxonomy (GTDB): domain Bacteria; phylum Bacteroidota; class Bacteroidia; order Bacteroidales; family Muribaculaceae; genus UBA7173. The sequence goes on along the minus strand of LUJQ01000021.1, from coordinate 224,829 downwards.
ATGAAAGCCCAGGCGGCATATATGTTGGGCTGGCTTACCGAGCATGGCACCATGCTAGCGCAGCGAGGCAATGACAATGATCCTAACCATACGCCTACATACTGGCTTAACCTCGGCGACTGGTGTGCGCCTTATGAATTGCCGTCGCAGGAACTGGTGCACACGTTTTATCTGTGGCGTTGCCTTGATTACACGGCACGTGCCGCACGTGCATTATCGTTAAATTCCGATGAGGAATTTTATGCCCGTAAGGCTGCCGAGGTGGCCGAAGCTTTCCATAAAAGGTTTTATAACCCGGAGGTGAAAAGCTATGGCGATTTCGGATCGAATGTGTTTGCCTTGGAGATGGGTGTGCCTGAATCATACCGGCAGGATGTTGTCGAGACATTTGCCAAGGAAATAGGGGAGAAGCATGGCGGACACCTTAACACCGGCATCTATGCGACACGTTATCTTTTCGAGCAGCTCGGGGCCAACGGGTTGAACGACCTTGCCTACGGGGCGATGACCAAACGGGGGTATCCCGGTTTCGGCCATTGGCTCGACCAGGGTGCAACTGTTACATGGGAAAAGTGGAACGGCCAGGATTCCCACAACCATCCGATGTTCGGCGGTGCGCTGATGTGGTTTTACAACACCCTTGCAGGGGTGCAGCCTGATGAGGATGCCCCCGGGTTCAGGCATTTCACGGTTCGCCCGGTGCTTGCTGCCGGTTTGCCTTCGGTGCGCTATGCCACGATGACACCGTATGGTGAGGTCGTGTCGGAAGTCCGCCACAATGGCGGTGAAGTGAGGATGAACGTCACGGTTCCGGCCGGTGCCACGGCCACGGTGATGATTCCGCTTCCGCAGGTTAGTACGGGTGCGACCGCCGGTTTTGCCGATGGTACCCCGTTGGGAAAAAGCGTTGTCAGCAACGGGTATTGCATTACAGAAGTGGGGCAGGGTTCCTGGGAATTTTTAGCGAAATAGTGCCAAAACAAATCTACAAGTCCGCATATATCGCGTCTCAGGGCTTTCTGAGGCGCGATTGTGTTAAAAACAGGTGTTTGAAACAAATATGCAAAACATTGGACGATTTGACAGCCGCCCCCATGTGGGACATATCTTAAATTTGCTGAAAATAAACCATGAAGATTTAAATCCCTTCAAAAGTCATAAAATCATCATACAAACAGGCGATTAACTTCATCAAACCCGGACGGCGGAAGTTTACCAATCCTTCTGTCGGATCCGAAAAGTCAGAATCTATTACCTTACCTAACAGTCATACAACATTTTATGCGACTACTGACAAACCTTAACGGACTGTTCCGAAGCGTGTTGTTGCTTTTGGCCATGCTGCTGGCACTACCTGCGGCCACTGCCCAAGGGCTTTCAAACGTGTCGGGAACGGTGACTGATTCGGCAGGGGAACCCCTAATCGGGGCTACCGTGCGTGAAAAGGGCACCAAAAATGTCACTGCCACCGATATTGACGGTGCGTTCAATCTCAAGCTCACATCGGCCAATCCGGTAATCGAGGTTTCCTACATCGGTTACGAGCCGAAAAAAGTAAATGTGACAAAATCCCCCCTGGCTATCGAGCTGTCAACTGCCGAATCGGCTCTCGACGAAGTTGTCGTGGTTGCTTACGGCGTCCAAAAGAAGGCCACGGTTACGGGTTCTATATCCACTGTCGACAGCAAGGAAATCACCAAAAGCTCGGCGCCTAACGTGGCGGCGGCGCTTGCGGGAAAGCTGCCCGGCCTGACCACAATCCAGACCAACGGCGCCCCCGGTAAGGACGAGGTGGAGATGTACCTGCGCGGTGCCGCCACTTCGAATGAAACCAAGCCCCTTATCCTGGTCGACGGGATTCCCCGTGAAACCATACGTGAAATCGACGCTAACGAGATCGAGACCATCAGCGTGCTTAAGGATGCATCGGCAACAGCCGTGTTCGGTGTCCGTGGTGCCAACGGTGTAATCCTCATCACCACCAAGCGTGGTGAGAAGGGTGCGATGTCGGTTAACGCTACGGTGCGTTATTCATTGCAGTCGTTTGCACGCCAGCCTTACCACCGTAACTCGTGGGATTATGCCCGCCTGCTTAACGAGGCCCGAGCCAACGAAGGTGCAGGTGCCGAGTTCGAGGATTATGAAATCGCCTTGTTCGATATGTGGCGCGACGGTAACGGCCCCGAAAATCCGGCGCTACGTTACTGGTATCCCAACACAGACTGGGCTGACATCTATTTCAAGGATCATTCCTCGATGGTGCAGGCCAATGTGAATGTGTCGGGCGGCAGTGACAAACTGCAGTATTTCGTAAACGCAGGTTATGTTTACCAAGGCGGTATGTATAACACAGAGTCATCCAAACAGCTCGGTTATGACTCGCAGGCCAAGATGAACCGCTACAACCTCCGCGCCAATATCGACTATACTTTCTCCCCGATTGTTAAGGCTTCGCTCGATGTTTCATCATATATCGAGAAGGTGAACGGCACTAACGGCGACAACAGCACCGTGTGGGGCGATGCGATAACGGCACGTACCACTTCGCCCGGCCCTCTGACCCAGGCGGGGATGTATGTGCGTGGCGACGGTACTGACGAATCGGGCAATGTGTTTGTTCACCCGGTGCGTGCAGGCCAGGTTGTACACGACCCCGTGCAGACGCTTCAGAGCGGCTACGGTAATATGAACCGCAGCGGCTATATGCTTGAAACACGTTCGGGCCTCAATGCCATAGCAACCCTCAATGTTGATTTGGAACGCCTGACCAAGGGCTTGAGCCTGCGCGGGATAGTTTCGTTCGAATCGCGAGGCCGAAACCGGAATACCGCATTGAAAGGATTCGTGACATACAAGTTCGACCGCAAGCCTACGGCAGTGAAAGTCGACGGGAATGATTATATCATAAATCTGCCCGACGGCCTTACAACAGCAAGCGGCGACAATTACATCGCCCATCCGATTTATACCTTCGACGGCGACAATGAAGAGGATGACCAGATTTCGCTGAACCGCTCAACTGGTAGCTGGTGGTTCCTCAACATGCAGGTGCAGGCCAACTATAACCGCACGTTTGCCGACAAGCATGCCGTGACCGGTATGGTCATGTTCCAGCGTGATTTGCGTGAGAATGTGGGTGGTGAGATTCCTTTCAATATGATCGGTATGGCCGCCCGTGCCACTTACGCTTTCGATTCCCGCTATCTTGCCGAAGTAAATATAGGTTACAACGGCACCGAGCAGTTCGCCCCGGGACACCGCTTCGGTTTCTTCCCGGCATTCTCGGCAGGCTGGGTTGTAAGCAACGAGAAATTCATGGAGCAGCTTCGCTATAACAACATCCTTACCAAGATGAAGCTCCGCGCTTCGGTTGGTAAGGTCGGTAACGACGGTCTCGGATCCGACCGCTTCCTCTATCTCGACAAAATCGAGCATGCCTACCACCCGTCGAATATCCCCTCGCTCGGAAACGGAGGGAAAATCGAAATCCGTATGCTCGGCAATCCCAATATCCATTGGGAAACTGCATGGAAGCAGAATTATGCAGTTGACCTGACGCTGTTCAATAACCTCGACCTTACGTTTGACTATTATATCGAGAACCGTAGCGATATCCTGATTTCACGCAACACGGTGCCGATTCTTTCAGGTCTTGACAAGAACCAAGTGCCACGCCTTAACATGGGTAAGGTAAAGAACCAGGGCTACGAACTTTCGGCCAACTACCGCATACCCATAAAGAATGATTTCTGGGTGAGCGTAGGAGGTAACTTCTCATATAACTCCAACAAGGTTGTCGAGGCCGACGAGGCGTTGCTGGGTGAAGATTATGCATACCGCACCCGCACCACAGGTTATTCGCTCGGTCAGGATTGGGGCTATCTGATTGACCGTTCGGTCAACCCGGCAACCGGGCAGGATGGTTCGGGCTTCTTCAATTCAAAGGAGCAGATTGCCGATATGAATCTGAAATATGAAACCGGCGGCGGCACACCGCAGCCAGGCGACTTTATCTACAAAGACCTTAACGGTGACGGTATTATCAACGACCGTGACATGGCGCCTATCGGCTATTCCAATATGTTGCCGAAAATAAATTATGGGGTGAACCTCGCCGCGCAGTTCAGGGGATTTGATTTCTCCATCCTTTTCCAAGGCACAGGCAAATATTCGAAATATTATTCGGGTCGCGGTATCTTTGAAGAGGAAGGGTCGAAATACTATCCCGATATGGTCGACGGGCGTTGGAACGAACAGCGTTACCTGGCGGGTGAGAAAATCACCCATCCCCGTCTGGCCAACTCCGGTTCGGTCAGCCACGTCAAAAACGACTATTATATCATGGATGCCAGCTACACACGCTTGAAGAATGCCGAAATCGGATATACACTTCCCACCCGTATAAGCCGCAAGGCCGGGATGAGCAAGGTGCGCGTGTATGCCTCGGGTGATAACCTTTACACCTGGCAGCATCTTCACACCGACAGTTTCGACCCCGAACAGAAAAATATCCTCGACTACCCGGTTATGCGCACATGGAGCTTCGGGCTGAATGTGGAGTTTTAAAGGTGGGAGATAGGAATCTGTGAGACGGATTCTGTGGATGGATTCTGTGAGACGGGATGCTATCTGTGAGACGGGATGCTATCCCGTCTCTACAAAGGGCAGACATGATTTCTAAAAACAATATAAAACAAAGAAATGAACAAGTTCATAAAATATATACCAATGGCGGTGATGGCATTCGGCTTAGGCTCCTGTGCCGATGATCTCGACATCACCCCCGACGGACGACTGACGATGGATGAGGTATGGAGCAATGCCGATTACACCGAATCGTTCCTGTCATCGGCATTTGACCAAATACCGAAAAAACATGTGAATTACTATTGGTTCGACAACCTTCCTTCGGCTCTGAGCGATGACGGCTGGAGTTGCGACGATGTGGAGGGTGTAGGCCCCGTCCTTGCCTATAAAGGGCAGGGGAATGCCGAGGAAAATATCTTCGACCACCATTATATGGATGGTTTCGACGACCGTTACTGGGAAGGCTACTGGCGTGCAATCCGCAAAGTGAACATGTTCCTTGAGAACATACCCACGGCGGCTGTGCGTAACGAGGCGGCAAGGTCGCGTATGATAGCGGAAGCCAAAATTCTCCGCGCCTATTATTACCTGCTTCTTGTAAAATGGTATGGCGACATCCCCATCATCCTTGATGTTCCTGAATTTGAATCCGATTTCGCGGAATATCCCAAGCAACCGGCCTGGAAAGTGCTTCAGGCATGCGTGGATGACTGCGAGGAAGCGCTTGATAACAACGAGGTGCCCTGGCGTCTGGCCAACCTGAGCGAGCGTAACCGTATGACCCGTGGCACCGCATGTGCCATCATATCGCAGGCTTCGCTTTTCGCGGCTTCGAAACTTTATTGCCATGGCGAAGATCTCTGGCAATATGCATATGATAAGAACAAAAAGGTTTACGATCTGCTTGTTGCCAACGGTTTCAAGCTCTACACCGACCTTCAGGACGATCACTACAACAGCGCATATGCCGAGCTTTTTGTAGGCTCGCCGGGTTACCCTGTTGAGTGCGAACGAATAATGGTGGGGCGTCCTGAGGCGCCGAACCAGCCTAACTATTGGGTTTGGGGCATGCCGATTCAGAACAACTACCGTGCCGGAACCGTGCCGACACAGGAGCTTGTCGACTGTTTTGACGTGCTCTCCACAGGTAAAAACGTGCTCGACTACTATCAGCCTTACCTTGACGAACAGCATCTGAAACCGAATTTCAATCTTGAATCGGGTTATGCGCTTACTCCTGAAAAGGATGACAACGGCAATGTGTCGGGTTATCGTGAGACAGCGCCTTTCCGCGACCGCGACCTCCGTTTCGAGGCGGTGTGCATCCACAACGGTTCGACTGTATATGTTGGTGATGCCCGTTCAACCGTCACCACCTATTCCGGCGGCAACTGCGAGTTGCGCGACAATGCCCGCAACTATACGCGTACTGGTTATTACAACAACAAATTCCGTCAGTGGTACAGCTGTGCCAACAAACGGTCGGCTGACGGGGCATGGGTATATTTCCGTTTTGCCGAGGTTATGCTCAACTATGCCGAGGCTGCCGTGGAGAAGGGTGACCTGCCCACAGCCATGCGCCTGATTAACGAGGTGCGTCACCGTGCCGGTTTTGCCCCCGAGGTAGACCTCGACCCCAAGGGCGACCGCGACCTGGCACGCCTGATGCTGCGCAAAGAGCGCCGCACCGAATTTGTGTTTGAAGAACACCGTTTCTTCGACAACCGCCGCTGGACTGCCAATGAGGAAAACATCGAGTGTGAGAAATATACCACCGGCATGAAGGTGACCCGCAGCGGTATCCGCTACAGCTACGAACGCTTCCTGGTAGGCAGCGACGGCTCTATGCCGAGCAAGCTTTCCTATGAGGCCAAATGGCATTTCCTCCCCATCCCTCTGGACGAAGTCCGCACCCTTGAGGAGAAAACAGGTAAGAAATGGCAGAACTACGGGTGGTAATCTGATGACCTTAACATCTAAAACACAGCAAAATGAATAATATAACCAAATATATTGCATTCCTTGCGGCCTCGGTTGCCCCGTTTGCGGCCACAGCCCAGGGAACCCCGGCAACGGTGGCCGAAGAAGCTGCCGACAGCACGGTGCGTGAGGCGACTGTAGAGGTTGCCCTCGGGGAGGTGGTGCCTGCATGGAGCTATACAGGTTCCGTTGCGACCGTTACTTCCGAAGAAATCGATTATTGGCAGACCTCCACTTTGGACGAAGCCCTTATCGGCAAGCTGGCCGGATATTATAACAACGGGAGTGTCCGCGGCCTGAGTTCCCCTAACGGGGAGGCGTTGCTGGTGGTGCTTGACGGTGTGCCTGCCCCCACGGTGACCCTTTCGTCACTTGACCCCCGCTCGGTGGAGTCTGTTTCGATTCTGAAAGATGCCGCCGCCAAGGCACTGTATGGCCCGCTGGGCGCACAGGGGGTGTTCCTTGTCACTACCAAAAAGGGGCATGCCGGTAAGACCACGGTGCGTGCACATGCCAATTTCGGTTGGGAAGAGCCGACCACCAAGGCACAAATGTCAAGTGCCTACACCTATGCATGCCTCCGCAACCAGGCTCTCCGTAACGACGGGCTTGCCGAGCGCTATACATCGCGCGAACTCGATGCGTTCCATAGCGGCAAGGGAATCGATAACGACTGGCGCAAGCTCTATATGAATGATTTCCGCCCCGTGCAGAACTATAACATAGAGGTTGCCGGCGGTAATGACCGCACGCAGTTTTATGTGAATGCCGGTTATTCCCACACAGGGAGCCTGTATAAGGCTGATTTCAAGGAAAAATATAATCCTGAGCAATACCAGCAGCAATTCAACCTTGTTTCGAACATACAGGTGAAGATGTTCAGCTTCCTGAAAATGTTTGCGGCAACCAACGTGCGTATCGGGCATGACAATTATTCCCGTGGCAACAATGACGGGGGCGGCATCATACAGTCGCTTTACACCACACCCCCTACGGTTGAAAACGGCCTGGTGGGCGGCAAGGTGGTTGCTGACGAGAATTTCCCAAATCCCATCTACGGGCAGATTAACTACAAGGGTGTGAACAAAGTGACCAACACCGATGTAAATGCGCATTTCGGGCTTGATTTCGACCTTGGTTTCCTGACCAAGGGGCTTACCGCCCGCGCTATGGTGGGGTATAACTCCGATTATTCGGGAACCAGGGAAGGGACGTATGACTATTCCCGCTGGGTGCGTGATGAAAATGGCGAGCTTGTGCGGTTCGGCACCGCCAACGACGACCCGCTTTCCTGGGGCAAATCTTCGTCGATGCTCTATTTCATGAACTTCCAGGCTATGGTGCGCTGGCAGCGTGAGTTCGGCGACCATTCGTTTGACGCGTTCGTGAACTATCTCGGTGAAGACCGTCTCGGCAAGAATGCCACCCCTGCATGGCTTCTGCCCTATAACCGCATCCAGCTCGGCGGCCATTTCAAGTATGGCTACGGTAACCGTTATTTCGTGCAGTTCGATTGCACCTATGCAGGTAACGAGCAGATGCGTGAGGGTAACCAGTTCCATTTCTCCCCGACGGGGTCGGTGGCATGGGTTATTTCTAACGAGGCGTTCCTGCGTGATGCGGAATGGCTGAACCTCTTGAAGTTACGCGCATCGTTCGGCGCATTGGAGTATGATGTGCTGGGTTCGATGCCGAGCCGTTACCTCTATGCTTCGGAATACCGCGACCAAAAGGGCGGGCCTATCGACAATATCTATACCGGCACACTCCTTGGCGAGGGGGTGCTCGGCAACCCCTCAATAAAATGGGAAAAATCCTATCAGCAGGATTATGGTTTCGACCTTTCGGTGCTTGACAACTCGCTGACCCTCAATTTTGATTACTGGCGCACAAAGCAGCGCGACGTAATCTACCAGGATATGACCGTGCCTTCAATCAGCGGGATTTCCCCCGACCGTCAGGCTTATTCAAATATCGGCAAGACCTCTGGCGAGGGTGTCGATTTCCAGGTTTCCTACACCAAATCGCTCCCCTATGGCATCGGGCTTACCGTGACAGGCGATTTCGGATGGAACCGCAACAAGGTGGAATATGGCGCCGATTTGGATTATTCGGGACTGGACTATGCCTATGCCTACCGTAAAACCGGTTATGCTATAGGCCAGCAGTGGGGATACCTTGTTGATTATTCCAATGGCAACGGTTTTTATAACTCACAGGCCGAAATCGACAAATCAGGGTTGGTTTATGACGGCACCGCCCCCCGTCCCGGCGATTTCCGCTACCGCGACCTTAATGGTGACGGACGTATCGACGAGGCTGACAAAGCCCCGCTCGACGGTGTGAAATCCGCTCCGTCGATAAACTACGGTGCATCGGTGAAACTGACCTGGAACAACTTCGACCTTTATGTGTTCCTGCAAGGCGAAAGCGGTCGAAATGGTTTCTATAACGGTCTCGGGGTATGGGAAAACGTTAGCCAGGGTGTGTATATGACGCACCACCGTCAGTCGTGGACTCCCGAACGCTATGCTGCCGGTGAGGCCATAACCTATCCTGCGCTTACCTCGACCACATCGTCGAGCCTTGCCGCCAATGATTTCTTCACCTCAAAGGCCGATTTCTTCCGCCTGAAAAACGTAACGTTGGGCTATTCCCTACCGGCCAAGTGGATGAAGAAAATCGGCATGAACCAAATCAGGTTCTATTTCACAGGTCAGAACCTGCTTACGGCTACGAATCTGAAATTCAAAGGTATCGACCCGGAACGCAGCAGCATCGACAATTTCGTGTTCCGCTCGTATAACTTCGGTCTCAACATATCATTCTAAATGCACGAAAAGCAATGAAACTACTAAAATATATGCTTATGCTCGCCGCAGGGGCTGTGGCCTCCACGGGATGTACCGACATCACCGACTATCCCGACGGGCGTATGGATTTCGAACATATCTTCCAGAATCCCAAACTTGTAGGTGGCTATATGAACGCCTGTTATGTGGAGGGTGTCAACGGTTACGGCGATTTCTTCGGCGACAAAACCTATATGGCTTCTGTATGCGACGAGGCTCATGACACCGACGATGCTACAGGCGGCACCATGTACCAGTGGAACAACGGCTTCGTAACGCCGTATATGACCCCTTGGGAACATGCCTACACCAATGCAAGCGAGATGCGTACACCCGAATGGAACTATTATTATGCCATCCGCCGGTGCAACATCATGATTGACCGTGTGGAAACTGCCACTATCCGCCTCGACAGCGAGCGCGAAAGCTATCGCGGCGAGGCGCGCGGGTTGCGTGCCTACTACTATCTGCGCCTGATTAAGAACTACGGTGCGGTGCCTTTGGTGCTCGATAACACTTCGGAAGCCGTTGACGACTGGAGCGGTGCCCGCAAGGCCACTTTCTCCGAGATTGCAAGGCAGATTATCAAGGATAGCCGTGAGGTGATTGAAAAGAACACCGCGCTAGGATGGACTTCGGGGGCATCGGATGCCGCCATGAACCGTTGGAACAAGGCTATGAGTGCCGCAGTGATGTCGGAAGCCGCGCTTTATGCCGCTTCACCGCTCAACAACGACGGCACGCTCGACTGGGCCGAGGCTGCCGGTATTTGCAAAGAGGCTCTCGACCTCTGCCTGCAGAACGGTTACAAGCTTGTTGACCGCCTGCCGGAGGGTGATTTCGCAAAGAATTCATATAATGCCTACGACCATTTCTTTGTTTCGGCTATCGATGCACGCGGCACTAACGACACCGAATCGATAATCTACACCAAGCGTCGCTGGGATGCATGGCAGTATTGCGGTCTTCCCACCACCGAAGGCCAGAGCCGTGCCGGTTCATGCCCGAGCCAGGAACTTGTCGACAGCTACGAGACCCTCCAGGGTGAGATGCCGGTATTGGGATATCAGGATGACGACCATCTGCGTCCCATCCTGAACCCGAACGCACAATATGACGAACAGAATCCATATGCCAACCGCGACCCCCGCCTGATGGCCACACTCTATTATCATGGGGCGCGCCTCCTTCCCCTTGAGGAAGAGAACCTGGTGGATGTGTCGGAGGGTGGTAACTGCATGGTGTCGCCTACGTTGGTGCGCTACACCCGCACAGGTTATTATATCCGCAAATTCTCGGCACCCACATCGTCACGCAACGGTAACAACGACGGCTGGATGCGCACCATGCGTCTTGCCGAGCTTTACCTGAATTTCGCCGAGGCTGCCAATGAGGCTGCCACGGGGGCTACCGCTCCCGACGAGGCGGTTGATGCGGTAAACGCCGTGCGTGCCCGCGTGGGGATGCCTGAAATACAAAAGGGTATTTCGAAGGATGAATTCCGCACCCGTGTGCGCAACGAGCGTAGGGTGGAGCTGGCCTATGAGGGTCATCGCTTCTATGATGTGCGCCGTTGGAACATCCTCAAGGAAACCGACAAGGTGGTTACCGGCATGAAGGTTGTGAAGGATGCTGCCGGTAACGATACATTCGAACGTTTCGTGGTGTCGCACCGCAACGCCTGGGATGATAAATGGCTCCTGTTGCCTGTCCCCGGCGAGGAGGTAGCCCGCCTGTACACCCAGACCGGAATCAACTTCCAGAATCCCGGCTGGAACTGACAGGCGCCACCACGCACGGTGCCCGATACGCGGGTTCACGGTTCACGGTAGAGACGGGATGCTATCCCGTCTCTACCGCGCCGGTTGAAATACCTTTCAAAATTAAAAATGAATGATGCCATGAATGTGATAAATAGAATAGTGATTGGATTGGCTGTGGGTGCCGTGGTGTTGCCGGTGGCGGCTGAGGATGCCGTGACATGGGATACCTGGCCTGACACGTGGGTGGCGGTTGACGAACTCGGCCGCGAGGTCGCTTCGTCAGACGGCGGTGTAACCCGCGACGGAGTTGACGAAAACACCTCGGTGGGTATGTTTTACTACCTGTGGCACGGGCAGCATAACGACTCACGGAAGGATATAAGCGTGCTGTTACAGGAGAATCCCGACAATCCCGACTGGGGTACGGTGGGATATATGCACTGGGGCAGCAAACCATGGCTCGGCTATTACAATGGTGGCGACCCTTACGTTATAGCCAAACATATCCAGATGCTGGTTGATGCCGGGATTGACTGGCTGTTTTTCGACTGCACGAATGCGGAGATTTATCCGGCCAATGTGCAGGCTGTGATTTACGAGCTTATCAACCGCGACAAACTCGGCATGAAGTATCCTAAACTGGCCTTCATGGTGCATTCGGCCCCGGCCGGTACGATGACCAAGATTTATAACAGGTTCTACAGGACGAAACCCGAATATGAGAAGTTCTGGTACAAACTCGACGGCAAGCCGCTTGCACTGGCGCCGTTGGACGAACTGGGTTCGGCTTCGGATGAACTGAAGGGCTATTTCACTTTCCGCAACTCATGGGCCTGGCGTCAGAAGCAATATAACCTGCCCAAAGAGTGGTCATGGCTGGAATATTACCCTCAGAAACCTGGATGGGCGAATAAATATGACCCGGAGTCGTTGATGACCCGTAAGATGAACGAGCAGATTTCGGTGAGTGTGGCACAGCATGCCACCACAAAGGTCGGCAAGAGTTATCACAGCGGCAAGCAGCCTGCTATCGATAAATACGGCATGTGTAAGGACACCCCGCGCGGGCTTTATTTCCAGGAGCAATGGAATGAGGCTTTGAGGGTTCACCCGCCGGTGGTCATGGTGACACAGTTCAACGAATGGATTGCCCAGCGGTTCGTTATCAACAGTACCTCGCAATATGGCGATGTGCGCCCCGGGGCTACGGCAAAAATCGGGGAGAGCTATTTCGTCGACGTGTACAGCCCGGAATTCTCGCGCGATCTTGAGCCGAGCGCCCACCCGTCGGTAAGGGATAACTATTACCTGCAGTTGGTGTCGAACGTGCGCAAATACCGTGGTGTGAACAAAATCCCCGTACCCACAAAGTCCTTTTCGATAGCATTGCAGGGCGATTTCTCGCAGTGGGATGCCGAGACTGTGGAATTCCGTGATGACAAAGAGGATTGCGTCTATACTTCCAAATCGGTGCAGACCCCCGAGACTTTGGAGCGTGAGACCAACGATATAATCCGTGCGAAGGTTACTAAGGATTCGGACTTCTATTATTTCTATGTAGAGACCATGGAGCCTCTCACACCGTTTGAAACATCCGACCGCTGGATGCGCCTGCTGATTAATTCGGCGTGCGATTACACCAAGGGTTGGCATGGCTACGACTATATGGTTGCAAAGGATGAGGCCACCGGCAAATATTCGCTGATGAAGAATGCCGAGGCAGGGAAATTCGAATGGAATACCGTAGAGGCAGTTGATTTCCGCGTGGCCGGCACCCGGATGCATCTTATGATTCCACGCACCCTTATCGAGGGGCATGCCGGTGTTGAAAAGGATTTCGATTTCAAATGGGCGGATAACATATCGGGTGACAACCCCGACATCATGACGTTTATTTCCGACGGCGATGTGGCGCCTAACGGGCGTTTCAACTACCGTTACAAAGGTTCGCAGCTTAAGAGCGAGAGCAGCGCTGTGGAATCGGTGGTCGCTTCCCGTGAGATGATGCCGGAGATTAACGCCGTATCCGGCGGGGTTACCGTGCGTTTCCCCGGCTGCTGCGGTAAGACCGATGTGGATGTGTGCGACACTCTGGGGCGCCGCATCAAAAGCGTCCATGCCATAGGGGAACAGGAAGTTTTCATCGCCCTTCCACAAGGGATGGCGGTAGTAAGATGGGCTAATGAATCAGCTTCAGGCAGCAAGGCCGTGGTGGTGAGATAGCCGGGATAACAGACATTACAAATCCGACATAATAAACCAGGGGCGCCCTTAAAAGCGCTCCTGTGGCGTTTGTGGTGAGGTTTGTGCATATTTGCAACAAATGACGTTTTTTTTGAAACACCGGTGCAAACAGCAGTATGCCTCGCGGTGCTAAATTTGCCATACGCTTCATTATCATTGTGCAAACACAAATTTAAATAAATATCAATCCATGAAAAGATTTACTCTTGCTGTCGTTGGATGTGCCATGGCCTTAGGTGCGATGGCTCACCGCGATGTTTATTTTACCTGGGAATTCGGTAACGATGAGAACCTGGGGCATGATTCCTGGTCATATACAGGTGCGATTTTCGAACCCGGCACAGCCGAACCGATCCTTATAGCGGATGGTTCATATTCGCATGGCGGCGGCTCGTCGGTCATGCTCAAGCACGACCAGCGTTCACATGGCGAGCGCGTGATGTCGCGTGTTTCGGAAGCCCGTCTGAGCCTTATCGCCGGAACCGAGGCGGGGGGAGCTGCCCACGTGACCCCTTCAATCGTGCTGAAGGATGAGGAAGGGACCACCCTTACCTTCAAATTCGCCACGATCGAGGATAACCTTGACAAGACCCAGGAGCTTGTTTCGACTTCCGTGTCGGGCGATCCCTCCGAGCTTGGCCGAATCAATGAGTTTTCCATTTATTTCGACGGTGTGCAGGAGGGTGAGATGATTGCCCCCCTCCGTGTAGTGCTTACAACGGAATGGACTATGCCGACAGTTAGCAGCTCCCGCAATGCCACCACTGTGAGATATAACCGAGGCCCCGGCAGCGAGACTGCCGCCCCTACCACCACGGTTGAAACCGGTGTGACCTATATCCAGGCTGAAGACTTCGACGAATCATGGATTAACGGGCGCCTCGGCCATAGCTTCACCGGTGCTTCGCAGGATCCGAAACGTCTCTATGCCGAGGATCAGGATGTGAACATCTGCCGTGAAACTTCGGTAACCGACGGTTCTGCATGGTCGCGTTGGGCTGAAAACCACGGACGTGTGGTAGGCAACCGTTGGGCTGACGGTGGTTCGGGCTATATCCTCTACAATTTCTGCCCGCGTGCCGAAAGCGACCTTTACTTCAAGTTCTATGGCGAATATAAGAACCCGAGCGACCCCAAGGACATCACTATTACCCTGGAAGAGGGTATGAAGAGCTGGGGAGCATGGTGCGAATATACTTTTGATGTTGAAGAGGACTGCTATGTTGACATTTCACTGAGCATCGCTGCAAACCGTGCTGCCTATGAACCTATGATGAGTTCTGTACTCGGCTGGTTTGACGACAAGGATAAAGGTGGCTGGGAAATCGACGGCTATCCCGATAACACATACATGGAACTGCTTGGTTTCAAATATCTTCTTGAAGTTGACGGTGTGAAGCAACGCACGGCATGGGATTGCGCCCCGCAACTTGGAAAGGACGGTGTTGCCTTCATCCAGAGCATCAAGGATCCCCGCACATGGGTAGATACCCGTGACGAGGTCGACGGCCAGAAGCTCAACAGCTATTACCTGCCCGTGTTCCCTTATGCTTTCTGGGCAGATGATTCCGAGAATACCGGCATGTGGGGCTGCGGATGGCTTTCATATTACAAAGAGGATATGATTAAGACTTCGGTTGAAAAAGGCATTATCCCGAAGGAAGTTGCCGACAAGTATGCGCATCCCGACTACATGAATATCAAGCTGACAAAGGGTCGCCACACCATCAAAGTGCAGAACTGCGGCGGTAACTCCTGGTTTGATGAAATCCGTATCGTGGCCAAGAACGGCAGCGGAAGTGTTGAAAACGTGTTATCCGACGGATTTGAAGGGGCTTACGAGGGAACTCCCGTTTACTTCGACCTCCAGGGTCGCCAGGTTGCCAACCCGTCGAACGGTCTTTATATCGTGAAGCGCGGCAGCACTGTGACAAAGGAATATATCCGCTGATCCGGCAATTATTATGCTTCATATTTACCGATAAGGTTATATTATAGTCGACGCAGCGTCAAAATCCAGGATTTTGACGCTGCGTCTTATTTTTAGGGTGATCCGGGCAAACAACGTGAGGTGCCAAAATTCAGTATTTTGACACCTCACGTTGTTTCAGGCTTTAGGAACGCCGGAACAGGTTGTTTATTCAAGAAGATAGGCAAAGTGCTTGAAAGCGAGATCCTGTAATGATATTTCCCCATCGGATAGGCGTTTGACATCGGTAGCATTGACCCGGTCTCTGAGCGGTGTTGAGTCCCTATATCCTGCAGTTATGAAGGTGCCTGCTCCGGTTGTTTCTATGGTGATGTTGCAGAAGGGGGATTCGTTAGCCGGGTAGTTTGGTGTGTAGTTGATTGAGTATGGGATATCTCGTACCCTTCCAGGGGTCGGTATCAGGATTCCTTGCGCCACAAGCGCATCGATGTCGCGCAGGGCGGTATCTTTTGACACTCCGGCTATTTTTCCCCAGTTCTTGGCCGTGAGTTTTGCATCATAACCATCCAGATATTTGTTGAGAACCATACGCTGGCGATTGGAGATGGATGCCACCACATCGTTGGTTACGGCTTCGACTGTTGCTGCAAGCTGGCTGTCAAACCCGATGGCAGCCATTCGTCCGGCAAGATACCCCAGCCGATGCATTGCCTGGAGGTGTAGCTCATCGATGACTTTGGTGTCCCATCTGAAATCAGTCCAGTTGTCGTACTCGTGTATAAACATTGTGCCTGAGGTGTCATTAGTGGATTGTAAAGTTACAAAAGCGACCAATAACTCGCAAATTTTGCGAGTTATTGGTCGCAATTTATGACGGGTAGGGTGATAAACTTTGTGATGGTATCTGTAATGTCGGCTAAGACATTCGTACATTCGGATTCCTTTGATGATTCCTGCGGGAATGCCAATGGGCTTCCTTGATAAGTTCCTGGATTGGCATTTGATTTATTTTGTCGATTATAATCGACAAAATCGGCATGTTTTTGCCGGTTATAATCGATGTAGGGGTTTTTGAAGTGGTTTTGAAGGTGTTGCATTTGTTCCAAATGCGGGTGTTGGAACAAATGGAGGAAAGAATGAAACGTATTTGCGCACGCGAGGAGGTGATGGGGTGCTAATTTTGCCAGCGTAAAACAAGACGCGGCATGGGGCATTGTGCTTTTTTGCCGTTGCCATGAAAACGAGGGACGGGTAGAGGGAAGCCCCGGCGGCTGATTCCCCGCTAAACCAACTATCACCAGGAAACGCAACAAATATTAAACTTTAACCAATAAGATTTTCACCATGAAAATGAAATTTACTCTTTTAGCGGCGGCTGTAGCGCTGTTCGGCCTGAATGCCGGGGCGCAGGCATTCGTCAAGCTGGTTGAGTCGACCGAGGATATCACACGGTTGCTCACCCCGTCGAACAGCACCAAGGTTGAGGCCAAGAAGCTCCCCGGCATCGCAATCCAGGGTTCTACCGACCACAAGAACATTCTTGAGAAGGGTGCCGAGTTCAAGGATAATATCTACGGAAAAATCGGTCCCGATGAAAAAACAATCGGTGTTTATGCCGACGGGTCTAAGCCATATCTCCGTTTCCGTTACAACGCCGGTAACAAAGGCCGTAACGGCGAATCGCGCCAGATTAATGCTGTAAGGAAGCATGTCCCCGAAGGCTACAACGAGTGCTACGTGAAGTTTGTTGTAGGCCCGAAGGCCGAAGGTGCCGAATCGGAAACCCTCACCCCGCGTCTGGAATTCTTCTCAGGCAAGGATGCAGATAATGGCGATGCACAATACACCATGTCGTTTGCATTCGAACCCATCACCCTCACCGACGAGACCCAGGAATTCGAAATCGATTTCAACGGCAATATCTCAGGCGATTATTTTGAAGAAGACGGCACTTTGAAGCAGGTCAACATCGGCTATGTGGATTTCTATCTCGACGGTGTTGCCACCGGCCAGTTCGCCGCCCTTCAGGGTTTCGGCTTCGCACAGAAGCTCCCCGTTCCCAAGGTCGGTTTCGACACACAGACCACACGCGAACTCGGTTACTGGGGCGAACAGGAAGTGCTTCCCGGCACCATCTTTATCCAGGCTGAGGATTTCGACGGCTATAAGGAAGGTGAAGAGCCCACTTTCGCAGGCTACTGCCTCGGTGTCGGCGACCCGTGGACTGACGGATACGGATATCCTAATATGCCGGGCGCTACCAGCCATTGGACTAAGGGTGACATGAGCAAGGTGCGCATCGACGCTGCACGGAATAAAACTTCAGTCGGCATCTTCCAGAAGAACCCCGGCGACTATTCATCGAAAAATGATGATCTTGGTTTCGCGCTTTGCGGCATGTCGCGCGTTGACGGCGGCTGGGGCACAACCTACGGCGGCGAATATATGGACGAAACCTCCAACCTTATCACTATGGAGCAGGCTATCGACGGTTTCGGCACATGGTTTGAATATACCTTCGAAATGGAAGAGGATGGCTATGTTGACATCTCGATCGCGGCAACCTCGCACGCTGCGTTCTATCCCGGCATCATCCAGGGTGGCACACGTGCAACCGGCGGCGAATACACTACTGCCTATAACAAGCCTCGTGAAGATGGTGGTTATGTTGTGGAGGGTCTTGACGACGACTTCCTCAAGCTCTACGGTTTCTGCTACATCCTTTCGTTCGACGGTAAGGAACAGCTCACAAACTGGGAAGGCCGCGGTATGCCCAATCCCAAAACCGGCGCTCTTGACCCATTGGCCTATGTAAATCCTTTTGAATGGACAAGCACCCAGCAGGATGATGGCAATGGCAATCTTGTAAACAGCAAGTTCCTCCCGATTACCCCTCCTTACCCGTTCCATAACGGTGGCCAGCAGTGGCATCCTCTTTACCGCAGCGACGTTCTCGGCCGAATGATGATTGAAACTTATGATGACGGTGCAGGTAACCAGCTTGAATATGATTTCAAGAAGAAATGCGATGAACTCACAGCCGAAAACGGTGAAGATTATTTCGAAAAGAACTTCAAGCATCGTCCTGACTACATCGACATCCCCTGCTCGGCAGGCAAGCACACTATCCGTGTGCAGAGCACCGGCGGTGCCACCATCTTCGACGAAATCCGTATCACCGCCCACAAGGAACTCCGCAACCCGTCGTCGGGTGTTGAAAACATCGCTGCAAAGCGCGTTGCTGACGAGTTTGAGGGCGAACCCGAATATTTCGACCTGCAGGGCCGCAAGGTTATGACTCCTGCCAACGGTCTTTATATCGTGAAACGTGGCAACACGGTGACCAAAGAGGTTATCCGCTGATTGCACCCGCGATAACGGCAGTTTTTGCTGCCGACACAGCCGGGAGGGGCTTATCCCTCCTCCCGGTTTCAAATCCCCCCGGTCAGGGTGGAAACGATTTTGATGAATTCAAGTAGAAATGAGATTAATCAGCGAATGATTGATGCAAAGTAGAAATAAGTGAATGAATTGATTAATATGTGCGCTCACTGCAAATATGGTCTCTAATTTTATTAGGAAAAATGTGTTTTAATAGGTAATGGAGTTTCCCTCCGCGGCAGCCCTCCGACGAGAGAGCCGGGTGGCTGCCGGGAGAATCTCCCTAAGGTAGAAAAGGGTGCCAAATGTGGCTTATCGCAATCACGATAAGCCACATTTTCTATATTAGTTGGTTCGGTTGTGATGATGGTTGATGTGTTACTTGGTGCAGATTAAGCCTTGTTATTTTATATGTTTATGAGTCCTTTTCTCAGGCAGAAAAGGACCAAAAGGCCTGGGCGCTGGGTGAAAAGGCGACGGAGGGACTTAGCCACGGGGAAAGGGGTCAGCGGAACTCGCTGCGCTCAAACACCGCCTCCCTGTCCCTTTCCCCTGTGGCGTCCCTCCTGCCTTTTCACAGGCGCCCGCCATGCGGATACGCTTGTGTCCTATTTGTTACAGGTGTTTTTTTGTTCTTTTTTGCAGGTGTTTTTGTTGTGGTGCCTATATGGCGCATATTTGTGTTAAGGATATAGATGTAATGGATTTGGATGATGGATGTTGGGATGGAGCGCTTCATTGTAAGGGTGGGATGGACGTATCCGGATGGCGGGCGCCTGCCTTTTCACCCAGCGCCCAGGCCTTTTGGTTCTTTTCTGCCTGAGAAAAGAACATCTCAAGCATGTAGTTGAAAAGGGGATTAAGAAATGGGGAATCTGACGGTAGTGGAATATAATCCTCAGAGGTGAGTGGCAGGAGGTAATAGCAGGTGGGAATGGTGTGTGTGGATTTGGTCGGGGTGGCGGAAGGTGATAAACCTTGCGGTTTGGCCGCAGGTTTATCGCCGGGGTTGACGTGCCAGGGCGTCTTGTCTGGCGATGGTGGCGAGCTTGTATTGGGCGTCGAGCAGGGCCCAGATCAGACCGGGGTGGCCGTCGCGGAACCCGCCTTTGAAGAGGTAGGCGTGGAGGAAGCGTGCGAAGGGCTTGAAGAGGTAGGCAAAGGCGTTGTAGCGGCGGGGGCCTCGGCGTTCGACTTCGCGGGATGTGTAGCGTTCGAGTTTTTCGAGGCGCGATTCCACGGTGTTTTTAGCCAAGTGAATCATGGCCAGTTCTTTGCGGCGTGAGGGGATAGAGCCGATGCGCCCTGCGATGACGGGTTTGGCATGTATTATCGGGGGCCAGTCGATGGCATCGCGGCGTGCGAAGCGGGTTATGTAGTTGGGATAGAGGCAGTGCATTTCGCACCCCATAAAGTAGTTGCGCAGGGGGAGGCGCAGTGCGGCCGGTGGATTTGGTGAGGATATGAGTTTGTAGAGGTAATCGCGAAGGGCGGGGGGCACAATTTCGTCGGCGTCGACAATCAGCACCCATGGGTTGGATGCTGCCTGGATGGCTGCGTTGCGGGCTGGTTCGCAGATTCCGCAGCGTTCGAAGTCGATGATGCGTGCGCCGTGGCGTGTGGCTATGGCGCGGGTTTCGTCGGTGCTGTGCATGTCGACGAGGATGATTTCGTCGAAACCGTGGAGGGCATCGAGCACCTCGTCGAGATGTTCGGCGGCGTTATATGTGTTGAGGACCGCAGATATGCGGGGCGGTAGGGGTGAATCGGGCGAACCCGCCTGATTACATGACCCGGAGGTGGGAGATTGTGATAGGGAGGGTTGGGGTTGCGGGGAGGTAGTATGGGTCATCGTGGTTGGTCTAGAAGGGTGAGTAGGCGGGAGATGGATGTGTTTATGTCGAAGATCCGGCAGTGGCTCCTGGTGGCTTCGGAGAGGCTGCCGCGCAGTGCCGGGTCGGTGGCGATGCGGAGCATGGCATGGGCCATGGCGTCGACGTTGCCTGGCGGCACGAGGATGCCTGCGTTGCCGTGGTCGAGGATTTCGGCAGGGCCGGTTGGGCAGTCGGACGAGATTATCGGGAGTCCGAGAATAAGGGCTTCTGCTATTGCAAGGCCGAAACCTTCGTATTTTGATGAGTGGACCAGGGCGAGGCTTCGTGACATGTAGGGCGCGGCATCGGGGCGGAAGCCGAGGAATGTGACGTAAGGGGTGATGCCGAGACTGTCGGCGAGGGTTTCGAGACGGCTGCGGTCGCGCCCGGTGCCTAGAAGCCACAGGTGGGGGAGGGTGTGGGGCGCTGCTGAAAGGCTGCGCATGAGCGCGTAGGCTTTCAGCAGCGTTGTTATGTCCTTCTGGCTCTCTTCGAGGCGGGCAACGGAGAGGAAGTAGCCTTGCGGCGGGGGGATAAGGGCCGCGGGGGGTGGGGCTGCGGCTCGGCGGCGCAGGGTGTCGAAGTTGTAACCGTTGTAAATCCGGGTGAATTTGTGGGAGAGTTCCGGGAAGAGGCGGCGACCCTCGTCAATCATTGCATCGCAGATGAGCGCTATGGCGGTGTAGTGTGCCATGCCGTGCATCTGCCGCATGGTGTGGCGCCTGTTGCGGGCAAGGTTTTCGGCTATGCTGAAATGGTAGAAGCCGACAACGGGGACGGGGCAGCGGCGCAATGCGGTGTAGAATGTGGCGTCGAAGTCGATAACGGCATCGTGTGAGGCAATCAGGCGTTGCAGACGTCGTGACGATGTGAGTTTGCGGAGAGGGTTGAGGATGATTTCGTCGTAGAGTTTTATGGCGGCAGGAAGCCTGCGGGTATGTTTGGCTTTGCGCCAGCGGGTGAGACGCGGCGCATCGACGAGGTATTCTATCCGCACGCCGTGGGGGATTTTGGGTAGATGCACCTCGAATTCGTCCATTTTGATGCCTATGGCCAGTGTTACATCGAATTTGCCGAGGTCGATGTTGCGGAGGTATTCCACCAGGATGGTGTCGATGCCGCCGTCGAGGAGTGCGCATATGAGGAAAAGCAGTCGTTTCTTCGGGGTCATGGCTGCATGTGGGTGAAGTTGAGGTATTTGTCGGCTTCGTAGAGCGCAATCAGCCTGCGGCGGCGCGATGACGCGCGTGGCGACAGGCGGTCGAGGTTGTCAAGGATTTCGGCGCGGTGTGTGGCAAGCACCTGCGGGAATTTTCCGAGGCGTTTCCACGTGCGCCCGGCAAGCATGGCGCGGGCGATGGGTGGGAGTGACAGATAGTGAGCCACGCGCACCATCACAGGGAGCCCCTCGATGAAATAAAGCCCTGATTTGGATGCTCCGGGCGACACTTTGGCGGAGTGCTGGCGGAAGTAGTTGAGTTTGCGCCGCACCTCCACGGCACCGCCGTTGCGTGCCATATTGGCCCAGAACAGCCAGTCGCCGCAATAGCGCATGCTGAGTTGCACATCCTCGATTTCAGGCGCCATGGAGCGGCGGAACAGCACCATCGAGGCGTTGTAGACGTCGGCAGTCCAAAGGAGTTTGCGCATTGTCAGCAGGCGGCCTGTGTAAGTTTCGGTTTCGGGTGCTCCGGGGCGGTAACAATCCCAGTCCATGCCTGGGATAGGGCGCCCGTCGGCATCGACCATGTGCGAGCCAGTGAAAGCCATTGCCGCCGAAGGGTCGGCATCGAGCAGTGGGACGAGGGTGGCGAGAAATTCCGGGTCGGCATAATCGTCGCTTTCGGCAATCCATACATACCGGCCGCGGGCAAGCGCCAGCCCGCGCTTCCATTGTGCGAAAGTGCTCCCCGAATTTTGTTCGTTAAGCACGATGCGGCTCACCTTGGGGTGGTGGCGGTAGGATTCGATTATCGTGGGGCTGGAGTCGGATGAGCAGTCGTCGAGCAGTATTACTTCGAAATCGCCGAACGTCTGGGCCAGCACGCTGTCGATGCGCTGCCGCAGGTATGGCTCGTGGTTATAGTTGGGGATTATGACCGACACGGCAGGCTGTGAGGCCGATGCCGTAGGCGGTGTGGCTTTGTGTGTGGTGCTCATGGTGGGGTGTTATTGCCGTTATTAGCCATGACAAAGTTAGGGGTTTCGTGCGAACCGTGCAAGTTGTGGGGTGCCGGGCCTGCAACAGGGGGCATAGGCATCTGCGGGAGCGTGTCGCCCAGGTTTGTGAGGCGTGGGGCCGGAATGAATTCGGGCGATAGGATGTCGCGTTGCGGATTGTAGCAGGGGGTTGATATGCCTCCGAGACCGATGAATGTGTTGGCTATGTCGGCCAGAGAGCCGGGCCGGAGGGCGGCACGGCGTATGAGGTTGGCATGAGCCGGATGCCGCTGCATGTAGAGGTCGGACATCCATATGAAAAACGGGATGGCGAACTGGTGCGCGAGGAATTCCTGCATCATTCCCGGTGCAGGAGGTTGCCGCAATGCAGCGTCGCGGTAATCGTAGATTTCCTCGCCATGGTCGGAGAGATAGACCACTATTGCCTCGGTGTGGCGGTAGCGGCTGATGATGTGGCTAACAACGCTGTCGTTGAAAAGAGTGGCGTTGTCGTAACCGGCTATTTGCTGTCGCCGTTTGCTGTCGAGCCATGGTCGGCCCGGATTCGGGATGTCGGCCGGAGAGAACACGTTCCATTCCGGAGTGTCGGGATAAGACGGCCATAGGTGCTGCCCCTTCAGATGGTAGAGCGTCAGCTGTTTGTGTGGCGCCACAGGATGGCGTGCCGCCACGGAGTCGACAAACGAAAGGTCGTCGGTGTGTTTCTGCGGGACATACAGGCTGTTGTAGCAGTGCTGTGTCATTGTTTTCGACAGCATTACCGCCGACAGCGAGAAGGCCCAGATGGAAGAGGCGTAGGTGAGTTGATTGTCGTTCAGCTCCACTCGGAATCCGGCCCGGCGGAATATCGAGGGGAAACTTATTGCCGAGTTCCAGCGGTTGCCGTCGCCGGAGGGATTGACCGACAGAATGGAGCGCAGCGACAAAGATGTGTGTTTGGCGAATGCGGCCATGTCGGCGAATGCCACGAGGTTGCCGCGCATAGCCTCCCGGCAGAGGCGCGGGTTGGTTTCAAGTGGATATCCGTAGATGCTGCTGTGGCTTCGTATGAACGATTCGCCGATTATGCACACAACCTGCAGGGAATCGGAGGCCGACGTGACGGCGTCGCCCTGTGTCAGGAAACTGTGCTGAAGCTCCTCCCAGTCGCGTTTGTCGTTTTTCATCAGGTTAACCGATTGCAGAGCGAACAGAAGCCGGGAACAATTATCGGTGTATTCCTGCAGTTCGTCATTTCTGACCACCCACCGTTCGAGGCAGGCGCTGGTGTCGGAACGGTAGATTCCTGAAATCACAATGGCACTGCGGATTCCCCAGGCCGTGATGGCGCAGATGAATATCCATGCAACTGTGCGGGCTGATTTCCTCCACCCGAACGATGCTATCCGGCGGTTTATGATGGCGGTGCGGCCGTTGACGGCAATGTAAAGCCCCAGCAGGATGGCAAGCGCGGCCAACACCTCCCAGAAATATCGGCTTGATGCCAGCAGACTGGCGGTGAGCCTTGTTTCCTGCATATTTGTTTCGGCGGCGAGAGTGAGCAGGGCAGGGGAAATGTGCAGTCCCCAGATTCCGAAGGCGCATCCCTCGGCGACGAACAGAGCCGATGCGGCGGCGATGCACAGCCATCTGACTGTGGCGCGGCACAGTCCTGGAGGTATTGCCGTGAGCACCAGGGCTACAATATATCCGATAAAGGCTCCGTTGCCGAAACGGTAAATCCATGATACCGGATATGGCGCCATGCTTGAAAAATGGTGGAAAAACCAGTATCCCGATGTGCCGAGCAGCATGGCGACGAGCAGAATCAACGGCCACTCTGCTTTGAAGGCTCTGAACATGGCGGATGATATAGCCTTCGGGATGGATGTGAGGAGGCGGGAGTGCTGTGGGGAATTGTGGGATATGTTGTGCATCAATGACTGCTTCTGAAGTGAGGGGGAGAGGCTGGGTGCGTGTGGTTCCCCAGTTGTTCAGAGCGCAAAATTACGAAATTTCAGGCAAACCATGTGTGGTGCCGTTCAGGAGTGTTGTGTGGCGTGTTCCCCCGTGGAGGCTTTATCCATGGCTTTCATCCGTTTGATAATGCGGTGTGAGCGCCGCAGAAACATGGCGCATACGATTTCCAGCCATAAAGAATGATGCCGCATATAGCGGCATGACGCTTTTACCGATGCCGGGATTTCCGGGGAGGCGATCATTCTGTTGACAAAGGCGTTATATTGCTCCATGAAGCTCTGTGGGTCGTCGAGTTCGTGGAGCCGTTTTGTCAGGCTGTAGGCATACAGAATCACCGGGGCATAGCGATTCTTTCGGGTTATTGTGTGGAGGTACTCGTTAAGGATTTCCATCATCGACGAGAAACTGCGGTCTTTTTTCCTGACTTCCATTATGGAGCCGGGGTTGCGATAGTAGATATATGTAGGTTTGCCTGAGAATGCGATAGAGCCGATTTTGTCGCCATGGATGTAGCGCCAATGCTCGTCCTCGTGTAGGATACCATCCTTGAACCAAAGGTTTAGCCCTACAAAGAAATCCCTGCGGAACAGCTTGTTCCATGCGGTGACGGGGATGTCGGATTTGATGTGTTCCGAAATCCACTCCCGGTCGTCGCAATATTCCGGGAAATCATACAGCGTGCTGTCGAGGAAGCGGTAAATATCGTCGGTCACCACCAGGTTGCCTTGAACCACATCCACTGCCGGATGCGCCTCGGCAATGCCGGCGAGGGTTTCGATGCAGTCGGGAGTGATGGCATCGTCGCTGTCAAGGAAATAGAGGTAGTCGCCCGAGGCATTGCGCGCGCCTGTGTTTCGTGCGGCCGAAAGCCCCCGGTTTTCCTTGTGGCCTACAAATCTGAACTCAATCCCGCCGTTGTAGCCTTTCAGACACTCCCGCACTGTGGCCATGCTGTTGTCGGGAGTGGCGTCGTCGACAAGGATACATTCCATGTCGCCCCGCCATGTCTGGGCTATGACAGAATCAATACAACGCCTGATATATCGGTCGACATTGTAGACGGGTATGATGATTGATATTTTCATTTGATAGGTGGGCAGAGGCGATAATACAATATTGCAAAAATAGGGAATATTGGCTATTTTTGCAATATAAACAGGAAATTCGCAGAAATGTCGCACAATGATATCATAGCCCGGCTCAGGTCGGTTGTAGGGAGCGTGCTCACTCCACTGATCGATAACGATTATGTTTATCTTGATTTGCCGTATTATGAAAACCTCGGGGATCTGCTGATATGGGAGGGAACCCTTAACTTTCTAAAGGAGACAGGGCACAAATGCCTTTATTCCACCGACAAAGATAATTATAGGAAGCCGAAGCTTTCGCCCGGCAATGTGATATTGCTTCAAGGCGGGGGTAACTGGGGGGATATATGGCCGGAGCACCATGAATTCCGCAAACGTGTGATTGAGGATTTTCCTGAAAACCGTGTCATAGTGTTGCCGCAGAGCGTGCATTACGACAATCCGGCATCGCTTGAAGCCGATGTGGAGTTTTTCAGCCGACATAGGTCGGTGGTAATCTGTGTGCGCGACAGCGATTCATTCAGAATCTTGTCGGAGGCGTTGCCCAACCGCATCCTGCTGGTGCCGGATATGGCATTCTGCATTGACACCGACACGCTGAAACCCTGGCACCGGCCGTGGGGGAGGCGTATTCTCTATGCCCGCAGGCTTGACAAGGAGATGCCTGCCGACCTGGATGTGTCGGCAGTGCCGGCGAATGCCGAGATGCGCGACTGGCCGATAATCGAGAATATTCCACAGGCACTGTTCCGGGTTCTTCGCCACAGGCTCAGGCGTTTGCGCCGGCCATGGAACCGTTTTGGGCAGAAACAGGCCAACAGTGAGACAGATGGCTTCTGGCACGATGTGATACGCCCCGCATATCTGAGGAATGCGGTTGATTTCGTGGGGCGATATTCGGCAGTTTATTCCACAAGGCTTCATGTGTCGATTCTCTCCATTTTGATGGGTAAGGAGTTGCATGTGCTTGATAACAGCTATGGCAAGACACGGAAATTTCTTGACACCTGGATTCCTGACTGGGAGAGAACGCTGGCTGAACCGCAGCCGGAAAGTGAAGCCGATGTGTCGGAACGTGAGCTGCCGGGTTCGTTTGAGCGTTATCTTGCCGAGGATGTGGAGATTATTCGATACAGGCAGGTTGAGCAGGCTTTTTGTGACAGCTGGATAAGCAACCGTTCGGCAAGGATGATGCTTGAGGATTTCGTCGGGCTTTATCCGCAGTCTGAATATGTGCGTAAACTCAGATGGAAGTATCTGGTGCGCAGGGTGCTCGGTATGCACCGGTACCACCGGTGCAATTTCAGCGACCGGTGCGGCGAGGTGTATGCTGCGGGGAATAGTGCCGACGGGAATCGTGGGGTGCTGCTGCTTTCGCCTGAAATGACATCGACCCCTGCCCCGCGGGCGCTTTTGGATATGGCTGTGGCGCTGAAGCAGGCCGGTTACTCCCCTGTGGTGGTTTCGTTGAAGGGTGGAGAGCTGCTCAAGGAGGCCGAGGCTGCGGGGATTCCGGCGTATGTTGACGCTCTGATGCGCTATGATTTTTTGAGAACCCGCGAGGTGCGTTACCATTACGCGGGCTCGTTTGCCGCGGTGGTGTTCAACACGGTGGAGATGATGCGCTATGTGGAAAATTTCATCGGATTGCCCTGCCGCAAGACGGGATGGATTCACAAGACGACGCAGTTATGCGGGGAAGCCGACGGGCAGGCGGCGTTGGCGCAGTTTGCCGTTTTTTTTGACCGGATCTGCTGCACGAGCGATTCTTTGCTGAATGAGGTGTTGCAGCATGGGGTTCCACGGGATAAAACCGGGATATTAACTCCGGCGGAAGTGGCATGGAGCGGGCAGTCAGGACAGTTCGGTTATATTCAGGCGATGATGTTGCCGGGGCTTGAACCGCCGGTGGGACGGCAGAAAAGGTGACTGTGATTGCCTGCCACAGTCACAACCGCGCATACAGGCCGGCAGTTCCCGGAAAATGATTAACTTTGCTGTTGGAAACAAAATGTATACATAAGTAAGTTATTAAAATTATTACGCACATGATTATCAATGAGGCTTTATATTATCGTCGGAGACTTTCCGGCACTTTACCCTTTATTTATCAGTTGTGTAGCTCGCTACACTTCTTCTTCATCGAGCGAAAATCACTCGAAAATCCTTCCACCGATAATATAAAATAAATTTTGTGACTTACTTATCAATGAGCAGCAATACACCTTCGCCGAGAGTATCCATAATAATTCCGGTTTATAATTCCGAGGCTTTTCTTGCGGCAACGCTCGATTCCGTTCTGGCTCAGACATACACCAACTTTGAATTGATTCTGATAAACGACGGCAGCACCGACGGCACAGGCGCGGTGATAGACCGGTATGTTGCCCGTGATGCCCGCATTGTGGCCAGAACCACCGTGAATCAAGGGCCGTCGAAGGCGCGCATGGAGGGTTTGGCAGTGGCGCGCGGTGAATTCGTTTATTTTTTCGACAGTGACGACACTATGCTGCCTGATGCCGTGGAGTCGCTGCTTGCCGTGGCCGATGCGACCGGCGCCGATATGGTGCTCCCCAAAATCATTTTTAACCAGATTGACGGACGCAGTTCCGAATCCTTCGGACTGACCGCCCCGGTTGTGAGCGGACATGAATATCTGCGCGAGGTGCTGTCGGGACGAGGCTATTGGAGCCTGCTTATTCTTGTGCGCCGCACGTTGATTGATTCAATAAGTGACTGGTCGGAGGGGATGAGGCTTGGTGAGGATGTGATATGGAAAACCCAGCTGTTGCTTGGCACCGAAAGGGTTGCCGGAGTTGACCGCCCCTGCATGATTTACAATGAGCGGGCAGAATCGCTTTCGCACGATGTGGTGCGCAATAAAGAAAAATTCCGCGATTTCCAGCGCTATGTGGCATGGCTGAAAAATTGCATCACGGCACACGGACTCGACGACTATATGGAAGAGGCTATGGCGCGTTTCCATGTCATGAATGTTTGTCAGCAGTTGTCGTGGCGCTTTGTTGACGGAGTTGCTGAAGAGTTGATGGAGATTTGCCGTGATATGGATAAATATCCTGATATAATCAATACTGCCGGCCGTAGTCGGTATCGGAAACTAATCAGGGCATTTAGATTTGCGCGATGGTATGGTCTCTTGAAACTAAGATTTTATATTGCTATCGATAAATTATAAGAAATGCCAATAATTGACAATTGTCCGTTGGTGTCAGTCATTATGCCTGCGTATGGTCAGGCTGAATATATAGCTGAATCATTGGATTCGGTTATAAGACAGACTTACGGCAACTGGGAGGTTATAGTGGTTGATGACGGATCTCCTGACAATGTAGCCGGAATAGTGGAGGCATATTCCGTTTCGGATTCAAGAATCAAGTTTTTTCATACCGAAAACCGCGGGGTTTCGGCGGCGCGGAATTTTGCCGTCAGGCAAACTTCAGGAGAATATATTCTGCCATTGGATGCCGATGATACGATAGAGCCGACATATCTGGAAAAATGTGTGGCACGGTTTGTTGAGTATCCTGAAACCGATGTGGTGTATTGCATGTGGCGTTTCTTCGGAGAGACAACTGAAACACCTAAACTCAAGTATAATAACTATGCGTCGTTGCTGGTCAATAACAGCATCTTTGTCAGTGCGATGTATCGTAAATCGCATTTTGACAGTGTTGGCGGATATGACGAAAATATGCGTCAGGGGCTTGAGGATTGGGAATTCTGGATACGTATGTTGCATAAAGATTCAGTTGTCAGCCAGATTCCAGAACAATTGTTTAATTACCGTATAAAGGCACGGTCTCGAAATGTCGATGCACAGAAAGCCCTGTCGGCTTTTGAAATAGAGTTATACATTCTTGACAAGCATAAAGAGCTTTATAGTGAAATGTTTGGAGCTCCGATAGATTATTTGGGCATGGCATTGCGTCTCAGGAACAAATACTACGGGGTGTGGTATAGGCGGATATGGTATCGGTTGTTTAAACGCCTTGATATCTTCAACCCGAGAACTCCAAATACGTGAGTACAGGCCAGTTATCAGAGCCAATCCTGATTGCTGAGTAGTTGCGAGGTACAAATGGATGGGGTTAAATATAAAAAATGGTCTGAAAAATTTTTCAGACCATTTTTTATATTTATATGTGTTTTGTGAATCAGGCTTTGGAGGCGAGGGGGGCGGGGGTATTATAGGTGCGGGCAGCGAGTTCTTTGTCGAACATGTAGAGCCCGTAGCCGTTGTCGCCGATTTTTTCGAGGGCGTCGATGAATCCGCGTGCGGTTTCCTCTTCCTCAACCTGCTCGCTGATGAACCACTGGAGGGTGTTTTGTGTGGCGTAGTCTTTTTCCTCGACTGCGATGGCATAGATGTTGTTGATAAGTGCCGTTACCTTCTGCTCGTGGGCGAGGGTTGCTTTGAAGGCGTCGATGGGCGATGCCCATTCGGTGTCAACCCCTTCGATGGGGGCGAGGAGCACTTTGCCGTCGCGTGAGTTGATGTAGTTCATGAAGATTGTGGCATGGTCCTGTTCCTCTTTGAACTGGATCTGGAACCAGTTGGCGATGCCGTTGTAGCCTTTGTTGGCGAAGTGCATCGACATTGACAGATAGAGGTAGGCCGACCAGAATTCGGCATTGATTTGGGCGTTTATAGCCTGTTCTACGTTCTTGTTAAGCATATTTTTAGATTTTAATTGGTTTACAAGCTGTTGTTGTGAGGTTGTGTTCTGACGGGGGCTTTCTGCAACGGTGCCGTTATCAGAACTTGTAGGCGATTTTGGCGAGGATGTTGCAGCCGCCGAAGTGCTTTATAAACACATAGTCGGCCGTGAGACTTAGGCGGAGGGTAGAGGTGGCTGCTACACCGATTCCGGCGCCTAGGTTCAGCCCGAAACGTGTAACGCGTGAGGCAACATCAGGGTTATTGTCGGTGGCAGTGCCTTTATGGTAGTTCCAGCTCGAATAATTTATACCTGCCAGCGGGAATACCTCCCATTTTCCGGCAAATGGGAAAGGGACCTGGGCGTTGAGGTTGATCATGAGCGCGTCGACGCTTTTATGGCGGAATACGTAGTTGACGCTCGGCGCCAGCCGGAAGTTTCGGTTAAACCGGTAGGTGAATTCGATTCCTGCAACTGCCGATTGGTTGTAGGTTATATAGCCTGTTTGCAGGCCGAGGGTTTTCTCTCCTGAATATTCGTCGGCTGCGGCTGTAAGTGCAGTGAATGCAATTGCTGCTGATAGCGCTGTCTTTAGTCTCATCGGTGTGAAAATATGGCATGAAAATCCTTGCCGGGGACTCCCGGCAATCGGCCTGATGTCGGGCAAAGGTAACTAATCCGAAGGATATAACAAACAAAACGGAAAAAATCCTTAACTTCGCGATGTGAAATTGCTGTATCGTGTATTACGTTTTTTCGTGGTTATAGCCATCTGCCTGGCAGTGGTTGTTCCCGCGGTCACCTACGTGGCCTTGTCGGTCACGCCGGTTCAGCAGCGCATAGCCCGCCAATGTGAACGCAGCCTGTCGGAATTGCTCCATTGCAGGGTCAGCATAGGGGGGCTGGGGATTGTGCCGTTTAACCGTGTGGTCCTGCGCGACGTGGTGGTTGAAACCGCTCCTGGCGATACGGTGCTTACAGCCCGGCGGCTAGGTGCGGGCGTGCGATTGTGGAGCCTTGTGTCGGACGACCCGGTGACGGTTAATTACGTGGAGTTGACAGGCATGGATGCGCGCCTGGAGAAGGCTTCGCCCGGGGCGCCGCTCAATATCCAGCCGATTATAGATGCGCTTAAGCCCAAAGACCCGTCGAAACCTCCTACGGCATTTGATTTGAGGATAAACACGGTGTTGCTCCGTTCGTCGAAGGTGAGCTACGATGTGCTGTCGGAACCTGGGGGTGATACGTTCAACCCAAACCATGTCGCGGTGTCGCATCTCCGTGCCGACATAAGGCTTCCGAGGTTGCGCAACAACGATTTCGTTGCCAATATCAAGCGTATGGGGTTTGTGGAGCGGAGCGGTTTCCGCCTTGAGAACCTTTCGATGGAAGCCCATGTTGCGGATTCGCTGATTTCCGTGCGTAATTTCGCATTGACACTTCCTAAATCGAACCTGCTTCTGAATGATGTTTCACTCCCGCTGAACGGCCTGGGTTCAATAGGCCGTTCGCTTGAAACGGAGAAGGTGGAACTGGCTGTCGCCCCGGGAAGCCACGTGTCGCTGTCGGATTTTGCGCCGTTCGTTGCCGGTTTCGATGATGTTGCGGATAAGATAGACATACGCCGGTTGGAACTGTCGGGGAATCTTGCCGAAGTCGGTTTCAATGTGTCATTAAGGGGCAGCAGGGGGTTGAAGGCCGACATTGCCGGGATGGCGCGCGACATACGGAACCGCACTTCGCGTGTGTTGTCGGTTCGCAATCTGTCGGTTGCTGCCATGGGTGAGGAGATAGGGAGGATTGCAGGATGTTTCAAGCCTTTGGACAAAGGTGTGGTGCGTCTGTTGGACGATGCAGGCACTGTTGCCGTTTCCGGTGACGGGGGGATGACCGGGGGGAGTTTTGATGCCTCGTTAGGCATTTCCACTGCCGCAGGGGGGCTTGATATACTTGTACAAGGCGCCGTTGACTCGAAGGATGATTTTTCGGCATGGGCGGAAATCACCACCTCCGATGCGGTGAACATAGGCTTGCTTGCCGGGAATGCAGACCTCGGTGAGGCCGAAGGGGTTGTGACGGCTGAAATTGCGTCGCTCAAGGGCAGGTTGTCGGGCAGTGCGGAGGTCAATCTCGACCGCATACAACTTAAGGGATATACATATTCCGATTTCGCTGCCGAAGCGACTTTGGAAAACAGTATGGTTCGTGGCCGGGTCACGCTTGACAACCCGGATGCGGCTTTCGACCTCAGGGGTGTGTGGTCGTTTGCGCATGGTCATAAACTGGTGGAGTTGCAGGGGAG
Source organism: Bacteroidales bacterium M6 (assembly GCA_001689485.1). Lineage (GTDB taxonomy): Bacteria > Bacteroidota > Bacteroidia > Bacteroidales > Muribaculaceae > UBA7173. The sequence continues at coordinate 192,009 of LUJQ01000021.1, read as the reverse complement.
GGTAGACCGTTTTGTGCCGTCGGCACTCAACCTGTGGGGGAAATATCCCGGTGCTTCGGCCTGTGCGCTGGTAGATGTCGCCATGGCAGGCGCGCGTCTCGACAACATGACCGGCTACATCACCGTGTCGGATTTCAGGTTTGCTCCTGCCGTAGGCCAGCCGTTAGAGCTGCACAACCTGCATTTGTCGGCTGATTCGGCTTTGGTGACCCTCAGGAGCGACTATCTCGACGGCGAGGTGCGCGGCGAGTATGATTTCCCGCACATAGCGGCCACAGCACGCGACATCCTGTCGCAAGCATATCCCTCGCTGACCGGGGGCGAGATGCATCGCGAGAACCAGTCGGGGCGTGTCAACGACTTCACATTCCGTTTGACTGTCAAGGAAACCGAAAAACTTGCCGAGTTCTTCCATCTGCCACTCAGTGTGATTTATCCTGTTTCGATTGCCGGGGAGGTCAGCGACCTGACGCACGACATGGCTTTGAGGCTTGATGCGCCATTCCTGCGCCAAGGCACCAAGCTGATTGAGGATACCCGCCTTTCGGCGTTTGTAAACGGCGCCGACGGCAGCTCCGGGTTAGACCTTACGACCAAAGTGCCGACTAAAAACGGCCCAATGACATTGCTGACTCAAAACACGGGCAACCGTGACTACATACATACCGGGGTGTCGTGGAAAATCGACCGTGCCCGTGCCTATGAAGGTTCGGTAGGCGCGGTGACGACATTCTCGCGTGAGGATGCTGCCGACCTGGCAGGCGGTGTGGCTGCGGGGGCCGACACCGATACCCGTTTGGTCACACGCATAAACCTGCTTCCCGGCAACCTTACTTTCAACGATTCGACCTGGACGGTGAACCCTGCCAAAATAACCGTGACAAGTCCGGGGGATATATCGGTTGAGGGCATCAACGTGCACAGAAGCAACCAGTTTGTCAAAATCGGGGGCACGGTGTCGGCTGATGCCGCATCGCTCCTTACACTCGACCTTCGCAATTTCAGCCTTGATTACCTTTTTGAATCGCTTGGGATAGATAAGGTCATGCTTGGTGGTGACGCTTCGGGTACGTTCTATGCCTCACGTCTTCTGTCGTCCGAGCCGGTTTTGGAAACCCCCGGTCTGCATGTTAAGGGGATAAGCTATAACAAGACCGTTTTAGGTGACGCGGTTGTGAAAAGCCGTTGGGTGGCCGAAAACAAGGCCATTACTCTTGATGCCGAAATCGACCAGGAGAAGGGGCGGCGTTCGTTTGTCGACGGTGCCATTTTCCCGCTTAACGATTCGCTCGACATCACATTCAATGTCGACCATGCCAACGTGGGGTTCATGCAACCCTACATGGAGGCTTTTGCATCCGACATAACCGGGCACGCATCGGGGCGTGCACGCATTTTCGGGAATTTCAAATATATCGACCTCGAAGGGGATGTGTTTGCCGACGACCTCAGGTTGAAGGTGAATTTCACAAACACATATTACACCGCCACCGATTCGGTGCATTTCCGGCCGGGGCTGATTGATTTGAACGGTATTACGATTTACGATGTGGAAGGGCATGCCGCCCGGCTCAACGGCTGGGTGAAGCATGTGTTTTTCAAGGAACCACGGTTTGAGTTCGGCCTGTCGGGCGCCCACGATTTCCTGTCGTATAACGAGACGCCCCGTGAAAACCCTGTGTGGCATGGTAAAATCTACGGCAACGGGTCGGCCTTTGTAAAGGGTGAGCCGGGGCGCATAGACATTTCGGTGGATATGGCCACGGCGCCGCGTTCCACATTCACATTCGTCCTTTCCGACCAGGAGGTGGCCGACGAGTACTCGTTCCTCACGTTCCGCGACAAGGGGAAACTTTCGGGCGAGCTTGCAGACACTGTGCTGTTGCACCGCGACACTTCGATGGATTTGGTCAACCGCCTTAAAGCCATGGTCGATGCCCACAGCGATGATGAGCCGTCGGACTACAACATATCGCTCCAGATGCGTGTCACCCCCGATGCGCAGATCGTGCTGGTGATGGACCCTGTGGGTGGCGACCGCATCCGTGCCTACGGCAGCGGCCATCTGCGGATGGACTACGGGTCGGCCAACAGCGATTTGAAGATGTATGGCACCTATACGCTCGACCGTGGGGACTATAATTTTACGTTGCAGGATGTGATAATCAAGGATTTCACAATCAAGCCGGGTAGCGAGATTGTGTTTAACGGCGACCCATACGGGGCGCAGTTGAAAATCCAGGCCGTTTATTCGCTTAATGCCAACCTGAGCGACCTCGATGAATCGTTTTTGCAGGATAAGGATTTGAACCGCACCAATGTGCCTGTGCATGCCTTGATGAAAGTCAACGGCGATATCCGACAGCCGGAAATAACCTTCGACCTTGAATTCCCTACGCTTACAACGGATATATACCGCAAGGTGCGATCCATTATCAGCACCGACGATATGATGAACAGGCAGATTATCTACCTGCTGGCCCTGAACAGGTTCTATACGCCCGAATATATGACGTCGACCACCAAGGGGAACGAACTGGTATCGGTGGCGTCATCCACCATTTCGTCGCAGCTCGGCAACCTGTTAGGGCAGATTTCCGACAACTGGAACATCGCCCCGACCTTCCGCAGCGACAGGGGGGATTTCTCGGATGTAGAGGTCGACGTGGCGCTTTCGTCGCGGCTGCTCAACAACAGGCTGCTTTTTAACGGGAATTTCGGCTATAGGGATAATAGTTTGAACTCCAACCAGTTTATCGGCGATTTCGACCTGGAGTATATCCTCGACCGCGAAGGGATGTGGCGCCTTAAAGCCTATAACCGCTACAATGACCAGAATTATTATTTGCGCACGGCCCACACTACGCAGGGTGTAGGTGTGGTTCTGAAACGCGATTTCGACAGTTTCTTCTCATTCCTGCGGGCATTCAGGAAGAAAAAGAAGGAGTGATGTCGCGGTGGTTTTTTCCTTAATTCCTTTGATTTTTATCCGGCTTTTTCGGAATGTCCCGGCCTTGTGGGAAAAGTCAGGATGGCTTCGGTGACCCCGATATTGCGCATCACAAAAAAAGCGCCTGCCGGTAGGGCGGTTTTGCGGAAAAATGAGTAATTTTGTGGTCTCCGGCGTGGAAGGCCGGAAACTTCCTTCATTTGATTAAATTCCCAACAGAATGAAACAACTTGAACATCTCCTTGCCGAGAAACTTCTGAATGTAAGTGCTATCAAACTTCAACCCGATCTGCCTTTCACTTGGGCTTCGGGATGGACTTCCCCGATATATACCGACAACCGCCGCACCCTCTCCTATCCCCAGGTGCGCTCGTTTATCAAAACCGAGCTGTGCCGCACGATTATGGAGAATTTCGATACGCCTGATGTGGTTGCAGGTGTGGCAACCGGCGCGATTGCGCAGGGTGCGCTTGTGGCTGACGCCATGGGGCTTCCCTACATCTATGTGCGCTCGTCGCCCAAGGATCACGGATTGGAAAACCTTATAGAAGGCAACCTTACAATCGGCCAGAAGGTGATTGTTATCGAGGATTTGATTTCGACAGGTCAGAGCAGCCTTAAGGCCGCCGAGGCTATCCGTGCCGCCGGGGCCGAGGTTGTGGGTATGGTGGCAATGTTCACCTACGGGTTCCCCCTTGCCGAGCAGCGCTTTAAAGAGGCCGGAATCAAGCTTCTGACCCTCAGTAATTATGATGCCCTTCTCGAGGTCGCGCTCCAGACCGGGTTTATCGACAAGAAAGATATAGCCACCCTTCAGCAATGGCGTGAGGATCCAGGACATTGGGCACCCCATCGCGACAACACCATCGAGTAATCCGCCGTTTCGGTTTACCGGTTATTAACAAGCAATATAAATGGCAACATATACAAGCAAACCGCAAACGGTCGGGCGTCCGGCTGAGGAATTATTCGAACGTTTCAGTGATTTGAGCCACCTTCAGGGTGCGCTTGACTCGCTTACCGATGAACAGCGCGCCCAGGTTGGCGAAGTGCGGTTCTCGGCCGACAGCATAAGCATCGTCACCCCGCAGGTGGGCGAAATCGCATTCCATGTCACCGATCGTGTGCGCCCTTCGAAAGTGGTGTTCGGCACCAAATCATCGCCTGTGCCACTGACAATGGAGGTCGACATCAAACCGTTGTCGGAAGCTTCATCCGAAGTCCAGACCGTGATAAACGTTGAGATTCCCGCCATGTTGCGCCCGCTTATCGGCCCGCAGTTGCAGAAAGCGGCCGACAAGTTCGGCGAATTGATGGCCGGTCTGAGCCGTTAAACATAATTTGCACTGACATAACAGTTTCACGCGGCGCGGCAAAAAAATACGCGCCGCGTGAAATTTGTTATTGTGGCATAGGTCATTTCAAAGTGTACGGTTGTTAATATTGTCATGATGCGTAAGGTGATATTTGGATTTAAAGCGCGGTTCAGGCATGTGGCCGCTATCATGTCCCTGGTGTTTATCCTTGCCGGGTGCAAACATGTCGACGATGACCGCACACCGCCTGCCGGGGTGTGGATTGTGTTTGCCACGGAGCCTGGATGGACGAAATACGGTGTGCCGTCGGCTCTCGACCATAAGATGTTTATCCTGTCGGAAGGCATCCCGCAGAATTTCCCATATACGGCAATGATGCAGACAGGCTACGGCGGGGTGCTGCTCGTGGGGGATATAAACGGACGCCCTGCCGCCTACGACCTCTCCTGCCCTGTGGAAAACAAACCTGATATAAGGATACGTGTCGACGAGGATAAACATGACGCCTATTGTGCGAAATGCGGCAGCCGTTACTCGGTTTATTCAAACTACGGGTTGCCTACGGCAGGGCCTGCCGCGGATTCCGACCATCCTTATGCCTTAAGGAAATATACCGTGGCAGGGGGGCCGAACGGGGAATACCGTGTGGTGCGCCCGTGACGGCCACAGAAACGACGATGAAATCTTCTCCAATCCCTTACGTAATAAGACAATGGATATAAAAACTATTATAGAACGGTTGCGCGAGCGTCACAACATTGTGGCACTGAACGAAATGCAACAGCTTATGGCGGGTACCTCCGCGCGGAAGATAATACTGCTTTCCCCTACCGGGTCAGGTAAGACGGCGGCTTTTGCCATACGTTTGCTGCGTGAGTTGAAACCGTCCGATGGTACCATACAGGCTGTGATTATGGCGCCTGCACGCGAATTGGTGTTGCAGATTGCCGACGTTATCCGCCCGGTCGCGGCAGGGTTTAAAACCGTGGCATTTTATGGAGGCCACTCCATGGCCGACGAAGTAAACTCCCTCTCGGTCATGCCCGACATTGTGGTTGCAACCCCGGGGCGTCTGCTTGACCATATAACCCGTGGCACACTCGATGTGGCAGGGGTGGGGGGCTTGGTGCTCGACGAATATGACAAAATGCTTGAACTAGGTTTCCAGGACGAGATGCGCCGCATTGCCCGCCGCATAAAGTCGCCCGGCCTTGTAATGCTCACTTCAGCCACCAGGCTTGACGAAATGCCCCCTTTCCTACCGATGGACGGGGCTGAGACGGTGGATTTCACCACCCGTGGCGACGGAGGGGGACGGTTGCAGGTGATGAAGGTCACATCTTATGAACGCGACAAACTCAACACCCTTGCCGACCTTCTGCATTCGCTCGATAACGGGCGCGCCATAGTGTTTGTGAACCATCGCGAAAGCGCCCAGCGTGTATATGACTACCTTAAGAAGCAACATTTCCCTGCAGGGCTGTATCACGGGGGACTTGAGCAGCGTGAGCGCCAGCTTGCCATCGACCTTTTCAACAACGGCACCACCCCGGTGCTTGTGTCGACCGACCTCGGCTCACGGGGCCTGGATATCGACGATGTTACCTATATAATCCACTATCATCTTCCACCGTCGGCTGAAAGCTGGACGCATAGGAACGGGCGCACCGCACGTATGGGTGCATCAGGCACTGTCTACACCATTATTTCGGAAGAGGAGGATGTGCCTGAATATGTTTCATGGGAACGTGAGCATTTCCCGGGCAACGCCTCTGCCGACGGCATCCGCAGCGATGTGGCGACATTATACATCAATGCCGGTAAAAAGGAAAAAATATCACGTGGTGATGTTGCCGGGTTCCTGATGCAGAAAGGGGGACTGGCTAAGGATGAGGTCGGTAAAATCGTGGTGGGCGACCATAACGCAATCGTTGCCGTGCCTCGTTCGAAAGCAGCCAAAGTTGTTGAGGATGTTGCTCCCTATAAGCTTAAAAACACCCGTGTGAAGGTATCGGTTATAAGCTGACAATGCTGTATTATGCCGCCATTCCGGGGCATTGACGGAAGGAGGAAGCGGGTATCTGCCGCCGGTAGTGCTATGCCACTGCCGAACCAAATGGATTGCCAGCGCGTTGCCATAAGTAAGTCATGAAAATTATTACGCATAAAACCTATAATCAGGCTTTATATTCTCTGCGGCATCCTTTCGCCGCTTTTTATCCTCATCTTCAGTCGTGTAGTGAGCTACACTCCTTCATCTTCGGATAAAAATCGACTGAAAGTATGCTCTCAGACAATATAAATAATTTCCACGACTTACTTAAAAGAAACGTTTAAAACTGTTTTATTATGAATTTTCTGTGGTATATACTGATTGGTATCCTTTCCGGCTTCGTGGCCGGTAAATTGATGCGCGGAGGGGGCTTCGGCATTGTTGTCAACCTTATAGTGGGCATAATCGGGGGTGTGCTTGGGGGCTGGCTGTTCGGCCTGCTGGGTATCTCTACTGTCGGAATTATAGGCAGCCTTATCACCTCGGTCGTGGGGGCTGTTTTCCTACTCTGGATAGTTGGAATATTGAGCCGTACTATCGGTAATTAGCGTTTTGAAGCTTGTACAAAATATGAAAAAGGCGTCTCAGTGGTCTGAGGCGCCTTTTTGATGCGAGTGTGCGTTGTAAATATTAGATATAGTGGTGTTTGACCATAGATTCTCTAGGAAATAGGATATGCACAAAGGTAGGATTTTTTGATGAGGTAACATTTTATCCCCCCTATTTTAAGCATTTTTAACAATAATTTGCATTGGGGGATTCATATGCCGTTATTACACCTGTGATGTAGATGTATTATAAACAAGAATTCTATTTATAGATTGGAGAAACGGCGTTTGCCGCGCAGGTAATAATCGGTCAGGATGTTGCGGCGGCACATCGGGAATTCTTTCAAAAGGTTGCGTGAGGGGTGGGAGGTGTAGGCGCGGCGCATCCGGCGGAAGTCGCCATGGGCTTTGATGATTGCGGCGGCATTTGGGAAATCAAGGGTGAGGATGAATTTTGCCCATGCCACGGTGTCGAGCAGGCGTCGGCGCAAAAGTGCAGGGCCTACATCATGTGCAGGGAGGTTTTTATGGAGCAGCAGGAGGTTGTTGCGGAAGTTGAGATAGGTTTTCCGTGGGTTGGAAGCCGGTAGCGAGCCGCCGCCAAGATGGTAAACGCGACTTTGCGGGATAACGGCGATGGTGTAACCGGCCAGGTGTATGCGCCAGCATAGGTCGATTTCCTCCATGTGTGCGAAAAAATCCTTGTCAAGTCCGCCTGTTTCAAGATATAGCCCGGTCCTTACGGCGAGTGCCGCCCCTGTAGCCCAGAAAACGGGTATGGGGTCATCATATTGTCCGCAGTCCTCTTCAACAGTTGCAAACAGGCGTCCTCGGCAATAAGGAAAGCCGTTGCGGTCGATAAACCCGCCCGATGCGCCTGCGTATTCGAATTTCCGGCGTTCGTTATAGCTGAGTATTTTCGGCTGGCATGCCCCGAGAGCAGGGTCTGCATCCATGGCATTGACAATGGGTTGAAGCCATCCTTCAGGGGTTTCCACATCGGAATTGAGGAGGACTGTGAGGCCGTAACCGGCGCATAATGCTATTGCCCGGTTATAGCCTTCTGCAAAACCGAGATTTTCCCGGAACCGTATTACTTTTACCGACGGGAATTCCTCGGCAAGGATTTGCAGGGAGTTGTCGGAGCTGCCGTTGTCGGCTACGATTACATCGGCTAGGTCTTCAGGGGTGTTTGCAATTACCGACGGGAGGTAGCGACGCAGCAGTTCTGCCCCGTTCCAGTTCAGGATTATGACAGCGGTTTGCGGATGTTGGTCGATAGTGGTCATTTTTCAATGTCGGTTGGCATGGTGACTGGATGCTTCCATCGCTTATGCGACCACAGCCAAATGGCCGGGTCGCGCCTGATGGTCTGGCTAAGCAGTGAGACGTAGCGGTCGGTTATGGCGCCTTGCGGCAGTTGGTTGGGCGCGTCGGTGATAAGTTTCATATCGATGTGGTAGCGCCCGCGTGAGGTTTTCCGCATATCCCAGTAGACTACGGCTGCATCGAGGCGGCGTGCCACGGTTTCGGTGCCGGTTATAAATGCCGTGGGGTGGTTGAGGAAGCAGGTTATATGCCCCTGGTCGCCATGGCTGGGTTTTTGGTCGCTCATGAACCCGGTGATAGTCGGCAGGTCCCGTTTGCGGTAGCGCAGGAGGTCGAGGAACGCACGGTTTTTAGGGAGTGATACGGAACCGAACCGGCTGCGGAGTGTCAGCATGAGGGCATCCATATTCCTGTTGCGCAAGGGGCGGTAAATCTGGCAGAATTCGGCATCCTTGCCGGGTGTCAGCCCTGACCACAACGTTACCGACGGTGCCCACTCCCAGTTGCCGCAATGGGAAAAGAACGCCACTACGGGGCGCCCTTGCCTCAGATAGGAATCTGTCATGCCAACCCCGGAGAAGGTCATGCGTCGGCGCATCTGCGAATCGCTTACATGTAGTAGCTTTATAGTCTCGAAAATATAGTCGGTGAAATTTCGGTAAAAGCGTCGGCGAATCCTGGCACGTTCGTTTGCCGGGAGTTCCGGGAATGATTCCGACAGGTTTTTATCGATAACGGCCCGGCGGTAGCGCACAACGTAACACATAAGAAGGAAGGTCAGGTCACTCAGCCGGTAGAGTATCCAGAACGGGAGGTGCGCCACACCTTTGAGCATAGCTACAAGTATGCCGAACCAGGTGTTTTTTTTGATGCCGGGGCGTTGTGCTGCCATATCGTTTCAGAGTGTTTTCCCGTTTGACGGGATGTTGCCGGTAGATGCATCTGCCAGGGTGGCACTGACATGGCAATCGCCGATTTCGGTAGGTATCAGTGAAACCAGGTTCACGTTGACAATAGTGTTGTCGAGACCCACCGGGGCGTCGACCGATACTTTCAGATAGTTGTCGGTAAACCCGCTCATGGGGTGGCCGGCCTTGCCGCGTTCGAGCAGCACCGGGCGTGCCGTGCCGAGAAACCGCGATGCGAATTCGTTCATTTTCCTTTCGGAGAGTTTAAGCATCTCGTTCACACGGCGGTGTTTTTCGTCGGGTGCTACGGTGTGGCCGATTTCCAAAGCCTTCGTGCCCGGACGTTCGGAATATGGGAAAATGTGCAGGCGGGTTATGGGGAGGCTCTCGATAAAGTCGCGTGAGCGGGCGAATTCGTCGGCTGTTTCGCCACGGGCACCCACAATGAGGTCGACCCCGATGAATGCGTGGGGTATGAGTTCACGTATCCGTTCGATTTTGTGGCGGAACAGGGCTGTGTCGTAGTGCCTGTGCATGAGCCGCAGCACATCATCGGAACCGCTTTGCAGAGGTATATGGAAATGTGGCATGAAGGCACGGGATGACGCACAGAATTCGATTATTTCGTCGGTGAGCAGGTTAGGCTCGATTGAGGAGATGCGGTAGCGCTCGATGCCTTCCACCTTGTCGAGTTCGCGAATCAGGTCGAGAAAGGTTTCCTTGCTGTCATTGAGCCGTGTGCCGTCGGGCAGCATGGTTCGTTTTCCGAAATCGCCTATATTAACCCCGGTGATAACGATTTCCTTTGCACCGTCGGCAGCAGCCTCGCGTGCCTGGCTCACAATGGAATGGATTGTGCCGGAGCGGCTGCGCCCACGGGCTGCGGGGATGGTGCAGTAGGTGCACCAGTAGTCGCATCCGTCCTGCACTTTCAGGAAATAGCGTGTGCGGTCGCCGCGTGAACAAGAGGGGGTGAAAGTCCGCAACTCGTTTGTAGGCACTACATGGCTCTCAACGTTGCGCGATGCGATCCATTGCCGCAGGAAGTTCGTAAGCTCCCCTTTCTTATCGTTACCGGCTACTACGGCCACCCCCTCGATACCGGCCACTTCGCCTGGTTTGAGCTGTGCATAGCAGCCTGTGACCAGGATTGCCGCTTCGGGATAGCGCCTGTGGAAGGAACGGATTGTCTGTCGGCATTTTTTGTCGGCGAGTTCCGTGACGCTGCATGTGTTGACAACTATGATATCGGGTTTCTCCCCGGCGGTGACGCGCCTGATGCCTTCGTGGGCAAAGGTGCGGGCAACCGTCGAGGTCTCGGCAAAGTTCAGTTTGCACCCGAAGGTGTGGAACATTGCTTTGAGGGTGCCGAATGTCGAGTTGTCAATCATAAGGGTTATCCGGAGTTGTGAGAGTTGTAGGGGTTATAATTTTATCAGATTTATGGGATGGGGCGGATGCGGTTATGAAATATAAGAGTCTTTGAATCCGAGAAAGTAGAGCACCCCGTCGATGCCGATTGTCGAGATTGACTGGCGAGCGGTGGCTTTTACCTTCGGTTTGGCGTGGAATGCTATGCCGAGACCTGCGGTTGAGAGCATCGGAAGGTCGTTGGCCCCGTCGCCCACGGCGATTGTCTGTGCTATGTTTACGTTTTCAACCTGTGCAATCAGGCGCAGCAGCTCGGCTTTCCGTTTGCCGTCGACCACCTCGCCTACATATCGTCCGGTAAGCTTGCCGTCGGCAACTTCCAATTCGTTGGCATACACATAGTCGAAGCCATATTTCCGTTTGAGGTAGTCGCCGAAGAAAGTGAATCCTCCTGAAAGGATGGCGGTTTTGTAGCCTGCACGTTTCAGTACCTGCATCATGCGCTCTACACCTTCCGTTATCGGCAGGTTTTCAGCAATTTCCTGCATTACCCCGACATCAAGCCCTTTGAGCAGCGCCACACGTTCGGTGAAGCTTTCGTTGAAGTCGATTTCGCCACGCATGGCGCGTTCGGTGATTTCCCGGACCTGGTCGCCCACCCCGGCTTTTTCGGCCAGTTGGTCGATGCACTCTGTCTGGATAAGGGTGGAGTCCATATCGAAGCATATCAAACGGCGGCAGCGTCGGTACATGGTGTCTTCCTGCAAGGAAATGTCGAAACCTTCGTTCGAGGAAATCTGAATGAACCGGCTCTGCATCTCGTCGCGGTTTGCGGGTGTGCCTCGCACTGAGAATTCGATGCATGCCTTTGCCCTTGAGAAAGTTCCTTCTTCAAGTGGCTGGCGGCCTGTGAGGCGCTGTATGGCATCGATGTTCAATCCTTGTTCTGACACGACTTCCGAAACGAGGGCGATGTGGCGTGCTGTCAGCCGTCGGCCAAGGAGGGTTATAATCCAGCGGTTTTTCCCCTGACGGTTTACCCAGTTGCGGTATTCTTCGGCTGTTACCGGGGTGAAGCGGATTTTCACACCGAGGTCGTAGGCTTTGAACAGGAGGTCTTTGAGGATGTCGCCCGACACATCGCTGGTTGTGCGTACCAGGATACCGAGCGACAATGTGTGGTGGATGTCGGCCTGGCCTATATCCAGGATCATCGCGTTGTATTTCGCCAGGATAGCGGTAAGTGCCGCTGTAACACCGGGACGGTCGTGTCCGCTTATGTTTATCAGAATCAGCTCGAGGTTGTCGGGAACCGGCTGTTGCGTTGCTGTTCCGGCTGTCAATGTCTGATTTTCGTCCATGGTGATAATGCTTTGTGTTGATTTTGGTTATTTCACGCGGATTTTGTCGCCTATCTGGAGCTTGTCGTTTTTGAGGTTGTTGAGTCGGAGAAGCTCCTCGACGGTTGTGCCGTTGCGTTTTGCGATTTTATACAGGCTTTCGCCGCGTCGCACGGTATGGGTCTTGGCGGCGGCATTTTTGGCGTTCTTGTTTTTCTGTTTCTTCGATGCTGCCGGTTTCGCGTTATCTTTTTTTGCCGTGGCTGCGGCTGATTCCTGCTTTGCTTTCGAGTTGCGGAATGTGTCGGCAACCTTTGCTGTTGTCGTGGTATCGGCCTGTTCCGATGCATTTTCCGGGGTTGCGGTGCCGTTGATGCTGTCGGTTGGTGCCATATTCCCAACCATTGCCGTCGTGTCGGTGGCTGCTGTTGTTTCATTGTTTTCTGCCCCGTTGTCGTATGCAGGCATTTCGGGGTTCTTCACCAGCAGGTTGTCGCCTTCGGGCGGGGTTGTCTCATAGGGGCGGAACTCGCGTTTTGTGGTCACTACCTTAAGTGTCTGGCCACGACGAGGCTTGCGTATGTTGCCGTTTGCGCGTTTGAGGCTGCGTAGTGTCACGCCGTATTTTCTGGCGATGGAGGCCATCGTTTCCTTGCGGCGCACTTTGTGGTATTTCACAACTTCGGTTGTTACCCATTCGCCTTCCTGGCCGTCGACGGTGTCGGGGCGTGGTTCCATCCCTGTTGACGGTTCTACCACATCGCGGCGTGCATAGCGGCCGGCATCGTGTGATGCGATTGCCTTCTCGCTGATTACATAGGAGCAGGTCTGTGTGGCGGGAAGCACCAGCGGGTAGGGGCGTATGTCGCCGGGGATTTCCTGTTTGCGATATTGAGGGTTGAGGATTTGCAGCTCCTCGACCGGGATGTGTAGCACATCGGCAATCTGGTTGAAGTGCACCCTTTGGTTGACATGCACCGAGTCGGTTATGATGGGGCGCTTGGCAAGGGCGGGCGAGATGTTGTGTTTGTGATAATAGTTCATCACATATGTGGCTGCGATGAAACATGGCACATATCCGCGTGTCTCGGCCGGGAGATAGGGGTAGATTGTCCAAAAGTCCTTGCCTTCCTCGCCTGCACGGCGCATGGCTTTGTTCACGTTGCCCGGCCCGCAGTTGTAGGCTGCTATGGCGAGCGACCAGTCGTTATAAATGTCGTGGAGCTGGCGGAGGTATTTGGTCGCGGCTTCTGACGACCGCACCGGGTCGCGCCGCTCATCGACCAGGGTGTTCACCTCCAGGCCCAGGCCGCGTGCTGTGGGGAGCATTATCTGCCAAAGGCCGGTTGCCCCGGCACGCGACACAGCGTCGGGGTTAAGTGCCGATTCGATGACAGGGAGGTATTTCAGCTCGATGGGAAGCCCTTCGCGTTCGAGCGCTTCCTCGAAAATCGGCATATAGTAGAGGCTCATGCCCAGCATGCTTTCCACAAGGCTGCGTTTACGGCCTGTGTAAAGGTCGATATAGTTGCGGACTATGGAGTTGAACGGCAGTTCGATCGTTGTAGGGATGCTTTGCAGACGCTTTATTATCTCCTCGTCGGAGGTTGTTACGTCGGGGCGGCTGTCGACGTCGCGGTCGAGAGCCGTGTAGGTTCTCAGATACCAGTTCTGCATCATCTTATGGGTGTCGGTCTCGACACTTTCGGGATAGATGATGGTTGAGTCGTTGGCGTGGTCGGATAATGTCAGAATCGACGGGCTTGCAGCGGCACATATGGCCGAAGCTGCCACACAGAGGAATAAAGCTGTCTTTTTAAGGATTTTCATCTGTAATACGTTTTTAAGTGATTGCCTGACGAATTTTCGTGACAAATTCAGACAACCGCTAAAAGCTAAAAGTTGAGTGCCCACATCAGTCCGACCGACGGGTAACGTTGCCGGCCGTCCTGCATCAGTGCCGGCACGACATCCATCGACAGGTCGGGTGAAATGTCGAAATGTGAGAGCGAGGCGTCGACATAGGCGTCGACCATTGCAAGCAGGTAGACCCCTACCATCGATATGATGCAGAGGTCGCGGTTGCGCCGGAAGTAGTTTTTCCTTGAACGCAACACATTCTGCAACCAGCTGCGGTCGAGGTTCTCCTCCTTTACGTTGGGCGAGAACATGTCCATGTAGCTGCGTGTATTCGGGTCGTTGTCGAGCAGGTCGGCATATGCCTTGGTGTAGTCGCGCAGCATGGAGTTGTTCCAGTTTGTGGCATATGCCAGGCCGAGATACCCCCCCACGATTATCGGCAGTTTCCAATAACGCCGGTTATACACCTGCCCCAGCCCGGGGAAGAGCGCCGACATCCATGTGGCTTTGGTGGGGTCGGGGGCGAATTCCACTTCCCTTGGCACCCATTCGTCAGGTTGGGCGGCTACGGAATCGGTTACTATGGCAATGGTGTCGACCGGGGTGAATTCTATCCTGCCGCCGGCAGTCGAGAATTCATCTTCCGCCACTTCGGCCGGTTTGTCGAGGGGTTTCCCTAACGGGATTGAATCCGGCAGGGCTGCCTGTGGGTCGTTGGCCGGGACTGGTGATGCCTGACGTGGCACGGCGCGGGTGGTTGCACGCGTGCCGGGGGCGTGTGCCGGTGTCTGCGGCGCACCCTGTGTTGTCGCATAGGCATCCAGGGGGCATGCCGACACAAGCATAGCGGCGGCCAAAAAGGCCGTCACTGCCCGTTTGCCATGCTCCTTGAAGTCGCAGAACCAACGTTGCCGACTGGATTTCATCATATTATGCGGCACCGCACCTGTGCGGGGCGGTTGGATGTCATTGTTTTTACGGTTTTTTCAGAAGGCTGTCAGCCTTCTGCGGTCACTGCAAATTTAAGGATTATATCCCACGTGGCAAAACGGGTGTCGTTGTTTCACAATATTTTACTTAAATTCAGGTTAGATAGGCAGGGGGGATGTGAAGCCGTGACGGCTTCCCTACCGGGTTGTCCTGACCATAAATTCAAACATATCTCTGACATGAAAAAAATCGTAGTGTTTGCATGGGCGGCGCTTCTGGCTGCCGATGTTTCGGCAGTTGTGCAACTGCCTCAATTCTTTACCGACAACATGGTGGTTCAACAAAATTCCACGCTTACCGTGCCAGGAACGGCTATGCCAGGTTCGGAAGTGACTTTGGTTGCCGACTGGGACGGGGGTAAGGCTACAGCCAAGGCCGGTAAGGACGGGCGTTTCCGCCTTACTGTCCCGACCCCCGTGGCGGGCGGCCCTTACACGATGGTGTTTTCTGACGGTACGGGTGACGACAAGGTGCTGTGCAACGTGCTTTCGGGCGAAGTGTGGCTTGCATCAGGGCAATCGAACATGGAAATGCCGGTTAACGGATGGGGTGAGATAATGAACAAGGCAGAGGTGGTTGCCACGTCGCATCATCCGGGTATCCGCCTGCTTCAGATCAAGAGGGTTACATCGCCTGCCCCGCTTGAAGATGCCGAAGTAAACATGGGGGGATGGGTAGAGGCTTCCCCGGCGACCATGAATTTTTCGGCAGTAGGCTATCTTTATGCCCTGAGGCTTCATGAGGAACTAGGCGTGCCTGTGGGGATTATTGATTCGAGCTGGGGCGGAACGGTGGCCGAGGCATGGACGGGGTATGACTATCTCAAGGGGATTGACGGTTTTGAGGATGACCTTGCCGCGCTTGAACGTGCCGGTTACACAATGGAAGGGCTTGCAGCTGAATATCAGGACAGGCTGGCCGAATGGGAAAGCCGTTTGGAGAAACTCGATGTGGATTTTGACCGAGGCAAAATGCAGTCGGGTAAAGGATGGGATAAAATCCAGGTTCCGGGGATGTGGGAGAATTCGGTTCTGCCTGATTTCGACGGCCTGGTGTGGATGCAATATTCTTTTGACCTGCCTGCTGCTGCGGCCGGAAAGCCGCTCGAGCTTCATCTCGGGTTTATCGATGATGACGATATGACGTATTTCAACGGCAGGCAGGTTGGTGCGACAAAGGGGTGGAACCTTCATCGTGCCTATACCGTTCCGGGCGAATTGGTAAAGGCAGGCAAAAATGTTGTGTCGGTGCGTGTGCTTGATTATGCCGGTACCGGGGGCATATGGGGCGAGCCGGAAAATCTGTATGCCGAAACCGGCGGGGTCAAATACCCGCTTGCCGGGGAGTGGAACTACTTTGTGGCAGGGGATGTAAGCAAGCTGCCGCGTCGTCCCGAGCCGGGTTACGGACCTAATTTTGCCACGTTTTTGTACAATGCCATGATTCACCCGTTGCAAGTTATGCCTGTCAAGGGCGTGATATGGTATCAGGGCTGTTCGAATGTGGGACGTGCCGGGCAATACGAGCCTTTGTTCAAATCGCTTATCAACAACTGGCGCGCAATCTGGAAGAATGACAGGATGCCTTTCTATTTCGTGCAGCTTGCCGGTTTTCAGGCACCACGCAATGTGCAGCCCGAATCGGCATGGGCTTATCTGCGTGAGAGCCAGGCCAAAGCTTTGGAACTTCCCAACACCGGCATGGCAGTTGCCATCGACCTTGGCAACCCGGTTGACATACACCCTACGAACAAGCAGGAGGTTGCACGGCGCCTGTCTCTCATAGCGCTTAACCGCGACTACGGGCATGATTGTGTGTATGCCGCCCCTGAATGTATAAGTGCCAAGGCCGAGGTAGGGAAGATGGTGCTCAAGTTCAACGGCCCGGTGAAACCCGCATCAAGTGCCCTGACAGGTTTTATCATCGGTGATAAAGAGGGTAGGTTCGCATATGCCAATGCCCGTTTGGACGGTGATGACACCGTGGTGTTATCGTCGCCGCTGGTTTCCGTTCCTGTCGAAGCGAAGTATAACTGGGCCGACTATCCGGGAGGCAATCTTTATGGTGAAAGCGGGTTGCCCGTCGCACCGTTTGCAAAGAAGGTGAAATAATGATGACTGACGGATTGTGACAGGATTGGTTAATCAATAGTCACATAATCCGTTTAGTCACATAACCGGCAATCTCGTATAAATCTCAGATAGGTTACAGAAAAAACACCCTGCGCCCAAATGGCGCAGGGTGTTTTCGTTATCAGCCTGACGGCTTAAGCCATGTGGCGTCAGCGCTTGATGAGGCGGTGGGTTTCAGAACCGTCGGAGGCGGTTACACGGAGGATATACATTCCGGCAGGAGCGCCACCGAGGTCGATTGACATGTGGTCGGCAGCCTGGACATCGGCAGTGTTATGATGTATGGTCATACCTGCCATGTCGAATACGTCGAATGTGAATCGTCCGGCCGAGAGGCATACAAGGCGGAGGTTGTCGCGGAACGGGTTTTCCTGTACAAGTACAAGCCCGTCGGCGTCGGTACCTACGTTGTCAATGCCTGATGATTCGGTGACACTTACAACAAGCCCGGTTGTGGCTGAAAGGCCGTGTGAGTCGGTAGCCGTAACGGTAGCTGTTGTTTTGCCTACGGCCTTGCCCTGGAACACAACGCCTGTCGAAGTTGTGAACGCTTCGGCAAAGTCATTGGCCGGGAGGGTGAATGTGTAGGTCATCTCGTCGCCGTCAGGATCGGTGAAGAGAGTGCCGAAGTCGGTGACTTCCGAGAGTTTTCCTACCACTACTTCCACGGGTTCGGCTTCGATAGCTTGCGGTGCACGGTTCACTTTTTCCACTTCGTAGGAAACAGGTTTGGCGACGTTGTGACCCATGCCGTCGTTTACGGCGAGTGTGAAGGTGTGCGTTCCGGCCTGGCCGAAGTCAGGTTTGATTGCTACTTTGACAGCAACCGGGGCTGTGCAGCCTTTAACGGTTACAATGCCGTTTTCGTCGGTTGTGATTTCGGCACCGGCATCGGATGCGTTGGCCACAACTTCGGTAATGGCAGCGATACCTTCGGGATCGGTCAGTTCGACGGTGAAGTCATCGTTGTCGGGATCCGATACAGGGATGGTCACGTTTGTGGTTTCGCCCTCCTTGGCATAGAGTCGTGCTGCGGGTGCTTCGATTACCGGCGAGCCGTTGAGGTCGAGGTAGATCGGGAAGTTGAGCAGTGACTGGTCGGGGTCGTTGCTCTTGACAACGAGCATTGCTTTGTTGCCCTTTTCCATGCGTGCCGCACCGGCGTTGACCTGAACCTTGATTTCCGATGTGCTGCCTACTGCGATTTCTCCTTCATAGGTTTCGGAAACGAGTTTGATCCACGGTTCGCCCGGCTTGGTTTCAAGGCATGAGAGGATGTAGCCTAACGAACCGTTGGATGATTCGAAGAGCTCGGCCACGTCATACCATCCTACCGATTCAGTCCAGGCCATATATCGTCCTGCTGTCACGGGTTCCTCCTTGGTACACAGATATGAGGGGTATTTGATTCCTTCGGGATAGGTTACCACTACGCAGAAGTCCTCTCCGGGATTGAGGTAGGTGGGGCGTTCAAGGGGAACGATGTAGAAGTTCCCGGTTGCGGGATTTGCCTGCGATGCGATGGAAAGCGATCCCTTGCCGATAACATCGGTGCCTTCGGGATCATCCCCGGCAATCAGCTCGAACTTGATTGTTACATTCTGCTGGTCCTCGATGGTTACCGGCAGGTATAGGTGCGAGATGTTTATGCCGTTCTTCGGGGCTTTGAATGCCACAGAGGCTTTGAACACGTCATAGAGCGAGTTGGCACCGTAGTTCCAGCTTGCTGTCTGGCCGGGCATGGCATCGTAGAACAGGGCCTGTGTATAGTCGAAATCGGAAGGGACATCGAATGGGTTCTTGTCGTTTTCGGCAGGCTTGATTTTCTCCGCGAATGATGCACGCGACATTTCTTTCAATGCAGCATTGAGATCGGCTGCCTTGGTGCGTGCATGAGCCGTCGGGGCTATGCCACCGCCGCCGATATCCTCAGGTTCTTCGCCTACGCCTGTGGGGTCGAGGCGGAGAGTGTATGACAGTTTGTAGTCACCGGAGTTGCCTATGGTGAGGGTTTCGACCGACATGTGGTTATCTGCGACGCCGCTGAGGCGGATTTCCTCTTTGTCGAGGGTCATTGCCGGGGCGGGTGTCACGGTAAACTTGACGTTGACGGTTTTCTCTACAGGTTCGCTGTCGGGTGCAGTTACATAGGTGAGCTGTACCGGCACTTCATATACCCCCGGTGTCATCCAAAGCGGGTTTTCCATCATGGGTATTGAGAATTCCAACGGCTTGCGCCCGATTTCTACCGGCTCGAAGAATGAGGGCTCTACTATCTGCCAGGAGTACTCGCCTGTCAGTTCGCCTGTCATCCAGTCGCGTGTCGGAAGTTTTGCCATGAGCATGAACGCCGCCATCGGCCCGATAAATTCATCATCAATCATCGGGCTTTCAAAGTTGACGCCTGTCAGGGTGAAGGCCGCGGTGCCTTCGTTGGCCACCTGGAAGGGTGCGTCGTAGCATGCTCCTTGCTGCACAATCGGGTTTGAGAAGTCTGTGCTTCGGAAGCCGAGCACCTGTTCAACCTCGACCGATTCGGGAATAACGGGTTTTGCCTCGCCGGTGATGGTGAGCGCGACGGGTATGCTTACTTTCTCAGCCGAAGGCACATTGGTGTTTATCTCAAGGGCGGTTTCATAAACTCCCGCAAGGTGGTCGGTGTTGAAATCAAGTTTGATTTCCTCCTTTTCACCGGGGGCGATAGTGTTCTGGTGCACCGGTGTGAATTCCACTGCGTTGCCGAAGCTGATGAAGCGTTCGGGCAGGCGCACGGCATCGGTTGCATCCGCATTTGAGACACCTGCCAGTCCGTAGGCATTCAGGATGATGGCATTGTCATCGTAAGCCTGGTACTGGAATTTGAATGAGCCGTCAGGTTCAAGGATTACCTGGAAGCAGACGCCGATGTTCATAGAGTTTCCGTATTCCATGAACGATACCACGGCGCGGTTGTCGGTTACATAGTGGTATGTGCCGGCGGTTTTGGTGGTGTTCATGGAATGAAGTCCCCAGTAAGGTGCGATGAGGTTCGTGTACACTGTCCCGTTGGGGAATTCGGCCGGAGGTTCAGGCCAGATTTTGTCGTCGTGGCGTTCGGAGAATGAAATGAAGCCTGTGTTGTAGATATACATCTTAGTGTATTTCTCACCATAGAACGGGAATTCGAACGGGAGCTCTACTTCGATGTAGTCGTGTGAGTTGTAGTAGCGGAACGGGTTATGTTCGCCAAGTCCGTTCGTTACTATGTCAACCCAGTCGAATGTGGCTTTCTTGTCGACCGATGCACCGTAGGTGTATGAAATCTCGGTTTCTGCGGTTTCAGGCATTCTGATTTTGACCAGCTGGTCGGGAGAGAATGCGTAGGTCATCGGTTCGTTACCGGTGTTTGACAATTCAAGCAGATGGCTGAGGGGTGCGCCGCTTTCCACAGTTTCGGTCACATTGTCGAACGAGAGAGTTGCTTCGGGACAACCGATTACCTTGCCGCTGATAGCTATGTCGACATCGCCAGCCGAGGTCGATACGGTGAGCTTGTCGGCCATATCGCCTTCCTTGTCGGTGGGTATGTTTACCATTATGTCGAGCGACGAACCCGGTTTTACAACTGCCGGAAGGGTGTTGGTTGTTCCCATCACTCCCTTTTCGAATGTCGCATAATTAATGGTCAGGGTGTTACGGCCGCTGTTTTTCACAGTTACCGGCACGGCGAGCGTTGAGGTGCGGAACACCTGGCCGAAGTCAATCTCGGTTTCGTCAACCGTTACGGCGGCATTGAGCCCGTCGGAGGCAATGAGTGCGTTGAAGCGCACGGCAGAGATTGCCGGAGCCGGATCGTTGGTAACGATTGCGAGGTTGTTGAATGTCGGGCCGGCATTCATTTGGTCATTGACCGATACGGTAGCTTTTACTTCGACCGATTCGCCCGGGCCTACAAGCCCGTAAGCAGGTTCGAGCGTGCGCACGAATGATGCCTGGGGAGCTTCGAACTTGACTGCTGTCCCTGTGCCGAAAAGTTTGAAGCGGCCGTTTTCAGCTGTCGGGGTGTCCATGCCCCAGTAGTCGGCCATTTCGGCAGAGGTGATGGTCACCATGTCGGTCATTTCCGGGTCGTTGATACCGCAGAAGAGCGTGCTGCCTGCCTGGAAGTAGTTGTCGGGGTTATACTCGTCGTAGAATATTTCCACGTCGCCGTTGGGCGAGAGTGCCATATGGAATGATACGGGAGCATAATTCAGGTCATATACCACGGCTAATACGTTTGAGAAGTTTACAACGAATTTGCCATCCTTCAGTGCGTATTCCACTTTTGATTCCGGGCTCATCTGGAGCTGGCTTCCGTAGGCTGAAATCAGCCCGGTGCCGGGAACGCCGTAAGAGCCGGGGGTAAGCGGTGGTCGGAATGAGGTTTCGTTCAGGGCAAACATCACACCGCCGTAGGATGTGATATATACCTGGTCGTAAGTCTTGCCGTAATACGGGAAGTCGAACCCGAGTTTGATAGGGCCGGTAACGTATTGGGTGTCGGTAAATTTGGAAGTGATGTCGGTGGCCCCGATTAATGAAGGTGCGCTTTCGTAGGCGAATTCATTGAAGCCTTCGAGTGTCGATGCCACTGTGTAGCCGAATTTGTGCAGGTTTGCGGCACCTTCCACAACTTCCGAAGAGAATTTCGGGAACACATATTCCAACGGATATTTCCCGGCGTTGGTAATCGAGAACGAAAGTTCCTTAGGGTCATCTCCGAGAGTGAGTTTGCCTGCATCGATGGTGGAGGGTTCTACAGCCAGCTTTGCCGGTTCTGTTGCCACACCTTGCAATAGGATTTTGGCTTCGCGCCCGTCTTTATCCTTGAATGTGATGTAGCCGTTATGCGAACCTTCGGCCTGGGGTGTGTAGGTGAACTCTACATTGACTTTGGAGCGTGCCGGGAACCCTGACTGCACCGATGTCGGCCCGCTGAAGTTGGGCGATGAGGATATGATGTTGTCGGAGAAGATTCCCGCACCCCATTGCGAGCCCTTGAATGAGCCGTAGCCTTTGTTGAAAATTTCAACAACGATGGTTTTGCTTTGGCCTACGAGAAGGCTGCCGAAATCAACAACCTTGGGAACGACCAAAGATGGCTCGTTGTCTTCAACATTCAGATTAACAGGGACGGATGTGATTTTGGAACCGGTTTCGTTTGTGGAGAAATTGACATTGAAACTGTAATTGCCGTTGACAAGTGTGGAACCGTCGGCCTTTACGTTCACTTTCTGCGTTTCACCCTGCTTCACGGTGCCTGATATGGGGTCAAGTTCAAGGAACGCGCTCCAGTCGGGGTTGAGTGAGCGTGCTTTGACTGACCATACGTATTCCTGTGCCGTGCTTTCGTAGCTGCTTCCTTTGAGTGCTTCTGAGAGCTGGGTCCAGGTTTTGCCGTTGTCGTTGCTCATGAAGCTGTAGGAGCTGGTAGCAGTAGTGCCGGAGTGTCCCATCGGTAAGGGGAATCCCTCCTGCCCGGCATCGAAATGGGCCACGACCCAGAACGACTCACCAGGTGCGAACCAGAGCTGTTCGTTAAGCGGGATGTTGTAGTTGTAGGTGAAGAACGTGTAGTCCACATTCTGAAGCAGGGTTGCCGACGAGATTGCGGCATCGCCTTTATAAATTGCGATTTTCGGGTCAGCACCGAATGTCCCTTCTGCCGGGGCGTCGAACCAGAGGTCGGTAAGGTTGAACCCTTCGGGGTATTTTTCGGGGTCGACTTTGAACCATTGGGCCATCGAATTGGGGAGCGATTTGTCGGTTTCCTCGATCATTGCCCATAGTTGCCCGGAATAGGATATTTCTTTGGGATAGTCGTTGGCTTCATATTCTGCTGCCACGGTTGCGGCCGCACGTGGGGCGTTTGCCCCTGCCAGCGCCCCTTTGTATTTGCCGGTGCTTCCGGGCATTGGGCGGGCGGAAGCCAGGACGGCGGATACGGAGCGTTTGTAAGCTTCCCATTTCAGAATGCCTTCGGCCTCGTTGCCTATCGTAAGGACTCCCGAGGTAATCGGGGCTGTAGCTGTGGCGGCAAGGTCGAGCGAGCTTTCTGCTATTGTGATTTTCGGACCGGCGTTTGTCTTGATGGTTTTGACCGGTGAGAGGGGTGCTGCATTTCCCCAGCGGTTCACTGCCTGGATAGCCACATAATAGGTGGTGAGGTTCGCGAGGCCGCCGATTTCTTCGGAGCATACGTCGCCTGAATAGAAGAATTTGGTGTCAACCACTTTCTTGGGCAGTTTGGAAATGTCGCTGCCGGCATCGAACGGTTCTGTAGAATAATATACGATATGGCTGCTGACATTCTTGTCGGGTGCATCGGGTATGGTCCAGGTAATGACAAAGTAGTCCTGTGCCGCTGTGAGTTCGAAATCTTTGACAGATTCGGGTGCACCGCTTTGGTTCATGTTGACGGCTTTTGCCGCATCAAGGTAACCGGTACCGAAAAGACCTTCCACTTCCTTGTTGTTTCCGAAGCTGTAGAAGTCGTTGACGGATGTTAACAACTGGGTGCGCAGGTTTTCGTTGATAAATGTGGGAGAACCGTATTTCGACAGGACGAGTGCTGCAACACCTGATACATGCGGTGTTGCCATCGACGTACCTTCGTTGTATCCGTATTCGTTGCCGGGCAGTGTGGATAACACGCCTTGTGCCTCGCCGTAGTCGAGGAGGCCGCCGGGAGCAGTGATGTCGACACCGGGGCCGTTGCAGGAGTAGGATGCGGGTGTAAGCTCGGCAGTCATGGCTGCAACGCCTATAACCTTGTCATAGCAACCGGGATAGTAATCACCGGTTTCGCCTTCGTTACCCATGGCGAAGATGCAAAGGCCGCCGGTCATGTTGTCGGAGTGCGCCTCTGCGGTGAAATAGTCGATTGCGTCGAGCACGGCCTGTTCATAATAGCCTATTCCAGGCCAGCCCCATGAGCATTGCGCTATGGTTGCTCCTCTTTCCGCAGCATAGACTATGGCTGCGGCAAAGTCGCCTTCCTGGGTTCCCGAACGGGTGTCGAACACCTGGCAGGAAATCATTTTGACACCGCTTCCTGGGGTGCCGTCACCACCGGCCACACCGGCCACGCCGATGCCGTTGTTGTTTACGGCGGCTACCGTACCGGCCACGTGTGTACCGTGGCTGTGGGGATAGATTTTAGCCTCGTTGGTGCAGAAGTTCCAGCCATATACGTCGTCGACATATCCGTTGCCGTCGTCGTCGACACCCGGTGTGCCGTTAAGTTCGGCATAGTTGATGCACATGTTGGCGGCAAGGTCTTCGTGGGTGTAGTCCACACCGCCGTCGATGATTGCCACAACCACATCTTTCCGGCCTGTTGTGGTTTTCCAGGCCTCGAACAGGTTGATGTCGGCACCGGCCACACTGTAGGGTATGTCGCCGAAATTCTTATAGTGCCACTGCTTTGGCAGGAAAGGGTCGTTGAACGGCATGTTTGCTGCCGCTTTCGCCGGGACTGCGGTCCGGTCGAGTTTGCGGAATCCGTTGCCGCCTTCCTTGAGCGACATCGGGGTGATTACTTCGGAGTGTTCCACACCGGCGGTGGAAGCAAAGATTTTGCGAGCCTCGTCGGGTGATACGGATTCGTCGAAGTTGATTACATACCAGCGGTCGAGCCCGTATTTAGCCCTTTGCCGCGCGAATTTGGGCGCGTAGGGGAGCATTGGTCGGATGCTCATCGCTTTTACACTGCGGGAAGCCCTGTCGAGGGGTGTGATGCCTGTGGTTACAACCCCTCCGTGGGTCTGCATCCGGGGCGTCTGTCCCAGCTGTAGTGCCATTTCGGGCTGTAGTTTCACACGTATCACCCCTTTGTGGGGTTGCGTGCCCGCTTCTGCATTAAAGGATATGCCGGCAAATGCCACAACGGCGGCAAGCATAGCCTTTACAAAAACTTTTTGCATAAGCTGCTGATTTATAGGTTAAAAATAATGGAAATTCCTTAACGTGAATGAAAATGTCAATGCGCTGTGTCAACGACGGATTACCAAGTTGCAAATGTATAAATATGCAATTACATAAATATGATTCCGATGTGTTAATTAGTCTTTTTTAACGCTGGAAATCAATGAATCCATATAGGCTCTTGAACGTATAAAAAAAGAGCCCACGGTTCCGGGTGGGCGGAGCCGTGGGCTGAGAAGGTTATCGTTTCTTTGTCAGGCTTTTTATTAACGCCAGTAAAATGCCTTCTCTTGAAAATATAACGACAGCTTTGCCGAAAGGTTCATGAAATGCCAGGCGGCGATATATAATTGCTTGGATGAGGTATCTATAATCTATGTTTACTTAAACATACCCCCGGAGGTTAAGGCGCACCCCCCCTGTCATATGGCACGGGGTGCTTCCAGTGCCACATGACAGGGGGGATTACTCACGGATGATGGCCGAGCGGATGCTGTAGATAGTGACGGGGCCGTTGGTGGAGTCTGGGTTGACGATTATTGTGCCGATACGGGCTGCGCGTATATCAAGGTCGCGTGGATTCGGGTTGTCGGAAATAATTGTCATGGTGTCGACCAAGGCGTCGTTTTTGCAGGATATGGTATTGCTGGAGTTATCCGATAGATCCCATGTCAGGGCTGTGATGCGGGTGGCATCAAGTTCGATGTCGGAGCTGTAGTAATCTGTATAGGTTGTCAGGGTGCCGATTTCAGAGTCCCTAAAGTCTACAGAAGGTGTGTCATGTAGCGAGAGTGCCGGCGTGTTGATGCCGGAAATGTGCATCTTGTCGCAGCAGCGGAGGTTGGTTACCGATTCCAATGTCTGCTGTTTCGGGATGTGCAACAGTCCGTTTATCGGGCAGTAGGCTGAGTTGTAGCCTTCCGGGACATAAGGCACAGCGATAGTCATACGCAGTGTGTCGCCGGAGGTTGCGAGGGTGAGCCATTTGCCCCAGTCCTGCGCGGTTGTCAGGGTCGGCGTGTCTGTGGAGTCGGAAGCTTCGATGTTGAAATCCAGCGGTAAGTATATGTCGGCAGTATCGTTCCGTTCGATAACGAGGTGCCGGAACGGTGGCAGGTCGAATGTTTGAGGTGTCGCATTGACCGGTACAGGCACGTCTGTTGAACAGAGCAGCATCAACGAGGCCGGGAATATGAACGCGGCCAGCGGCCCTGCTGCTGTCAGTGATGCAAGAAGTATGGTTGACTTTTTCATTTGTCGGTGATTGGATTGTTGTGGCAATAGTCGTTGTATAGGCGTGCGAGTTCGTCGGGGGTTATCCCGAGCAGGCGCAGGCGGTTGAACAGGGTGTTGATTTCGGAGCCTAGGAGCTCGTCGCGACGCGTCTGCCTGACAGTTTGCGGTGCGTCAGGTGAGATGAAGTAGCCTATGCCCCGCTTGTTGTAGATTATGTCGCGTGAGGCGAGGTAATCATATGCCCGCATAACGGTGTTGGCGTTTACCTCGATGTCGGCGGCGTATTCCCTTACCGACGGGATGCGGCTTCCGGGGGGGAGGGTGCCCGATAGCACGTTGTCGCACACGTTGTCTGCTATCTGTAGATATATGGCTTTGTTGTTTTCCTGGAACAGCATAATCGTTGTAGGATTGTGTAATTTGAGTTACCGGATTCTTACCACATCGGTTTCGCGATAGCGGATGAATGCCAGGGTATAGTTGACCGCCGACATAAACAGGGTCAGCATATAATAGGTTTCGGGACAGCCCAGGAAATGCGGCAGTTTTTTGTCTGGCCCGGGTTGAAGGAATTGCATGCAGAAATACGTTGTCAGGACAGCAATCAACACCATGCTTCCGAAAAGTGCCGTCCCAGCACCGAAAGTCTTTATAAACGAGTTGCGCGGCCAGAACGAGCTTCCTAAAAAGAACAATGATTGCAGGAACAGCGATGTCAGGATTGTTGATGCGGCCAAAGTTGCAGAGCGGGGGGCGTCGGCATCGAATAACGGGCCGACTGATGTGGGATGGAAAAAGTCGCCGTAGGGGGTGAGCATGCTCATTATGATGTAGGAGCCGAATGCTACAAAAATCCAAGCGCTGACTGCTGTTACCCAGCCTCCCACGATGTAGAGGCCGAAACGGGCTGCGAATTTTTCCGTTTGGGATGCGGGGCATGTGAGGTCCCTTACAGTGCCCTCTTTTGTGGATGTGGAGGAGAAGGCCAGCGATGCCGCCAACGCGGTGAAGGACACAAGGATTATTGCAAAGAGTACATGTTGCATGTAGTGGTAGCGTTCATAGAAAAAATGTTGCTGTGCCGCTGTGTGGAAATCGACATTTTCGCCCCCTGTTGTCATGTAAAGATATTCTACCTTGTTGTAGGCTGACGATATCTGAAGAAAGGATTCGATTGACATTGCGCCCGTTATGAACAGAATCAGGAGCAGGAACTGACGGCGGTTTTCTCCCCATTCCTTCTTTATGGTGAGTTTCAACCTGCTGAATGCGAATATTTGTGATGATTTTGCCATTGTCAGAATGTGTTAGAGGTTTGTGTAACGGCCTTGTTGAAAATCCCGTTAAGTGCCGATTGGTGTTTCATCGCGAAATCGAACAATACTTCAAGGTTTATTTCAGAGTCGTTGCCGTCGGTGTTGGGGAGCATGACTGCGGCTCCCCCTATGCCCGGCAGCGCGCACAGGGCGCTGTTGATGGTTTCGCGGTCGGTTGTGGTGAGGAATTTCAGGTGTTTCTGGATTTCGCCTACAGGGCGGTTGAGGCATATTTGCGAGCCGTTCATGATTATCACATGGTCGATGAGGCGGTCGATGTCGCGCACCTGGTGTGTGGAAATTATCACCGTGCGGTCGTCGGTCATGGCTTGCGCTATAAATTTGCGGAAGGCGCTTTTGCCGGGGATGTCGAGGCCGTTGGTCGGCTCGTCCATCAGCAATAACGAGGTGTTGCATGCAAGGGCGAAACTCATGAAAACCTTCTTTTTCAGCCCCATCGACAGGTGACCGAGATTTAGTTCCGGCGTCAGTTCGAACATTTCGAGGTTGGCGCGCAGTGCCTCGTGTGAGAAGCGGGGGTAAAACGGGGCGTTTAGTCTGACGTATTCCCCCAGGCTTATCGGGGGCAGTGAGAATTCCTCGCTGACAAGGAATATGTCGCTGAGTGTGGAAGGGAGTCGCCTGCGGGTGTCGGTGCCGTTGAACACGGCTTTTCCCGCACGCGGGGTCAGCGCCCCGGCTATAAGGTAGAGCAGTGTTGACTTGCCTGCACCGTTTGGGCCTAGCAGGCCGTAGATGCCGCCTGGAGGCAGCGTCAGGTTTATACTGTCGACAACGCTTTGTCCGCGATGGTAGCCGAATGATAGGTTTTCGAGTGTGAGCATAATGGTGTATTAGTGTTGTAGTACACTGTAAAATTAATACTACTTTTCGAACCTGCAAAATTTTACGGCAAAAATAGCTTCGGTGTGTCGGATTTGCGTGTGTGGACGGTGAATCGTAATTTTGTACTTTATTAACCGGGATTTTTTAATAAGGATTTATGGAATCAAGGATTAACGAGGCTGTGGAGCGGAAGCGCTCCGGGAAATTCAACTGCGCCCAGGCTGTTGCGTGTACTTATTGCGATGCCGCAGGGTTAGATGTGGAGACGATGCGCAATCTCACTAACGCGTTTGGCTCAGGGATGGGGTCGATGGAAGGCACATGCGGTGCACTGGTAGGCGCCGGGGTGGTGCTCGGAATGGTTCGTGGCGACCGCATGGCGTCAATGCGCGACATGAAAGCCATTGTGACCCGTTTCCGCGAACGCAACGGTTCCGTGACATGCCACGAACTCAAAGGCATCGCTTCTGGCTGCCCTCTGCGTCAATGCAATGACTGTGTGGCCGACGCCGCGTCTCTTCTTGAAGGAATGCTGCATTCAGATGAATAATCATTGAACTTGCATATTATGCTAACATTAATGTTTTAGATTTTAATTCGCGTCGAGATACTTTAGTGGATTAAAATTTGGTAAGATTTTGATTTGCCTTGATGTAGGCAAAATGCAGCAAATGGCAACTTACATAGGAAAGTAGTTGCTGTTCGTGTATGATTGAATGAAGTCATCTTGAAGAAAAAGTCAAGATGGCTTCGTTGTTTCTATTGTTCGTTCCAGTTTACTGCACATTTCAGAAATGGAAACTCCACGATATTGGCAGTAATTTTTAAGCATTGAAACAAGCACATAATATCCAAAACCTGTTGGTTGAATTAAAGTTTTAAATAATTACAAATGAAAAAGTTGCTCAATTTGTAGATATTTAGAAATTTAATTCAACCAACGAGTATTCCTGTTTTGTTGGCGAGGCAGAATGCACCATCCCGTTGCAATATTTGTCAGAAGGGGTCAATATTGTGAAAATCGAGCAGTCGGTTTATAAGGTCGTGATTTGATTTTGTTGAATAGCGATCATGTGGCGGTGTGTCGGATTTAGGTGTTTCGGCACATCGTCATCGTTTATGGCTACTAAAACCTGTTAAAATCGTTGTTCGGTGTAAGTGCTTATTGCTTCGGTGAAACTTTGGTGGCGAATGTGGAAATCGGTATGCAGGGCCGGGGTGTAAGGCTAAAAAAGGTGAATTTCGGCGGAAATTTCGGGAAAAGTTGGTAATGAGGAAGAAAATCCATAACTTTGCACCGTTTTTTCAGCTGACTATACCAATGGGAAAATTCAGTCAATTCAAACTCCCGTTGAAGAGCCTGCCGAAAGGTACCCATGATTTCGGGTATCATTTGGATAAGCAGTTCTTCACAAACATGGAGAGTGCCGACGTGCGTGATGCCGACGTAAACGTCAGCCTTGTCGTGACATACAAAAACGATGTCTACGATTTGGCCTTTGCCATTACGGGTACGGTGACGGTGCCATGCGACCGTTGCCTTGATGACCTGACGTTGGATATAGACACCACTTATGGCATCAAGGTGAAATACGGCGATGACTACCGCGAGGAATCGGATGACCTTATGGAAATCCCTGAAAGCGATAACTACCTTAATGTCGCCTATATGATTTACGACACGGTATCGCTGGCCATACCTATCAAGCATGTCCATCCGTTGGGTAAATGCAACCGAGCAATGAGTTCGCTGCTGAAGAAACACCGCGCCGTGGCTTCGTCGGATCCCGATGCGGAACTGGAGGACGAGCTGATTGAAGAAATGGACAGCATGCCCGATAACGACACCCCGGGATGTGAAGCACCTACCGACCCGCGTTGGGACAAACTCAAGGAGCTTTAAACACCGGCTCTGATGCACGCCTAGGCAACGGGGTTGCAAGGCGAACGAAGGAACTTAAAAGGAAAAACAACAATAAAACAATAAAACAACAATGGCACATCCTAAAAGACGTCAATCCAAGACCCGTACGGCAAAACGCCGCACACACGACAAAGCTGCGATGCCTACACTGGCAATCTGCCCCAACTGCGGCGCATGGCATGTTTACCACTGCGTTTGCATGGAATGCGGTTACTACCGTGGCAAAGTCGCTATCGAGAAGAACGCCGTAGTCTAACCGCTCCGGCTTGGATTAAAAACAAGGGCTGCGTTCCACGGGAGGCAGCCTTTCGATAATTTTTAAGGACATATTTCCAAGAACCTGTCGCTGTCAGAAGCGTTATACAGATAAGGGGTTCCGGCAAGGCCGATGCCCCATCCGAACAGATTCTTGGACGGGAGAGCCGCCTCGGGTAGTTCTCCCACATATCATACCCCACGCTTATGCTCAACGCCAAAATTTCCGGCATCGCGTCATATCTCCCCGACGATGTTCTCGACAATGAGATGCTTTCGAAAATGGTCGATACCAACGACGAGTGGATTACGACACGCGTCGGCATCAAGGAGCGCCGCATCCTCAAAAAGGATGCCGGCTCGTCGTATCTCGGCATCCAGGCCGTGAACAAGCTTCTAGCCGACACCGGCATTGCACCCGAGGAGGTGGAACTGCTGATTTGTGCAACCTCGAATCCCGACTACCGATTCCCCTCGACAGGCTCGATTATCTGCGAGGGCTGCGGCCTGAAGAATGCCTATGCCTACGACATACAGGCGGCATGCGCCGGATTCATCGTGGCATTGGAGGATGCGGCCGCATATGTGAAGAGCGGGTTGCGCAAGAAGGTAATCGTTGTTGCCGCCGAGAAGATGTCGTCGATGATCAACTACAACGACCGTTCCACCTGCCCCCTTTTCGGCGACGGTGCGGCATGTGTGCTGGTCGAGCCTACGGAAGAGCCCAACGTAGGGGTTTTGGACGCGGTGTTCCATGTTGACGGACGCGGCCTCGAACATCTTGTGATGTGGGGAGGCGGCTCGGCACGCCCGGCTACTGCCGATACTCTTGCCGCAGGCGACCATTACCTGTTCCAGGACGGGCGCAACGTTTACAAAAACGCTGTAACCGATATGTACACAGCCTCGGTCGACATCCTTAACCGCAACAACCTTACGGCGGAGACTATCGACTGGCTGGTGCCGCATCAGGCCAATCTCCGTATCATCGAGGCTGTAAGTTCGCGTGCAGGGATTCCCGATGAGAAAGTGCTTGTCAACATCCAGCACACCGGCAATACGTCGGCGGCTTCCATCCCCTTGTGTCTTGACGAATTCAAGGGCAAAATCAAAAAGGGCGACAAGATTCTCCTGACTGCTTTCGGCGCGGGCTTCACCTGGGGTTCGATGCTGGTGGTTTGGGATATATGATTTCCGTGAGAATTTACGCCCGGATGCGCTTTGAATTGTGCGGCAAACGGGCTGCCTGATAGAAAAAACACAAAATAGCATCTTTTCGGGTGCTATTTTTGTTTTAATCACAGAACTTAATAATAACACGGGTCATCCCCGCCGCAGCGTTGCCGCAGCCAGGAAGGCTTAAACTAACATCGTCCCTATCATGACCGAAGAAAACAAAAACGAGAGAATAAGCGAGGAAATAGAGCGCCAGGATGCAGAAAACGTAATCAGCGCCCTTACTGACGAGGTGGCATGCCCGCCCGTCTCGCCCGGTGACCATAAAGCCGGATTCGTCAATATTGTCGGGAATCCCAACGTTGGTAAATCAACGTTGATGAACGACCTTGTGGGCGAGCGTGTGAGCATCATCACCTCGAAAGCGCAGACCACGCGCCACCGCATAACCGGGATTGTTAATACCCCCGACTACCAGATTGTGTTTTCCGACACCCCCGGCGTGCTCAAGCCCAATTACAAACTTCAGGAAAGCATGCTGAGTTATGCCCAGGGTGCGCTGACCGATGCCGACATCCTGCTGTATGTGACCGACGTGGTGGAAGACCCTACAAAGAACGCCGATTTCCTGGCACGTGTGGCAAAAGAGAAAATCCCGGTGTTGTTGGTTGTCAATAAAATCGACTTGCTCAAAACCAACGGCGACCTGGAGGCAATCGTGATGCGTTGGAAGGAGATGCTGCCCAATGCGGAGGTGTTCCCCCTCTCGGCCAAGGAGCATTTCAATGTTCCGAACCTTATGGCAAGGATTGTGGAACTGCTGCCGCCGTCGCCCCCTTATTTCGGCAAGGACGCCCTTACCGACAAGCCCGCAAGATTCTTCGTTACCGAGATTATCCGCGAAAAAATCCTTACGTCGTATGATAAGGAGGTGCCATATTCGGTGGAAGTGATTGTGGAGAAGTTCGACGAATCCGACACCGCCATACATATCATGGCAACTATTTTCGTTGAGCGCGACAGCCAGAAGGGTATCATAATCGGCAAAGGCGGGTCGATGCTTAAGAAAGTGGGTACGGAAGCCCGCAAGGATATAGAGCGGTTCTTCGACAAGCGTGTGTATCTCGAGCTATACGTAAAGGTTGAGCAGAACTGGCGCAACCGTGAGAACAAGCTCAAGGCATTCGGCTATATAGAATGACAGATACGTTGCGGGGGATGTCGAACGTATGCCTCGGTTAAAAATCATCGTTGCTGCCTTCCGCGTTACAAGCCCGATGAGGGCAGGGATTTGCGCTATCCGGCTTTTTAACTTAACTTTGCAGGGAAATATCAAAATAACAACATGGCACAGCTCGTAGCAATCGTAGGTCGGCCCAATGTGGGTAAATCGACTCTTTTCAACCGCCTGACAGAGACTCGTCAGGCCATCGTCGACCCTACGGCGGGAACAACCC
>LUJQ01000021.1:61209-158953 GCA_001689485.1 Bacteroidales bacterium M6 | reverse complement strand
GTTGTCGATGCCATGAACGGTGTCACAGACCTCGACGACCATGTGGCCGAAATCCTTCGCAAATCACGTAAGCCGGTACTGCTGGTAGCCAATAAAGTCGATTCGAATGAGTGGCTTTATAACGTGCCCGAGTTCTACAGCCTCGGTCTTGGCGACCCCTATTCCGTTTCGGCAGTTAGCGGCTATGGCACGGGCGACCTTTTGGATGAAATCGTGAAGAAGCTCCCGGTTCCGAACGATGATGACGAGAACCTGGAGGAGATTCCCCGTTTTGCCATCGTCGGACGCCCCAATGCCGGTAAGTCATCGCTGATTAACGCGTTTATAGGTGAGGACCGCCACATAGTGACCGACATAGCAGGTACCACGCGCGACAGCATCTATACGCGTTACACCAAATTCGGCTTCGACTTCTACCTTGTAGATACCGCCGGTATCCGCAAGAAACAGAAGGTGAACGAGGATATAGAATATTATTCAGTGATACGTTCAATCCGTGCTATCGAGGCATCGGATGTATGTATCCTTATGATTGATGCAACCCGTGGAATCGAGGCACAGGATGCGAATATCTTCGGACTTATCCAACGGAATAAGAAGGGGCTGGTGGTATGCGTCAATAAATGGGATATTGCCGAGGATAAATCGCTCGACGCGCAGAAGCATTTCGAAGAGGCTATCCGTTCACGCTTCGCCCCGTTTACCGATTTCCCGGTTATATTCTGCTCCGCACTGACCAAGCAGCGAATCTACAAGGTTATAGAAACTGCTGTCGATGTTTATCAGAACCGGCGCAGGGAAGTGCCTACCTCCCAGCTCAACAAGGTCATGCTTGAGGCTATCGCGGCCTACCCGCCACCTGCCAATAAGGGTAAGTATATAAAAATCAAGTATGTCACCCAGCTTAAAGGGGCGGTTGTGCCGACGTTTATTTTCTTCTGCAACCTGCCGCAGTGGGTGAAGGAGCCTTACCGCCGTTTCCTGGAAAACAAAATCCGCGAAAACTGGGATTTCAAAGGCACCCCCGTACAGGTGTTTATGCGTGAAAAATAATCCCTATGATGAATCCTTCATGGCGGGATATTACCTTGACAATCGGGGTTAAGGATTTGATGGAGCGCTTCCGCGATGCGGAGCGCTTCATCGCATATTGCAAGGAGTGCGGCTGTTACGGGCGTTCCTGGGGCTGCCCGCCCTTTTCGTTCGATGCATGGGAATATCTGTCGGGATGGGAGGTTGCCGAGATTACGGCCACTGTGATTACGGTTCCTGACGGCACGCCGGTTTCCGAAGCCGCCGAGTTTATCTCCCCTCAGCGGGCAAGGCTTGACAAGTGGCTTCTAGAGCGTGAGAAAGAAACCGGGGGGAGGGCTTTTTCATTTGTAGGGAACTGCCTTTACTGCCCCGGGCAGGAATGTACGCGTCTTTGTGGCCGACCCTGCCGGCATCCCGACAAAGTACGCCCGTCGCTCGAAGCCTTCGGCTTCGACATCACCGCCATCCTCGCCGATCTTTTCCACCTACCCCTCCTTTGGGGTTCCGACGGGCTCCTCCCCCCGCATCTGACCCTTGTCACCGCCCTTTTCCGCAAATAACCACTAAGATACTCGCCACGTTTGCAGTTAAATGATTAACTTTGGAGTCTGTTTCGCCGAATGCCTGGCTTGTTGATATTGAAGCCAATTTTTAGCCAACTTGAATTCCTGTAAAACCGCATCAATGAAAGGGCGGGATGGTTCATGTTATCAATAGTTTGGATTTTGACAGTTAAACATTAATGTTATGAGTGACAACAACAATCATCCGCTGGGGGAGGCTCCGTGGTTTCATGTGATATTTTCGACGGGATTCGGCACGGGGTTTGTTCCGGGTGCACCCGGAACGGTCGGTGCCTTTTTGGCGCTGGTGATATGGTATGTGCTTTATCTGGTGCTTGCGCCGGTGGCACTGCTATGGACAACTGTGGCGCTGATAGTGGTGACCACCGTGGCCGGGGCCTGGACTTCGAAGGTGATGGAGCGCTATTGGGGGGAAGACCCCCGCACTGTGGTAATCGACGAGTTTGTAGGGACTTGGATCCCGTTGCTTGTGGCTGCTGTGCCTGACAGGCTGACCACCGCCATCCTTGCCGTTGCCGGGTTTGCCGCATTCCGCCTGATTGACATTTTCAAACCATTGGGCTGCCGCAAGATGGAACGTTTCGGCAATGGCTGGGGCGTTATGCTCGATGATGTGCTTGCCGGGAGCTACGCGTTGATTATAGTGCTTGTGCTCAGGTGGATTATTGCTTGATTCCTGCTGCCGCTTGCATTGACTGCTGCCGTATTGGCTGAACGGATGTAAACCGATATTCGGGGAATGGTGTTTTATTTAACGTAATTATATTTTTGCTGACATGAGTGAATCACGTAAATATGCCGGGCTGAGTGACGCGCAGGTTCTTGAGAGCCGAAGGCTTCACGGGGACAATCTTCTTACCCCGCCGCAAAAAACGCCTTGGTGGCGACAGCTTCTTGAAAAATTCAGAGACCCGTTGATAATCATCCTGCTGGTTGCAGGTGTGTTATCGATAGCTATATCCTGTTATGAGTATTTCGGTCTGGGAAAGGACGGAACGGTGTTTTTCGAGCCGGTAGGGATTTTTATCGCAATCATCCTGGCCACGGGGCTTGGATTTTATTTCGAATACCGTGCCAACAAGGAGTTCGACCTGCTGAACCAGGTTAACGATGAGGAGCCTGTGCAGGTGATTCGCAACGGCGCACCTACGTCGGTGCCCAAAAAGGATATTGTTGTAGGCGATATACTGGTGCTTAACACCGGTGAGGAGATTCCGGCTGATGCCGAACTGTTAGAGGCGGTGTCGCTGAATGTGGACGAATCCACGCTGACCGGTGAGCCTATGGCGCATAAAACCACAGATGAGGCGCAGTTCGACCCCGAAGCCACATTCCCTAGCAATCATGTGATGCGTGGCACAAAGGTTATGGAAGGCCATGGTGTGGCTGAGGTGTATGCTGTCGGTGATGCCACTGAAAACGGTAAGGTGTTTGAGGCATCGCGGATTGACGACAGTGTCAAGACCCCTCTTACCGAACAGCTCGACCGCCTGGGGAAGCTGATTTCACGCGCCAGCTATGCCATAGGGATTGTCATTGTGGCCGGTAGGCTGTTGATGTATTTCCTTTCCGGGATGCCGTTCGATTGGATGGAATTCCTGGCCTATTTCCTTCAGACTATCATGATTGCCGTGACATTGGTAGTGGTATCCGTTCCTGAAGGGCTTCCGATGGCGGTTACACTCAGCCTTGCTTACAGTATGCGCCGTATGCTCAAAACCCATAACCTTGTGCGTAAGCTGCATGCCTGCGAAACAATGGGGGCGACTACCGTAATCTGTACGGATAAGACCGGGACTCTTACGCAAAACCGTATGCAGGTTGCCCAGGCCGATTTTTACGGTCTGCCCGGCGGTAAGCTTGGTGATAATGCCGAAAGCAGGCTTATCGAAACCGGGATTGCCGTCAACTCGACAGCGCAGCTTGATTTCTCGAAAGGGGAAAAGCCTGAAGTGCTAGGCAACCCCACGGAAGGTGCCCTTTTGCTTTGGCTTCATGCCAACGGGGCTGATTATAATGCCATAAGGGGGCGGTTTAAAGTAGTGGAGGAAGTGCCATTCTCAACCGAACGTAAATATATGGCGACGGTTGTGGAGGATGGCAACGGCGTGCGTACTTTGTTTGTAAAGGGCGCTCCTGAAATAGTCAGCGGGTTGTGCCGTACTATTGCAGGTGGTGTAAGCCGTGAATCCATCGACAGCAGCCTGAAGGGATTCCAGGCCCAGGCTATGCGTACCCTCGGGTTCGCATACCAGGAGATTGGCCGTGGGGTGAAGGCGGCAGAGGATGGCAAGCTGGTTTGCGATAATCTCGAATTCCTCGGGATAGTTGCAATCTCCGACCCGGTACGTTCCGATGTTCCCGATGCCATAAACGAGGTTCTTGATGCAGGTATCGGTGTGAAAATCGTTACGGGCGACACCCCTGGTACAGCCAAGGAAATAGGCCGTCAGATCGGGCTGTGGAAACCTGCCGACACTGACCGGAATATAATAACAGGGCCTGAATTCGGCGCCCTGACGGAATCGCAACTCGACGAGCGCGTGATGGATTTGAAAATCATAGCGCGTGCCCGCCCTATGGATAAGAAACGCCTTGTAGAGGCGCTACAGCGCCAAGGGCAGGTGGTGGCTGTTACAGGCGACGGCACCAATGATGCCCCGGCTTTAAAGGCTGCCCATGTGGGGCTTTCGATGGGTGATGGTACATCGGTGGCAAAGGAGGCCAGCGATATCACCATTATCGACAATTCGTTTGCCTCGATAGGCAGGGCTGTGATGTGGGGGCGTTCGCTTTATCGTAACATACAGCGTTTCGTCCTGTTCCAACTGACGGTAAATGTTGCCGCCTGCCTCATAGTGCTGGCAGGCGCGTTTATGGGAACCGAGTCGCCGCTTACCGTGACCCAGATGCTTTGGGTGAACCTGATAATGGATACCTTTGCCGCCATGGCTCTTGCCTCGCTGCCGCCGTCGGACTCGGTTATGGCCGACCGTCCGCGCAACCGGCGTGAGTTTATCATCAATCCTGCAATGTGGCGGTTTATAGTGGGTTGCGGCATTATATTTTTCGGATTACTTTTCGGTATGGTCTATGTGTTTGAACATGCCGAAGTGACCTCGCTCTCACAGTTGTTGCATGTCACGCCCGGAGTGCCCGACACACTCAGCCCTTATGAATTGAGTCTGATATTCACCACTTTTGTAATGCTGCAATTTTGGAATATGTTTAATGCCAGGGCATTTGCCACACATCGCAGTGCGTTGCACCTTGGGCATTGCGGCGAGTTCGTGCTGATTGCCGTATTGATTCTGGCAGGACAGATCCTGATTGTGGAGTTTGGCGGTGGCTTCTTCGGCGTAACACCTCTCAGCCTGTCTGACTGGTTGATAATCATCGGAGGCACGTCGCTGGTGCTTTGGGTTGGTGAATTCCTGAGGCTGTTTCGTTCGCGCAGGCATCCTGCTGAAAGGTAGGATTCCATGCCGGGAGTACTTCAAACGGCCGAAAATCACAAAGAAGATGCAAAAGAAGAAAAGTCAAGATGACTTCATTGTCTAAAAAGGTGTCTTGATGGTTGAGAAAGTGCTGATAGGGGCTGCCGGTCTGGGCATTGCGTCGCTGGCAGGGTCGGTGATAGGCTTGTTCGTGAAAAGGATTTCGCATAAGTGGAATGATATTTTCATGGGCTTCTGTGCAGGGATGATGCTTGCTGCCTCGATCGTAGGGCTGGTGGCACCGGCTGTGACCATGGCATCCCTTTCAGGGTGGTGGCAGGTGGTTGCCGGTGTCGCAGCCGGAGTGGCGCTTATCGGAATGCTGGACTATTTCACTCCTCACCTTCATCATCTTACCGGTCTTGACATCGAGAAGCATAAAGGGAACACCACCGTTAACAGGATAATGATGTTCGTTATCGCAATCGCCATCCATAAGCTTCCAGAAGGGATGGCTACCGGGATTGTGTTCGACGAAAACAATCTTTCGAATGCCTATGCGGTTACTATAAGTATCGCGTTGCAGAATATACCCGAAGGGATGGTGGTTGTCACGCCGCTGTTGATGATTGGCGTGGGTTTCGGCAGGGCGCTTGCCATATCGGTCGCTGTCGCGTTGTTGGAAATGCTTGGAGTAGGGGTAGGTTTCGTCCTGGGAGGTTTGTCCGGGATGTTCCTTCCGGCGTTGCTGGGTATGGCCGGTGGTGCCATGCTCTATGTGATAAGCGATGAGATGATTCCTGAAACCCATGCACACGGGTTTGAAAAGCAGGCTACCTATGCCTTGGTAGCGGGAGTGTTGCTGATGCTGTATATCGATGCATTGTTATAAGGCAGGTAGGTATTGAAGTAGGATCCGGGGTTATTACATTACGGATACATAAAAGGCGATGTGCCCGGATTGCGGCGCATCGCCTTGATTTTTGGATGATGAGAACGGAATCAGTCGTCCATCTCCATGCTTTTGAATTGTCCGAGAAGGTTGAATTTAAGCTCCACGCCATCAGAAAGGCCGATTTCATAGCCGCCCGATTTCTTTTCGATTTTCACAATCTTCACGTCGGGGAAATTTTTCTTGACGTAGTTGCGTATGGGCTTGGTGACCAGTCCTTCAGGCACCTCGCGGGTTTTACAGTCGACCGATTTCCATTTTCCGGCATTGGTAAATTCTATCTTGGTGCCGTTAACCAGTTTTACGTCGTAGTCGGTTTTTTTCAATAGGTGGCGGTCTACTTTGATAAGGCTTACCTTTGCTTTCGGGAAATATTCCGAAAGCATTTGCTGTGCCTGCTCCGGCAGGTTCTTACGGTCGATTACGTAGGAGTCGATGAATGCCGACGCGGCACCTGCACCACAGATAATCAACAGCAAGGCGATTAAGATTTTCTTCATGTCAAAAAATTGTTTATATGAAAGATTTCAAACACATAGAAGTGATTACGATGATGCATGGATAAGGCATGTTGCATTATAAGATACTGGAGGCATCATGCAGCAATCGCGTCAATAGGTGTTTACACCCTAATAACATCCCCCGTTGCAATAAGTTGCAGCGGGGGATGTTATTAGGGTGTGTCATAATGGCTCATCCGGATCGTCGCCTGCAGGTGAGGCATTCTGACAGCACCCTCGCCATCCGGGCGAAAACCACGGCGTTGTGCCAAAATATCGAAGTTTGACACAACGCCATAGGGCCTTTTTCATATATGGAATTTCAGCGAGGCCATAAGGCTGCGTGGCAGTGCTGGCCCGTAGATGTAGCCCGAATCGCGGAGGGGGCCTATGTCGAAATCATCCTGGTAGCTGTTGAAAATGTTGAATATCCCGGCACTGGCCTCTATGCATGCCGTGTGAAACACCTTGAACTCATATGTGAGTTTGAAATTGGCATCGAAAAAGCGCGGTGTGGTCACGGCGCAGTCGACGGGTGTGCCTGAGCCTTCGATGTGTTGCACAAGCATGCTGCCGGTATAGGTGGCAGAGAGTGCCGCACGGAATGCCTTTGTAAATTCGCAGTTGAAAGTCAGGTAGCCGTAAAGGTCGGGGGTGCGGAACATCCGTTTCACGGGTGGTATTTCTAGGTTTTCGCTCCATTGTTCAGGCTGTTTGTAACGGCTACGCTGCCATGTCGCGCCCGCCTGGAGCTGGAAGCGTGGTGAAAAAATCGCTTTACCTTCAATGTTTATACCGCCGACACGGGCGCCACCTCCGTTGTAACGTTCGAGCACGTCGTTTCCTGCGGCATCAGGCTCATTCAGCTTGCGGAGGGCGAACACATCGCTCAGGTCGGTGAAGAAGCCTTCAATCATGAGGTTGGCCTGCACGTTGCCGAAACGGTGGTAAAAGTCGGCCGATGCGCTGATGCTCCGGCTGCTTTCCTCTTTGAGGCCGGGGGCAAGGATGGTCACCACCCGTTCTCCTCCCACGATTGCCACATGGAAATCCTCGTCATAGGCTTGCGGGGAGCGAAAGCCGGTTGAGAAGGAAAGCCTGAAGTTCGCTTTATCTGAAGGATTGAACCGTATGTTTGCCCTTGGCGACACGATTGGATGGTTAATCATGGAGTGCTTGTCGATGCGGGCACCGATGAGGAACCCCCACCGGTCATCGCGCCATTCGTTTTGCAGGTAGCCGCTATAGATGTCGACGCGCTGTGTGATGTCGTGGTCGTAACCTACGGTCACGTCGTTGAGGTAATTGTGGTTATATTCGAGTCCGGCGATAAGTTCCGACGGCATGAACCACAGTTGTTTGAAATTGTGGGTCATTTGCGCCCCGCCGGTCACAACGAGGTCGTGGGTACGGCCATAGGCATCGGGGTCTTGCCCGCTGCCGTAATAGCTTTTCCGTTTGGTGTTCTGGGCTGCTGCGAAGATGTTGAGGTGGCTGCCGCGTGAGGCTGACCAAAGGTCGAACGAAGCTTCACCGCCGTTTATGTCGTGTTCCACCTCTTCGGCAATCCATGCTTCGTGTGCCGGGAGGTCTAGGTTGTCGCCACCTCGGCGGTATTCGTGGGTCCCGTGATATTCGAGTGTGAGTTTGGTGTTGTCGGACGTGCGCATGAAAGTGCGTAATCCCATGGTCTGGGTGCTGAGTTTCGCTACCTCGGTGAACCCGTCGCCGTTGTGGTCATAGCCGTCGCGGTGGCGGTTCTGCCCGTAAATCATCATTCCGAGGCGGTTGTTGCTGCCGACCACCGAGGCATTCAATGTGGTGTTGTTATCGAATGAGCCTGAGATGCCGACCGATGTCAGTGTATGGCTTGCTTCCGCATAGTTCACGGCCGGGTCGCGTGTGATGATGTTCACAGTGCCACCGATGGCCGATGAGCCGAACAGGGCGGAGCCGCCTCCGCGCATCACCTCCACACGTTCGATCATGTTGGCAGGAATCTGTTCGAGACCATAAACGCCGGTCAGTGCGGAGAAAACCGGGCGGGAATTCATCAGAATCTGTGAATAATGCCCGTCAAGCCCGTTGATACGTACCTGGGTGAACCCGCAGTTCTGGCAGTCGTTTTCCACACGCACACCGGGCTGGAAACTCAGCCCGTCGGCAAGAGAGCATGCGCTTACAAGGTCGAAAACCTTGTTATTTATCACGCTGACCAGCACCGGGCTGTTACGCCGTTTCTGTTCGCTTTTGCTCCCTGTAACAACCACCTGGTCGAGCATGAAGGCATCGGGTGTGACTTCGAAGTTGATTTCGTAGGTCTGGCCTTTTTTAAGGTCGATTTCGCGCTTTTCGGCGGCATAGCCCATTGATGATGCCTCCACGGTGTAGTGGCCGGGGATGAGGTTGCGCAATGTGTAGTGACCCGAAGCATCTGTCATGGTGGCAATCGATGTACCTGCTATTTTTACGGTGTAGTAGGGGAGGTGTTCGCCGGTTTCGGTGTCGACTACGTGGCCTGTTATATTGGTGTCGGATGGTGTCGACATGGCTGATGCCCCAGGCTGTGCCTCGGAGGTACGCCCTATAAGTGCCGACATCATGAGGAATGCCGACACAAGTATTTGCTTGTGCATAAATGAATTTTTGAATTAGTGTGATTGCTATTTTCCTGTTGCCGTTTCGGGCAACTTGAGGTACGTGTAATCAGGATGACTTCGGTATTGAAACCGTCGCAATCGGATTTATGGAATTTTCCACACGTTGGTATAGTAAATAGGAATCACACCGCCGGAGGTGCACGGGGAGCGGTAATCCGAATTGCAGCGCTGACAGCCGGTCTGAGCGTACATGCTGTAGCAATGTCGCAGCATTGGAGGTCGGGAGTTGTACAACATGCCTCGTCGGCAGGCTGCATTGCGAACAGGGAGCTGTTGAAACCTGTAATGGATTCGAGCGACTGCGCGGAATGCGAGTGGTGGCCGGAGGGGAGATAGGGGTGGGAGTGTACCACCGTTGTGTCCCCTATGATGTGTGTGTGAAGGAACAGGGCGTTCCCGCAATAGAATAATGCGAAAATGCCCAACAGCAACAATGCCGTTATTTTTGACGGATTCCTCCTCATCACCTGCAAAGGTATATATTTTACAGAAAATGTGAAAACTATTGGTGCAGACGGGAACGGATTGTCAGGGCTTCCGATATGGCATTATGTGGAATTTGCCTAATTTTGTACTCTGATTGACAGGTGAATCTTTATATCGATTTAATCATAAAAAGCTCTTGACTATAAATAATACTTTAATGAGGTTATGGATGACAGCAGAATAGAACGGTACGACGGGAGGCCGCAGGGTGACGGGGTGGTGCGGTCAGCGGCCGAGACGGGTGTATATGATTTTCTTGACTGCCTTGGCGTGGATTATGTGACTTATTGCCACCGGGCGGCTTTCACTATGGAGGAATGCGAGGCGGTTCGGCAGGCAGTAGGTGTTCCTGTGTTCAAAAACCTTTTCTTGACAAACAAGCAGCAGACGCAGTTTTACCTGCTGATGCTTCCGGCTTATAAACCGTTTAAAACCAAATACCTGTCGTCGCAGCTAGGGTGTGCGAGGCTGTCGTTTGCGTCGGCCGAGATGATGGAGGAATACCTGCATATCCATCCGGGTGCTGTCTCACCGATGGGTTTGATTTTTGATGTAGACAGGCATGTAAGGCTCATAATCGACCGAGACCTTGCCTCCGGCAGCAACCGCTATGCATGCCATCCCTGCGTCAACACCGCCAGCATAGCGCTTTCGCTGAATGATTTGTTGGATAAGGTGATACCCGCTACAGGCCATGACTACACCTGGGTCGACCTGCCTTCGGAATAATATATCCGTATGTAAGATACAATGATTCGGTAATTTTTACCGAATCATTGTATTGGCTATAGTATTGTTGTTTGTGCTTAGCTCGTGCAATTTGGAGAAAAAATGCACCGGGTTTTCGGCTTGAG
Source organism: Bacteroidales bacterium M6 (assembly GCA_001689485.1). Classification (GTDB taxonomy): domain Bacteria; phylum Bacteroidota; class Bacteroidia; order Bacteroidales; family Muribaculaceae; genus UBA7173. Next base: position 148,445 of record LUJQ01000021.1, on the reverse strand, counting down.
CCGAAAAAAGTTCTTGTCTCGACACGTGGCTATGAACGATATCGTAAGGCTGTAATGACTGATGCCCATATTAAGGGGCTGCAACGCTCCGATGCAGTCCGCACAGACTCATTGCCTAAGTTCAAATAAACTGCCGCGACTGGTGGCAAGATGCATATAAAAATCTCTATTTGTCTAAATATTAGGCAAATAGAGATTTGTTTTTGTGGTCCTACTTGGGCTTGAACCAAGGACCTTCTGATTATGAGTCAGCTGCTCTAACCGACTGAGCTATAGGACCGGCATTCTCCTTGATAGGCCGGGATTCCGGCTTTTCGCTATGTGAGCGCGGGAATGTGAGTGCAAAGGTAGTGGTTTCAATGAAAAGTCGCAAATTTTTTGTGATTTTTTTAGACGAATCGGGTAATTGTTTTGTTGTTAATTTAAAATATTGCTACATTTGTGGGAATGGGGAGAAGTTAAGAAGCTGAGAAGTTAAGAAATTAAGAAGTTAAGAAGTTAAGAAGTTAAGAAGTTAAGAAGTTAAGAGTAGATACGGGAGTGTACCCAACCGGGTGTTTTCGCTTATAACTGACAACTTATAACTTATAACTGACAACTTATAACTTCTGACTTATAACCTGACAGCCATGACATGGGGGATGAGAAGGGGCAGCGGAGGGTGATAAGATGGTGCGGTATGGATGTAGATGCCGTTATGACTATTTAGTATGAATCGAACAATGGGATTGTATAAGAAGAAAAATATCTTGGTGGGAGCTGTCGGGCGCCTGTTGGTGCCTGAAGCCCTTTGGACGCGGCAATATCTCCTGGCATGGCTGGGATGCCTGCTTACGGTGCTTGTGTTTGATGTGTTGTGGTGTTCGCAGACAACTTTCAGGGCATTGGGCTTCGTAGGTACATATGTCAATGCCCTTACTTTGGCAACGCTGATGTCGATGCCTGCGGTGTTTACCCGTAAGTCATGGCCGCTTGTCGCGGTTATGCTGGCTGTGGATCTGCTTATGGTTGCCAACCTGATGTATTGCCGCACATACTTCAATTCAATCCCTCTTGCCAGCTATCTGCTTGTAGGTAACGTGGCTGATTTCACGGGAAGTATAGGCGATTCTTTCCGATGGGTCTATCTTGTGCTTCCCGGCATTGCCGTTGCCACTTTGCTTATGCTTAACCCCGAGGAACGGGAGCGTCAGCCTAACGCGGTGTTTTACCTGCTGACACTCGGGCTGTTGGCTTTGGCGTCGGGCATAACCGCCATGTTCTCAGGCGGGCTAAGGGCACATGTCGCGAAACTGAAGGGGGAGTGTTATTATGCGACCACCCCTCCTGTGATATATACTCTTTTCGGCACTCTCGCTGCAGAGGCGATGGAACAGTCGGATGAAATCACCCCGGAGCAATATCAGATGGTGGCCCGATGGGGCGCGGAGCATGTCAGATACCGCACTACGCCCGTTGCCCCTGCCGATTCCGTGGGGCGCCCGGATAACCTTGTGATTATTTTCTGTGAATCGTTTGAATCATGGCCTATCGGGGCAAAAGTGGAAGGGAAGGAACTTACTCCCAACCTTAACGAGGCATTGCGCGACACATCTGCTACATGGTATGCACCCAGGGTGCTGTCGCAGGTGGGAAACGGGCGCAGTATCGACGGGCAGTTGCTTATGCTCGCAGGGATGTACCCGATGCGTGATTTCGTGTATTCGATGAAATTTGCCGATAACCGATATTACACCCTGCCCATGGCAATGAAGGAAAACGGGGCGAAAACCTATCTGCTGAGTGGCGACAAGCCGTCGACCTGGAACCAGGGGCTTGTTGCGCGTTCGTTCGGCATCGACAATACGGAGATGAACGATTCATGGGATAATTCCGAACGTATCGGTTCACCAAGGCGGTTGAGCGACAACTCGTTCTTCACGCAAAGCGTGGCCAAGATGCAGCGTGGCGACGTGTGGCCTGAGGGGGAGAAGGCGTATGTGCAGATGGTGACATACACCGGTCACAACCCGTTCCGCATTCCCGACGAATTCAAGACCATAAGTTTCAGTGCCGATTTCCCCGAACGTCTGCGCGACTACATGACGGCAGTCCACTATACCGACCAGGCCCTTGGGCGCTTCCTCGATTATCTGCGTTCGAGGCCTGACTGGTCTCGAACCATGGTCGCCATTGTCGGCGACCATGAGGCTTTGGCATCCTGGCGCCATTCCTTGAGGTCGGATCCCACGGGGTCGAAACTTGTGTCAGGCGAGGGATATGTGCCATTGTTAATCCTCAACGCCCCTGTGCCAGGTCGCCGAGAGGATGTTATGGGGCAGGTGGATGTGTACACGACCCTTCTTGACCAGCTCGGCCTTGATTATGCCTGGCGCGGTATGGGTTTCTCGGCACTGGCTCCCGGATGCCCTCGGTTTGCCGTTGACTATCAGGGGCGTGTTGTCGGCGATACTTCCGGCGCCCCGGCAGGGCTTGCGGGCCATATCGACCGTGGACGTGCGGTTTCGGATTTAATGATAAAATACGATATGATGTCGAAATAGCGTGCTGATTGTTTCCGACAGCTTCACGCGACAAAATTGCATATAAACCTTGCATTGGATTGCGGAAAATATCGATATGGCATGGGTGTGGTGGATTCTCAATATCCTCTATGCCTTGACAATTCTCGGCATCATCGCCGTGGTGGTGAGCGAGAACCGCAACCCTGTGAAATCGCTGGCATGGGTGACGGTGCTGCTTGTGGTGCCTGTGGTCGGCCTGGTGCTGTATATCGTTTTCGGGCGAAACATACAGAACAAGCGTATCATCTCGCGCCGCAACCGCCGGAAGCTCCGGCGGTTAGGTGCCGGAGGTGGTACTGACCCTGCTAAAATAGAAGATGCCGGGGCAGTGATGCCGCAAATCAACCTTGCCTATGCCTTATGCGGGTCGCATTATTACGAAGGTAACGATGTCGGGATTTTCGATAACGGCCAGGAAAAGTTCGATGCGTTATTGGCTGATATAGCCGCAGCCCGGAGCTATATCAACATGCAGTACTACATAATCGTGAACGACAATATCGGCATCCGGGTGATGGAGGCGCTGATGGAGCGTGCGCGTGCCGGGGTCAAAGTGCGGCTTATTTACGACCATGTTGGTTCGTTTAAGCTTTCTAACCGTTATCTGAGGCGGTTGAAAGAGGCCGGGGTCGAGGCATATCCGTTTTTCAAAGTGGTGTTCCCGCCGTTCGGTACACGCATCAACTGGCGTAACCACCGTAAAATCGTGGTAATCGACGGGAAAGTTGGTTATATCGGGGGGATGAACGTGGCCGACCGTTATGTTGACGGAGGTAAGCTGTTTGATGTTTGGCGCGACCTTCACCTGCGTGTGGAGGGGCCGGCGGTTTTCGCCCTCCAGCAATCGTTTGCCGTCGACTGGAATTTCATGGGGCAGCCGCTTTTGGAGGAAGGGCCTTTGGCCACGGCAGTCAAAGGGCATTCGGTGGGGATGCAGCTGGTTACAGGCGGCCCGACCACCCAGTGGCTCAACATGACGCTGGTGTTCCAGCAGGCAATAGCCCGTGCACGGAAGTGCATATATATCCAAACACCCTATTTCATACCTTCTGAAGGACTTGTGCATGCGTTGCAGGTGGCGGCTCTCTCGAAGGTTGATGTGCGGCTCATGATCCCGCGTCGGTCAGACAGCGATATGCTCCGCTGGGCGTCGTTTTCTTATGTGCAGGAATGCCTGCGGGCAGGAATCAAGGTCTATCTTTATGAGAAAGGTATGCTTCACAGCAAGGCAATCATTATCGATGACGATTTCTGCACAGTTGGTTCCACCAATTTCGATTTCCGCAGTTTCGAACATAATTTCGAGGCAAATATGCTGATTTATTCCACCGATTTCAACGCCAGGATGAAAGCGCTGTTTGTGCGCGATATGCGCGACAGCCGCCGGGTCACATCATCGGCTTGGCGCCACCGGCCATGGCGTGAAAAGGCGTTGGAATCCGTGATGAGGCTTTTTTCGCCAATTCTTTAAGGATAAAAGTGTTTTGGGTTGCCGGATGTGTTTATGCAGCGCTTTGATTTGTCAGGTCTCTGCTAAAAATCATCAAATAATAGCCGGGTTACGACATATTGCCGCGAGTTGCCGCGAACAAATCGCGGCAAGCGGTGTTGATAGTGTGAATCCCGTATCCGTGGTATGAATAATTTGTGGCTTAAAAAGCTGGAATTCAGCGAAGGTTGCGTTTGGCGGCTGTTTATGTATAATCTGAATAAATCATAAAATTTACTATTACGGAAATATTTCCGTAATAGTAGTTTGCAATTCAAAAAAAGGTGCGTAACTTTGCATCAGAATTATAAGGATTGCCATAATCAGGAATGCGCACAATGCATGGTTATCGCAACTGCATCCAATAGGGAATAGGAAACTTCATTTTAAATTTTATATAAAACAAAATGAGCAACATTGATTTGACCCAGTATGGTATCAAGGGCACTCCCAAGATTTACCACAACCCCTCGTGGGACGAACTCTACATCGACGAAACCAACCCCGGACTCACCGGCTACGAAAAAGGCCAGAACACCGAGCTTGGCGCGGTTAACGTGATGACAGGTATCTACACAGGCCGTTCGCCCAAGGACAAGTTCTTTGTTGAGGACTCTGTTTCGAAGGACACCATCTGGTGGACATCTGACGAATACAAGAACGACAACAAGCCCATCACACCCCAGGCTTGGGATTCGCTCAAGGCTATTGCCGACAAGGAACTCAGCGACAAGCCCCTTTATGTGGTTGACGCTTTCTGCGGTTCCAACAAGGACACCCGCCTTGCAGTCCGCTTCATCATGGAAGTTGCATGGCAGGCTCACTTCGTGACAAACATGTTCATCCGCCCCACCAAGGAAGAACTTGAAAACTTCACCCCCGACTTCGTGGTGCTCAACGCATCAAAGGCGAAGGTTGAGAACTGGAAGGAACTCGGCATCAACTCTGAAACCTGCGTTGCCTTCAACCTCACACAGCGCATGCAGGTTATCATCAACACCTGGTATGGCGGTGAAATGAAGAAAGGTATGTTCTCGATCATGAACTACTACCTTCCCCTGAAGGGCATGGCATCGATGCACTGCTCTGCCAACACCGACCTCAACGGAGAGAACACCGCTATCTTCTTCGGTCTCTCCGGAACAGGTAAGACCACCCTGTCGACCGACCCCAAACGTCTCCTCATCGGTGACGACGAACACGGTTGGGATGACAACGGCGTGTTCAACTTCGAAGGTGGCTGCTATGCCAAGGTTATCAACCTCGACAAAGATAGCGAACCCGACATCTACAACGCAATCCGTCGCAACGCGCTTCTGGAAAACGTTACCGTTAACGAAGAAGGCACAATCGACTTCGCCGACAAGAGCGTTACCGAGAATACACGTGTTTCCTACCCCATCAACTTCATCGAGAAGATTGCCCCGGGTAGCCACGGCCCCGCTGCCAAGAACGTTATCTTCCTTTCGGCTGATGCATTCGGTGTTCTGCCCCCCGTTTCGATTCTGACTCCCGAGCAGACAAAATACTACTTCCTGTCGGGCTTCACCTCGAAACTCGCCGGTACAGAACGCGGCATCACCGAGCCTACCCCCACTTTCTCGGCTTGCTTCGGTGCTGCCTTCCTGAGCCTGCATCCCACAAAGTATGCTGAGGAACTTGTTAAGAAGATGGAAAAGAGCGGTGCCAAGGCTTATCTTGTGAACACAGGTTGGAATGGTAGCGGCAAGCGTATCTCTATCCGCGACACCCGTGGTATCATCGACGCTATCCTTGACGGTGCTATCCTGAAGGCTCCCACCAAGCAGATTCCTATCTTCGACTTCACAGTGCCGACCGAACTTCCCGGCGTTGACCCCAATATCCTCGATCCGCGCGACACCTATACCGATGCCGCTATTTGGAACGAAAAGGCTACCAAGCTTGCCGAGATGTTCATCAACAACTTCAAGAAGTTCGAACATAACGAAGCCGGCAAGGCACTCGTTGCCGCAGGTCCCCGTCTTTGATTGACGACACATAATGCCGTTCTTTAACAGGCGGCAATATATAAGCCTGACGGGCAATGCGCTTCAAAGCGCATTGCCCGTTAGCTTTTTGCATGGTAGAGACGGGATAGCATCCCGTCACAAAGTACCACGAAATCATTGGGGCTGGATGCAACCAAGGCACTATGTTCCCGGTTGTTATGTGGCTGGTTGGATTCAGAATGGGGAATTCTCGTGAGGATTGCGGATATATGTTACGATTATATGAGCCGGATGTGTGGTTGTGTATGTAGGTTATACGTGGATATGCATGTTTATATACACATGTTGGTTATATGCGCATGAATGAGTATATGCACATGGAGGAGGGTATATGAATATGCTGGATATATGAGTATGCAGGGTATGAGACGGGATGCTATCCCGTCTCTACAGCGTATTGTGTGCGTTAGCGGCGGGGAGATACGTAGGCGGCGTAGCGGGTGATGAAGCGGGCGAAGGGGGGGATGCGCATCAGCAGGTATTCGAAGATTATGAAACCAAGCAGGGCGCAGGCTATGCCGAGCAATACGTCGATAATGTAGTGATGGGAGGTGTAAACGGCGGTAAACCATATGCCGAGGGTGATTACCGCCAGGGCGATGCGCATCCACATTGGTGTGCGTGAGCGCAGTGAATAGATGAATGCCACAAGCGTGTAGGCTGAATGCAGCGACGGCACTGCGGCAAACACGTTGGAGTTGCGCCCGTAAAGTCCTTGGAATATCCCTAGCCCTGTCATTTCGTCGAATGCGCCGAGCCCTGCCACGTCGCCGGGGGTGCCGAGCATGAAATCAAAGCCGTATTTTGCCACATACCATGGGGGGGCGGCAGGATGGATATAGTAACCTGCGAACCCGATGAGGTTTACCAACAGGAAGACTATGGCGAAATGAAGATATGTTTTCTCCTGTTTGTTGAAATAGAGCCATAATCCGTAAATGATTGGCACAGGCACCCAGCATAGATAAAAAAAGCCCCCTAGGAAGTCCATAATCTTTGATGTGTGCAGTGCAAAGAATTCGTTGGGTGTGAGGGTTACCCCTCCGGAAATGATTCCGAACAGAGAGCGCTCTGCATCATTTATGCCTTTTATGTCGACCGGGTTGACTTCATAATTGTGAACGATGTTCATCCAGTCGTATGAAATGCCGAACAGGATGAACGGCAGGAGTGCCACCATGAGCCGTCGGGTGGCAGGGGTGGCGAAGAAAAGGGCTGCAAGCAGCAGCCCGAGCCATAGGTGTTCGGGTCGGAACCCTACACAGACTGCTGTCACCCCCAGCCACACGGCCAGGGCACACAGCATTATGATGGTTTCGCGTTGTTTTGGCAAGGCAGTTCGGGATATGTCGGAGGTTATTGATTCTTGAGGCCGCGGCGGCACACGTCGATGCGGGCAAATGCCGTGAGGTTGGCGAATACGGCTATTACAGCCATTGATATGACCAGGATTATGAATGCCACTTCGGGCTGGCTGGGCATGCACAGGCCGGTGATGCCGCAAGCAAGGCATCCCAGTGCAGTTACAACCACACGTTCAGGCCGTTGCATGAAGCCGACTTTGCATTCAAGCCCCACACCTTCGGCGCGTGCGCGTACGTAGCTGACCATAATAGAGCCGACTAATGCTACGAATGCTATCAATGCGCCCACAATGTAGCCGTTCATAATCAGGCAGTAGCTGAGTGCCCCCAGGGTGAACAGCTCGCAATAGCGGTCGAGCACGGAATCATAGAGGGCGCCGAACCGGCTCACCATGTTGCCCAGGCGTGCTACCTGCCCGTCGAGCATGTCGAAAAGCGAAAATATTATGGTGACGGCACCACCCCATGTTATAAGGTCGAAACGGGGGACGCCGTTTACCTGTGCGTCGTAACCGGCATAGGCTATTATGGCGGCTGCGGCAAGGTTGCCTAGCAGGCCGATGGTTGTGACCATGTTGGGGGTTACGCCCATTCTGATTAACAGCCTTACGAACGGGTTGATAACGGCGTAGATTCCTTGCTGAAGGCCGTCGCGTTCTTTGTTGTAACGGTTTTTATTGGTCATTTTGTCTGTTTTTTTCGATTCCTGAATGTTACGGCGTCCACTATTTTTATGGCTAAAGGGTCGAATTTGGTGGATACGTACACGAAGTTTTTTTGCAATAGGAAGTTCCATGCCAGCGACACGATAAGCGACACGCTCAGACGTGAGAATGCGAATATGCCGTCAGGCCGGATCCCGATGTTGCCCAGCCAGTGGAATTGTTGCAGGAGGTGGTTGAGGGCCGTTGTGCCTACGAGGTTCAGAATGAAGCTGCCTCCCCATATCAGGAGGTATTTTATGGCTACGGCTTTTACGGCGCAATGCTCCGCCCGGAATGTGAATTTGTAATTGATGCAGCAGTTTACAACTCCCCCCACCACGAGGCCGATAGCTGTTGCCAGGAATGAACGCATGGGGTCGCTGCCAAGGGGTAGGAACACCCATGCATAGAACACGAAGCATACGCCCATGTCGGTCCATGACGCTATTTGTGATGATACGGATGACCGCAGGAAGGTGAAAATGCCCTTCCCGTGTAGGAATTTATCGGTGGCCCGGTGCCGGAATGACCGGTTGCAGGAGGCTGGCGGTTCGTTGCCGGTTATGCCGTTGTCTGTTTTTTCGGTGGTCATGCTTTCAGGTTGTTTCCCTCTTTGCGTTCTTTGATTGCGGTCATTACGGCTTTTGCTATATTTGTCGCTGCTTCGGCACGGCAGGATGAGAAGCTGGGCCAGTCGTTGAAGTCGATAATCGACAGGGTGCCGTCGTCGGCCAGGATGCATTCCCCCCCGTAGACAATCAGCCCCAGTTCGCGTGCGGCCCGGCGGCAGAGTGCTTTGAGTTGCTCGTCGGTGGCACGGTGTTCCTCGCGGCTGGGTTTATGCCCTTCGGGTTCGAAGGGTTTGAACCAGTGGAAGAATGATGTGCCGTCCACCCCGTAGAATTTTACGAGCTGGCCGGGAAGGTGCCGCGAGATGACCGCGCGTTTGAACCCGCGCAGGAAATATTCCTGCAACACGTCCTGTGCCTCATGGGCGGAACGTACATACGACACATCTTCGGCGTGGCGGTTGTGGAAATCCCCCCGCTTTATCCAGCATTGCTGCATGCCCAAGCGTGCCAGACGTTGCTTGACCACCTCGTCGGTGTCGACTATTATGCTTTCAGGGTATGGGATGTTGCTTCCGAGCAGGATGCGTGCCTGCCGTTCGCGGATGCAGTTTTCAATGCCATAACCGGAATTGATTACCAGGATGCCTTTGTCTTCAAATTGCTGGAGCAATTCCGTGGAGCGCTGTTCGCGGCACATGTTGATGATTACAGGCTCGCTGACGTTGCCTGCGCCGAATTGTTCCTCGCTGTAGATGTTGACTTCGCAGCCGCGTTTGCGCAGTTGCTCGGCCACGGTGTTCATAATCGTGGCGTCGTTGCCTATATGGTTGGGGGAGAATGCTCCCGCGCGCATAATCGCGGCTATCCTGGTGGTGGCCATTGCTGTGGGTCTTTTTCCGAGGTGCAAAGATAGCGAAAATTCTTCGGAAATCACGCAATCCGGGCCGGAATCAGGCTGGCCGGGTGGTTTGGGTGTGCGGCCGGGTCGTGGTTTCAGGCATTCTCTCGTGGGAGGCGGGGCGAGAACCGGAGCAGGGCGCAGCAGAGGGGGCGGCCGTTATTGCGGATTTCGGCACGTGTTACGCCGGTCGAGGGGTCGTCGGCAAGACGCACTTCCACCTCTTCGTCGTAATAGGCTTCGTGGTGGTAGGCTATTTCGAACCGTGTCAGCCTGTTGCGGTCATGGAAATCGAGGCTCCACCGGTTCAGCAACAGCTCGATGTAGCGCGATGAGTTTACATGGCGGTTGAAGTCGACGTCGCAATAGGTGAACCTGTAATGGTCGGTGCGGCATTCGCCGAGTGGGCGTGGGCGCCCTGGTTTTTCCACCGGGCATGTTTTGTCGGCCGGGATGATGGAGCGCACCCATTCCATGCGTGATATATCGGCCACGGTACGGGTTTCCGTGTCGAGCACAGCCCATACCGTGCGTGCATGGCCTATGATGTTGCCGTTGCCGTCGAGGATTTCGAAATCACGTTCAGAGAACAGCCGGTTGATGCCGGAAATCCATGTGCGCACGGTGTAATGGTCGTTTACCCCCGGATAGAGTGTCATTTCTACCGCTACCCGCGACAGCACCCATGTCTGGCGGTGTTCGACAAGCGATCCATATCCGATTCCGATTTCGTCGGCATGCAGGGTCGCCACCTCTATCAGGCGGTTGATAAGCAAGGTTATAGGCATGCGCCCCTGCGGGTTGCATTCGGCAGGGGTGAGAAAAAAGGTTTGTTCGAAAATCGTTGTCATGTTGTAGATGGGGAAAGCCGGACCGGCCTCAATGGTTTATGCAAAGATACGAAGTCATCCTGACTTTTTTCTTATCCTGCCTATTCTTCGTGGCCGGATTGAAGAGAATGGAAGGATGATTGTTTCGTAGCAGACAATCGTTGGGACAGTGTCCGTATATGGGGAATGCGGCCTCGGTGCTCCGCCAGAGCCACCGGTTGCCGCATTACATACATAATCGAAGTGAAGGTAATTACAGGTTGAATCGGAAGCCAACTTGCAGCAAGCCCTGTGCGCCGAAGCCAAGTTCGCCGAATATTGTGGCCGAGCGAGAAATCCCTACCTGTGCCCCGAGCGGGGAGAATTGGTAGGCGAAATAGGTCTGGTTATACGAGTCGTGATATTTCGGCATCATATGTGAGATTACGGCTCCGATTCCTAAGTGGCCGTAGAGTGTGACGATGCGGTTGTGCCAGTAGTTGTAGCGGCCGTTGAGCATTATGGCATGATATGCGATTGAGGAATGGTCGGGGCCGCCTTTGGTGGTGCATGATGAGAATGTGTAGCTTGGCCCGAGGTAGAAATTGCGGGCCACATTGAAGTTGACCCCTACATTCAGTGCGCCCCATGCATTGTTGACATGGTGCCAGCCGTCGTGGCAGTCGGTCGCATCCATCTGGGTGTAACCTCCGTAGCTGAGTGAAATGTCTGTTTTTTGTGCCGACACCGCCCCTGCGGATGCAATGAGTGCGACAAGCGCGAATAGAATCCTTCTCATAGTTGAAAACGTTAAAAAAAGTTTTAGTACGATTGACACGAGTATAACACCGATGGCATGTAGAAAGTTTTTGCGGCCCGGATTTTTATAGGGAAATATATTTTGGCGAAATGTGTTAAAAAATTATTGGAATTTCAAAAATAGTGCTATCTTTGCCGCTGTTTAGATGCAATATGCGTCTTAATGTTGCAATATTATGTCGATATGCAAAATATTGGTAACTGGTATGCGGATTTTATGCATTTGCATAGGGGCTTATGTGGTTCTTGCGGGGTTATTCGGATGTTATATGCGGTAACGGTTTGGATTAAAGCGTCATATGCGTTTTTTGATTTTTGACTAAATCAGATTCAGTTTTTAACCTAAATACTTTAAACCTTATGAATAGACTTTACACAGTGTTTCTGACAGTGGTGCTCGCTTTGGTTTGCTCGACAGGGGCATCAGCGGGAGCCCCGTTGAATCTGACATTGAACTGTGACCGCGCCAATGCCATAGAGTGGCGTGAGACATGGAATGATGCTGATTGGAAATTGCTTGACGAAGGCGCAAACGCCCTTTCCCTGACTTATGATTATGGGTACCAGTTGCAAATCCGGCCTGTCGAAGGTATGCGTATCGACGCAATGGAAAGTGCCAATCCCGAAGCATATGCCGACATTTCGATTTATTCTCCGCTTGACCGTAATTCCCTGTATCCTACAGAGAGCTGGGAAGGCCGGATTTATAACATGCGTACCACGGATTTGTCCACTGTCCGTACTACTAAGGTCGTTGTAAATATAACGGATGATCCTGCCAGGTTTACGGTTATCCGTAACCAGGGGGCTTCATTCAGTTTCACGGAAGTCGGTGAGAACTACCTGGCTTTGGACCCGTTGACAGAGTTGCCGGTGAGGTTCTCCGCAAATGGCGGCATACCGCTTTATAAAATAGAACTTGATGGCAGCCCGGTGCCTCTGGATGCCAATTCCACCACCAACTATACTTTTAAGGAACTGACTGACGGGCAAAAAATAGATATTACCGCTAATTGGCCCGACAATCTCGAAACAGATATTACAATAACCGTGCCTGAAGATGTTGCCGGTGTGGTGAAACGTGTTTACCGTGACCTTCCTAATTATGCAGGTTCTGAGGATGTTGAGTTTGAAACCAACAAAACGTTCAAAGTAAAGGGCGGATATTGGTATAATCTGACCCTTAATACCCAGGACTATGTGGTTAACAAGTTGCAACTTGATGGAACAGACCAGTATGTAAGCTCGAGCATGCGCTTCTGGGTCGGAACCGAAGCATCCGATATTGTTATAGATGCGGTTGTGAAAGTAATCCCGAAATTCACACTCCGTGTAGAGCGTGACAATGAGGCAGAATACAGCACAAACGGATGGACATTCATCAAACTTAGTGCTGGTGATAATGAAATCGTTCCTAATGAAGACTGGGGAGGAACCTGGTCAAAGGTATATCTCAAGGCTGTTGACGGATTTCGTCTGACGAAAGTTGAGTGTACCAATGCAGACCACACCCTGGAAGTGTCGGACGATTATTCTACCCCTGTAATTCTCGAACCGGCAATGGACTGGCTGGGCCGAATATATGAAGTAGGTACAGTCAGCCTTGAGTCAGAGCGTACGGCTTCGGTAACCGTGACTGTAACTGACGATCCCTCAAAGGTGACAGAGGCTTACCGTGGTGCTGCGCGCATTCAACTGGGGAAAGCGGGTGAGGCAAAGACCTTCGGTTTTAATCCTGGGTCATCCGAGGCTCAGTTCAAGTTCAGTGGCGACCTTGTTCCACTGAACAGCGTGAAGGTAAACGGGAAGGCGGTTGCCCCCGACACCCCTGAATCACTTTCCCATATCATTACAGTCGCCGATGGCGACAAAATAGAGATTACAGCTTCTTATCCCGAAATAGAGGTGCCATTTACCATCAATGTGCCTGAAGAGGTTGCCGGTGTGGTCAGAAGTTTGAAACGAAACCTTGGAGGTTATTATAATTATGAAAATCTGGATTTTACTCCCAACGAACCTGTGATGGTTCCTGCTGGCAGCTGTCTTGAAATTGAATTCAACACGTCGGATTATAATCTTAAGAGTGCAAAAATAGGAGATTATGATTTGAACCCGTCAGGGGCTAAGATATTTGTGCTCAATGATATGGTTGATGTTGACCTTGACGCGGCCCTTTGGGGTGTGTTTAATGTGACTATTAATCTGACAGACCCGTCGCAGGTAAAGGTCTACCCCGGTGAGTATCCCGATGTGGAGCCTTATGCCCTTGTAGCGGGAGCCAATAATGTTGAATTGGACGAGCGCAAAGGAGCCATCTTTATAAAAGCCGAGAGCGGTTTCCAGATTAATGGCGTCACCGATGAAAACGGAAATCTTTGCGAAGGCCAGGGCAATGTTTACAAAGTCACCCGTAACGGGATGGTGTTCAATATCGAATCCGGTGAATTGCAATATGACGGCAAGTGGGTGCTTTGGATTGACACGACCGACCATTTCAATACCGAAGCTGATTCCTACTGGGGTTCTTCGGAATATCGCGGGGAGTATAACTACATTACCGAGGCTGGATATCTGGTTCATCCCTATGCCAAGGCTCTTGGTGAGCAGTTTAATTTCTTCATATCGCTTGACCTGGGTTACCATCTTTATATCAACGGTGAACTTGACAGCACCAACGAATACACCCCGAGCTGTTACAAGTATTTCACCCCAGGGAACAAGATTGATGTGCTCCGTCTATATACTACCGGCGAACCTGCTGAAAAATATGATGTCGAATTTGTGACTTTTGGAGATAAGGTGTCAGATGCAAAGGTCGTTACAGATTTGGTCGTAGAGCAACCCGCATGGGCCGACGGCCTGACACTGCTTGAAGGCACCCGTGTTGCAATTACCCTCCCTGCGGATGCTGAAGGAGCGGCTGTGAAACTTGACGATGCCACCCTTTACGCTGATGAAGAAGGCAGATATGTGTTTGACACAAAGGGCAATCATACCGTAACAATCTCGACGTCCTCGTCGATAACCGGGATTGATGCCGGCCGTTCTACCGACAACAATGCCGTTTATAACCTGATGGGGGTCAAAGTGCTTGATAATGCCTCCGCTGCCGATTTGGAACTTCTGCCGACCGGAATCTATGTTGTAAACGGTCAAAAGATGGTGATTCGTTAATATATGCAGAGAATATATAGTGCCTGAATCATGTCTGGATTCGGCTATCAAATCAAGCCGTGCTTGCCTCATGATGAATACAGACATGATTCGGGCGCTAGATTCATCTGCGTACTATTTGCTTTTTGAGTTTAGAAGTCGAAGTCATCTTGACTTTTCTTGTTTTGCTTGTTGTTTTTGCCCTGGTCTCATTATGTTTTCAGTCACCATGCCCGCCATGCGCTCCCGGCTGAGATATAAACGGTTCTAAAAACACTCTTGAATAGAAAAGCCGGGATGACTTCTGGTTTGAAATATTGTCCAACATACAAAATCAGATGAGAAAAATCTTACTTACTGTTGTGTTATTGGCCGCGGCATCCGGTATTACTGCCGGTGTGCTCGATTTGCAGAGCCGCGCCACACTGAGAAAGCTCCGGTTGGAGCAATCTAATGAAAAAGATGCTCAGACTATACGGCATATCCGTGCCAAAGCCGGGATGCAGGGGATGGCTTCTGTAATGCAGGAAACCTTGGCATTTGTAAGCCTTGCTCCCGGAGCAACTGCTGCCGATCTTGAAGCTGCAGGTATGAAAGTAGAGAATATTTGCGGAGGAATCGCCATCGTGAGACTTCCGGTTTCCGAGGCAGAACGTATGGCTTCGGCAGATGCTGTCAGTGTGATGCAGTTGCCCCGTGAAATGCGCCCTCATCTTGACCTGGCCCGTAGGGCTACTGGTGTGGATGTGATTCATGCAGGGGACGACGGGCTTAAAAAGCCTTATACCGGGAAAGGTGTGTTCACGGGTATCGTTGACCAGGGGGTCGATCCGCACCATATCAATTTTTTGGATAAGGATGGCAAAAACCGTATCGAGTATCTGTCGCATATCTTCATAAACAAAGCCGGTACGGAAATCGTTAAGCGCTTTTATGGAGATCCTGAAGAAATTACCGATGCCATGCCGCTTGAAGATTTCGTCACCGACGAGGTTTCGGCATATCACGGCACTCATACGTTAGGTATTATGGCCGGAGGTTATGAAGGCAATGTAACGGTTGCCGATGGTTTTGACGGAAGCCTGCCTAACCTGGTCGAGAAACCGAACCCGTTTACCGGGATGGCTCCCGGTTCCGATATCGGTGTTTCATGCGGGGTGCTTAATGATGTAGGTATCGCACAAGGTATCGCCTACATGCTTGGATACTCGGTAGATTATAAAAATCAACCTACCGTGATTAATCTTTCACTGGGTAGCAATATTGGAGCCCATGATAAGAACTCGATGATGTCGAAGTTCCTCACAGAGATGGGCAAGGATGCCATTATATGTGTTTCGGCAGGTAACGAAGGGGACCGTAAAGTAGCACTTAACAAAACGTTTACGGCTTCAGACAATCAAATCAAGAGTTTTATCTACCCTTATGCCTATCGGTATGATCCTGAAGGGGACCAGAATGACATGATGAACAATACGATACGTTCCGGCCAGGTTGCATTCTATTCCAATGACGGCACCCCGTTCGAACTTCAGGCTGTAATATACCGTAAGAGCCGCGGTTACCGTGCGGCAAAGCGCCTGTCGCTTACTTCCGGCGGGGAACAGGGCGTTTATTATGCCACCGACCAAAACTGGGCGGCTACAATCGACGGGATTGTGCAGCCTGGTGTGTTTGCCGATAATTTTTATGGCTATATAGGCGGCGGAGCTTCGACGGATGCCGATACAGGCCGCTATTATGCTATACTGGATATGCATATCTTTGACTGGAACGACAATAAGGAATCGGGAGAATTCGTAATAGGTTTTGAGGTTACCGGGACGGACGGGCAGCGTATCGACTGCTACTCCGACGGCCTGTGCACATATATCGACAATATGGGTGTAAATGGTTTTGATGATGGTTCGCGTAACGGTTCCATTTCCGACATGGCTGTTGCCGATAATATCCTTGTTGTCGGTGCGTTTAACACACGTCAGCAGTGGGAATGCCTTGACGGAAGTGTCAGCGCATATCCTGGTGATGGTTTTGCCCCGGGTTCGGTTACGGAATTTTCATCGTTCGGCACTTTGGCCGACGGTACCAATCTTCCCCATGTCTGCGCACCTGGTTCAACCATTATATCGTCGATCAGCAATCCTTATCTGAAAAACGCGGTTGATGTGATGGGTGAGGAATTCGGCATTGAAATCACCGATGACATGCGCCGGGAATATGAGGAATATCTTTGCCAGGGGCGTGCCACAGTGAATGGCGCTAATTATTATTGGAAGCAGGAACCCGGCACTTCCATGTCTACACCGCATGTGGCAGGTTGCATCGCCCTGTGGCTTGAGGCTGATCCGACCTTGACTATCGATGATGTGAAGGATGTAATAGCGAAAACATCTGTGGTCGACGATGCTGTCAAGGCTGGCGACCCAGTGCAATGGGGCGCGGGTAAATTCGATGCACTTGCGGGGTTGAAGGAGGTAATACGACGTTCGGGAGCAGGTATTGAAGGTGTTGCTTTGGAGCCAGATAACGACAGGCTGATGATAACGCCTCTGGGTGGCAACCGTTTTTCGGTCTTCCTCGGTGATGCCTCGGGTCTTGAAATAGCCTTGTACGGCATTAACGGCAGTTGTGCAAAGAGAATTAGTGTTGCCGGTGATGAGACTGTGATTGATGTATCCTCAGTTGTGCCAGGTCTTTATGTGCTTAATGTAAACGGCCACTCTCAGAAACTCGTTGTACGGTAGGATAAGGTTATATGAGTGAGACATAAGATATGACATTATTTTCAATAAACCAATAAATAAACCAATTATATGAATTTATTACATCGGAGTTTTGCAGCGGCATTGATATTGTCAGGTGCTATGGCATCGCCGGAGGCGTATGCCCAAAGCGAAGAACCCATAATTGAGTTCCATACCAATATTTATGAGGTTCATGGCGCGCAGAACGCATTCTCCATCAGGCTGGGTTCGACCGAAAAAGATTATTTCGATGTTGATTGCGGTTTCGGTACCGAAGAGGTTGAAATCGCCCCTGCGGTGTTTGATTCCGAGACCCAGTCGGTAAATGCTACGGTAGTTTCATGCGTTGTAAACGAACAAGGTATTGTTAAAATCTATGGAGATGCCTCTAAAATCGACTATGTGGACTTCGAAGGTGCCTCGATTGACAAGCTGGATATCGACAAATGCACGGAAATAACTATTCTCGACTTGTCGCACAATGAGCTGAAGGCATTGGATCTCACCCCGTTCACAAAGCTTCAGGCCATTTATCTCACCGATAACCCTTTCACGGCAGAAACCCCGTTGAAGGTAGGTGGGAACAAACCTGAGTTGATGATTCTTGAACTGGACATTATCGATCACCTGGACCAGTCGTTCAATCTCAGCGATTATCCGGCCCTGGTTACATTCGACGGCTATCATAACATGGATTTGCGGAATGTCGATCCTACGGGATGCCCCGAACTTCAGGTGCTGTCTGTTGAAATGGCCCCGGTGTCAACCCTCGATGTCAGCAAGAATGCGAAACTGCTGCGTCTGAACATTTCCGATTCGCGTATCTCTTCAATAGACATAAGCAAAAATCGGAATCTGCAGATGTTGATGGCCCAACATGTGTCAGGGACTATAAACACCGACGTAAAACTTGACGCCATCGATCTTACAAATAATCCCAACCTTACGGTTTTAAATCTTGGAGGGAATAATCTGTCGGCGATAGATTTGTCGAAAAACACCTATATCACCAACCTTGTTCTGCGCGACAACAAGTTGTCGGCTATAGACCTGTCGGCCAATACCAATCTCTACAGCGTCGACCTGGCTTACAATAACCTTGACTTCGCATCGCTCCCCTTGCCACAGGACACCTGGGGCGAATACTACTATTTCCGTAGTCCGCTTCCATGTGATAAGTCATATGCCAAGGGGGCGGATATCGATTTTTCGAAATCAGTGCTTCGCCCTGAAACCACTACCACGGTGCGTGCATGGCGAAGGTCGCTTGATGCGGATGCAGAAATAATCGATCCGTCAGAATATGAATATTCCGACGGGAAAATCAGGTTTAAATCGGCATATACGGATTCGGTGTATGTAGAATTTGTAAATTCCGCGTTTGTTGAATACAACCTCTCGTCTGCGCCGTTTATGGTTAAGGAGGCAGGGGAAATCGGGACGCCTTCTAAAATGGTTGGTATGAAGCTTACATCGGCTATGGCCGGGAAGCAGGTATCGTTCAAAGTCGGTATGGATAACGCTACCGTATCCGCCCCGAAAACTTTCTATGTGGATTTTGGCGACGGAGAGCGAAAGCCTTTCACGGCAACCTCTATAGGTGTTCCTTCCGATGCCAACTGCACGGTGATGATGCCGACTCCGATTACTGGGGAGCTTGTAATCTATATTCCTGAAAACGAGTCGCTCACGGCCTTGGAGGTGAATGATGTGGCGATGAGTGCTATCGACCTCTCCGCAGCTACCGAATTACGCTGGCTCACAGTGTCGGGATGCAACCTTTCGTCAATTGATCTGGCGACTAACCGATGCCTGCAAACCTTGGATATTTCGGGTAACCGTCTGGGGAATGTCGACCTTGCCGGTGTGCGCGGCGACTATGAAAAATATGTGCTACGTGAAATCGATGCTTCAGGCAACCGCATATATAATTTCCATATTATAGGCATATCCCAGCTTGAAAAGCTTGACCTGTCGAATAACCTGCTCACAACGTTCGTACTCAAAGATTATGAATCGCTTACAGACCTCGACCTAAGTAACAACCGCATCAAGGAAGAGTTGAACCTTGCGTATCTTGCGAAGGCCGAAAATATCAATCTCAGCGGCAACACCATCTCTTCGCTGGTGTTGGTGGATATGCCGGCTTTGAAATCGTTTGATATTTCCAACAATGATTTCACTCTTGAAACGTTGCCTTATCTCAGGAATGTGTCGGACGGGGTCTATGTTTATGCCCCGCAGAAGGATATACAGCTTGCCGCTGTTGCCCCCGGCATCAATCTGTCGGCACAGAACCGTGTGATTGACGGCGAGGGTACTGTGTTCACTTGGAAGAAAAGCGATGGCTCGCTTCTGGTCCAAGGTGTCGACATGGATTGCAACAATGGTGCGACAAAGTTCCTTAAAACTGATCTGGGCAAGGTTTATTGCGAGATGACCAACCCTTCCTTCCCTGAGTTCACCGGTGACAACGTATTCAAAACTACCGAAGTCGAGGTTGCGGAAGCGCCCACAAACGTCGTTGCGTCGTTCACTACTGTTGCTGACGGGAATAACGGCGAAGTTATTTTCACCGGCACCAAGACATCGTCGCTTTATATCGACTGGCGCGGTGACGGCACGGAATATATAGAATATCCTATTAATGGGGAGAATTATATGGCTTACCCACAACAGAGCTATTATGCCGGTGTCGAAGTAAAAGTCTATACCTATGAGTCGGCAGAGGATGTAAAGGTGTTCTCAATCTACAATGTACCTATGAGCAAGATTGACGCTACCCCTCTGACGAACCTGACTGCGTTTGCCGTCGGTGGTGCAGGCTTATCCGAAGATGGCATAATGTTTCCTGAATCACCTGCCTTGACCGAGCTTACCTTGAATGGCAATGCGTTGTCGTCAACGGAATTTCTCAAAGGATTTACGTCGTTGCGCCACCTTACTCTCAGTGGTAACAAATATGAGACTTTTGATGCTTCCGAGCTGGAATCGTTACAGACATTGATGTTGAGTAATAACAATATAGGTTCTGTCACATTGGCTAACAGACATCTTTGGGGATTGGACTTGGCCGGGAACAACCTCTCGGATATTTCATTTGACAAAACACCGTCGTTGTCGCAGGTCGTTCTTTCAAACAATAAATTTTCGTCTGTTGACCTGTCTCCTTTGAAAGCCAATTTGGTTGCGCTTGATGTCCAGGGCAATAATTTTGATTTTTCGACACTCCCACTGCATTCTGATTTTCCCCTGATGTCCTATTACCGGTATGCGAATCAGAATCCATGTGCAGTTGAATGTGTCGACGGTAAAGTCGACCTGTCCGCACAGGCCGAAGTTGCAGGCACACCTACAGTTTTCCGTTGGTTCCTGGGCGAAGTTGCCGTTGATCCGGAGTCATATGAACTCGTTGGCGAGGAATTGGAAACAGGTGGCGATGATCCGGAGTTTACTGTTGAAAACGGTGTCACCACATTCCATTACACGTTCAATGACAAGGTTACCTGCGTGATGACCAACCCTGTGTTTGAAAACCTGATATTGTACACCGTTCCTGTGGCCGTAGTTTCGGCCGGTATCACTGAGACTGATGCCGATGGCGTTGATACCATGGTCGATGTCTACAGTGTTTCGGGAGTCAAAGTCCGTTCGAAGGTTACACGTGCAGAAGCTCTTGAAGGTCTTGCCCCCGGTTTTTATATCATAGGTGGCGATAAGGTGCTTGTGAAATGATGAGAACGTATGACGTAATGAGCTGAGATTTGAATATTGAGAAAGGGGCGTTCGGTAGCGGGCGCCCTTTTTTTGCGGGGGTGGTGGAAAAATGGTAATTTTGCAACATAATGACTACGCTCGACATAATTCTGCTTATTGTGTTTGTTGTGTCGGTGGCACTGGGTTTCCGCAAAGGTATGATAGTGCAGGCCGGTTCGCTGGGGGGTATAATCCTCGGGGTTTTGCTATGCCATATTTTCGGCGACCGTTGCGCGGCCATGATTGCCGGGGCCGGCGAGGCTCCCACCTATGTTGACTGTGTGCTGGCAAATATCATCATGTTTGTTGTTGGTTACCTGTCGGTAAGGGCGGTGGCCCATTTCTGCAAACAGCTTACACATGCGCTTGCCCTCGGGGGGCTTGACCGCCTCGGCGGGGCAGTGTTCAGCCTTTTCCAATGGATGCTCGTGCTCAGCATACTTCTGAACCTTTGGCAGATGGTGAAGCCGTCGACAAATTTTCTCGCCATGTCGACCCTTGGCAACGGCCACGCTATCGAAGCCGTTATGGGGCTTGCCCCCGGGCTGTTGGGATGGGCGGTCGGATGCTAGAACCAATGCGGGATGTTGATTGTTGTCATATAATATATTAAGTCAAGAAAATTTCCTTCGCCAAGCGATATGGATAAATACAGATATAACGAAAACGTGGCTGGACAAGGCCATGCCGACGATAAGGACGGTTTCAGGGAGCAAAGCTCTGACAAAGCCTTGCTTAACGAGGTGACCGGGGGAGACTATAAATATGGTTTTGTCACCGATATCGACACCGAGATTATCCCGGTAGGGCTTAACGAGGATGTGGTCAGGCTGATATCCCGGAAAAAGGGGGAGCCTGACTGGATGCTTGATTTCAGATTGAAGGCGTTCCGCTACTGGCTTACGCTTACGCCCCCGAAATGGGCGCATCTGGACATGCCCGATATAGATTTCCAGGCGATAAGCTATTATGCCGCCCCTGTTAAGAAGGAGGGGCCGAAAAGCCTTGACGAGGTTGATCCGGAGCTTATAAAGACATTTGACAAACTCGGCATACCCCTTCAGGAGCAGAAACAGCTTTCGGGAATGGCGGTGGATGCCGTTATGGACTCTGTTTCGGTTAAAACGACCCATAAAGAGGCTTTGGCCGAGAAAGGGATTATTTTCTGCTCTATTTCGGAGGCTGTGCGCGATTATCCCGACCTGGTGAAACGTTATCTCGGTTCGGTGGTGTCGTATAGGGATAATTTCTATGCGGCGCTTAATTCGGCTGTGTTTTCCGACGGGTCGTTCGTATATATCCCTAAAGGTGTCCGTTGCCCCATGGAACTGTCGACCTATTTCCGTATCAATGCCTCGGGGACCGGGCAGTTCGAACGCACCCTGATTGTTGCCGATGACGATTCCTATGTAAGCTATCTCGAAGGGTGCACGGCTCCCATGCGCGATGAGAACCAGCTGCATGCCGCTATTGTGGAAATCGTGGTGGAGGATCGTGCGGAAGTGAAATATTCCACGGTTCAAAACTGGTATGCAGGCGACAAGGACGGGCGCGGCGGCATATATAACCTTGTTACAAAACGCGGTCTGTGCCGTGGCGACTATTCAAAACTGTCGTGGACGCAGGTGGAGACCGGGTCGGCCATCACATGGAAGTATCCTTCGTGTGTGCTTGCCGGGCGTGGTGCCACCGGCGAATTCTATTCAGTGGCCGTTACGCGTAACCACCAGCAGGCCGACACCGGCACAAAGATGATACATCTGGCGCCTGACACCCGCAGCACAATCGTGTCGAAAGGGATTTCGGCCGGTTACAGCGAGAACTCCTATCGCGGCCTTGTGAAGGTCACACCTGCTGCCGACGGGGCGCGCAACTACACCCAGTGCGATTCCCTCCTGCTTGGCAGCAACTGCGGTGCCCACACTTTCCCGTATATCGACGTGCTCAACCCGACGGCCGTAGTGGAGCATGAGGCCACCACGTCGAAAATTTCCGAAGACCAGATTTTCTATTGCAACCAGCGTGGCATATCGACCGAGGAGGCAGTGGGGCTTATTGTCAACGGATATGCCAAGGAGGTTATGAACAAGCTCCCCATGGAATTTGCCGTGGAAGCCCAGCGCCTGCTAGCCATCACCCTCGAAGGTTCGGTTGGCTGACAGCGGGGAACCTGATAAAACCGCTTGGATAGCCAGTATGGGTTGGTGCCATCAGGCTGTTCCGGCTAAAAACAGAAACTTACAATCAAACTCAAAAATGAGCGACGATATATTATTGAAGGTCACCGACCTTCGTGCAAAAGTCGAAGATAAGGAAATCCTCAAGGGGATTGACCTGACTGTGCGTCCGGGCGAAGTGCATGCCATAATGGGGCCTAACGGATCCGGAAAATCCACACTTTCAAGTGTGCTTGCCGGTAATCCTGCTTTTACCGTGACCGGGGGGAGCGTAGAGTTCCACGGTATCGACCTCCTGGGGTTATCGCCTGAGGACCGCAGCCATGAGGGTCTGTTCCTGTCGTTCCAGTATCCTGTTGAGATTCCCGGGGTGTCGATGGTCAATTTCATGCGTGCGGCGGTCAATGCCAAGCGTGAGTATTTCCATGAACCGCCGTTGAGCGCAGGTGATTTCCTTAAGCTTATGCGCCAGAAGCGCGCTATTGTGGAACTTGACAACAAGCTTGCTTCCCGTTCGGTCAACGAAGGTTTTTCCGGCGGTGAGAAGAAACGTAACGAGATTTTCCAGATGGCGGTGCTCGAACCGCGCCTATCGATTCTCGACGAGACCGATTCAGGGCTTGATATCGATGCATTGCGAGTTGTGGCAGGTGGTGTGAACCAGCTCAAAACCTCGAACAACGCCACCATCGTGATTACCCACTACCAGCGTCTGCTCGATTATATCAAGCCTGATTTCGTGCATGTGCTTTACAAAGGGCGCATAGTGCGCACCGGCGGCCCGGAACTTGCGCTGGAGCTTGAGGAAAAAGGTTACGATTGGCTGAAAGATTAGCAGAACCGACTTACATAAGTCGTCAAAAAAAACAGTAGTTGATGAATGCATTGAACCAATATACCGACCTTTTCGAGGCTAACCGCGCCGTTATCGAGGCCAACAGCACCGAGCCGCTCAACGCTTTGCGGCCGCAGGCGCTTGAAGCCTTATGCCTGGCAGGCCGTCTGCCCGACCGTAGCGACGAAGGGTTTGAAAAGACTTCTGTCAACGATATGTTTGCCCCTGATTTCGGGGTGAATATCAACCGGTTGCCGCTTCCTGCCGATGTCGCCGCATCGTTCCGGTGCGGGGTGCCGAACCTTTCCACATTGCTCGGAATCGTTGTCAACGACCGTTTCGTCCCGTCGTCGACCCTTCAAAGCAATCTGCCTGAAGGTGTTACCGTATGTTCGTTGGCGCATGCTGCGTTAACGATGCCTGATGTTGTCAGGCGGTATTACGGGCAGGCCGCCCGTATTTCCGATGCGGGAACGGCACTGAACACCCTTTTGGCGCAGGACGGCGTGTTGGTTCATGTGGCCAAGGGGGTGCGTCCCGGAAGGGCGGTGCAGATTGTTGAAATCCTGAATTCCACTTTCCCGTTGCTGGTGGCGCGAAGGGTGCTGGTGGTTGCCGAGGAGGGGGCGAAAATCGCCGTCTTGAAATGCGACCATACCCAGCATGGCTCTGAAAAATGCCTGACATCGGAGGTTGTCGAAATCTATGCCGGTCGCGATGCCGAGGTGGAATGGTATGATATAGAGGAGTCTGATGCCTCGACGGCACGCTACTGCCAGGTGTATGCACGCCAAGAAGCCGGGTCGTCGCTTACCATATGCGGTACCACGCTTACCAACGGGGTTACCCGCAATGAATTCGACATCGACATTGCCGGTGAGCATACGCACACAAAGTTGTCGGGTATGGCAATCGGGTCGGGGACGCAACATGTCGACAATTCCTCGAACCTGCGGCATGCGGCGTGCCACGGACGCAGCGACCAGCTGTTCAAATATGTGCTTGACGAGGGTGCGACAGCGGCATTCGAGGGTAGCATAGAAGTTTGTCACGGCGCCCGTTTCGTGGAAGCCTACCAAAGCAACCGCAACATCCTGGCCTCGCGTGATGCCCGTATGCACACAAAGCCGCAGTTGTTGATTTATAACGATGACGTCAAATGCTCGCATGGCGCCACTACAGGCCAGCTTGATGCGAAGGCCCTTTTCTATATGCAGGCCCGAGGCATATCTTTGGCTGAGGCAAGGCGCATGCTGATGCAGGCTTTTATGGTCGATGTGGTGGATACGATAGAGCTGGAGCCGTTGCGCGACCGTTTGCGCCATTTGGTGGAACAGCGGTTTGCCGGGGTGAAAGCCGGTTGCAGGGATTGTGGTTCCGCCTGTGAACCGTCCGTGCAGCAGTAATGCGTTACACAAAGAATCCTGTTCGGAAATGGAAGATAAAAAGATATATGACGTTGAGGCGCTAAGGCGTGATTTCCCATTATTGACTCGTGAAGTTTATGGGAAGCCGTTGGTGTATCTCGACAATACCGCTACGTCGCAGACGCCGCGCGAGGTTGTCGAGGCTGTAGAAAATATGTATTTCACCCACAAGGCCAACGTTCACCGGGGGGTGTTCTCGATTTCGCAGGAAGCGACCGGGCTGATGGAAGCCACACGCGAAAAGGTGCGTGCATATATCAATGCCGATTCCACACGCGAGATTATATTCACACGTGGCACAACGGAGGCTATAAACCTCGTCGCGTCGAGCTACGGCAGCTTCCTTGAGAACAACGATGAAATCATACTTACCGTTATGGAGCATCATGCCGATATTGTGCCATGGCAGCTGCTGTGCAGCCGCAAGCGCATTATCCTGCGTGTGGTCCCGATGCATCCCGACGGCAGTTTGGATATGGATGCCTTCCGGTCGCTTTTCAACGAACGGACGAAAATGGTGGGGGTGTGCCATGTGTCGAACGTGCTGGGAACTGTCAACCCTGTAGCCGAAATCACGGCCTATGCCCATTCGATGGGGGTGCCTGTTTTGGTTGACGGTGCGCAGGCAGTCCCACATATGCATATCGACGTCAAGGCGCTGGGGGCTGATTTCTATGTGTTCTCTTCCCATAAGATGTATGGCCCGGCAGGTGTGGGGGTGCTTTACGGGCGTGAGAAGTGGCTGGAGATGATGCCCCCTTACCAGGGTGGCGGCGAAATGATTTCGCATGTAAGTTTCAAAAAGACGACCTATGCCGAACTGCCTTTCAAATTCGAGGCCGGGACGCCTGATTTTGTGGATATAGCAGCCTTTTCCACATGTCTGGATTATTTGGAACGTGTCGGGATTGACGCTATCGCCGCCCATGAGCATGAATTGCTTGAGTGGACTACGGCCGAGATGATGAAGATTCCAGGGATGCGTATTTTC
This sequence comes from Bacteroidales bacterium M6, assembly GCA_001689485.1. Classification (GTDB taxonomy): domain Bacteria; phylum Bacteroidota; class Bacteroidia; order Bacteroidales; family Muribaculaceae; genus UBA7173. Next base: position 122,113 of record LUJQ01000021.1, on the reverse strand, counting down.
GGCACTGCGCCGGGTAAGTGTGCCGTTATATCGTTCCTGATTGGCGATGCACACCATTATGACACCGGCATGCTTCTCGACAAACTGGGGATTGCCGTGCGTACAGGCCATCACTGCGCCCAGCCACTGATGGAATCGATGGGAATCGAAGGCACCGTTCGTGCATCGTTCGGGCTTTATAACACCCGTGGCGAGGCCGAGGCTTTCATCGCGGCGTTGCACCGCATTGCCCCTATGTTGCTTTGACCCATCATTACTTCACGCGTCCGGGATTCTTTGCAATGAATTCCTTCCACGACGACGGCCCTTTTGCCATCACGGGGCGTGATGTTTCGTAGAAATGGCATAAGGCTGCGGCAAGGGCGTCGGTGGCATCGAGTTCGGGCAGTAACGATTCTTTAGGGATTGTGAGGATGCGTCGGAGCATTTCCTGTACCTGCTCTTTCGAAGCGGCGCCTGTGCCGGTTATGGCCATCTTTATCTTCCTCGGTTCGTATTCCGTAATAGGTATGTCGCGGCTCAGTGCAGCCGCCATTGCCACACCTTGGGCGCGTCCGAGTTTGAGCATCGACTGCACATTTTTTCCGAAAAACGGGGCTTCGATAGCCATTTCGTCAGGCAGGTATTGCGCTATCAGGCCGAGCACCCCCTGGTGGATGCGGTGCAGGCGCATGTAGTGGTCCTCGAACTTGTTCAGCTTCAGGACACCCATGGCTATCATGTGCGGTTTCTTGCCGTTTATGCCGAGTATGCCGTAGCCCATCACGTTTGTGCCGGGGTCTATTCCTATTATTATTCGCTCCGTCATTCCTTTTCTGCCGCTTTATCACCGGGGTTGTTTCATCCTATCACCTCCATGAATGTGGTGAAAAACATCATGCGTTCCCCCCAGCGTGCGTGAAGGTCGTCGCGAAGCAGTGCGGCAGTCTCGTCGTGCCAGCGGGAGGCGTCGTTCTGATTATCGGCAGGAAGCTGTACGGCAATACTTTCCGTGTCAGGTTCTATACGTGTAAGCACACGTGCCACTGTGGGAGTGCCGAATATTCCGGAAGCTTGTGCCGACGGGAGGTAGACTTCGCGGACCCATTTTATGAATTCTCCCTCCAGCGGGGCGTGTATGATGAAAGTGGTGTTTAGGATAATCATGGGTTACAACGTTTTACGTTTCAATGCGCGGGCTGCGAACCTGATGTGGCGCAGCAGGGTGGGGAATGTGCCGTAATAGTAACACATTATGCGGAACCTCTCGATGAGCGAGCGTCGGTGGTTGCGCGTCGTCGTGCCTTCGTTCAGGTAGTCGATGATTACTTCGGGCAGCAGCACGTTGCGGCGCGAGTGCTGTAGGACGCGGATGCACCATTCGTAATCGGCCGAAAACCTGTAGCGCAGGTCGTAGGGGGCGGTTATGCGCCGCAATGCCACGAACGCCTGGTGGCACACCACCATCCCGTCGGCAAAGCTTTTCAGGGTCAGATGTTCGGGCGCCGTGAGATGACGCGGCCCTAGGCGGCGCCGTCTGTCGTCGACAATGTCGGTCTGCCCGTAGACGATGCCCGGATAGTCGTTTCCCATTATGGTATCAGCAATCCGTTGCAGTGTGCCGGGCGAGTGGAAGGTGTCGCCTGCGTTGAGGAATATCACGTAGTCGCCCGTCGCTTCGGCCAGACCCTTGTTCATTGCATCATATATGCCTTCGTCGGGCGAGGAGTGAAACCTCATCAGGGGATGTGTGGCCTTACGTGCCACTTCGACTGTAGAGTCGGTGGATTCGCCATCGATGATGATATGCTCATAGAGGCTGCATGTCTGCGACACGACGCTTTCGATTGTGGCAGGCAGTGTGGCCTCGGCATTGTAGGTCACGGTGATGATGGAGAATAATGGGCGCTCAGGCTCCTGTCTGTGTTCAGGCGTCACGTTGTTGGATAGAGGATTCATTAAAAACAAAATTACGTAAAAAAACAATAAAAAGCAAAGAGGGGATGTGATGCGGGGATGAAAAATTTTGGTGAACGCTGTCGGATTGTGGATAATTCAGTATCTTTGCAGCTGAATATTCGGTGGTAAGTATATCTACGTTCTCCTGGCCGCCGATGAGAAATCCAGATTCTTGCGACACTCTCATCTATATATAATTCTGATTTTCGTGTTGTGCATGGTCACGGGATCATTGTTTTCCCGCGACGGTGTCGGTGTGCCCGAGAGGTTGATTATGCCTGCGGATGCATCGGTTGCGGCAAGTGATTCCGTTGGAGGTGAGGTTGTTGCAGATTCTATCCCGGGATTGTCAGTGGATTCGTTGCGGGTTGATTCGCTTCGTGGGAAAGATGCGTTTTCCTCGGTTGAACCCGGTGATGCAGCGGGCAGGGGCGATTCCGTTCCACGCCGCCCGTCGCGCATCAGGCGTGAGAAAGTCGACCTTGACCACCAGGTTGTGTTCGAGTCAAAAGATTCGATGGTTATGGTGGGTCGCAACATGACATATATGTATGGCGAAGGGCAGATTGACTATGGGGATTTGAAACTTAATGCTGCCGAAATCCGCCTCGATATGGATAAAAGCGAGGTGTATGCATGCGGGCGTGAGGACAGCGTAGGGGAGATGCAGGGTGTGCCTGTGTTTGAGGAGGGGGGTACTTCCTACGAGTCCAGTACGATGCGTTATAATTTCCGTTCGAAAAGAGGATATATCACAAACGTCATAACCCAGCAGGGTGAGGGGTTCCTGACCGGTGGCCAGACTAAAAAGACCGAGGGTGAGGACTACTATATCCAAAACGGGCGCTACACCACATGCGACCACCATGACGACCCGCACTTCTGGTTGCAGCTCACCAAGGCCAAGGTGCGTCCTAAAAAGAACATCGTAACCGGGCCTGCATATATGGTGCTGGCCGGTTTGCCGTTGCCGCTGGCAGTGCCTTTCGGTTATTTCCCCTTTTCCGACAAATATGCCTCAGGGGTAATCGTGCCGACTTTCGGTGATGACTATAACCGGGGTTTCTATCTCAGCGACGGAGGCTATTATTTCGCTATAAACGATATGATTGACCTCGCGCTTACGGGTGAAATCTACACGAAGGGGTCATGGGGGCTGTCGGCACAGTCGACCTATCGCAAACGCTACAAGTTCAGCGGTAATTTCAACATCAACTACCTGAAAACCATCTACGGGGAAAAAAGCGACCCCGATTATTCCTCGGCAACCAACTTCCAGGTTATATGGAGCCATTCGCAGGATTCGAAGGCAAACCCTAATATGAATCTGTCGGCATCGGTGAACTTCACAACATCGGGCTACACCCGCAACAGCGTAAACTCTTACTACAGCAACGCTTTCACGGAAAACACCAAATCGTCGACCATCAACATGAGCTACCGTTTCCCAAACTCGAAATGGTCGCTGTCGACATCGCTGAACGTTTCGCAGCGCACGCAGGACTCCACCTTGGCAGTGTCATTCCCGAACATCAACGTCACCATGTCGCAGGTTTATCCGTTCAAGCGCAAGCATGCCGTAGGGGCCGACAGGTGGTATGAGAAGATACGTATGTCATATTCCGGCCAGTTCCAGAACTCGCTGACCGCCAAGCAGGATGAGTTTTTCAAAAAGTCGCTGATAAAGGACTGGCGCAACGGCATGAAGCACAGCATACCGATTTCGGCTACCTTCCCGCTGTTCACTTATTTCAATATCACCCCGTCGATTTCGCTGACCGACCGCATGTACACGCAGAAGGTGCGCCGTGCATGGGATCCGGCAGCTTCGGCCGAAGTGGCCGATACCACCTACAGTTTCTATAACGTGTGGGATTTCAATGCCTCCGTGTCGTTGGATACCAAGGTTTACGGTTTCTTCCAGCCGCTCCCCTTCCTGGGCGACAAGGTGAAGATGATTCGCCATGTGTTCACCCCCACCGTTTCATTCTCGGGGGCGCCTGACTTCTCGTCGCCATTCTTCGGTTATTATGGCAGCTATGACTACACCGACGCCCAGGGGCGCCAGCAGACAAAGAAATATTCCATGTTCCCTTCGGCTCTTTACGGTGTGCCGGGGCAGGGTAAAACCGGCATGGTTTCAGTTTCGCTCGCCAACAATGTAGAGATGAAGGTGAAATCCGATAATGACTCGATTGGTGAGAAGAAGATTTCGCTTATCGAGAATTTCACGGTGTCGCAAAGCTACAACTTCGCCGCCGACTCCCTGAACTGGAGTAATATCAACACCTCGCTGTTGCTCAGGTTGTCGCGCCAGTTCAACCTGAACCTTTCCGCCACATGGGATGTCTACACCTACCAGCTTAATTCCGCCGGTAACCCTGTGCGCGTAAACATACCTCGCTGGAAGGCAGGCAAGGGGCTTGGACGCCTCTCATCAACGGGTACGTCGTTCTCCTATACTTTCAACAACGACACTTTCAAGCGGAAAAAGGACGGCTCGAAAAACAATGATAACAACAATAATCCCAATTACGGCGACGACGACAATTGGGGTGATGATGATACGGACGGTAACGGGCAACAAGGGGGACGTTCGGGGCATGACCATGACGACGATTTGCAGCTTACCCCCGAAGGATATGTGCCGTGGGAGGTGCCGTGGAGCCTTAGTGTGAACTACTCCATCAATTATAGTTACGGCAATTTCAATAAGCAGAAGATGGAGTATGACGGCAAGATTACTCAGAATCTGAGCCTGTCGGGTAATATCAGGCCGACGAAGAACTGGGAATTCTCGGCATCGGCATCATATAATTTCGACACAAAGAAAATCGCATATATGAACCTCAACATCGCGCGCGACCTTCATTGCTTCACCATGCGCGCGAGTGTGATTCCGGTCGGGCCTTACAAATCGTATAATTTCCACATATCGGTCAAATCGTCCCTGCTATCCGACCTCAAATATGACAAACGCTCCTCGCAATCCAATGGCGTGAAGTGGTATTAAGTAATCAAAATGATTATGATTACTCGAAATTTGGATGACGCTTTACACAGCCGGAAATCAGGAAGCAGATGCAAAAGAAGAAAAGGCGAGATAACTTCGGGGTATAGAAAAAGCGCTGTATCAATATTTTTGATACAGCGCTATAATTTTTATTAAGTAAGTCGTGGAAATTATTTTATATTATCTGAAAGTATGCTCTCAGATAATGTAAAGCCTGCTTATACATTTCATGCGTAATAATTTTCATGACTTACTTATGAGCAATTAGAAGTAGAAGTTCATGCTTTTGGGGTAGAACAGCATCCCGGAGCCTACCTCCTGTGCCACGCTCTCGCCCATGGAGTTGGCCACGATTGCCAAGGCGAAACGCAGGGCGGCAGAGGGGCCGTTGGCAGTGATGATGCGGTCGAGTGCGATTACCTGGGTGTCGCGATGGATTGCGTCAGGCATCAGTTTCTCGAATCCGGGATAGCATGTGGCCTCTTTGCCGTCGAGAATGCCCAACGGGCCGAGCACCACCCCGGGCGATGCACAGATGGCGGCTATTTTCCCTGATTGTGCCTGGTTGACAAGCAGTGTGTTGAGGGGGGCGAATTCCGATAGGTTGGTTGCCCCTGGCATACCACCCGGAAGAATCAGCCATTCAGGGGTTATGAAATCGGTTTCGCTATAAAGCAGGTCGGCGGTTACGGTCACTCCGTGTGCGCCGGCAACGTTTCTTTCGTCGGTGATTGATACGGTTTTTACGTCCATGCCCGCACGGCGCATAACGTCGAGAACAGTCAAGGCTTCAATCTCCTCGAAGCCGGGTGCCAGGAAAATGTAGGAAGTGTTCATGACTAAATCTGTTTTTGGGGTTAGGTAAGGGTGATTTTGAAAAATGTGTAAGGTTGGATTGAATATTATTAATGCAACTTAAGAATAACGCAAAGATGGTGATTATTGTTCGTTATTCCAAGCGTAGCGGCGACAAAAAATCACATGCATATGTGTTAACTAAAGTTAAAAATGGGGGGGTAAATCTTTTACCTGAAAATTTGCGTCCGACTATAAAAATAGTTTATCTTTGCAGAGCGATTGAAAACAACATATTTATACTTACAATAAATGTTCTAAGGTAATGATTGCTATGAAACATGCTGTTTCGGGGCGGCTATGCTCCCTGATTCTTTCGGTGGTGGCGGGATGTGCCTCGGCAATAGGTGTCACATTCAATGTAACTGGCGAGGTCGCCGATTCGGTGGGTGAGCCTGAAATCTATGCCACAGTGAGGGTGTATGCGGTTGCCGATTCGGTGAAGCCGGTGTCGCTCGGCACCACCGACGGTGAGGGGCGGTTCTCACAAACACTTAAAGAGGCCGGGGCATACCGCCTGACGGTGGCTTCGGTAGGCAAAGCACTGCTCGAAAAAGAGTTCGAACTGACACAGGGGAATCCCAAAGTCAACCTGGGGCGCCTTGTCACACATGATGCCGCCAACGAGCTTGGCGAAATCGAGGTCGTGGCGCAGCGCCCGCTGGTTGTGCGTGAAATCGACCGTCTGGGCTATGATGTGAAGGCCGATCCCGATGCCTCGACCTCCAATCTGCGCGAAATTCTGCGTAAAGTGCCTCTTGTCACTGTTGACGAGGACGGGACCATAAAGGTTAAGGGTTCCACCGATTTCCGCATCTATAAAAACGGTCGTCCCAACAATTCATATACTAAGAATGCCAAGGATATCTTCGCTGCCATCCCGGCGTCGTCAATCAAGAAAATCGAGGTGATAACCGATCCGGGTGCGCGCGAGGATGCCGAGGGGGTGGGGTGTATCCTGAATATAGTAACCGACAGCGATACATCGCTCAAAGGGGTTGTAGGCTCGGCAAACCTCTATGTAGATAACTACAGCTATTATCCGCGCCCAAACCTTTGGCTTTCTACACAGGTCGACAAGGTGACGATGGCCCTCAACGGAGGGTTCGGTATCACCCCGGATAAGAGCCGTGATTCGGAAGGGCATTCGTCGTCGTTCACGGAATATTATGAATCGGGCAACAGGCTGGAGAGCGAATCGTTCTACCGTTCCCCCTACACCAACGGGTGGATGGGGCTTGAAAGCAGCTGGGAACCCGACACACTCAACCTCTTCACTATAGAGCTTAACATGTATGGTTATGGCCTGAAGAATCCGTTGCAGGAGGATGCCACACGGATGCTGGCTCCGGACGGGACTTTGATTTACGGCTATAATTCCTATAGCGAGGTTGACCATAACAAATATTTCGATTTCGACGGTGCCGTGAACTACCAGCGCTCCACAGGCCGCAAAGGGGAGGCCATAACGCTAAGCTACCGCGCGTCAACAACCAGCCAGCATCAGGAGGCGGAATCGTTCTATACCGATATGGTGAATTGTGATTTCGGCTACACGGGGCGCTACTACGACACTAAGCTGGATTTCCTTGAGCAGACCGTGCAGGCAGACTGGAGCCGCCCATACGGCGAGCATCATAAACTCGACATCGGAGGCAAGGCTATTTTCCGCAACAACCATTCGCTGAGCGATTACATTTACCGTGGGGCAGGTGCCACACACGACGATTTCACCCACCACACCACCATCAGCGCCATCTATGCCGACTATCGCCTGAATCTCGGAAAGTGGAGCATCCGTGCCGGAGCCCGCTATGAGTATTCCTATCTCAGTGCAAAATTCAAAGAGCAGTCGCAGCCTCATGATGATTTCTCGGCACGTCTTCACGATTTTGTGCCTAATGCAGCCGTATCGTGGAATATAAACGATGAAAACTCGCTTAAAATCAGCTATAACCGCAACATACGCCGTCCGGGTGTGAGCTATCTCGACCCCACGCGCAACGTGTCGCCCACGGCGCAGTCGTTCGGCAATCCCGATTTGGAAAGCGAAGCCTATAACAACTTCACACTCAACTACTCGCTAATCAAGAGCAAATTCAACCTCGATTTCAGCCTTAGCGGCACGGTGGTCAACAACGCGCTCACTTCGGTGCAATGGCTTGAAAACGAGGTTAAATATTCAACTTACGCGAATATTGGCAAAAAACGCACGGCTTATATGGGGCTATATTTCCAGTGGTCGATCAATAGCAAGACACGGTGGATGACTAACCTGAACCTTACTTACGCATATATGAGCCAGCCGTCGCCTATTGATGAGACGGGCGCCACAACCACGCTTTCGCGTGCACGCTGGAATGTGAATCCATGGACGCGCATCTCACGCGACCTGCCGTGGAAAATCGAGGCATCGGTGTCGGGATATTTCTGGACGGGAAGCCTGAACAGTGTCTACGGTTATTCGAAAACTTCGAGCAAGAATGTGGGTTATTCACTGAGTCTGTCGCGTAAGTTCCTCAAGGACGACCGCCTGACCATCCGGCTTAATGCAAATAACATATTCGGCCCCGGCTCTTCGGAATATAATTCGGTCACATTCAATCCGGCCTATTATGCCGAAAGCAGTAACATCTACAATAACCGCCGATATGTGGGGATTGGTGTGAACTTCAGATTCGGCTCGCTGAATGTGCAGGTAAAGAAAACCGCCTCGTCGATTTCAAACGACGATCTTGACGGGCGCAAGAAGTAGCGCCCCGTCAGAGCCCGGATTACGGGAAACGCATACAAATCAGACCCTATTTTTCATACACACCCTTTTGCCCGGTGGCTTACGCGAAACGCGTGGTGCCGGGCAATGTTTTTGGATGTGTGGCCGGTGAGTGGGCGCGGAATAGGGATTCTGTGAAAACTTTTTGCTAAATTTGCCCTGAGAACAGGCTTCGGGTCTGCTCGTCACCTACACCACATCCTCCCGCTGCCCGCACTTATTCGTGAGGCAGATGATATATGTCGTTGCCAAAGATACATAGAGTCACGGCCGGACGCGCGATTAAACTTTCGCGTGTGGTGGTGAGTGCCGTTTTCCTTTTGATGATGACGGCATTGCTTACGGCGCTTTCGGCCCGGGTGGCACTGGGATTGCATTGGGTGGCGCGAATACAGGTGTTTCCTCTCGCACTTGCAGGAGCAGTAGGCGCCCTTGTGACATGGTTCGGGATTACGATGCTTTTCGGCCGTGTTTACTGCTCTTCGGTGTGTCCGATGGGAACGTTGCAGGATATTTTTTCGCACCTGTGTCATTCATCCCGGATTGGTGGGCGAGCGCCTCGGCCGTTTCGATACTCCTTGCCGCGCAACAGATTCCGGTATGCGTTTCTGTGCATCGTGGCGGGTTGCGCTGTTGTTGGAGCAGGGGCTTTGCCCTCTCTGTTCGATCCCTATAGCGCTTTCGGGCGTATTGCCTCCAACCTGGTGCGACCGGTGTTGGAATTTGTTGTAGGTGAACCGGTGCTTACCGCCTCATGGCTGGCATTCGTGATTGCCGTGGTAACATTTTTGGCAGTAGGAGCCGTGTCCTACATGCACGGGCGCCTTATCTGCAACACAGTTTGTCCTGTTGGGAGCACCCTCGGTATTTTCAGCCGCTATTCGCTGTTTCATTTCGATATCGACACCGACCTTTGCATTAATTGCCGTAAATGCGAGCATGTGTGCAAGGCAGAGTGCATAAATATGGCCGACCATGTGGTTGACGGTTCGCGTTGCGTGGCATGCTTCAATTGCATGGATGTGTGCGAGAACCGTGCCATGCGCTACACCTGGAGGCGCAAAAAGCTTGCTTTGCCGATGATGCAGCGTGTGGGGAGTGCCGCTGCCGCCCCGATTGCTGATGGTGTGGGAGAGCGGCCTGTGGTTAAGGATGATACGGGCGGCACTTGTGCTGCCGATAGCTGCCGTGTGGGTGTTGACCGCCGTAAATTCCTTGCCACCGGGCTTATTGTGGCGACGGCTCCTGCGCTCGGTGCGTTGGCAAAGGGGGCTGATGCCATGGGCGGACGCGGCATAGGTGGCCAACGGCATCTGACAAAGGCGCGTCCTGTGGCACCTCCCGGCCGCCGCAGCCTGTCGGAATTCATGGAACGGTGCACCGGATGCGGGCTTTGTGTGGCGCATTGCAGTTCGAAAGTGCTCCGTCCGTCGGCCAATGAGTACGGATGGCTTAACATGCTCCACCCCGTGCTGGATTTCGGACGGGCATACTGCCTTTACAATTGCACCGTCTGCACGGAGGTGTGTCCCACAGGGGCGCTTCTGCCGCTTACACGCGATGAAAAGCATATCTTCATCATCGGTCATGCATCGGTTGAGGCAGCCAGCTGCATCGGGTGCGGCAGGTGTGCGGCGCGGTGTCCACGCAAGGCGGTGACGATGAAACCCCGCACGGCAGCAGAAGGTGGCGCGGCGCGGGTTGTGGCCTGTGTCGACACTACGTCGTGTATCGGGTGCGGCGCGTGCGAATATGTCTGTCCGGTGCATCCGGTCAAAGCTATAGGGGTTGACGGAATAGTCTGACCACCCCGTTGTATTAAATTGATAAAAGAACAGAAAATAATGCGACAATATCTCGACCTGCTGCAACACATCATGGATAACGGTGTGCAGAAATCAGACCGCACAGGCACCGGCACGCGCAGTGTGTTCGGCTACCAGATGCGTTTCAATCTCGAAGAAGGTTTCCCCCTGCTCACAACAAAGAAGCTGCATCTGAAATCCATAATCCATGAGCTGCTGTGGTTCCTCAAAGGCGACACCAATGTGAAATATCTTCAGGAAAACGGGGTGCGCATATGGAACGAGTGGGCCGACGAAAATGGCGACCTGGGGCATATCTACGGTTATCAGTGGCGTTCGTGGCCACGGTATGACGGTGGCTTTGTCGACCAGGTTTCCGAGGCTGTGAAGGCGATAAAGGAAACCCCCGACTCGAGGCGTATAATTGTGAGCGCCTGGAATGTGGCCGACCTTGACAACATGAACCTGCCCCCGTGTCATGCATTCTTCCAGTTTTATGTGGCCGAAGGCCGGCTCTCGCTACAACTTTATCAGCGCAGTGCCGACACATTTCTCGGTGTGCCGTTCAATATCGCGTCCTATGCCCTGCTCACTATGATGATGGCGCAGGTTTGCGGGCTTCGGCCTGGCGATTTTGTGCACACTTTGGGCGACACGCATATCTACAACGACCATTTCGAACAGGTCAGGGAGCAGCTTTCACGCACTCCGCGCCGCTTGCCGCGTATGATTATAAATCCCGAGGTGAAAAGCATCTTCGATTTCAAGTTCGACGATTTCACCCTCGAAGGCTATGACCCCCTTCCCCACATCAAGGCCAAGGTCTCTGTTTAATATCACCGGACAGCAATTCAATTATGGTAACAATAATAGTGGCGATTACAGCCGACAAAGGCGCCATAGGGCGTGGTGGCGACATGATTTATCATCTGCGCGACGACCTGCGCCGGTTCAAGGCCCTGACAACGGGGCACACCGTGGTGATGGGGCGCCGCACGTTCGAATCGCTTCCGAAAGGGGCGCTCCCGAACCGTCGCAACATAGTGGTGACCCGCAATGCCGGTTTCCGTGCCGAAAATGTGGAGACTGCACCTTCGCTTGAGGCCGCTCTGGAGATGAGCGCGTCCGATACCGAGACATTTATAATCGGGGGAGGTGAGATTTACGCGCAAGCCCTGCCGCTGGCTGACCGCTTGCAGATTACTGTGATAGATGCGCCGACACCTGCCGATGCCGATACATTCTTCCCTGCTATCGACCCCTCCTGCTGGCAGATTGCCGAAATGGCCGAGCCTGTAGCCGACGAACGTTGCGGCGTGACCTACCGCTACATCGACTTCAGCCGCGTTAGCTAAATCGCTGCTTTTACGTATCTTAAAAATCACGGCATCCCTGCCGGTTGCACTTTATGGTGCATGCCTGGCGGGGATGCCGTGATTTTACGGTGTTTTTAAGACTTATTCCGAAACAAACAGTTTGTTGGTTACGATGTCTCCATCAGTGGTTGTGCATCTGACTATATATGTTGCGCAAGGGAATTGCTCGAGTTTGACGGTGTTTGTGTGCCCTGCGAAAATCCTTAGCCCTGACATGGTGTAGATTTCCACTAACGGGGCTGACGCGCCGAGGATATGCAATGTGCGGTGCTCTTTTCTGAACGTTATTTCCTGTGGGGTGATTACAGGAATTACCGATGACATGCTTTCTATGCAGAATGCCGGGCTTATGGTCTGCTCCATAGTGTTGCCTGATAAATCAGTGAACAGGAACCGGAGGTCATACCATCCGTTGGGACCCGGTTCGGTTATTGCCGATAAATCTGCCTGATAGTGTTTCCCGAAGCCCGGCAGGTACATGAGTTCGCTGATTTCGTCAATTGGCATTTCGTGCCATTCATCCCGGCCATTCGCGGAGTATGACACTTTGACTTCCGTGTCGGCATATTCAAACCATGTCTTGTAGGGGTTTCCGGGGTCGGTAGTGAAATTGAAGTCGCCGCAAGAGAAGCTTACCAGACCGTCGTGAGGCGTTGAAAAACGGTTTGTGAGCAATCCCTGGCTGTTTTTCATCTGAAGCATTGTAAGGGTTGGCGCATATTCGTCGCCTGTGTCGCGGTTTATACGTATTTCGGTTGAATTCTGCCCTTTGGTTCCGGATATTTCCACTTCTTCGCTTGCGAATGATATGTGCAGGTTTCCTCCCGGAGGAAGTTGGGAAAGCCAGCTGTCGAAGTCATCATCGGCCTCGATGCCGTTAAGGGTCGCCTTTATGTTATAACTGTCGCTTCGCGATTCCGCGTTCAGTCCCGAGAAGTAGATTGTGGTTTCCTTGTGGATGAGGTCGGCTTTCTCGTCGTAAAATCCATGTATCATGAATTTCAGCCAAGGCACACAATCGCCTTTGAAAACTTTGTCCCATTCAAACATGTAGGCTTCATTTCCGGGGAAGTTTGCTTTGGTCTCGCCACCGGGCGTTTCATAAACGTAGGCGCCTTGAGGCAGGATTACGTATGGGTTGTGCGTTTCGCTGACGAGGCACAGCGGGCGTTCCTGAACAAGGGTCTCGTTCCATCCATATTCGAAACGGGTGATTTTGTCAAGATAGGCAAACGAGATGTTTACTGCGGGATTTCCGGGCAGATAGTCATCATGATTTGGGCAGTACATTATGGTGTGCGTTTCGGGGGTTGCTGAGCGCATGGTGATTTTGCTGTCTTCCATCATGTTTCCCCACATAGGTTCCCATTGAAGAATGTATGGTTGGTCTGACGGCTCGGAATTGGAACTTGCCGAGGGCTTTAAGGCTGAGTTGATGGAATAATATCTTGACTCGTCATTTTTAATCTCCCCGTCAAAAGAACCCTTGCATCTGAATTCCGTAAGATAGACGGCATCGTTACCCCATATCGCGCGGTTTTGACCGGCCACGTAGCGGTTGCTGAGTGGTGTGACATGGATGTCGGTCAGCCGTTCGGCATTGATTTTCAGCGATGGGCCGGTTTCGACAATCGATCCTGGATCAAGCATCATTTTCCAATAGCAGGTGAAGCCATAGTCGATGTTTCGCAGCCGCGTGTCATAGGCCATGGTTTTTACATTCCCCTCGTCAACCACATCATATTCGTCGCTCCCTTCGGCCTTGTAGCATATAGTTTTAACTTTTGATTGAGTTCCGTCGGGGTTGAGTGAGGTGAAGCGTATATGATGTGTCGCCGTGAGAGGGTCGGCCGTCAGTGTCATGTCGTTGTCAACCATGATTTGTTCGAGTATGACGATCACATCACCGGTTGAACCGAACATATAATCGGGAGCTATCTTTGAAAAGAAAACGGCGAAGTCAAATTCCCCTTGTGGCAGGTTGAATGTGAAAGCCTCCTTGGGCTCGCCTTCGTCCATATACTCGGAATAGCTTCCCTCGGCATTGAATGCGATGGCTTCAACGGGTTGGAAACTGCCGGGGTCGGCGTTGACTTTTACTGTCACCGTGACCGGTGCCCCGTCGGCTACAGGTTCGGTTATGCCGGCATGCATCCACATAGGGAGTGCGAGTGACATAAGCATCAGGATTCGATGATATTCCATTGTTGTGAGATATAATATGGTTTGGTTGCCGCTAAGGTAAGTCGCAGGCAGGTGCAAGTGCAAATATATCAGGTAGACACAGGGTGGACATTGTTGGATTTTAATGGGTTCTGCAGGTTTTAAGTGTTAACTTTGAGCCATGAGAAATTTTACACTGCTTGTGGTTTTGCTGTGTGCTGTCTGTTCATGCTCTGAGCAGGCTCCTTCCGACAGGTGGTTCAAATGGCCGCCGACAGATTGTGTCTCTGATTCGCTGGTTAGGCTTCTTGAATACAGTTATGCCGAATCGTGGCCTGATTCGGTGAGGCTGGAGCTGCTGCACGAACTTGACAGCGCCGTCCGGCAATCTGCCCATCCGCAGGCTGCCGCAAGATTGCTTTACTGGAAGGCGCACACGGCATGGCTGCATTCGGGCGATTCGGTAAAGGAGATGCTTGCCCGGGCGGTGAGCCTCACAGATTCATCCAGGTTTGCCTACGATGTGAGGCGGATGAGAACGTTGCAGATGAGCCTTCCCGACAGGAATATATTCGAAAGTTACAGGAGGGCGGTAGACGATGTGGCATATTATGCTTCCGAGGCTGATTCCGTGATGCTTGCGTCAAGTTACCAGCATATCGGTGTAGATTTGAATTTTATCGGTGATTATGACAATGGAGTGGAATATCTGCATAAAAGCAACCGGCTTTATGTGGCGCTCGGCATGGATAAGGTTTATAGGAAGAATCTGTTGAATTTTGCTATAGCGCTGCGGCATTCTTCGCCAGGAGTGGCCGACAGCATAATGAGTTTGCTGAGGGAATGGCCAGATGATAACGAGAACGTGAAATTCCGCACACTAGTGCTGTTGCAGTCGTACGACGACACAGGGCGGTATCAGCATCTTGCCGACGCTGCCGGGTTGTTGGCCCGCTATCGTGATGTGGATGAATTGAAACTCAGGGTGGAGTCGAAGATATGCATGCATTTGTATAGCGAAGGTGCGACTGATTCTCTACGGGTTCATCTTGACAGCGCTTTGTCATTGCTCAGGTGTCTGCCCAACCATTCCGCCGGGATTCCAGTGCTTTCGATTGCGGCATTGGCTGAGGCCGGAAGGCAGAATTATGAGCGTGCGTTTATTTACTCGTGGCGATGCAGCGGCATGATGGATTCTATCTATACTCACGACAGGCCTGTGGAGGTGATGAGGATGGAAGGCCGTGTGGCGATTGAGGATTTACGCCGACGCGAGAAGCAGCACCGGCGCGAGAACCTGCTCAATGTGGCAATAGCGCTGTTGTCGGGTTGTGTAGTGGTTATGGTTATTGTGTTGTGGTTTGTCGGCCGGTTGCGCAGGCAGGCTGTGATGCGGGTCAGGGCCGAGGCAGAGGTGGCCAACAAGCAGCGGCAACTGATGGTGTCGCGGATGGTGATGGAGGAGAAAGACAAACTGATAGACTGGATTGAAAAATCGGTTGGTGATTTGGAGCAGGAGCGGAAACTTGATGCCGCCGGGGCTTTGGAGTTCCGGCGCAAGATAAAGAATTACATGGCTCTGCGAGGAGACTGGAACCGCTTCAGGGATGAGGCCGACATTGCCGACCCAACCTTCAGCCGCAGTCTGAAGGAGGCTTTCCCTGGCATCACGGATGCGCAGCTGAGGTTGGCAGAGTATATCGTTGCCGGGTTAAATTCCAAACACATAGCCCAGAAAATGGGGATTTCGCCTGATTCGGTAAAGAAAAGCCGCTACCGTTTGAGGCAGAAGATGAATCTGCCGTCGGGAATATCGTTGGAAGAAGAATTAAGGAAATACAAAAATTTTTCGTAACTTTGTGGTGTGAATGACTGCGATGCAGTGAATGCCCCGGTAGTTCAACGGATAGAATAGAAGTTTCCTAAACTTTTGATAGCAGTTCGATTCTGCTCCGGGGTACGACGGAAGCGCCAAATGCTTCAAGAAAGTAAAACCCAAGGTGTTTAAATGTTGTTCTATTTAAACACCTTTTTACATGTAATACCGTTTTCAGAGTGAAAGCTGCCGATTGGATGCGTCTAACCATAGCCGGGGCTTTGGCCTCGCTGGTGGCGGCGTGTGCCTCGATTGGGCGTCCCGAAGGGGGGCCTCGTGACGAGGTACCCCCCGAGTTTGTGCGTGCGAATCCCGCGCCGGGCACAACAGGGGTTACGCGTCCCAAAGTAGATTTGTTTTTTAATGAGAACATCAAGCTCGAGGATATAGCTAACAAACTCGTGGTGTCGCCTGCCCAGACCCAGCAACCTTCGGTAAATGCCAACGGGCGCCGTCTTACGGTGGAATTGCGTGACAGCCTGGTGCCAAACACTACCTATACACTTGATTTTTCCGATGCGATACGCGACCTCAACGAGGGTAATATCCTCGACGGGTTCGCCATGGACTTTTCCACAGGTGACGCCATCGACACGCTTCGTATCTCAGGTATGGTTTTCGAGGCACGCAACCTCGAACCCGCCCAAGGTATGGTGGTAGGGGTTTATAGTAACCTGTCGGACACTGCTGTGCGGACGCTGCCCCTTGAGCGTGTGGCTAAAACGAATCAATACGGGCAGTTCACCATCCGCAACCTCAAGCCGGGGACATATAATATTTTCGCAATCGACGACCGTAACCGCGACTGGCGCTGGGATCGGTCGGAGAATATAGCTTTCTCCACGGTGACCGTATCGCCGTCGGTCGAGAGCGTGGAGGTTGCCGACACATTGAAGTCCTCGCTGGGCGAGGATTCGATTGTGACCCGTACGGCGTGGCATTATCTCCCTGACGACTTGTTGCTCACTTGGTTTAACGAGAATTACAAGCCGCAGTATCTGCGCGAATACGAGCGTACCGACCGCGAACGGGCAACGTTCAAGTTCGGGGCAAAATCCGACTCCCTGCCCGATATAACGGTAATCAACGGCCCCTTGGCAGGGCGCAAACTGCTTGACCTTTCCGTGCTTGAAGCACGCGAAGGGTTGGATTCGCTGGTTTACTGGATGCGCGACACCATGTTGCTGACACAGGATTCGATCCTGGTATCGGCACGATATCTTAAAACCGACTCGCTCGAACAGCTGTCGTGGACAACGGATACACTGAAACTTTTCATCAAGGGCGCTACCCGCCAGGCTGAAAAGGCCAAGGCACGCGAGGAGGAACGTGAGCGCAAGGAACAGGAAAAGAAAGCCAAGGAGGAGGAAAAAGCCCGCGAGAAAGAGCGTAAGAAACAGGAGAAGGAGCGTGCCAGAAACAAAGGTAAAAATAATCAGGATGAGGTTTCAGATACCGTTGTCGGAACTTCTCCGGGGATAATATCCGAGTTGCCAGATGCTGCCGCGCCGGCTGACGGTGTTGCCGCCGACACGGTGCCACCGGCTCCGAAGATTCCATTGCTGGAATTCAAAGCCGTAAGTTCCACACAGCAGGATTTGCATATGCCTGTGGTGTTTGAGGCCGCGAAGCCGGTGGAGCACATAGATTCGGCGGGGTGGCGTCTTGAAATTGCCGTCGATACCCTTTGGAATGTAGTGCCTGATGTAGTGCTGACGCAGGATACCGCCAATATCCGCAGATATAACCTGACGGCGAAATGGAAAGAGGGGGAACGCTATCGTTTCACTGCCGACTCACTTGCAATAACGGATATTTATGGCCAGTGGATAAAGGAATTCACCCATGAATTCAAGGTGAAATTGCAGGAGGACTATGGAAACATAATCTTCGATATAACAGACCTGGGGCTGCTGGGTGATTCCGCCTCAGTGGTGGTGGAACTGCTGTCGCAGCAGGATGCCGTGGTCGATACGGCCACTGTGCGCAACGGTTCGGCAGTGTTCAATTTCGTTACCCCCGGAACTTATTATGCCCGTGCGTTTGTTGATGCAAACCATAACGGGCGATGGGACACCGGGAATCTGGCCGATTCAATCCAGCCGGAAGATGTATTTTATTTCCCTAAAAAGCTGAATCTGCGCAAGAACTGGGATATTGACCAGGAGTGGGCGCTGTTTGAAACAGCGGTGGATATGCAGAAGCCTGAGGATATAAAGAAGAACAAACCGAAGACCCGCGACCGCAACAATGACAACCGCGATCGTGACGACGAGGAATATTACGAGGATGACGAAGGGTTCGGTCAGAACTACTTCGAAGAGGATGCCTGGGGTAACGGTTCGCAATATAACAACGCCCGCCGCAACTCTTCCTCGCCCCGCAATAATGCAGGCGGCCTGCGTCAGGCCCGTCCCTACTGATAGGCAGGCCGTTTTATCAGTTTGCATTTCCCGGTGATTCCGGTCGCTATTTCATTGACTTAAAGATTTATTTTTATATATGTTGGGAAAAGACCTTATCGACAGACCGCAGATGTGGCAGCTTGTGCTTGAGGCTGGGGCTTCGTCATTGTCGGTTGTCGCTTTTTCCCCTTATGAGAACCATGCGCTGATTCATGAAACCATAAGCCTTGATGCATCTGCGCCGTCGGCTTTGAGGGCGCTGGAGGATGCTGTTTATGAAAACTCGATGCTTCTTCTTGATTTCAGGAGGGTGATGGTGTATTATGACGCGCCGCGCATGGCGGCGTTGCCAGGCATGGCGGCATCAAGTGCCGGGGTTTGCTTGCAACGTATGTTCCCCCCGTCTGATGTCCGCACGGAAGTGCTTGTCGACAATATCCCGGGCATGGATGCCTGCGTGGCTTTTGAAATACCTTCTGATATTCTTGGTTTTCTGCGGCGTACTTTTCATAACGCCTCCATCGGGCATCCTTTGGTGCCGGTCGCATCTTATTTCGGGATGAAGCATTCGGCAAGGCCGTCGGGCAAGACGCTGGTCAATATAACCGGCAACCGCCTGGATGTGGTCACCCTTGGTTCGGGAGCACCTTTGGTGCTTAATTCTTTTCGCTTTGTCGAGCCGATGGATGCCGTGTACTATATCCTTGCCTCGCGTAGCACTCTCGGCCTTCGCGATACCGACGAGATTATGATTGCAGGCGACCGCGATGTACGTGCTGCTATAGCACCTGTTTTGCGGCGGTATGTGCGTTATGTGATGCCTGCCATTTTCCCGTCGGTGATGTTCCGTGCGGGGAAGGCGTCGCTGGCTGCCCCGTTCGAGATGGTTGTAGCCCCGTTGATGTCGCCATTGCCACCGGCAGGTGGGGGAAGTGAAGCCGGGAACTGACAAGTTTTTTCAAACCGATAATAACATGCGTATAATCAGAGGAAAATACGGACGTCGGCGTTTTGACGTCCCCGGCAATATAACCGCAAGACCCACAACGGATTTTGCACGTGAAAATATTTTCAACGTGCTTGAGAATATGGTTGATTTCGAAGGTGACGCACCTAAGGCCCTCGATCTTTTTGCTGGTACAGGCGCAGTTTCATTTGAATTCCTTTCGCGTGGATGCAGCCATGTCACATCAGTGGAGAAGGCCGCCACGCAGGCTAATTTCATCCGCAAGGTTGCCAAAGAGCTGGGTGCGGAAAACGAACATACGCTTATCCGTGGTGATGTGTTCCGTTTCATAGAGAGTTCGCATGCGGCTTATGATATAGTGTTTGCCGATCCCCCTTACGACCTTCCGGGATTTGAGGAAATCCCGGTAAAAATCCTGCATTCCCGCCTGTTGCATCCCGGCTCGGTTTTTATTATCGAACATTCCAAAAAACATGATTTCTCCTCGCTGCCCCATTTTGTTGACCACAGGGCTTACGGGTCGGTCAATTTTTCCATATTCGAAGTGAGGGATTGTTAAAGATTTTACGCAATCTCTGATATGCCCGTCGGCATGCCCGGAACTTTGACCTCGTTGCTGCCAGGGGTTTATTAAGGAAATTTTTCTTTAATTTTAGAATTTGAGAATAAGTTTTTTTCGGAAAAATTAGTAACTTTGCAGTGCTCAATGCGGCATGTAAGATTGTTATATAGGTGCATAGAGCTAAAGCAACTGATTCTCAGCTTGTTTTAACTAAAACTAACAATAGGAAACCAACAATTTTCTTTTTTTATTCATTTCTACTATGACTAAAATAGGTATTAACGGCTTCGGCCGTATCGGCCGGTTCGTTTTCCGCGCCTCAACCAAGCGCGACGACATCGAAGTAGTTGCCATCAACGACCTTCTGCCCGTTGACTACATGGCTTACATGCTTAAGTATGACACAATGCACGGTCAGTTCGACGGCACTGTTGATTACGATTTGGAGAAGAGCCTCCTCATCGTTAACGGCAAGGAAATCCGCGTTACAGCATGCAAGAACCCTGCAGAAATCGCATGGGGTGCAGTTGAAGCTGAATATGTTGTTGAGTCAACCGGCCTCTTCCTCACCAAGGAAAAAGCCCAGGCACACATCGAAGCCGGTGCTAAATATGTGGTTATGTCGGCTCCCTCGAAGGACGACACCCCCATGTTCGTTTGCGGCGTAAACCACAACACTTACGTAAAGGGTACACAGTTCGTTTCGAACGCATCTTGCACCACCAACTGCCTTGCTCCTATCACCAAGGTGCTCAACGACAAGTTCGGCGTTGTTGAAGGTCTTATGACTACCGTTCACTCCACTACCGCTACACAGAAAACCGTTGACGGCCCCTCTATGAAGGACTGGCGTGGTGGCCGTGCTGCCTCTGGCAACATTATCCCCTCTTCAACCGGTGCTGCAAAGGCTGTAGGTAAAGTTATCCCCGAACTCAACGGCAAACTTACAGGTATGTCGATGCGTGTACCCACCCTCGATGTCTCTGTAGTTGACCTTACTGTAAACCTCGCCAAGCCCGCTACTTACGAGGAAATCTGCGCTGCAATGAAGGAAGCTGCCGAAGGCGAACTCAAAGGAATCCTCGGTTACACCGAAGATGCAGTTGTTTCTTCTGACTTCCTTGGCGATGTACGCACATCTATCTTCGACGCAAAGGCCGGTATCCAGCTGACCCCGACCTTCGTTAAGGTTGTGTCTTGGTATGACAATGAGATCGGTTACTCTAACAAGGTTCTCGACCTCATCGCCCACATGAAGCACGTAAACGGCTAATCAACCATCTCGTTTCGATAAAAACCGCCCTGGAAGCATCTGCTTCCAGGGCGTGTTTTTTATAAGGCGCCGATAAATATAATCTGATTGGGCTTGTTAAGTAAGTGTGTTCATCAAATAAGCGGCAGCTTCCTAAAGAAGCTGCCGCTTATTTGATGATTTTTACGTGAGTGCTGCCTGTTATAATTTTTCATTGATAAGACGCAGCTTTTCCTCAATTGAGGTAATGTCATCCTTTATGCGCTGGATGCGGCGTTCCATTTCACGCACCATCGAGTCGCCCGACTTGCTTTTCGATGAGAGGAAGCCGAGGTTGTTTTCGTAGGTTTTCAACTCGTTGCGTCGTATGTCGAGTGTGCGGAGTATGCGGTCGCGTTCGCGGTGAAGCTTGCTTTCGTCGGACCCCATTTCCTTTATCACATCCTCGAAACGTTTCATGCCGCCCCTGGCATCGCGAGAGCGGGCATAGAAAGCGTCGCATATAGCCCGGTAGTCATCATATAGTTTGTCTTTCTCGCGGAAAGGCACATGGCCGATTTGCTGCCAGCAGGCTTGAAGCTCCTTTACTTTCGCCATAGCCTCGTTACGTGGGGTGTCGGCGGGGATGGCTTTCAGCTGCTCGATTATTTCGCGTTTCGCCTTCAGGTTTGCCTGTTCTTCCGAACGGCCTTCGTTAAGGGCTTTCTTCCGTTTTTCGAAGAAGCTGTCGCATGCCTGCTGGAAGCGGTGCCACACTGCATCGGAGTGTTTCTTTGCAACCGTGCCGATGGTTTTCCATTCCTTCTGCAATGCAACAAGGCGGTCGGCTGTTTTATGCCAGTCGGTAGAATCTTTGAGAGCTTCGGCCTGTTCGCACAATGCGGTTTTCTTTGTCAGGTTCGCGGCCATTTCTTCCTTTATCTTGTGGTAGTAGTCACCTTTGGCGGTAAAGAAATTGTCGCATGCTTTTCGGAAACGTGCAAACAGCTCGTTGTTGATTTTGCGCGATGCGAAACCTACTTTTTTCCATTCTTCCTGTGCGGCGAGAACGGTCTTGGTCATCTCGTCCCATGCAGGGAAACTCTTGATGGCAGTGAGGTCGATGGTTTCGACCCGTTCGCAAAGTGCGGTTTTTTCAGCCTCGTTCCGGGCTTCGCGGGCTTTCCTTTCTTCGAAAAATGCCTGGTATTTCTTATTCACCACAGCCGAGGCTTCTTTGAACCGCGCCCATATCTCCTCGCGCAATTCTTTTGCCACGGGTCCGGCCTGGCGCCATTCATCGTGAAGGTTCTGGAGGCGTTTGAATGCCAGGATTACGTCCTCCTCGGAGTCGAGACGTTCGGCCTCCTCGCATATCATGGTTTTTAGCTCCAGGTTTTTGCGGAAGTCGTAATCGCGCAAATCCTTGTTGACCTTGAGCTGGTCGTAGAACTGCTCTACAGCGCTTTGGTAAGCCTTCCATTGGTCGGTGGCTTCGGTTGGCGGCACTTCCCCGATTAGTTTGAATTCGGCCTGAATTTCCTTTACCCTCGGGAACGCACGGTTCACGTTGTCGGTGTCGGCCGATATGGTCAGAAGCTCTTCGATGAGGGCTTTTTTCCGTTCGAAATTCTGAAGGCGCTCGGCTTCCTGTGCGGCAGCGATAGCGGCTTTGCGGTCGCGCACACGGTTAAGGAGCTCTTTGAAGCGTTCTTCGTCAGCGTCAGGCGACGGGATAAATGCCGTTTCATCGTTACCGGCAGCTACGAACGCGGCCTGTTCGGCTTCGATTTCCGTTTTACGGAACGCGTAGAATTGTTGTTTGAGCCGTGCGATATCTTCGCGCGAGATTTCGGAGTTGTTGCCGTCATCGGCCATGCGTTCCAGGGATGCAATCACATCCTCTTTCGACGTTGCCTGCGGTGTGGTGCATTCCGTGTCAACATTGTCGGCGGCCGGTGTGTTTTCTGATAAGATGGCTTCGTCGGTGTGTTCATCGGCGGTGCCTGGTGCCTGTGCCGTTTCCATTGCCGGCTCGGCTGCGATTGGTTCTGCTGAAGCGGTAACTGCTTCTGCAACTGGGTTGGGGGCTAGGTCGTTCGTGGCGTTTTCGGCAACGACAGACTTTTCACGCGTTTCCATAAAATAACGAAAGTTAGAGTTTAAGGGGGCACAACGCGGCGCTCTGCCCGAAATGCCGGACGCTGCGCCGGTTTTATCAAACCATGAGGCAAATATAGGGAATATTGCGTATATTTGCAAATTATAACAACAAGGAGGATTATTATGTCGAACGACAACGGTTACTATAACAATACGGGGCATCCCTATGGCGGGGGCGCGCCTGTTCCGCCACCGTTCCCCGGCGACCGGCGTAATCGCGGCCGCGAACCATACATGGATGCCGCACCCGGCTATGGCGGTGAACCTTATTACAATCAACCGCCTCGTCAGCAGTGGCAGCCTGCACCGGCACAACAAACGATGCCGCAGAACAACCCTATGGGTGTTGCGGGTTTTGTGTTGTCACTCATAACCACCGTGATAGGGTGGGTGCCTTATGTAGGATGGCTTATATGGTTGCTGGCTGTGGTGTTTTCCGCAATCGGTATGGGGAAGAAACCTCGCGGGCTGGCAGTTGCCGGATTGATTATATCAGTCGGGCTGCCTGTACTGCTGATAGTTGCCGTGATTACATTGGGAATTTCGCTGGCAGCGCTTGGCAAGGCCGGTCTGTAGGGGGGATAGGCTTGATGATGCAGGCAATCTCTTGGGGATACATAATTGAGATTAACAGTAAAAACAGGATACAATGAGCAATTTCTTAAAGGAATTCAAGGAATTTGCCATGAAAGGCAACGTTGTCGACATGGCTGTCGGTGTTATTATCGGTGCAGCTTTCGGTAAAATCGTAAGCTCGCTTGTAAATGACATAATCATGCCGTTGATAGGGGTGGTTACAGGCGGCATAAACTTCACTGATTACAAGTGGGTAATCCAAAAGGCTGTGATGGACGGCCAGGAGGTGTTGAAACCTGAAGTATCAATGAACTGGGGGGCATGGGTCCAGACTGTTGTCGATTTCCTTATCGTGGCATTCTGCATCTTCGTAATGATAAAGTTTATCAACAACCTGCGTAAAAAAACAGAAAAAGAGCAACTCGAAGAGGCTGCCGCGCCAGCGCCCGATCCGGCTCCTACCAAGGAAGAAGTACTCCTCACCGAAATTCGCGATTTGCTGAAACAACAGCGGAAATAATCAGGCGGGATAACCGTTGCAAGGGTGAAGCCCTTTGATGTAACGTATTGCTTATGCAGCCAGTGTTTCTCATCGGTTTTATGGGGGCAGGCAAAACCACTCTCGGTCGCGCCCTCTCCGGTTCAAATGCCTTTCCAGGTGCGGCCAGGCTCGATTATGTCGACCTTGACGAGCTTATCGAGCGTCATGAGGTTTTGTCGGTCCAGGAAATATTCCGGACGAGGGGTGAGGCGGCATTCCGTTCTCTTGAGTCAAGGATGCTGCGTGAAGCTGCCTGTCGTAATGACGTGATTATCGGGTGCGGAGGGGGGACACCCTGCCATTCGGGCAATATGGAATGGATGAATGCCCATGGGGTGACGGTGCTGCTGGAGGCATCTCTCCCTGTGTTGGTGCGTAGGTTGCTTGAAGCCCAGGCGCAACGTCCGCTTCTCGCAGGGCTTGCCCCGTCGGAAATAGAGGCGTTCGTAAAGTCGAAACTCCTGGAGCGTGAGCCGTTCTACTCGCTTGCACAGGTCAGGTTCCCTTCCGACCGGCTTGAATCGGAGGTTGAAATCGCCGAGTCCTGCAATGAATTCTATAAGGTGCTTGATTTGTTAAATAATTCAGAGATTGTCTACGGGCATCGTGACCGCTGAAAAGCTAAAAAATTACCAAAAAGAGCCTGAAAATCAGCAGACAATCCCTTTGAAAAAATTTTTAGACAATCTCTCAGACCGACATCATGCTATCTGGCCACAATGACATGGCGGCAACGCCGCTCGAAGCTCCTGCCCCGACATTGGAGGCACGGAGGAATGCCACCATAGGGCTTCCAAAATGCGACAATCCTGCCGAACGGCGTTTCCCCCTTACTCCCGAAGCGGTGGGGGCGCTTACCCGCATGGGCTTCGTGGTGAATGTGGAAAGCGGGGCGGCTGCCTTCATACATTATCCCGACGAGGCATATGCCAGGGCAGGGGCGAGGATAGTGGGGCGCCGGGAGGCATTGCAGGCCGATATTGTGATTCATCTCGCACCGCTTGAAATGGCCGGCATACGCATGTTGCGACGTGGGGCAATATTGCTCAGTCTTGCAAATTTCTCACGTCGGCAAGGAGCCGAAGTGGTGCGCGAGCTGATTGCACGGCGTATAATCAATATTGCCATCGACCTTGTTCGTGACCCTCTCGGCAACCGTCCTTTCGGCGACATATTGTCGGAAATAGATGGCCGCAGTGCCATGACTATCGCCGCCTCGATGCTTGCCGACCCGGTTAACGGGAAAGGGATTCTGCTGGGAGGCATTGCCGGTGTCATACCGTGCGAGGTTACCATTATCGGTTCATGCCTTGCAGCGTGTGCCGCAGCCCGTTCGGCTATTGGGCTGGGAGCGGTGGTGCGCCTGTTTGATGACGATGTCTACCAGCTGCGTGCCGCCCTACGCCAGCTTGGCAACGGGGTGATAGGGTCGTCGGTTCATCCGCACGTGTTGGAAAACGCCTTGCGGACAGCGGATATTGTTATTGTTACTGACCGACGTGATGCTCTGCCGGTCGACGGCGACATGGGCCGTATCCTTAAGCGTAAAGTCCTGCTGTTTGACCTATCGGAAACGCCTGGAAACGCTTTCCCGGCTGCCCGTATGGTCGACCTCGGTGAAATCGACCGTAATTGCTGTAAGAGTGCCACCGGTTTTGCAATGGCTAACGATATGGCATCCGACCATGTGAGGGCATGTTTTATCAATCCGGGCAGCACGGTGCCGCGCACGGCCGCGATGGCTCTTAGCGACACGTTTATAACCTTGCTTAACCAGATTGCCGGATGCGGCGAATCCGGGGCGATGCTCCCGTTGACACCAGGATTGCAGGAGGCCGCGCTGACCTTTATGGGGAAGGTGGTCAACGACCGCGTGGCACGTATGGTCGGGATGCGTTGCACCGATATCCGTTTGTTGTTATCATTGAGCTGAAATTGTGCGCATTGTTATATGGGAAAACGTAAATTCTATGTTGTCTGGGTGGGACGGGAGCCTGGGGTGTATGAAGACTGGGATGACTGCCGCGAGCAGGTGACGGGATTCCCTGGCGCCCGTTTCAAGGCTTTTGACTCCCAGGTTGCCGCCACGTTGGCTTTTCGGGGAGATTCTGCCGACGAGGCTTCTATCATCATGTCGATTGCCGGTCATAACGCGGCACAGGCGCATTCGTCCGAACATTTGTCGTTGGGCGAGATTCCTGAAATCAATCCTGATGCGATTGCTGTTGACGGAGCGTGTGCCGGTAACCCGGGACGTATGGAATACCGTGGGGTAGACGTAAAGTCGGGTATAGAGTTGTTTCATGTCGGCCCGTTGGAGGATGGCACAAACAATGTTGCCGAATACCTCGCACTGGTGCATGCATTGGCATATCTTTATAACAAGGGGGATTCTGTGACCCCGGTCTACAGCGATTCACGCACGGCACGCAGCTGGGTTAAGAGCCGAGGATGTCGAACAAAACTGACCCGCACGTCGCGAAACGGTAAGATTTTCGAGCTTTTGGCCCGTGCCGATATATGGATTCAGACGCATTCTACGTCAAATCCCGTGTTGCGCTGGGATACCGACCTGTGGGGAGAAATCCCTGCTGATTTCGGTCGTAAATAAACTCGCTGGCTGCGGCCCCGCAAGCCGCGACCCGTATGAGTCGGCAATTACACCCCTTCATTTTTTCAATTGCTTTATAAGGGCGGTGACATAGGGGGTAGGTCGCAGGGAATCGGCACGCTCAAGGTAATAAACTGGTGATTCTGCCTGGGATGTCCCCGGCCTGGATGCATACCAGTTGCCTAATGTCAGCAAGGCATGGTAATTGTCGGGCGACAGATGCAGGATATGTTTATAGGTTGCAATACCCTTGTCGGTGTCACCATTCAGCATATATCCTTCGGCAAGAAGTGTCAGGAAGCTGATATTGTCGGGTGCTCCGTCGAGCATCGTGTGGCTGTAGGTAATCATTTCGGGGCCGTTGCGCCTGAGTGAATAGTATTTCAGCAGATAGCCGTTGATGGTGCGCTGCATCCAGGGGTGCGTTTCGCGTGTATCGATCAGGAATTTCTCAAACAGGTGTGGCTTGCCGATATGGAAGCTCCATTCCTTAACCCCGGAGAATACGGAGTCGAAAGGTATGTGGTTGTCGAGTGCTTTGGCCATAAGATGTGCCTGGGCGTCGTGATTTCCCATCATCCCGTTAGACACTATGGCCTGGCCGTAGGTTTGTGCCACATCGGGACGCTCCTCAAGCATGAGGTCGAACATAGCCGATGCCGATGCCCATTCCTTATATTTGAAAAATCGTGCTGCTTTTGTTTCCAGGGCAGGATAAGGGCTGACCGCTTCGGCGTTTGCCGCCGACAGCAGTATGATTATTACAAGGCAGGTATATAGCAGGTTTTTAAGTTTCATAGGGATGGGATTGGAAAAACAATCGGTTGAGGTTCTGGAAGGCGGTATGCCCCGGCACTTATAGGTTGTTGAAAAAATCTTTTGGAAAAAATTTCAGACAATCACTTAGGTGCAAATTTACGATTTTAGAGCTTAAGTCGAAAAGACTTTACTGTCGAAAAAATTGTTGCAGCCCCTTTTTATAAAACGCATAAGGATTAGGAATGGTGCAGCCTGAGGGCGTTTTTTTTGTCGCAAAACAGGGCATGCCGACACCTGTTACGGATGCCTTCCGTCTATTCAAGTTGCACATCTCAGGATAAACCCCTACCTTAGCAAAGCGAAAACACCATATCAGCTAAATAATCCATACATTACGATATGATTGACCAACATCGTTATTGTGTTATAATGTGCGGAGGCATCGGCAGCCGTTTCTGGCCTTACAGCCGCTCTTCGCGTCCGAAACAGTTTATTGATTTCCTCGGCACTGGCCGGAGCCTGTTGCAGATGAGCTACGACAGGGTGCTTCCCATCGTGCCGAAGGAGAATGTGTTGATTGTCACCAATGAACAGTATGCCCCCCTGGTAAGGGAGCAGTTGCCCGAACTCGACGAAAGCCAGATTCTGCTTGAGCCTGCGCGCCGTAACACCGCGCCTTGCATCGCCTGGGCGGCCTATCATATCGCCGCGATTGACCCGCATGCCAGTATCATGGTGGCTCCGAGCGATCATCTGATTACCAGGGAGCAGGTTTTTGAAGAGGCTATACTCAATGGTTTTGAGTTCGTTGAGAAAAACGATGCGTTGCTTACGCTCGGCATCAAACCGACACGTCCCGAAACCGGTTACGGGTATATCCAGATTGGCGCCCCGGTTGGCGACGGCCCTATATGCAAGGTCAAGACCTTCACCGAAAAACCGGCGCTTGAACTGGCCGAGGTTTTTGTGGAGTCGGGCGAGTTCTTTTGGAATTCCGGGATTTTCCTATGGGGCGCCCAAACCATTATACGCGAGTTGAAAAATAATGCTCCTGACGTTTCGGCCACCTTTGAAAAAGGGGAGGGGCTTTTTGGAACGCCGGCGGAACGTGACTTTATCAACCGTAATTTCCCCGGTTGCGTGGGAATTTCGATTGATTTCGCCGTGATGGAGAAAGCCTCGAACGTGTATGTGGAATGCGTTTCGTTCGGATGGAACGACCTTGGCACATGGAGCGCCCTTTACGACAATTCGCCACGCAACCGCGATGGCAACGTTACCCAGAATTGCAATGTGCTGGCCTATAATTCCACTGGCAATATATTCGCTGTTGACGGTGAAAAGCTGGTGGTGGTCAACGGGCTGACCGATTATATAGTGGCAGATGCCGGTGATGTGTTGCTGATTTGCCCCAAGGCCGAGGAGCAGCGCATCAAGCAGATGGTGAATGACGCACATATGGCCTTCGGCGATAAATATCTTTAATTCGCCCGGCCGTTTAAAATAGTAACCGAAAGCCCCATTAAATGTCAGATAACAGACATTTAATGGGGCTTTCGGTTTATGATTACATGATTGGCTTATGGCATGCCTTCCAGCAGGCAGGCGTCGCCGTAGCTGAGAAACCTGTAGCCGTTTGCAAGTGCGTGGTCATAGACCGGGCGCCAGTCGCCGTTGGTGAATGCCGACACGAGCAGGAGAAGGGTGGAACGGGGCTGGTGGAAGTTGGTCACCATCCCTTTGACAACGCGGTAGCGGTAGCCCGGCGCGATTATTATGCGTGTCGATGCTATAAATGAGTTCTCCCCACGGGCGTCGAGATAGTCGGTGATGGCCTTCAGGGCTTCGGTTGTGCAGGGGGTGTCGGCTTCGTCGGTGTAAGGCGCCCATTGCGGCACCTCGCCCTGCCAGTTTCCCGATAATATAAGCCGTCCGGCGTGATAGAGGCTTTCAAGTGTGCGTACAGAGGTTGTCCCTACGGCAATCACGCGGTGATTTCCCTGTGCCAGTTCGTTAATGAGGTCGCGGCTTACGGCTATGAACTCGCTATGCATCTCGTGGTCGCCTATTTCGTCGGCTTTCACAGGCTGGAATGTCCCGGCTCCTACGTGCAGGGTGAGTTCGCGCCGAGGAATGCCCCGGTCGGATATTTCTTTCAGCACCTTGTCGGTGAAATGCAGCCCGGCGGTGGGTGCTGCTACAGAGCCGTCGATGTGTGAATATACCGTCTGGTAGTCGGTTTGGTCGGATGCCTCGGTCGAGCGGTTGAGGTAGGGGGGTATAGGGATTTCCCCGACAGCTGAAATTATTTCGGAAAACGTGATTTCATGATTATCCCATGTGAATTCCACCGTCGATGCATTTCCTTCTTTGGAAAGACGTTCGGCCTTGAATGTGACAGGTTTCCCTGCTGCGGTGAGCTGCATTTCAAGAGTGCCATGTTTCCATCGTTTGGAGTTCCCTACAAAGCATGTCCATGAGCAACGCCCGTTTTGGGCGAAACTGACAGCATAATCGCGCGGTTCCACCGGCTCCAGGCAGAAAATCTCGATTGTAGCCCCTTCGGGCTTCCGAAAACGGAGGCGTGCGTTGATTACACGCGTGTTGTTATAGACCAGCATGGCATCCATGGGCAGAAGCCCCGGAAGCTCGGTGAAAACGTGGTCTGAAACAGAGCCGTCGGCGCGGCGCATAAGCAGCTTGCAGCTGT
This sequence comes from Bacteroidales bacterium M6, assembly GCA_001689485.1. GTDB lineage: Bacteria > Bacteroidota > Bacteroidia > Bacteroidales > Muribaculaceae > UBA7173. Next base: position 91,789 of record LUJQ01000021.1, on the reverse strand, counting down.
CGCGCTGTGCCAGCGGGTATCGTGCGATGCGGTCGTCGGGCAGCGGATAGTCGAATTCCTCGATTCTTAGATTCTTAACCATGATGCAAAATTACGGAAATTTACGTAAGTTTGTATTCAAATTAGAACGAATGATATGGCAAAAGTAGGAGATACAGTGAGATTCCTCAGCACCACAGGCGGTGGCCGGGTGGTTAAAATCGACGGTCAGATTGCCCATGTCGAGGAGGATGACGGATTTGTGACACCGGTGCTTCTGAAAGAGCTGGTGGTGGTGAGTGTTGCCGGTGAGGAGACGTCGCGCCGGGATATTTTCGGCGGCACAGGTCAGAAAAAGCAGGAGCAGGAAAAGGAACGTCAAAGCAAATTCGTGCCTACAACCGTGCCTGAAGCCCCGAAACCGGCGCCTGTTGCGGAAACGCCCGGAGGTGATACGCTGAATGTGGTGCTGGCCTATGAGGCGGTGGAACTCAAACACCTTACGACAACTACATTCGAGGCTTACCTGGTCAATGATTCCAATTATTACCTGTATTTCACATACCTTTCACGGGCTGACGAAGAGAGCGGCTGGACTACCCGTTTTGCGGGGCTTGTAGAGCCTAACATGCAGATTTTTCTTGAGGAACTGTCGGGCGACCAGGTGGGGCGACTCGACCGTGTCGCGTTCCAGTATGTAGCCTTCAAGCGCGACAAGGAGTTCAAGCTCAAAGCCCCGGTGGCGATTGAGACCCATCTTGACACAACGAAATTCTTCAAGCTGCATTGCTTCCGCGAAAACACATATTTCGATGAGCCTGTAATAGCCATAGACATTGTGAAGAATGATATTCCCCAGCGTTCGATGGTTTTCGACAGTTCCAGTATTGAGGATGCCATGAGGCAGAAACGGGCTGCCGACCGTCGCCCGTCGGCTCGCCCTGTGCAAAAAAAGCAGCCGAAGGAGGGGCCGATGGTGGTCGACCTGCATATCAACGAACTTATCGACAATACCAACGGTTTGTCGAATGCCGATATACTCAACTACCAGGTTGATGCTTTCCGAAAGGCGATGGACGAGAATCTGCGTAACCATGGTAAAAAAATAGTGTTTATCCATGGCAAAGGGGAAGGGATTCTGCGCCAAGCCCTTATGAAGGAGCTTAACTACCGTTACAAGGGGCATGACGTGCAGGATGCCTCGTTCAGGGAATATGGTTACGGGGCAACGCAGGTTACAATCAGATAAACATACGTATCAGCCGGGAATGCCTTGGTATTCCCGGTTTTCGCTGCATTACGTATCAGGATAATGAGAATGTATAGCCTATGATTATAACGTTTTCAGGTACAGGTAACTCCATGCTTGTGGCCAAAGAGCTGCAACGGCATATAGGGGGCAGAATCCTCCCGTTGGAGGGGGATTTGCTTCTGTCGCCTTCCTCGCAGGTACTCGAAGTTCCCGAAGGGGAGGTCGTGGTGTGGGTGTTCCCGATATATTCATGGGGGCTACCCCCGGTTGTGGCCGATTTTATCCGCCGGTCGAAAATAAAAGGAGCGCATGGCACCGGGCATTTTATGGTGTGTACATGCGGCGACGACATCGGCTTTGCCGACAATCAATGGCGTAAGCTGATAGGGAGACGCGGATGGAACCCGCGCGGCGCATTTTCGGTCCAGATGCCCAACACCTATGTGCTTATGAAGGGGTTTGATGTCGATGCCCCTGAAATTGCCGCTGCCAAAACAGATGCGATGCCACGGCGTGTCGGTGCTGTTGCTGAGGCAATCAGGCGCGGGTTTGCCGATAGCGATGTGGTCAGAGGTGCGTCGGCATGGCTGAAAACCGCTGTGGTATATCCGTTTTTCAAACGGTTCTGCATGTCGCCGGCACCTTTCCGTCATAACGATAAATGCACCGCTTGCGGGCTATGTGCAGTCAGCTGCCCGCTTGGGAATATATCGATGAGCGACGGGAATCCTGTGTGGGGAAGGAAATGTGCCTTGTGCCTGCGGTGTTACCATATCTGCCCTTCGCATGCGGTTGCCTATGGGAAGGAGACCGATGGGAAAGGACAGAAAAAGGTGATGTAAGTCAGCGGGATTGATATCAGGATAATATAAGGCTGAGCCCGTAGGGGCGTTCGGCATTTATAAGTGCCGGTACGTGGGCGTCGGAGTTCACAATCACCGGCACTCCTGCTTCCATGAGGCGTTGCAGGTGGCGTTCATGCGGGAATATCCTGTTGTGGTCGGCCTTTGCCTTGGTGTTTATTTCAACGGTTACACCTGATGCTGTCACATGGTCGATCAGTTCATCGGCCAGGTGCTTATACCACGGCTCGTTTTCAATGCCATCCTTCCAATGCGATGCGTTGTGCCCTATTTTGTCAAGATGGCCGATTATGTCGAATCCTCCGGCATCGAGCATACGGTGCGACTGGCGGAAGAATGTTTCCACCACATAGCGTATATCCTCATGAAAATGCTCTTTCATTTTGCGTTGGAAGCTGTCAAAGCGCCCGTCAATATCGATGTACCCGCCATCCTGCGCCGGGATGAAATGCACGGAGCCGATGGAGTAATCAAGCGGCAGTGACGCGAAATAAGGGTGTGACGGACCCCATTCATCGCCTAGATAATCAATTTCCATACCTGCATAAAAACGGCACCGGTCACCATATTCGGCACGTATCCGGCCAACCTCGGCTAAAAAGCGGGGCACATTGTCGCGGGTCATGTTGCATGGCGATGGTATGGGCAGTGGGGAGTGCGGTGTGAAACCGTAGTGGGTGAACCCTTGGCGCACGGCCTCGCGTGCGAAAGCCTCCATTTGGGCGCGTCCGTCGCAGAATTCCGTGTGTGAATGAAATGTGTATAGACGGCTATTGCCGATTAGCGATAGGAAATCCATATTGTAACAATCTTTTTTGACCGGGTTTCAGGCAACCCGGATATGATAATGTGTCGGTGCCGCGCTGTTGCGGTATAAGTCCGGGAAATGTGGTTATGATGCGGCAGGGCGCATTGCCACAGGGGGCAGTGAGCGCAGGTAACGGGCAAAGAGGGCTGTCAGAACCACTGTGGCCATGGCTCCGAATCCTAACGACAGGCTGTAGTCAATGCCGAATCCTTCGGGCGAAGGGGCGACAAGGATGTAGCTGGTGCATACCATCGTCATGAACATGGCGGGAACCAGGGTTATGATGTACAGGCGTCCGTGTCGGGCAAGATATACTGTCGATGCCCACAGCGTGAACACTGCCATAGTCTGGTTGCTCCATGCGAAATAGCGCCACAGCACGTTGAAGTCAATAGTCATGACCAGGTAGGTCAGGATGAACAGCGGGATTGACACCAAGGCTCGCTGCCATATCTTATCCTGTCTGAAACGGGTAAAATCGGCCACTATAAGCCTTGCGCTGCGCAATGCCGTGTCACCTGTGGTTATGGGTGCCGCGATTACTCCTATAACCGCTATTATGCCGCCTACCGCGCCCAGCCATGAGGTCGATATGTCGTGGATAAGCGAGCTGGGGCTATGACCCGGTTGGGCCATGTATTCGGCCAGCCCGTCGTAACCTTTGGTAAAGGTGATTGTGGCAGCTGCCCATATGAGGGCAACAATACCCTCTGCCACCATGGCGCCGTAGAACACCGGGCGTGCCAGCCGTTCGTTTTTCATGCAACGTGCCATCATGGGCGACTGCGTGGCGTGGAAGCCGGAAATCGCACCGCAGGCTATAGAGATGAACAGCATCGGGAAAACGGGGTGGGTGGAGCGTCCTGCCTCAGGATAATGGTTGCCAAGGCCGGAAGCAAATGCATCAGGCACCGTTACGTCGCCGAAAAGCATCACCCCCACAAGACCTACGGCCATGAACAGCAGTACGACTGCAAACAGGGGGTAGATGTTGCCTATCAGCTTGTCGACAGGGAACATCGTTGCCATAAGGTAGTAGATGAATATCACCACTGCCCAGAATGTGGCATCGAGGCTGTCGGGAGTAAGCGAGGCCACAAGGCCGGATGTTGTCACCACGAATACCCCGCCGACCAGTATCAGCAGCACAATCGAGAAGGCACGCATCACCTGCCTGATGCCGGAACCGAGTTCCCGGCCTACGATTTCGGGGAGCGAGGCGCCGTCGGCCCTGAGCGAAATCATGCCGGAGATATAGTCATGTACCGCCCCCGCAAAAATAGTGCCTAACACAATCCACAGATATGCTGCCGGACCGAACATTATCCCCATTATTGCTCCGAAAATAGGCCCCAGCCCTGCTATGTTGAGAAACTGGATAAGGAACACCTTCCATGTGGGCATCGGCACGAAATCGACCCCGTCGGCTTTTGTTATAGCCGGTGTGGGGCGCCCGGGGTCGATGCCGAACACTTTTTCGGCGAATGCGCCATAGATGATGTAGCCTGCGATAAGTATGGCCAGTGAGGCAAGAAAAGAGAGCATTGGTGAATTGTGCTTTAAATTGTGGTTTGTCAGGATGGGTTACCGGATGGCGGGGTTTGACGGCTTGGTCAGCGTTCGAGTGTAATCACGTCGTTACGCAGGGTAATCAGGGCAGCCTGTGCCGCGTCGAGTTGTTCTTCGGCCTGCTTTATAACATCAGCATCCGAGCGGTTCCCTTTGGCATATCCCTCGCGCATGGCGGCCAGTCGCTGGCGGGCTGAAGTTACCTTTTCAAGGTTCTCCACATATTTGTGCATGGCATCGCGTGCCTGCGGGGTTCGGAAATCCGCGTAGTTGGTGTAGATGCCTCGTCCCGGAATCGCGATTTCAAACTGGCGTTGGCGGTTGCTGACGTCGTTTTTCACGGCTATGATGCGTTCGATGATTTCAGCGCGGTCGGTTTCAGGGTTCCACGTGTCACGTATCGAAGTAAGGCGTGCCCGTGAAATCAAATCCGGGTTGTCGGGGTCGACGTTCCGCCGAAGCTCCTGTGGGACGAACACATAGATGGTAACCTTTCCGGGGATGCGGTTGCGGTCGGTAGCCCACCATCCTACCCCTGTAAGTTCATCGATTGCAAGCAGGTAGTCATCGTAAGGGGAATTATACGGCATCCCCAGGTTTTGCGGTTGCAGAAACCCGTCGTCGTTACGGCGTGATATGAAAATGTCAAGTCCGCCTAGTGAGTTCGCTCCGTCGTTGGCATAATATAGCGTAACTCCGTCGGGCATGAGGAAGGGGTAGTTGGCGTCGCCCCCTTCGCCAAGGTCGGCTCCAAGAGGTATGGGGGTCTCCCACGAGTCACCATATAGTGCCGATGACGAGTAGAGGGCGAAACTCCCGGTAGTGTCTGGAACGGCCCAAATCATCTGCCTGCGGCTTTCAGGCTCGTAAACGACTGTAGGTTCGGCGGCATCGAAACCTTCAGGTAGCTCGCTGACAGGATTTAACGACCCGCTTTCAGGCGACAGGCGGTAGTGTGTGAAAAAATCGTCGGCATCGACTATCAGGGAGTCGATAACCTCGATTTGTTCCACGCGTCCGAGCATGTTTTCGGTTCGGTCGATGCGTTCGTCTATATCGCCTGAATTGTCGGGATGGATGGTGCGTTTCCCCTTTTTAAGCAGTTTGCGGTAATCTGCCACCAACTGCCGTGCATCGTCGACACGGTATTCTATGTTGGCCATTTCCGCCAAGGCAAGCACGGCTTCGCGGCTCCCCTTCCTGCGGGCTGCATTATAGGCATCGAGCGCTTCGGCATCACGGGCTGTGGCCAGATATAGGTCGCCTAGCATTTTCGACACTTCGGCATCACGGGGTGTTTCCTGTTCGAGCTGTTGCAACACGGTTATGGCTGCTTGGGTGTCGCCATCTTCGGCCAGGCGGCGTGCATCGTCGATTGATGCCGCTGATGCCGTTATGGCCGATGCTGCAACCGATATGGCGGATAAAAATCTCGTTATCTTCATTTTGCAGGGTTTATTAGGTTGGAGAGCCGGGATTTGCGGTGTGTTATAGCTGTATGCCCTTTTGACCCAGCGGGTTGAGTATGTGTATAGCCAGGTCGAACAGGAGGTCGTAGGGGTCGAGGCGCGAGCCGTTGCCCTTTGACGCCGCATCGAAGCGCCTGATTAACCCGATTATTTCGATTACCTGCCATGGGCCGTAATGCTGCATACCGGCATTTATATCCTTCAGCTGCCATGGGGAGCGGAATCCGAGTTCGTTCATCAGCCCGCGTTCGCTCTTGTCGGCTGCGTAATAGGCCACGAGCATATTGGAGAAGAAATTGAACAACACCACTGCCAGCACCTGCACGGGGTTGGCCTTGGGATTGGAACGGAAATAGCGGAGAATGCGCATCACCCTGGCGGTGTCGGCGTTGGCAACAGCCGAGAGGAATTCGAAGTTGTTATAGTCTTTTGAAATCCCGATGTTGCGTTCCACGGCTTCGGGGGTCACCACAGCCCCCTTTCCGAGGGTGACGGTGAGTTTGGCCACCTCGTTGTAGATACGCGACAGGTCGGTACCCACAAAGTCACATATCATCGTGAGGGCTTTAGGCTCTACTTTCAGCCCCTGTTCGTGGATGAATTCCGTGACGGCTGCCCCGATGCCGCGTTCATTGAGTTTCTTTGACTCGAAGTTGATGCCGTTGCCTGCACGTAGTGCCTTGAGGAATTCGGCTCCACGGGCTTGCTGCCCTCGGCAGCAGAGACACAACACCGTTGTTGGCGCCGGATTGGCGGCATATTCGGCCAGGGCGTTGAGGAAGTTGGCTCCGGCGGTCTGTATTTCCTTGACAATCACCACCTGGCGCTGCGCAAACATAGGATAGCGGCGGGCGGCGTTTACGGCTGTGCGCGGGGAATCAAGTTCGGGCGCATAAAGAACCGTGAGGTCGAAATCGCGTTCTGATTCTGATACCAGCATCTCGAACTGTGAGACAAGTGCGTCGATGTAGTACCCTTCTTCACCGTGAAGCAGGTAGACCGGCGCCGGGCGGCCTGCACGCAGGTCGCGGCTTATTGTCTGGAATGTCGGGGTCTCTGCCATAGAATTGAATTTGTCGTTGCTGCTGCCGGTGTGGAACGTATTGGAAAAAGTTTTGTAAATTTACACAGAAATTTCCACAAGCGGAAATCGAAAGTATTAAAACCTGTTGCTTTGCAAAGATTACCTGAATTGAACCTCCCCCCGGCCCCGTTGAAGGTGCGGCAATGCCCCGACGGGGTTGAGCGTGTTCTCGACCCTTTGCGTGGGAAATGGGTGGCCCTTACTCCCGAAGAGTGGGTGCGCCAGCATTTTGTTGCCCATCTTACGGAAAATCTGGGTTACCCTGCTGCGTTGATGGGTAACGAGGTGCCGCTGACGTTGAACGGGACTTCACGCCGTTGCGACACGGTGCTGTTCTCGTCGGAAGGGCTTCGCCCGGTTATGATTGTGGAATATAAGGCTCCCCATGTTGAAATCACCCAGCGGGTGTTCGACCAGATTGTGCGTTACAACATGGTGTTGCATGCCCGCTGGCTCATCGTATCCAACGGTTTGCGCCATTTTTGCTGCGAGGTTGATTATGAAAACCGAAAAGTGCGGTTTGTTGCCGACATACCGGCATATCACGATATTCGGTAATGTGACGGTGCCGGTGGGATATAGAATTATGCCATTGTAATGTGATGACAGGATTACAGGGTTACCGGAATATAAAAAGCGCGTCGGCAATTGGATTATGCCGACGCGCTTTTTAGTCATTACTACCGATTATTCACCGGGGATGATTGCCTCGCTGGGGCAAACCTCTGCGCAGGTGCCGCATTCGATGCAGGTGTCGGGATCGATAACGTAGATTTCACCTTCTGAGATAGCCTCAACCGGGCAGTTGGGGAGGCAGGTGCCGCAAGCGACACATTTGTCTGTAATTACGTAAGCCATTTTCTTTGTTTTTGGTTTATGTTGAAATTCCTGATTTTAAAAATCACATGCTTTCACAACTGCAAAGATAGGGAAAATTGCTTTGTCGGGGCGCAAATTACCGTTTTTTTTATATCGTGTATGGGCAAAATTTGTTAAGATGCTGTTTATTAGCGGCTGAGATGCCGATAATAAAAATCTCCAAAGAGGTGTTACGCTCCCGGAGACTTGATTATATCATTTGGAAATCCGAATAGTGGTCAGAATTTATAGGCTATGCCGAGGGTGATGGGCATGCGGTTGAAATCCTTCATATACTGGTATTTCACTTCGAGATTGAGTGCTAGATTGTCGGTGATGTCATATTCGCCGCCTACACCCACGTTGAACACAAAACGGCTTACGGATTCAGAACCGGCTGCATCCATCGAATCTTCGAATTCCTTGCGTATGTCGTCTTTGACATAACCGGGAAGCTGGTTCCATTGCGACTGGAGTCCATTGTCTTTCAAGAAGTCGTCAAATGAGATTCCGCCGAAATCCTGTGTGATGCTTCCCCAGCCGAGACCTACGAGTGGATAGATTTTGAAACGGTCAGCAACGTTGATGAGGTAGTGCACGTTGGCAGTTACGTCAAACACACTGATACCTTTCGACTTGAAGCCGTATTCCAGGTCGGCTTCGGCGCGGAAATCGTCAGTGATTCCGTATTGGAATTTTGCCCCGAGTTGGAAGTTGGTGACTTTGAGGTTGCTTTCAAGGCTGGGAACTACGCCGAGGTTGATTCCGGCTGCCATTTTACCTTGCTGAGCAAAGGCTGCCCCTGCGGTTGCCAATGCGATTACTGCGGCTAGAAGAAGCTTTTTCATTTGCAAAATGTGTTTTTATGTGCCGTAGGCACGGTGTTAATAAATTATGGTGAAGATAACGTAGTGAAATTAAAGGTTTGCTGTTGTCGTGGTTCTATTGTAAATAGAGCGGGGTAATGCGGTTACATACCGCATTACCCCGCAAAGATAACTTAAAAATTCGTAATTGCAATAGGTAAATGTTAATATTATGCCATTTTTTTACTCCCACTCGATTGTGGCCGGCGGCTTCGAGGAGATATCATAGCATACGCGGTTCACGCCGCGCACGTGGTTTATGATATTGTTGGAAACCTCGGCGAGGAATTCGTAGGGGAGATGCGCCCAGTCGGCTGTCATGGCATCGGTGGATGTGACCGCACGAAGTGCCACGGCACGTTCATAGGTGCGTTCGTCGCCCATCACGCCCACGCTTTGCACGGGAAGAAGGATTACGCCTGCCTGCCACACTTTGTCATAGAGGTCCCAGTCGCGGAGCCCCTGGATGAAGATGTGGTCGGCTTCCTGGAGCACATGCACTTTTTCAGGAGTGATGTCGCCGAGTATGCGCACTGCCAGGCCGGGGCCGGGGAATGGGTGGCGCTTGATGAGGTGGTCGGGCATGCCTAGGGCGCGTCCCACCGCACGCACTTCGTCTTTGAAAAGAAGGCGGAGTGGTTCGCAAAGGCGCAGGTTCATTTTTTCAGGGAGCCCGCCCACGTTGTGGTGGCTCTTGATGACGGTGCCGGTGATTGACAGCGACTCGATGCAGTCGGGATAGATGGTTCCCTGGGCGAGCCACTTGACATCTTTGATTTTGTGGGCTTCTTCATCGAATACGTCGATGAAGCCTTTGCCTATTATTTTGCGTTTGCGTTCGGGGTCGGTCACGCCTGCAAGCTCGGTGAAGAATTTGGCTGATGCGTCAACCCCTACCACGTTAAGCCCGAGGCATTCGTAATCGTGCAGCACGTTGCGGAATTCGTCCTTGCGCAACATTCCGTGGTCAACGAAGATGCAGGTGAGGTTTTTGCCGATGGCACGGTTGAGCAGCACTGCTGCCACCGATGAATCGACCCCGCCGCTGAGCCCGAGCACCACCTTGTCGTCGCCAAGCTGTTCGCGCAGCTGTGCCACGGTAGTGTCGATGAATGATTCCGCACTCCAATCCTGACGGCTGCCGCAGATTCCTACCACGAAGTTGCGCAGGAGGTCGGTACCGATTGCCGAATGATACACTTCGGGGTGGAACTGCACACCCCAGGTGTTTTCATTGTCGATACGGTAGGCTGCGATGCGCACTTTTTCGGTTGAAGCCACCACCCGGAAATTTTCGGGAATGGATGTGATGGTGTCGCCATGGCTCATCCACACCTGGCTTCCCGGCTCTATGCCGTTGAACAGCGGGTCGGATTCGTTGACCGAGCTGAGGAGGGCGCGTCCGTATTCGCGTGAGCCTGCCGGTTCCACCGTGCCGCCGTTAGCCCATGCCATGAACTGCGCCCCGTAGCATATTCCCAGCACCGGGATGCGCCCGCGTATGGAGGCAAGGTCGGTTTTGAATGCTTTCTCATCATAGACCGAGAAGGGTGAGCCTGACAGGATTACCCCGATAACCGACTGGTCGTCGTGGGGGAACTTGTTGTAGGGCACAATCTCGCAGTAGGTGTTTAGCTCGCGCACACGTCGCCCGATGAGCTGAGTGGTTTGCGAACCGAAGTCGAGGATTATTATTTTTTCCTGCATAGTGTTGTTATGTGGGAATGTTGTTAAGCCGCTGATTGGTTTGAAATGCAAAGTTACAAAATTCCGTTGCATTTGCAGGTGTGGAACCACCCTTAAATGCACTATTTCAACTTCTCGGCCATGGCCGGTGTGCCTACAATCCATAGGCGGTCGCCCGGTTGCAGGACTATCGATGCCGGATGGTCGAAAAATTCGTTGTCGCGTTCCAACGCAACGACATGTGTCTGGTAGTTCCTCCTTACATCGGCCGAGGCAAGTGTCATCCCCGAGAGCGGAGATGAAGGGGTGAGGGTCACACTGGTCAGTTTGAAGTCGTTTAATTCGTGTTGGCTTTCGGGTTCGGGCTGGTCGGCATCGATAACGGGCAGCACGGCTGAAATCTGTTCGTCAGTGCCGATTACGCCTATCACGTCACCAGGGAAGATGCGTGTATCTCCCCCTGGTACGGGTATTACTTCCGGGCCGCGCTGAATCATGACCAGGCTGATGCCGTAGCGTTGGCGGATGTTGGAGTTTATGAGCCTTTCGCCTACGAAGGGGCATCCGTAGCCCACGCGGATATGGGCGAGGTGGAGGTCGTTGACGAGGTTGTTGTTTTTACCCGAACGGCGCCATTCGCGTTCGTTGAGGTTTTCGATGAATTTTGCCTCTATATGGCGCAGGCGCCGGTTCAGGCTGCGCGAAAAGAGCATAAGCATTATCAGGAAGCAGGCGATTCCAATCAGGATACCTACTTTGAGCGAATAGAACAGCGACAGTTCGTAGACAATGAATGCCTGTGCCAGCAAAAGGCGGAACACCATCATGATGATGCGCGGCAGTTTAAGTTCGCCGGCTGTCAGATGTTCCTTATCGTTGCCGCGTTCCATTTGCGGTGGCAGGCACAGGGCCAGCAGGAACGGTGCCATGAACGCAAGTGTCAATGCCACCCCGATGAAGCGGCTCCACGACGGCATCAGGCCGTTAAGGTAGGGCATCAGGTAATTGCGGCTTATCATGGATATGGCCACGATTATGATGGAATAGAGCGCTATGCGCCAGAAGTAGCGGCGCAGAAGCGACATCCAAGCCCTGCGTCGCGAACCCTCCTCATGTTGTTTCACCTCTTCGGTGTAACGGTCGATAAGGAAGCGGAAACGGTTCGGCAACCGGCTTTCCACCAGCCGGTAGGCCGGGTCGGCCATGCGGATGAAATACGGGGTAGTGAATGTGGTGATTACCGACACGGCTACCACTATGGGGTAGATTTCGGGGTTGAGAACCCCCAGGCTCATGCCGAGTGTTGCTATGATGAAGGCGAATTCACCTATCTGGGTAAGTGAGAAACCTGATTCGATGGCTACGCGGAGGCTTTGGCCTGTGATAAGCATGCCGAATGTGCCGAAAACTATCATTCCGGCTATTACCACCACCGACAGCAAAAGAATCGGCCACCAGTATTGCATGATTATGCCGGGTTGCACCATCATCCCTACCGAGATGAAAAACACCGAGCCGAAGAGGTCTTTGACAGGCATGGTGACATGTTCGATGCGTTCGGCATAGCTGGTCCCGGCCAGGATGGAACCCATCACGAAGGCTCCCAATGCCAGTGAGAAACCGCAGAACACCGAGAAGACAGCCATGCCCAGGCACAACCCCATGGATACGACCAAGAGGGTCTCGTTGTTGAGGAAACGGCGGAACTTGTTAAGGGTCGAGGGCAGGATGAATACCCCCACCAGGAACCATATAATCAGGAAGAATGCAAGTTTGCTCACACTCATCAGCATTTCGCCCCCCTCCACGCTGTTGTTGATAGCTATCGATGAAAGCACAACCATCATGACCACGGCGAAAAGGTCTTCGACAATCAGCACGGCAAACACCAGCGATGCGAATTTTTTCTGCCGCAGGTTCAAATCGGTGAAAGCCTTTATGATTATGGTTGTCGACGACATCGAAAGCATGCCGCCTAGAAACAGGCTGTTGATGTTTGTGAAACCTAACAGATGCCCTATAGCGAAGCCGGTGGCCATCATGCCGGTAACGATTACAAGTGCCGTAACCACGGCGGAACCGCCCGTGTTGAGCAGTTTGCGGAAACTGAATTCCAGCCCCAGCGAAAACAGCAGTACCACAATCCCTATCTGCGCCCAGAATTCGATGTTGGCTTCTGTTGTGACCGATGGGAGAGGTTCGAAGTGCGGGCTAGCAAGGAACCCTGCCACGATATACCCCAGCACCACCGGCTGTTTTATCCACTTGAAAAGCAGTGTCACCACCGCCCCGAGCAGCAGTATGAACGCGAGGTCGGAAATCAGGCTTTCAATCATTGTAAGAAGTTGTAAGTCGTAAGTTTTAAGTTATAAGTTGTAAGCGAGAAGTGATGTGGTTATTGCGCTGAATATCTTTACGTTTTGCCAATATTTAAGGGCATTGATGAAGGGTGGCGGACTATGCGCCTAAAGATCGGGCTAACGCATTTATCATTTTATCGATTTCAATTATCTGCATATTGATGTTTTCAACTTCAGGTGATTTGATGTTATAAATTCGCTGACACAGAATAATCTGTGTTTTCAATTCGCTCAGAGACCCTCTTGCTATAGAAAGGAAATGAATGAATTCTTTAACAGAGAATCTTCCATGCCCTTCCGCTATGTTCGACGGGATTGAAATTGCGGCGCGTCGCATTTGGTCACATAATCCGAATTTTTCTTGAACAGGTAACAAGGCTGTCAGCCGATACACTTGTTCGGTCAGCATTATGGATTTATGCCATACGGCCAATTTTCCTGTGTCACTTGTTTTCATTCAGAATACCTGAGATTGATTACGGACATCGGTGATTATGTACGTCTCCGCAATTCAATGTATTTTCTCTTACAACTTAAAACTTATAACTTACAACTTACAACTTCTGCTACTACTTTTTCAACGTGAATTTGCGGGAGGCGAGGCGGTAGTTGTCGCAGAAGAGCTCTACGGTGTAGTCGCCGGGGGTAAGGGTGGTGTTCACGTCCCAGTAGATGGTTACGCCGCCGATTTCCTCACCGGCATATTCGATTGATTTGCGTGCGGTTGCAGGCAGGGTGGCACCCTCGAATTCAAACGAGCCGCCTCCGGGCAGCAGGTCGCCTTCGGGATTGGTGATGCGCAGCCAAATTGTTTTTTCACCCACGGGGGTGGAATTGTTCTGTGGGATGGTGAATGTAACCATCATCTGGCGTGCCTTGGTCACGTTTTTCTCCTTTTTCCCTTTCTTGTTGAGCGGGGTGAGTGTGACGCCGGTAACGTTGAGTTTCTCGGCAAGGGTCATGCGCTCGTTGAGCACCTTGTTGTTGGCCTGCACCGTCTGTATGCTTTGCGAAAGCTGTTGGTTCTTGGCCTTTACTTCCTGGTTTTCGTTGCGCAGTTCCTGGTTTTCCTGGTTAAGGGTGTTGATTTGCTCCACATAGTTGCGCAAAATCCCCTTAAGGGTCTCGATTTCACCTTTGAGTTTGCTTATCTGTGCTGCCGATTTGTTTTTCTCGTTTTTCAGTTCCTGGAGAAGTTTTTCCACCTGGGCGCGTGCGGCCGAGTATTTTTGTACAATCGAGTCATTGGCGAGCAGGGAAGTCTGGTTCTCATATTGTGCAAACTCGTTGTTGAGGGCATCGTATTCATTAGCCAGCTGTATCTGTTCGTTTGCCAGTTGCAGTTGCTCAATTTGTTCCTGTTGTTTTGCCGTTTCACGGGTGTGCGACACTGTCAGGAAGATTATGGCCAGCACTGCCACTACGAGAAGGGCAATAAGTATCATCAGCCCGCGGCGTGATTTGGGTTGGTTGCCATGGGGCTGGCGGGGTGCCGGGGCGTATTCTTCCGTGGTGTTGCGGTGTGCATATCGCTGTTCGCGGTAAGGCTCCTGAGGCATCGGCTGCTGGCGGGGAGCCTCACGGTAGGGGGGCGTGGGCTGTTGGGGCACACGGGGTTGTTCCTGCCGTGGTTCTGTCCTTGTGGGTTCTGCCGGTGATGCAGCACGTGGCTGTTCCACCGGAGGCTGCTGGCTGGGGCGCTGTGGTTGTTGTTGCGGTTGCCTGGCTTCCGTGTTGCGGGGTTCAGGTGCCGGGTGGCGTTGTTGTTCCTGCCGGGCCATAGCGGCGGCACGGCGAAGTCGGTCGTTAAGCGTTTCACCTCCTGGGAGGTTCGGACGGTCGGTGTTGTCGGTTGGCATGGCTGAGAGGGAATTATAGGTTAAAGTTTAATTGGAGAGTGATTCAGAATGTATAGGATATATAAACCTTATTGATGCGATTGGAATGATGGGAGCCATGGGGCACATGCTCCATAGCTCCCAATTATTAAGCATTGACGGGCATTACATGCCTCGGCCGTGACAGTTTTTGAATTTTTTGCCTGAGCCGCATGGACAGGGATCGTTACGCCCTACCCTTGGGGCGGCTTTGGCCGGTTGCACTTTGCGGGGGCCGCCTCCGGCATTTGCCATAGCCTGGCGTTGGGCGTTTTCCCCGGGCAGGCCTTCTTTTGAGGCGGTGTACTGCGAGTAGTCGTTAGGACGCTCAGGCATTGCCTGTTGCACTTGCGGTTCACGGCGTGGTGCGGCAGGCGCTTCGGTTTTTTGTGCGGCAGCTTCAGGAGCCTTGGCCTCAGGGGCCGGTGCACCGTGTGCTCCTGAAACCGACACATTCGAAGGAGTGGGCTGCGGTTGCGGGGCGGGGATGTAAATCTGCCCTCGCATCAGTGCTGCGAGTGCCTTTTGGTTAAGGTTGTTGAGCATCGCCTCGAAAATGTGGAACGATTCAACTTTGTAGATAACCAGCGGGTCTTTTTGTTCGTAAGAAGCATTTTGCACGCTTTGACGCAGGTCGTCGAGTTCGCGGAGGTGTTCTTTCCACAGTTCGTCGATAGTTACAAGCAGGATTGCCTTGTGCCATTCCTTGACGATTGACTTGCAGCCGGTGTTGTAGGCTTCGGTGATGTCGGCACGGAGATGGAAAATGCGTTTCCCATCGGTCATCGGCACGATGATACGGCCGTTTGCACCACGGTTTTCAACCCATTCCTTGATTACGGGGGTTGCAACCTCTATAATTTTTTGGCTGCGACGCTCGAGCGTTTCGTTGGCTGCGGCATAGAGGCGCTCTACTTTGTCCTCACGCGACATGTTGGCGAATTCCTCCTCCGGGAACGGGGTCTGCAGTGTGAGCACACGCATCAGTTCGAGCGACAGTTCCTCGTAATCGGTGGGCTGGTCGTAATTGGCCACGAGGTTCTCTATGAGGTCGTAGGTCATGTTGGCGATGTCGATTCCGATGCGTTCGCCAAGGAGGGCGTGATGGCGGCGGTTGTAGATGTAGGTACGCTGCTTGTTCATCACGTCGTCATACTCCAGCAGGCGTTTGCGGATGCCGAAGTTGTTTTCTTCGACGCGTTTCTGGGCGTTTTCGATGGCTTTTGTAACCATGCCGCTTTCAATCATCTCGCCTTCTTTCAGTCCGAGGGTGTCGAGCATCTTCATCACCCTGTCGGTGGCGAACAGGCGCATCAGCTGGTCCTCGAACGAGACGTAGAACACCGACGAACCTGGGTCGCCCTGACGGCCTGAACGTCCGCGCAACTGACGGTCGACGCGGCGGCTTTCATGGCGTTCTGTGCCGATGATTGCCAAACCTCCTGCCTCTTTTACTTCGGTGGGCAGCTTGATGTCGGTGCCTCGTCCGGCCATATTGGTGGCGATGGTAACGGTTCCGGGACGTCCGGCAAGTGCCACTACCTGAGCTTCCTTTTGATGGAGTTTGGCGTTGAGCACCTGGCATTCTATGTGGCGCATATCGAGCATGCGTTTGAGCAGTTCGGAGATTTCGACCGAAGTGGTACCTACCAGCACGGGGCGTCCGGCATTGCGCAGGCGGACTATCTCCTCGATTACGGCGGCATATTTCTCCTTCTTGGTCTTGTAAACGCGGTCGTCCATATCCTTTCGCGCCACGGGGCGGTTGGTGGGGATGGTCACCACGTCGAGTTTATAGATATCCCAAAGCTCGCCAGCCTCGGTTTCGGCGGTACCTGTCATGCCCGCAAGTTTGTGATACATGCGGAAGTAGTTCTGCAGGGTGATGGTGGCGAAAGTCTGTGTGGCGGCTTCGACCTTCACACCCTCCTTGGCCTCGATGGCCTGGTGGAGCCCGTCGCTGTAGCGGCGTCCTTCCATGATACGGCCTGTCTGTTCGTCGACGATTTTGATTTTGTTGTCGTCGATAACGTATTCATTATCCTTTTCGAAAAGGGTGTAGGCTTTCAAGAGCTGGGTAACGGTGTGCACACGCTCCGATTTGATGGCATAGTCGGCCATGGCCGCATCCTTCTTCTCCTGGCGTTCGGCAAGGTCGGCAACGTTTTCAAGGTCTGACAGCTTGGCAGCTATGTCGGGAAGCACGAAGAACTGGGGATCCTGGTTGCGGTCGGTGAGCACGTCGAACCCTTTGTCGGTGAGTTCTACCGAGCGGTTTTTCTCATCGATAACGAAGTAGAGGGGGTCGGTCACCTTCGGCATTTCGCGCGAGTTGTCCTGAAGGTAGTAGGCTTCGGTTTTGAGAAGGGCGTTTTTCATACCCTCCTCGCTGAGGAATTTGATCAGCGGCCCGTATTTTGGAAGTCCTTTGAATGCACGGAAAAGGAGGAGTTCGCCCTCTTTGCGCACCTCTTTGTCATCGGAAGCGATTTTCTGTTTGGCATCGGCCAGAATCTGGGTGACAAGGCGTTTCTGTGCCTGATATACCTTTTCTACATTGGGCTTGTATTCGTTGAAGAGCTGGTCGTCACCTTTTGGTACGGGGCCGGAGATGATGAGCGGTGTACGGGCGTCGTCGATAAGCACCGAGTCAACCTCGTCGACGATGGCATAGTAATGTTTACGCTGCACCATGTCCTGAGGTGCCATGGCCATGTTGTCGCGCAGGTAGTCGAAGCCGAATTCGTTGTTTGTGCCGAATGTGATGTCGCATTCGTAGGCGCGGCGGCGCTGCGGGGTGTTGGGCTGGTGCTTGTCGATGCAGTCGACTGTCGAGCCGTGGAACATGTAGAGCGGGCCCATCCACTCGGAGTCGCGTTTCGAGAGGTAGTCGTTGACGGTAACCACATGCACACCTTTCTTTGAAAGGGAGCGGAGGAAAACGGGGAGGGTTGCCACAAGGGTTTTACCTTCACCGGTGGCCATTTCGGCAATTTTGCCTTGGTGGAGCACTACGCCGCCGATCAGCTGCACGTCGTAATGCACCATATCCCATTTGATTTCGTTACCTCCGGCAAGCCAGCGGTTTTTCCAAATGGCTTTGTCGCCCTCGATGGTGACGAATTCACGTCCCTGGGCAGCGAGGTCGCGGTCCATTTCGGTGGCGGTAACCTCCACTGTATCATTGGCGGCGAAACGTGCGGCTGTTTCGCGCATGGTGGCGAACACGATGGGAAGGTGGGTGTTCAGCTGCTCCTCGAGGATGTCGAGGATGTTTTTCTCATGTTTGTCGATTTCGTCCCACAGAGGCTGGCGCTCGTCGAAGGGGAGGTCTTCAACCTTGGCACGTATTTCGGCCGCAGCGTCGCGGTCGGGTTTGACTGCGGCGTCGATTTCAGCGCGTACTTGGTCGATTTTTCCACGCAATTCGTCGTTGGAGAGGCTTTTGAGCGACGGGCCTATCGCATTGATTTTGTCTACTATCGGTTTGATTTCTTTGAGGTCGCGCTGCGATTTATTACCAAACAGCTTACTCAGGATTGATTGGAGTGACATTTATAATGATGTAATTTATTCTGATTAGAAAAATGCCGGGAAGGTGTTGTTGGTTCATTCCCGTGTGATGAAAATTCCGCTACAGCGGTGAAATCATTATATAGGGCTGCTTTACCAGCGTAGGCGCGGCAGCGACGCTCCGTTTGGCGAACGTATGCGCAACAGCCCGCATACGGTAGGGGCTAAAGTCCTGGCGTCGACGGGTGTGGAAATGGTTGCCGGTTTGCTTCCGGGGTTCAGGATAAACGCCGGAACCGTGGCCGATGCCGCGCGTACGGTGGTGTGCGGGGTGTCAAGGTCGCTGTCGTCGTCGGTTTCCTGCCATCCTGGGGCTATGGTCACGAACACATCGCCTGCCGAGGCCACAGCCGTGTTCCGCCTGAGGGCGTCGGGTTGCTCGGTGGCGCGTCGGTCGAGCACGTCGTCGATAGTCCACGCGTTGGTCACACCGCTCATGCGGGTGAGGAACCGGGCTGATTCGTCGCGCATGGAGCGCAGGTCTTTGTTGCGCTCTTTGATTAGTTTATGGTTGAGGTATAGTTGCCCGTTGTGATAGCCCGACACCCATTCGCCGTTGCCGTGAATGGCCATCAGGTACATGTTGAGCAGTGACACGGCTTTGCGTGATGAGAATTCCCCGAAGGGGATTCCCCATTTTTCGTCATCACGTCGGGAGCGGTTGGTCAATGGCGTGCCTGACACGAACACCAGGGTGCGATCCATTCCCGGCCCCTTTTCGTCGATTACGGAGAACAGGCGTGCCAGGTCGCGGTCAAGGCGCAGGTAGCTGTCCATGGCTTCTGCCCTGGTATCGGCATCGCGTGCATAGAGAAACGGCCTGAGGGTGTAGCCCAGGTTGAGCATGTCGGTGCTTTCTCGACTTCCTAGCGACAGGGCGGCTACATATTCCGATGCCAACCGGGTTATGTCGGAGTTTACCGCCGGTGAATTTTTATAAGCCTTATAACGCGCGGTCGTAGTGCGCGGGAATGTGTGGCGGAAGGGGTAGAGCTTTTTATAGGAGGGGAGGTCGGGAAGCTTGTCGATTGCCACCGACGGCACCCATTGCAGGGTGTCGAGGCGGTATTCGTTAGGTTCGCGGTGGTTGAGGTTCTGGGCAGGTGCGGGGAGGTCTTTGTAATAGGTTGTAGTTGCCCATTTGCCTGTGGCATCGTTAATCCAAAAGGCGCTGTTGCCTGTATGCCCACCAAGGATTATGGCTTCGGCCGCATCGGGCGCTATGGCATAGACATAGCCCAGGCCGCCTCCGTCGATTCTGAGTTCGTCGGCAATGGTTGATGCGGTCAGGCTTTTCGGTGAGAGGGTCTCGTCGGTGAAATTCCCGATTGTTTCGGGATCGAGCAGCACGGAGGCGGCTCTGCGCGTCTCGGTGTTATAGACGGTGGCGGCCGGTATGCCGTTGACAGCGGGTGACGCCCCGGTGAAAAGCATGGCCGATGCGGCTGCCCCGTCCAACGGTGTGCCGAAATCAAGGTCGGTAACGGTGATGCCCTGTTCCAGGAGGCGTTTGAATCCACCTTCGCCGAAATGGGTGCGTAACAGGTCGAGATAATCCATCGTCAGCCCTTCCACTACTATGCCTACCACAAGGGCCGGGCGTTTGCGCGGCTGTTGCGGTTCGGAAGTCTGGGCCGAAATGGTGATGACACTGAAAGCTGCTACAAGCAGCCCTGCCACCGACGATGTGATTTGTTGTTTTTTCATTTTTCTTGTCTGCACCCGTTTGCGCTCCTGCGATGGCTCTTTTTGCTATGTGATGCCTCGGAGATAATGGCATCGTGATTCCCCCGGTTTACATAAAGATATGTGAACGAGCGCATCATATCGCACAATATAAGCAATGGGAAGGCCGAATTAAGGGTCTGCCCGAAGAAATGATGTCCTGCCAAAAGCAGTATCAATGCCGCAAAGTTACAAATTTGATAGCAATAAACCACACGTTTGCACCTTTTTATCCATATTCCTATAACCACTATGAAGCTGAACGGGTTCAGCCAGAGGAAAAGCCAGTTGGGAGAGGTGGCCTCATGCTCGGAAACGAATATGAGGAATGCTATCAGGCTGCCTGCAACAGCGAATGCCCCATAGAGGATTGTGTCGAACCAGCGTGTGGTGCGTCTCCGTTCGAAATCGCGGATTGAGATGGCTATTGTAAGGGCTAAAAGTGCCACGGATACGCCGATGGGGGAGAAGGGGAGCGGGGTCGGCGCTGCCGTTACCCCGCCGGGTATGCCATGGTTTAATACGCGGGTTTCCTTGACCACCGGGCGCGGTTCACCCTGCGGCGTGGAGTATGTGGCTGTTTCAAGCTGGCGTTGCAGGAACACGGGGGCGAAGATCTGCCCTCGGCTGTCCATCGGTCGGTCTATGCCGCTTCCGAGTGCAAGGTCGATTCCGAACTGATACCACGGATAATTGGTGTGGTAACGGGTGATTTCCGACCGGAATGTTATTGCGTTAGCATTGCCGGGAGGGGCCGGAGTGTTGAATGTCAGGGTGTCGCCTAATGCGGCCTCGATAAGGGCGACCGGGCGTGTCGCACAGTTGTCCTTCACATAGTTATAGCGGTATGTGCGGTTCTCGGGCAATATGTTTTCCGCCGCAAGGGTTTCGACGCGTGCCGCTTGTGCCGGGGTTAGGTCGAGCACCTGTTCCACAACCCGGCGTCCTTCCTGCCGGTATTCCTCGATGAATATTTCAAAAGGATATGCCCATGCCATATAGTCGGTTTCCCCTTTGACAAAGCGGTAAAGGAAATTAGGGGATTTGAAATCAAACACCCCCCAGTTGACCACTTCGTCGTAACCGGCATGCCCCGGGGCGGCTTCTTTTTTCAACCTGAGGGCTGTGTGGCCTTCGAGCTGGTAGACTTCGCGTCCGGGTGCGCATGTGATAAGGCTCACCCTGATGTCAGGATTGGACGCAACGGAGTCAGGCTGGTTGTGCGCCGGGGTGTCGGCAATGGCGCATAACCCTGTGAGAAGGTATATGAAAAGGGCGGTAAACTTGGCAAATCTTGTCATTGCGGTTTTCGACAGTTATTAGGATAATCGCGTTATTCGCTGAAATATAGGCGTGGCACGCGTGGTGAAACTGAGGTCAGGATTTCATATGGAATGGTGCCGAGGGGTTGCGACAATGCTGCAGCAGGGTTGGCTTCGCCGAAAATCTCCACCGAATCGCCCACGGAAACGTCTGGAACATCCGTCACGTCAATCATGCATATATCCATGCAGATGCTTCCTACAGTAGGGCATTTGACCCCGTTCACGATGAAACTTACACGGCCGCAGCCCATGTGCCGGTTTATGCCGTCGGCATAACCGATCGGCACTGTTGCTACAAGGCTTGGGCGGGTAAGCACACCGCGTCGGCCATAACCGATTGTTGTGCCTGCATCCCAACGCTTGATTGATATAATCGGAGAACGCAATGTGGAAACCTGCCGAAGGGGGGCTTCCGACCCGTCGTTGAGCACCGGCACGCCGTAAAGCCCGATGCCTAGCCGCACCATATCGTATTGGTATCGGGGGAAACGGATTATCCCGGCAGTGTTCAGGATGTGGCGTTTTACCCGGTAAGGGAATGCGTCGGTTATTTGTTTCGAGCAGCGCTCGAATGTTTCCAGCTGCATTGTGGTGTAATCGTCCATGTCGGGGCAGTCGGCTGTGGCGAGGTGGGAGAATACCGAGCTGACGCGGATGTTGTCCTGCCGGCGTATTATGTCGATAACTTCGGGCAGGTCATCTTCAAGGAATCCCAGGCGGTGCATGCCTGTGTCGAGTTTGATATGCACAGGATAGTCGTGGACGCCGAGCTTGCGGGCTTCCGCTATTATTTCGTTAAGGATGTCGAACCCGTAGATTTCCGGCTCTAACCTGTTGGAAAACAGCAGGCGGTAGTTGAGCACTTTGGGGTTCAACACCATGATAGGCATGGTGATTCCGGCATTCCTGAGGTCGATGCCTTCATCGAGCACAGCCACGGCCAGGTATGCCGCCCCTCGGCTTTGAAGTGTTTTGGCAAGTTCGTAGGCTCCTGCCCCATAGCCTGAGGCTTTTACCATGGCCACGATTCCAGTTTCGCGACGGAGTTTGGAACGGTAGAAGTTGAAGTTGCCAATCAGGGCATCGAGATTGACCTCAAGCACTGTTTCGTGTGTGCGTGCTTCGAGCATGCGCACTATCCTGTCAAGGCCGCTTTCAGGCATACCTTTTACCATTATCAGCTCATGGTCGAAGTCCGATGGCGACAGCGAGGCAAGTGCATGTTCCACATCGGGATAGAATGTGCTGCCCGAAGGGAATAAATCTTTATAGGAACTGATTTCGTGGCCGATGCCTATAAGGCGTGTCACGTTCCTAAGTGAGCAAAGCTCGGCGGTGGCACGGTAGGTTTCCTGTGGCGAAAGGGTTTCATGACCCATATCGGATAGGATGAGGGTGGTGGTGCGGTCGGCCGTGGTGCGGCGGTTAAGGAAGTCGAGGGCCGGCAGGAGCGAATGGAGGTCGCATGTGTAGTCGTCGGCCACAACAAGGCAATGGTTTACCCCGTCGCTGACATTCAGGCGAGTGCGCATAGGGCGTAAGGATGAGGCCGTTGGCAGCGTGTCGTGGGCCGGGATGCCTAGGTGGTCGGTTAAAGCCAGGCATGTGCGCAGGTTGCGCAGTTCCCATTGCTTTGAAAGCCCGGTGGGAGTGGGGAGGGTGGTTTTTGAGGAGTCGACCAGCTTGATGCCGGACGGTAGTATCCCGGCAGTTATTGCGGCAGTAACGGTATCGGCAATTTCGGGTTCGTCGCCCGGGAAGATTAGTGTTTGTGCTTCGGCGGCAAGACGGAGCTTTTCGGTTATTTTATCGGTTCGTGAAGCGAATCCTTCATCGTGTGTGGAGTCGATGTCGGTCAGAATCACAATGTCGGGGCGAATCATCTGCCTCAATGCCTCCATTTCCCCGCTTTTCGAAATCCCGGCTTCAATCAGTGCCAGTTCGGCCTGGGGGTCGGTCTGCCAAAGCGACAGTGGCACCCCTAGGCTTGAATTATAGCTGCGGGGGCTGCGCGACACCCGCAGCGAGGGTGATAACAGCCGGTAAAGCCATTCTTTGACAATTGTCTTGCCTCGCGAACCTGTGATGGCCACAACGGGCATGTGCAGGCGGTTGCGCTTTGCGGAGGCGATGGCACGCAGGGCTGTGGCCGGGCTGTCGACAAAATAGAAATCGGCTTCCGGGAAATCGGCGCGCAGGTCGAAATCTTGGCTTACAACGAATGCACGGACTCCGGCGGCATAAAGCCCGGGGATGTAACGGTGGCCGTCGTCGCGTTTGGTCTGTAGGGCGAAGAAGAGCGTTGTTGACGGGTAGAGCAGCGACCGGCTGTCGATGAGCAGGTCGGTGATGTTTTGCGGGGATGCTGTGCCGAAGTCAGACTTTGTGTTCAGGATATACTTCCCTGACCGGAGGGAGAGGGGGGCTGTTATGTCGGATTTGGATTCCATGGACGGGTATCAATGGATATTGGTTGTTGTGTATCGGTTGATTGCTTCGGAGAGGTATGGGTGGGATTCCCTTAGCCTTGCGGCCTCGGCTTCTGTGGAGAGGGCGAAGTCGGATGCCTCGGTGGAGGAGGGGTTAAGCGGCCGGTGGCGCAGGCGGCGTGTGAAGCGGGTGCATTCGTCGGCCAGCGCTGTAGTGGCGTCATCGCATTGCGACTGCAGGAACCGGCGGTAGATATGGTCGGCGGCAACATCCGACGGGTGAATCATGTCGGCGGCATAAAAACGGTAGTCGCGAAGTTCGTCGTTCATGATTTCATATGCCGGGAAATAACGTGCGTCAACATCCTGGAGGCACAGCCTGTCGGTTGCTATCAGCAGGTTGGCCTTGCTTATGCGGTCGGCATGGAACCCGTAGGCTTTATGCCTGATAGGGCTTACTGTGTAAAGGATTTTGAGCCGTGGGGCATGGTGGCGCAGAAGTGATGCGGCTTCCGTGAATATAGTGGTGATATAGTCGGCGGTTAAATCGGATATGTCGAAATGTGATGCCGGAAGTTTGTGGCAATTGGCTGCGACATTCCCGGTTGCACGGTTGATAAAGGCCCGTGCCGAACCGAATGTCACCATGAGGAGCCGGAGGCGGGGAAGCTCCTCATGAAGCTCTGTGATCGTGCGGTTGATATTGTGAAGCACTTCGTTGCTGTCGGCACCGGAAAACGACGAATGGAAGTCCATGCAGTGCCATAGGCCGTTATGACGGAAAAGGTCGGCCTGTGTGTAGGTCTCCCCTTTTGATACGCGGGATATGGCAGAGGCTATGGAAAGCGGGTTGTAGAGCGTGCCGAGAGGGTTGACACGTATGTCGAAAAGGGCATCGGCCATGCGGTTGCCGATTTCGTTGGCAAAGCATGAACCGATTGTCCATATCTTTTGGCCGTGCACGGCCAAACCCGGCTGATGTTCGATTTTGACCTCGGTGAAAAACATAGGTGCTTGGTGAGTGTGGTGGTGCTGGTGGTTTTGTGACGGTTAATACATTTGGTAGTCGATTGACAGCACTTGGAATTCGGTCCGGCGGTTGATTTGGTCGGCTGCATCCTGATCTTCCTCGCTCAAGGCTTCGATGAATTCGGGTGTAAGGATGTCGCCTTCCTTGAATTGGGGGTAAAGCCTGGCGAGTTTCTTGGTGATTGTTTTCGGACGGCTTTTGCCGTAACCTTGCGACTGGAGCCGGTCGGGGCGTATGCCTACCGATATCAGGTAGTCGGTTACGGAGCGGGCGCGGCGGGCGGAGAGGTCGATGTTATATTCTTCCGAACCCCAGCGGTCGGTGTGCGATGCCATTTCGATTGTTACGTTAGGGTTGTCGCGGAGCACCTGCGCCAGCTCGTCGAGGGCTGTTTTGGATTCGGGGCGCAGGGTGGCTTTGTCGAAATCGTAGAAAATATTGTCGACTACCACCGGCTTGTTTATTGAGGCCAGGATGAAGTCTACACCATATTCCGCATCCTCTTCGGCGGTATCGGAGGTGAATTCCTGCTTGGCGTTGAGGTAGCCTTTAGCCCCGGCGAGCATAACATAGCTGATGCCGCGTTGCAGGGGGAAGCGGAACGAGCCGTCGGGTTTAGCGACGGCTTTTTGATTTGAACCGTCATTACCTACGATGCGTATCACTGCGTTCGGCACAGGCTCCTCGTCGCGGTCGAGCACCCAGCCGGAAATCCATATCTCCAGGTCGGGGAGTACGAACGAATAGATATGGTCGTAGCCGCGCCCGTCGGCACGGTTTGAACTGAAGAAGCCGCTTTCCCCTTTTCCGAAGGTGATTCCGAAGTCATCGGCCGGTGAGTTTACCGGTTGCCCCATATTCTCGACTTTCCACCCTCCTGATTTTGTCAGGGTGGCTTTGAAAATGTCGAGACCGCCGAAGCCCGGGTGCCCGTCGGAAGCGAAATAAAGGATAGAATCGGTTCTGACGAACGGGAACATCTCGTCGCCCGGTGTGTTGATGAATTCTCCGAGGTTTTCGAGCGAGCCTTGGCGCTCCTTCAGGTTGACGCGCCACAAGTCCTTCCCCCCGGAGCCTCCCGGCATGTCGGAGCTGAAGTAGAGCCACACACCGTCGGGCGATACCGCCGGGTGGCCGTAACTCGAAATGGTGTCGGCAGTTATTTCGAATTTTACCGGGGCGCTCCATTTGGCGTCGGATCGCTGCGAGGTGTATATCTCAACGCCTGTATTGGCATTGGGTTCGCGTCGTGCCTTGGTCAGATACATCGTCGAACCGTCGGGGGTGAACGATACGATACCCTCGTCCAGCTCGCTGTTCAGCTCCCCTTCTACGGCTTCGGGGCGCTGCCATTCACCTTTCTCATTCTGCCGGGCCATCCACACGTCGCTCTTCTTCATGCCGGTGATTTCGCTTTTGCGCGAGCCTGTAACCTTCTCGTTGGTGGTGGTGAAATATAGCACGTCGGCAGCTGCCGGGTCGATGAACATCGGGGCGAAGTCGGCGCGGCGCGAATTGAACAGCTTTGCGTTCTTGACGACATAGCGTGTGGGGTGTCCTTTCTGTGCCAATGCGAGGCGGCATCCGGCAAGCCCGTTTTCAGCTTTGGCTGAGGCCGGATCTTTTTGCAGGTAATCCTCGAATGCTTTCTGCGCCTGGGCGTATTTCCCCTCGGCCTGTAAAGCCTGCCCCATGTAGAGGAGTGCCGTGCTGTCGGGGTGACCGTAGCGCAGGGCGTTGCCGAATGCCGAGGCGGCACGTGCCGGCATGCCGAGTTTGTCGTAGCACAGCCCCATCTGGTAGGCCACCCCTCCGCGTTCGAGGCGTTGTTCCTTTTTGGTCAGTTTGTTGTAGACTTTGCGGTAGGTTTTCTGCGCGTCGAAATACTCCCCTCGCTCAAACTGCTCGTTGGCCACCGAGAGTTTCGCACCCCGGCACCCGCCGAGCGCCACCACTACGACCCCCGCCATAACCACTGCCAGTATATTCTTTAACGTCATTCGCATATGGCCGGAAAAGTTTGCATTCATTAGCATGTTTATTTCATTAAAAAACGCCGTTAAACCTTGGTTAATTGTGTAGCATGGCATATTTAGGATGCGGGATTGTTTGAATTTGCTAAAATGGCAATTCTCGTTGGTATATACATGATGGTTCTTCTACCGAGTTGCTGATTTGTTCTGATATTTTAATTTCCGGCAACCGTTTTTTGATGTCTAGATATGACTTTGGGTTATCTATTTCCATTCGTCGGCAAATGCTTAGATTTATAAACGCAGGTTCTTGTTCTATTCCTAGAAATCTACGGTTACATAGGTTTGCCGCAATTCCTGTTGTGGAGCTACCGGCAAACGGATCCAATATCCATGCCTTTTTTTCGGTTGAGGCCAATATTATGCGGGATAATAGTTGTAGTGGTTTTTGGGTAGGATGCTTTCCGCATGATTTTTCCCATCTGGCAATAGCTGGCATCCGCCATACATCGGTCATTTGTTTATTGCCGTTTATGGTTTTCATGAGGTTGTAATTATAATAGTGTGGCGTTTTACGCTGTTTCCGTGCCCATATTATAAATTCGGTAGAAAATGTGAAATATCTACATGAGATGTTCGGGGGTGGATTTGTCTTAGCCCATGTTATTACGTTTAAAATTTTGAAGTCTAATTCATCAAGGACATTGGCAATAGTGAATATGTTGTGGTGTGTGCCTGATATCCAAATCGTCCCGTTCTCCTTGAGTTTGTCGCGACAAATCGAAAGCCATTCACGATTAAATGATGTAACCATTTCCTGAGAGCGTCCTTTGTCCCAATCCCCTTTATTGACATTGACAATTTTACCCGCCTGGAAGCTAATCCCCCCGTTTGACAGAAAGTAAGGGGGATCAGCAAAAATCATATCAAATTTGAATTCGAATGATGGAAGTAGCTTGAAGCAATCTCCCATCAACAATGTGAAATCATGATTGATACTGCGAAAAGCTGGGATAATCATAATGTGGTTTATTTGGGTAGGTTGTTTCGCAGTGTGGTTATAAAGTCATTTATAGTTGTAAGATTGTAAATTCCAGGTATGACTTGAAAGGCTTCCTGCAATTTGTTTTTTGCAGACTTCCATCCAACTCCATCTGTAATCCAAATGAATTCAAATTCGGGAAACTTATTGATTTTCGGGGCTAACTCAGAATAAGAACGTGCTACTTCGTTTAGCTTGGAGCCACCATCGGCATAGAAATTTACTTCGATTAGATATGTTTTACCAGTGGCTTCGATTACAAAATCAAACCGTTTAAGGTCTTTCCCGAGTTCTTTGGCGATTATCGGGAAGTCTGATGAATATATTTCTTTTCGGAATGGTATCCCATTCTTTGAAAAGATGTTTCCAACAATCATTTCCATTAAATGGCCGCTTCTGTTTTTTCTGGCATTAGAGTCCAGACCGACTTCGATACCGAACACGTAGTCAACAAGGTTGGTTATCTGTTTGTCTTGGAGTATATGGGTCAGCCCTGTCCCGTTAAGGAATTCGATAACGTCGTTGGCCGAATGAAAGTAATCAGACAGGTTTCTAATATTTCCTGACGAATGGATGACTTTTGCTTTGTTGCAGGTACGCACAGCGACTAGTATATCCAGGATTGAAAAAGCATTCGGATTCTCCTCCCACAAAAGATGCACTGCCCTGTCCATGTCAGGTTGACCGATTAAATAGTTTAATTGGTTGAGTTTCATCTTAATCGAATCAACATTCGCCGCTACTTTTTTGAAATCGACGAAAAACGACAGGTTCGCGTTTGTCGGGAGTAGTTGATCGATAAACATATGGAATTTTTCGGCCATGACATTTGATAGGATTATCAGTTTTGGGGCTAAATGGAGATTTGAGAATTGTTTTATGGCATATCGAAGTTGCGAATCAATAATTCAGTCAGATTTCCTCGTTTGGTGGGATTTGAATTTATCGACCTTGAGGCTCTGACACGATCAATGATGAATCCGTGATATAATTCGTCAATAAAAACATTTGCCGGGTCGTATGACTTTCCGTCTGAGTTGCTTAAAAGCAAACTGCATCCTAATGAATGTAGTTGTTTGAAGAATTCACTGAGACGTATTTGCTCATTGTCATCAAAGCCTGCTTTTGCATAGGATGTGAAGGATGAAGTCGGATTAATAGGCCGGTAGGGTGGATCGAAATAAACGAATGTGTTGCGGGTTATATGTTTTGCCACTTGTGCATAATCACCTTGGAGAATGTTGACACGTTGTAGTGCCTCATGGCATTGTAAGAGATTGGATTCATCAAAGATTTTTGGTTTTGCATATTTGCCAAAAGGCACGTTAAACCCTCCCTTCGAATTTTCACGGTATAGGCCATTGAAACAGGTGCGGTTTAAAAATATCAGAAGTGCCGCATCCTCCAAGCTGCTATTGTTGGTGTTATTGAACCTGGTACGGCAATTCAGATAGAACTGCCGTCGTTCATCCTCTGTCAGACAGTCATAGTCGGCTTGGTACTCCGAAAGGATGCCCATGAGACCGGTATGCTCGTCTCGGATTGCCTTGTAGGCATTTATAAGGTGCGGGTTAATATCATTTATGATGATATTTGTCAGGTTTTTAAAATTATTGAGGATAAAGAAAAGAACTGCGCCTCCGCCAACAAATGGTTCTATATATGTCACATCTTTTTTGCCGGATAACTGGTGTATGAGCTTCGGGGTGATTACAGGAAGCAGCTGGCTTTTACCGCCTGCCCATTTTAGAAAAGGTTTTGCCTGCAATATGGTTGTGGATGATGACATGGACAATATTGGTATGTCGGAGAGGTTTGTCTGTATGATGGGAAATATTCCTGCAAAAATACGGACTAGCGGGGGATTTTGCAAATGGATTTTTTAACAGGCGGGAGGCCGGGGCGGGACAACTTTTGCGGGATGGGAAAGGTTTTAATTACAGGTATCCGGCCTGCTGGTTACAGGAGGTATAAACACACATAACAATGCCGTTGTGCTTGCCGAATATCTCGCCCGTGAGATGGATACATCGGCATGAGCTGTTTTGAGGGGATTTGATTTGAATGATGTGCCAGGCCGCTGCCGAACATTGTTGCCGTATCGGATGTTATAAAGGTGGCAATGGAGGGCATGCGCATGTCTGTCCGTATGCTTAAAGAATGCTTGACTATAATTCTAAAAATTGATGATATGGATAAGAAATCTATCAAAGGCACGCTCACGGAGCAGAACCTTTTGAAAGCGTTTGCCGGTGAATCGCAGGCACGCAACCGTTACACCATCTTTGCCGAAGTGGCACGTGAGGAGGGATATGAGCAGATTGCATCTATCTTCATGGAGACTGCCGAACAGGAATTCTCGCATGCCAAAGGATTCTTCTCATACCTCGACGAAGGTATGCTGGAAATAACGGCGTCGTATCCGGCCGGCCCCGTGGCCGACACCGCCCGCAACCTCCGTGAAGCTGCCGCAGGCGAGCATGAGGAGTGGGCCGATATGTATGTGGAGTTTTCACGCGTTGCCCGCGAAGAGGGCTTCAACGGCATTGCCAATCTGTTCGCCAACATCGCCATAGTGGAGCAAAGCCATGAGGCGCGTTATCTGAAGCTGTTGGAGAGGATGGAACGCGGCGAGGTGTTCTCCGATCCCGATGCCAACACGCAATGGCAGTGCCGCTATTGCGGGTATATTCACACCGGCAAGCAGGCACCGCGTGCCTGCCCGGTGTGCCGAAAACCGCAGGCTTACTTCCAGCGCCGCCAGGAGAACTTCTGATAAAGGCATCATCGTATAAACACCGCCGCCTACGGA
>LUJQ01000021.1:0-61192 GCA_001689485.1 Bacteroidales bacterium M6 | reverse complement strand
TCCGTAGGCGGCGGTGTTTATACGATGATAGTCAGGCCGGCGGCCTAAGTGATTTGGCTGTAGTGGGCATCGATGCAGAATGCCGGTGCGGACTCCTGGTTGTCTAAACGTGCCAGACACCGGGCATTGGCTTCCTCGCGTTTGGAATCGTGAAGCCATCCCCATTTGTTGAAATACCTTACAGCCGAAACGATGTGGTGGAAAAGCAACCCGAGGCTCTTATAAGAGCCTCGCTGGTATTCGTGCATGGCGCTGACGCTGTGCACGAATACAGTACTCGCTACACAGCCTATCCTGCGGCATAGGTCGACATCTTCGGCGTAAAGGAAAAACCGCTCGTCGAAAAGCCCGGTTTCCTTAAGGGTGGAGCATCGCATGAACATGAAACATCCCGAAAGCGAAGGCACCTCCATCGTGCGGTCGTAGCCGAACGTCTCGAGTTCGAAACGGTTGTTGAGGCTGCGGTTACGGGCGTTGTCGGGAAGGAAACGGCGTCGGAACAGGTCGCCGGGCTTCGGCAGGAGCTTGCACAGGGGCTGCACACGCCCGTCGGGCCATGTGATGCGCGGCATCGACAGCCCGCATTGCGGGTGTGCCTCCATGAAGTCGCGCAACCGCCCGGGCACATCCGCGTCGGCATCCCAGTAGATATCCGGGTTCAGCACCATGTGGTAGCGCGCCCCGGCTCCCGTCGCCATCCTTATCGCCCGGTTATGGCCGCGCCCGTAACCTTCGTTGCGGTCATTGGCGATGTAGCATATCCTTTCATGCCCTTCGCACAGCCTTGCCATGACATCGTCGGGGGCATTATCAACGACATACAGCATCCCGACCACCGACCGCATGACGCAGCCGATGAGTCTCTCCACCATCCCGACCGGGTTCCGATATAGGACTACAGATGCCGTAATCATTCCAAAGGGTGTTTGATATCCGAATACTTAATGCGTTGTAGCTTTGTGATAGCGTTTGATTCAACCTGTATGTGTTGCACCTTGCAAAGGTAAGCAATTTTTCTTTTTTCCAAGCAAACCGGTGCGAATACATTCTCCGAAATTATAGAACGGTTGGCCATCACGTAACTGTTAAATCACCGGCGATTTATTTTGGAAGTTGCCGGGATGCGATGGTGAAAACGGCATAGAAATGGAAAAGAGGCTGGATATATTGTGGATATAAAAGACGGGGATAAAAAAGAGACGGGATGCTATCCCGTCTCTACATCGCCCGTGGAAGGGTTATTTGCGAAGAAGCTTGTTATAGATTAACCGCCGTAAGCCGTTGGGCATTATACGTGTTGTAAAACGGATGGTTACATTCATGCACATACGGGGCCAACCGATAAAGCCTAGTTTGCGGATGTGGTTCTGAAACCGCACTTCCGTCAGGGCGTGGCGCAATCCGCCTCGTCGTTTATACATGTCAGGGGATGTGCGGAAATAAAGCAGGCTTTCCTGTACGTTGTAGAATTTCACCCCGTTTAGCAGCAGCCTTATCCATAGGTAGTAATCCTCGAAAAGGGGAAAATGCCGGTAACCGCCCGCAAGTAGTATGGAATTTTTGCGGAACATTACCACTGGGTGGTTCACCGGGCATCGTTTTTTTGCGTATTTATAAATCTCATAGGGATATTCGGGAAGTTTGCGTGTGGAGGTGATGTTGTTTTTCTCACCGCTGAATTCGTCAATCCAAGCGCTCACAACTTCCACCTGTGGGAATCGGCGGAATGCCTCCAGCTGCTTTTCAAACCTGTCGGGGCTTGCTATGTCGTCGGTATCCATCCGGGCCACCAGGTCGTGTGAACAGTGCTTCAGCCCCTCGTTTAGTGCTCGTCCAAGGCCGCCGTTTTTCTCCAGTGAAATAACTTTAAGTTCTTTATGTGCATCCACGTATTCGTTTACAACCGCGTCGAGTTCGGGGGTCAGCGGGCCGTCTTCCACCAACACCACTTCGTTTGGTCGCACTGTCTGGTTGAATATGCTGTCGAGGCTTTGCCGTAGGAAATCGGTATTCTCTTTGAAATAAAGGGAAAGCAGCACTGAAAAAGATTGCATGAGGGTATGGTGTTATGAAAAGTTGTATAGGGTGATTTTTTTGGAAATGTTTATACAACTTTTGAAGTTTTGGGTTAATGCGATACGTTACATCCTTATCCCTGGCTTTACATATTGAAAGCTTGTATTCTAAAGGTGTTTTGCAAGGTTCAGACCGAGATAGCGGAACATGGCAAGGCTTATGGCTTTGTGTAAGCTTATCCCTGAGATAGATTTTAATGAGAAATGGTTCTGCATGGTATCTCGCAGCATAGCATTGCCAGAATCAATGCCCGATCGTAACGCCCCTGATGCCATGAGCATGAAAAGGCTGTTGATGTCGGTCGCAATCCGTGCACCATAGTGTGGCGATAAACGCTCGTTTACGAATTGTGCTGCACGGAGGGCATCCTCCGCAACAGCCTTTGCTGCGGCATGTGTCACCGACGAGGCTACCTGGATGTAATTATATAGACAGTCGGATATTACTTCAACTTTGTCGGCATTCAATGCAGCCTGCATGCACACCGCCATATCTTCGCCGCTGCGGATTCCACGCGGTGTTTCAACCTCATGAAACAGATGACGCCGATAGGCTTTCCCACATAGTTGCCAACGCAGCCTGCCTCGGCACATGAGGCTGAAAGCTTCAGCCCCGGTAATTTTTGCCTGGTTATATTTTATGCAGTTCAGGGTTTGCCTGTTTTCGCTGACTATGTTTATCCCGGCACACACAATGTCGGTATCCTTATCACCGAAATTTGTTGCGAAAGATTTGAGTGCAAAGGGAGTTAAAGTGTCATCTATGTCGAGAAATGTTATGATTGAGCCACTAGCAGCCGTTATACCGACTTCACGCGCAACCGCTACTCCTTCATTCTGTTTATGAATTACTTTCACACGGTTGTCGCGCAATACAAGATTGTCAAGAACAATGCTGCTTCCGTCCTTGCTTCCGTCATCGATAAAGACTGCTTCCCAATCCATTAACGATTGGGTGCACAATGACTTGTAACATTGCTCGATATATTCCTCCCCGTTATAACAAGGGATTATGATGCTTATCATTTTTAGTTGTTATTATGCATTCGTCAATTGCTTGAAGAGTGCATCCCATTTGGACATTATCGGTTTGATTGCATAGTTTTCAGCCTCTTTGGCAGCCTTTTGACCTCCTGCTTTCATTTGGTTATGATCATTAAGCCATGTAATAATTGCATTAGCCAATTTGTCGGTGTCATAGCATTCAACCAAAATGCCGAAGTCAGGCTTTAACACGTCTGACGGCCCGCACGGACAAGCAAATGAAACAATCGGGAGCCCGTGTGCCATTGCTTCAATCAGCACAAGCGGCAGCCCCTCATAGCGGGAACTCATGACATATAAAGAGCTGTCGAGGTAGTGCGAAGTAATATCTTTGGCAGGGGGGCTGAGCGTGATGTGTTTTGACAGACCTTTTGTTTCTACAAGTTGATGTATATGATTGTGGTCTCCTCCGCCGATAATTTCAAGTTCCCAATCGGGATGTTTTACCGCAACTTTGCTCCAAGCGTCCACCAGTAGGTCAAAGCCTTTCTGATTGTCGAACCTTCCTACGCTGATAGCTCTTTTTTTATTGAGCGCGGAAGTTCTTTCAGGCATCCGCGATATGAAGTTTGGGATGACAGAGATATTGTCCAACTTACCCCATTGGCTGCAATCCTCGTTTGTAAGTACCACGAACCTGTCGTATTTTCGCAGGGTGAGCGGCCAAAGGGCAATACGAGCTTTTTGCAAAAGGCGTTTTAACGGATTTGTTTCACCAAGGATTTTGCTGTATTTCGAGAAATGATATTCGATGATTTTCCTGCTCCCGTCCTTTATGCGGTGCAGAAATCCGAAATCGAAATCCATAAGGGAGATGACTATGTCGAACTTTTCACGCAGCAATAGTGTGCGCAATGCGTGGAAATGCTTTCGTTTGCAAGCAGAATATGACAGTTGGGTCATTATAAGCGATGTGTGTTTCTCTCTTTCATTGTTATAGTTGATTCCGAGGTCGATTAGTCTGACTTTTTGGGAAATCGGGAAAAACGGTGCCTTGCCCTGTTGGTCTGTGGTTATGATTGTCACATCATAACCCAGCGCATCGGCAAGATATGATGCTTTTTGAAGTAATATGTTTTCCATTCCTCCGGAATTATAAATCCCTGAGATTGTGTATGCTATTTTCATCCGCGATTTTATTGAGGGTAGATGCCCGATATTGTTAAATCAGGCTTGACAAAACATTGGAATAAGGAAAATATTCTTCTTCCCCGGCCAGGACGAATGAGACAAATAAGTATAGGCTCCATGCCATCATGGCAACCCAGATGATTCCACGGTCAATCCCCTTTGCATGTTTAAGCAGAATGGGAAATATCAATATAATGCTGAAATACATCGGTTTCGTTCCCCTGGAGGCAAATTCCGCAGCCATGCGTACAAAGGCAAAATAGAATACTATTCCTGTGAAATAGATATTGATTAACACCCGGTACAGGTAATCCTTTTGATACAGTCCATATTTTTTTGCCATGGCATAACAGAAAACCAGCAGTCCCACGCGTTCTATCATGCCAAATGTGAACGAGAAGGTTGCACCGAGATAAGTCATATATGCCTCGATTACATCGTGTAGATAAAAACTGCCAGGTATCAAGGCCATAATGATGCTCTTAATCTGATTGGGTATACAGAACAACAGGATGGTGGCGATGATGAATAGTATGGTTTGTTTCGATGTAAACTTGATGAATGCGAATGGCAGCACCACTGCGAAAAATAGTAATGACTTGTGAAAAAGCATACCTACTATCATTGTGGCAACAACTGCTGCCACGCGGTGATGATTCAGCACCAGTGGAATCAGGATAAGATAGGCTAATGATGTTGCCATTGGCTGCCTCATCTGCCCCATGACCTGTGCGAACAGGAACACAGCACAGAAAAGGAAGAATGATATAAGCGGATAAGGGGAATATTTCACGCATACCGACATTGCCAGAGAGATATTGATTGCTGTGAATATCAGTAGGAAAATGTTGTAATCGTGTGTGAATCCCTTGCTTATGCTTGAAATCAGTTCATATCCGGGCTCTATGGTTGAAATAGTCCGGGAGTAATGCCATATTTCAGGAGTTTGTCTGAACAGGTCAAGGTAATTCTCATAATCCCAGCCTATCGTCCTGAGGCCGCAGAAATACAGAAGCAGGAGCATCAGCACCGATAGGACTGCAATGTTGAAATTTCCCTTTGCCCGCCGGTCAAGCCCGATAAGACCCGATATGGTGAGTATGCCTATTATGCCGAAATATGGCCACATCCCAATTTGGATTGCTATGTCAAAGTTGATAGAGGTGCGTTTTAACGCCTAGCCTGGTCTGCAATCTTTGTTGGCTGCCAGCCAGGGTTTGTCAAGTCAGGCTTCGATATGATTATATCATAATCCTGTCAAGGACATGGTCAATTATGAACCGATGTATTGAATGCCCTGCAAATGAGGCTGTAAGTGCGCAAAATCAGGAAGCTTTTCCCAATTCGGATATGTAGCACTTAAATAACCCTCGATATCATTTGGTACGGGAAATGAATAGCCTTCAAATGTTGCTGTTCTCAAAGGAAATAACTTTGAGAAATCTCGTTTGGTGTAGTGAAAATAGGAGCCGTAATCATGCCCGAATATTAAGTTATTCTTATGGCGGTAAAATTTTTCTATTATGGGGATGAATTTGAAAACAAGCCCAATTGATACCTTTGAAGTATATATTAACCACCGTGGTATTCGTTTAGATGTTTTCAAGGGAATGCTAAGAATGTTGATTGCTTTGAACACCAATTTTGAAGCATTTTTATTGGTGAAATTCATTGTTAACAGATCAATAAACGCCCCATGGAATTTGTAATATTTTTGGCATAGCTGATTCTCATCAAGAATACTTTTTTTATCTCGAAACTTACCAAATACTTGAAAATAATATGGGTCGTTTTCGTGCGATTGAATGACATATTTATCAGATTCTTTGAACGTTGCTAAAAGTTTGTCGTAGTCTTCTTTTAGCATCTCGACATCTATGTCATCATCCCATGGAATGAATCCTCCATGGCGAGCTGCGCCAATCAGAGTCCCTGATGATAACCAATATTTTAGACCCAAATTCTTGCATATTTGGTCAAAATCTTTCAGCATGTCTAATAGATAGAGCTGATATGTGCGTAATTCGGATCCATCGGGGTTGAATCGAGCGCGTAACTCTTCCTGTAATTTAGAATCTATCATAAGGTTTATTATATCGACACTGTGGATTGATAGTGTTGAATTGAGAGCCTGAAAGCTTTGGCAGCCTCCACTCCAGCTCTGCAATTTGACATTATCTTAGGCTCTTATAACCAATGTTAATCGATTCCTATCTAATCCATGGATTAATGAATTGTATAAATTGCGGAAGCTACAGAAACGTGGATGCACCTGAATATAGTCACCATTGGCTTCCCTAATTGCTCTGTGTTATGATGGCCGTTGCATGGTATGGCTTGCCAGGCGTTTTAAGATTGCCGCAGTGTCTTTTACTGCCTTGAACCTGAATATATAGGCAAGAAGCATATACAAGGAGAAAAAGAGTGCGATCTGTATTCCCCAGTGAATTGTAATGCAGTAATTGCTGAGGGTGAATATGCATGTGGTAAGTATGATGGATAATGTGCCTATGGGCGCTACGGTTTTGATGAGCGTCATCATAGGGAATCCTACCCATTTACGTGATAGCATGGCATTGACAATGAAGATGTTGAAATGACTTGCCACAATGCTCCACATAAGTGCTGTCATACCGAAGTTCATACCGGCCATGAGAAAAAGGAGCAGCATTCCCCATTTATAGAAACTCCACATAAACAAGGAGCGCGATTTCCCGACGGCGGCTACGGCATAGTAGTTGATATTTGTAAGGCATACGAATATTCCGCCGCAACATAGAATCCGAAAATAAGGTACGGCAGGAAGCCATTTTGCTCCATACAGCATAGTAATCAGCGGTTCGGCTACAAGAATCAAAGTGGCGAGAATCGGGAAAATAACAAAGGCTATCACACGGAAGTTCATTTCCATAGTAGAGATAAGCCTTTGACGGTCGTCTTGGATTTGTGCGTAGACAGGGTACATCACCTGTACTATGACCTGTGGCAGGGAGTAGCTTGTTATTTGGTCGAGTTTGTCAGCTTGCGAATAATAACCCATCTCACTTGCCGAGAATTTTTTCCCGATAATCAGCCCTTGCACGTTTTTGCATGCATTTTGTAACAGATTGGCACATAGAAGGTAGCCACCGAATCCAAATAGTTCTTTAAACGAAGTGTATGAGAAAGTAAGATTCGGCAGCCAATGTGAGATCATATAGAACAGTATGATTCTGACCACACCGCTGACCAATGTCAATGTTACAAGGCTCCAGACCCCGTTGCCGTAAAATGCCATGACAATGGCTGTTATACCGCCTATGAGATAGGATAGCACATTTACTGCTGCAAGAGGTTTGAATGCCAGGCTTTTTTGAAGTCTGATAGCTTGAATGCCTGTTATTGAGTTCAAAACCAATGAAATCCCGAATACCCGGAGAACTGGCGACAATATGGGCATGTCGTAGAACTTCCCGACTGCCGGGGCGATGAAGAATATGACACCGTATAGCAGTACCCCGACTCCGCAATTCCAAAAAAATATAGTTGAAAAATCGGTTTGGTCGGAATGTTTTTTCTGAATCAATGCAGGACCGAAGCCACCATCGACAAATACCTGGCTTATGGCAATAAAAATCATAATCATGCCGATTGCACCGAAATCAGAAGGTGCAAGCAGACGTGCCAGTACTAGATTGACAACAAACTGCATCCCCATCATGCCAAAGCGGTCGATGGATGCCCATATTGTGCCTTTTATAGCCTTATTACCTAATGATTCAGTCATTGTTCAGAAATGGCTGGTTGGCCGAAGCATGTTGGCCTTCGCTATTGGTCATTTGAAGATAGTGCTTTCATTAATTCCTGCTCCCAGTGATATATCTCGTCCATAAGAGGGACTTCCACTCCGTTTTTATGGGCAAGTTCACGATATTTATTAAGCCCGTAATTAAAATCTTCGGAGAAATAGCGGCTGTCTTTATCTGGAATCCAGCCTTCTTCGGTTTTTATATAAGGGCTTCTGATTCCTTTGAATGCCTCGATGGATGATAATTTTCGGGTCAGGGCAGATGGATTGCTGCATTCATAGTACTTCAATATTGATGGCAGGCAATCTTTCGCAATTGGCAACCGTTGAATCAGATTATGTAATTCATTATCCAACTCAATCAAATATTCCGATGCGTCATCAGTCCATTCTTCATAAAACAGGGGATTATTCTTAATTGGTGATTTGAAATCCCATTTGCCCAACAGAGAATATAGTCTCGCTGGGTGGAGAAGAGGATTGCTATTGGATAATGCAACTTCCAGATAGTTTTGATGCATAATCACGGGTTGTCCCAAAGTATGTTCAAGACATTTTTGCAACGTATTCTTTTGCTCTTCTGAGGCGTGCTCCATTGCAATATGATGACATGTTTTTATCCCCGTTATATTGGCACTGTGCCCGTATTCCCTGACTTTTCCGATATATGGCACACGTTGGAATCCCCATATAGGGGTAGTATCATCCAATAATTCAAGTGCATCGAAGAAAAAGCCATTCGAACTAAACACGCCCCCTACATAAACATCTTTTTTGAGATACGGTTTTATTTTCAAGAGTTCCTCCCGATTGAGATATCCTGGCACAGTCACTAACACCAAATCGGCATCGGAAACCGCTTCCTTAGGAGAATCGGTTATAGCCATGATATGAGCCTTCTTGGGAGCTTCATTGAGATAATATAGAGAAATGTCGTGTTCCCATTTTTGCGGTCGTCGGGTCAGGACTGTTACATTGAAACCTTTTAGGGAGAACCAAGGTGCCAGCGCATGACATTGACCTCCACCTCCGCAAATACATATATTTTTAATTTCCATATTGTCAGTCAGGTATTTTTATGAGCGAAAAATGAAGGTTATGCTGCACATCCGTTATAATCAGATATTATGCATGGGGGGGGTAATATTTTGATTTTCAGTGTATTGCGTTTTACTTTCAAGCATGGATATTATTTTGTGAGCAAATAACACGTCATGTAGTCCGAGTCCGATGTTATAGGCAATTATCCGCTCCTCATCATTTTCCCTGCCAGGAACTTCATTTAATAACACCTTGCCGAACTCATTAAACGATTTAAAACGATTGAAATATTGAAAACCTGCAATTTGGTTTGTATCATCGCCAAACACTTTATCAAACACCAGGTCGCAATTTTGAAACCCACGTGTATGGATAGGAACCAGTAAGCATCCTTTTTTGAAAAGTGATGCATCTTCAACAAGAAGATTCGGAGCTTGTGTGATAGCAGATGTAATCACATCTGCATTCATAACCAGATCCTCTACATTAAACACTATTTCAAAAGTAACATTTGAATAGTTGGAATGTGATTTGACAAATTGTTCTGCGTGGTCTTTATAATGCAGCAGCCGAACTGTTATATCCCTATCCTGATTAATCGCTAAAAAGCATTCCAATGCCGCTGTGCCGGCACATCCTAAGCCCATGAATGAGTATATTTTAGCCGAACTATTCTGGAAGGTTTTAATTGCCAATGCGGCAACACCTCCTGTGCGCCAGGGGGTAATCCAGTCACAGTCAATGTTAGCCAAAAAGTCTCCATTATTCGCATCACATAGCATCATATAGCTTTTAACAGATGGATGGGCACAAGCGAAACGCGATGCGTTTTTACAGCCAAACACACCTATTTCGGGTGGCAGTAAGCATGGCATGGTCATGAAGAAATCCAAACTGTCTGGAAGATGTATCGCGGTTTTTGCAGGCATTTGGCTTCGGTATTTCATTTTAAAGCCTTCATCTACCCATTCTACACATTGTAGGGGGGTAATCCCTAAATCTTCTATCTGTTTTTTAGTAATAAAAATCATAATGTATGTAGAATTTTAATGATTTTGTCGTTATCCTCTCTTGAGCGCACAGCGAGGCGTATGAGGTTGCGACCATTCATATTCTTTTTACGACCGCAGTTGCTGATGAGCACATCGTATCCGAGAAGTATGTGTGTCAGCTCGGTTGATGTGTAGCGGTCGGTTATTTCGCATAGGAAATAATTGGCCTGTGAGGGCATTACATGTAAATATGGGATATCTTTCAGCAGTCCGTAGAATCGCTCGCGTTCTTCTACAAATTGGCGGCATGCCTTACGATAGTCCTCCTCATATTTGCCATAAATCTGCATATAGAATTCTCCGAATGAATTGATATTCCATATTGCGACATCTTTTTTCATACGGGCGATAGTGTCAGTGTCGGCAGTTGCGAATACGCCAAGGCGTATGCCGGGCACACCATAGCTTTTGCTAATCGACTTCATTACGCTGAGATTCGGATATGCGGTAAGGATGTCGTTGACAAGAAGTGTGTTATGCTCATACCCTTCGGAAAAATCTACGAAGCTTTCATCCACGAGTATCGCGGTGTCGTGCTGGTGGCACCATTGCACGAGCCTTATCAAGTCGTCAAGAGGGATAAAGTTCCCCGATGGATTATCCGGATTTATAAGCAGCAGAAGGTCAATCGGGTTTGCTGAATAAAATTCGATAAGGTCATCGGTTGTATAGCGGAAATCAGGTTTCTGCGATATGAACGGAACTATTTCCGCCTCAGTCCAACGGTTGGGATATTCGTCGAAGGTAGGATAAATTATCCCTATTCGGTCATGTGCATGTTTCGCAGTAAATGATTTTATTAGTTCTGCGGCGCCATTTCCCACCAATATGTATTGTTGGCGTATATCGAAATATTTGGCCGCTAACAGGGAATTGACCTGTTGGCCTGATGGATATTCTGAAAGAAGCGTGTCAAAATTCGCACGCATCTCGTCTTTGAGTCTTTTTGGAGGGAAAAACGGGTTTACAAGATAACAATAATCAA
Source organism: Bacteroidales bacterium M6 (assembly GCA_001689485.1). Lineage (GTDB taxonomy): Bacteria > Bacteroidota > Bacteroidia > Bacteroidales > Muribaculaceae > UBA7173. The sequence continues at coordinate 50,077 of LUJQ01000021.1, read as the reverse complement.
GGAGTGAAGGGAAACGCCAGTAACCACCGTAACGTTTATGATATTCGTGATATCGTACATCGTCCTGCGAGAATATGGCTGAGGCGATATCAAGATCCTGTATGTCATCGATTTCATACCATTTTTCATTACTGATAGGCAGGGCTTTGAGAGTGGAGTTGTGAACCATGGTGATTACGCGTAACACCTGCTCGTAATACTCGTTATTGCCCATTACCTTGGAATATGCTTCTAAAAACGGTACATATTCATTGCGGGAAAACTCTTTGGAAAACTTATAGATATTGATGGTCTTGTAATAGACATCAGCATCTTCGTAGCGGAAGGCCGCTTTCGGCACAAAATTTACTATATTGCGCTCTGCGTCTATTCGCACCATTGTTCCATCCATCCATGTTTCATATTTTGCAACAAGGGCTAGATTGGGATCGGGATGTCTCACAATCATATCTAGTAGCTTGTCCTCAAAAATGAGATCGGATTCCAAAAGGATAGTGTCATCTTCACAAAGGGTATCCTTGGCCAATGCAAGCGAATAGATGTTGTTGGTTCGGTCGAAAATCGGGTTGTCTACATACTCTATTTGCAAAATATCATCATATCGCGTTCCGATATATTCTTTAAGTTTCTTGCCTTGATATCCGACAACAAGAACCAACCGTGATAATCCTAGTCGTGATAACTGTTTGATTACCCGGTCGATAAGCTTCTCGCCGTTTACTTCGACCATACACTTCGTATGACCTTTTGTAAGGTCACCAAGCCGACGTCCCATGCCGGCTGCCAGTATTATAGCTTGCATGAAATATTTTGGGAATTATTGTAATCTAATCGGGGTATGATATGCAGTATATCAGTGGTATAGTGCTTGTGATGTTTCACATAAGGGCGTGGTTCCCGTGATGATTGATGTTTGGTATGTGTGTTATCGATGGGTTGGTTTCCGGGGTCAGGCGGGGTTGCAGAGGGACAGGAGGCGGTGGATGGCGGCGGCGGTGGCGGGGTTGGTGACGGAGGGGAGGAGGGAGAGGGTTTCTGCGCGGGCGGCCTCGCTGCGGGTGGTGTCGCCGAGGAGGTAGGCGGCGGCCATGATGTGGGCGGTGAAGCGGCAGCGGGTTTTCACGCCGGGGATGTGGGCGTTGCCGAAGCGGTCGAGGAAGTAGCCGAGGGCGGCGGTGGAGGCGAGGGTGATGGTGCCGGTGGCGTTGTGCTCGGCGATGGCTTTGTCGAGGCGTTTGGCAAAGGCGTCGAGGCGGTCGTAGACGTGCTTGTTCCCTTTGGCGAATCGCAGCACTTTGATATATCTCGGCTCGATCTGGTAGGTAACGGCGAGCAGCTGGTTGGCTATGTTCACGGCAACGCGTCCGCCGTCGCTCCCTTGCTGCGATATGAGTATGCCTTCAAGTCCCTGGAAGGGGCCTCCTACTATGCCTACATAGTCGCCTTTCTCTAGGTCGATTTCCCCGGGTGAATAGCATGGCACACGGTGGCATAGCATTGTGGCCAGCGCCTGGAAGCGCTCCATGTCGTGGTCGGCCACGGTGAGGTAGCGTCCCGGCTGCGACGATGCGTGGTCGATTACGGGGTTAAGCTGGGGGTAGTGGTTGCGGAAGTCTTTCAGTTCTGCGAGGGTGCATCGCAGGAACACGTAGTTGCCCATAAGCGGGCGCTGGGTGCGTCGGGGGCAGGTGTTCTCGCCTGAAAGCACAACTATGGTGGGGGCGAACAGCCGGATGCGGGTGTTGTTGCCGTGGTTGTATTTTTCCACGGTTTCGGCAAGTGTGTTGTTGCCCGTTCCTTGGCGCTTTTCGGTGGCGCGGCCTGTGGCGACATACCACGCCGGGGTGGTGGCGTCGTCGTGGCGGGTTCGCGTCGGGGTGTTCATCTCCCTGTGCGGATTGCGTGCAATCCGCTGATAATCAGTTGTAATATGGGGGTTAGGGGCCGAACTTCCGAAAACTCTGATGTGTGTTTCAAAAGGTTTTGCCCCGCCGGGCTGCCGGTCTGTGTGCCGCAGTTGCCGGTTTCACTGGCAAAGTTAAGGAAAATTTTCAACTAACGCAACAGGTGGCTGTTAATCCGGATTGTTCGGATTGACAGCCACCTGTCGGGGAGTTTGTGGGAGAGATGGTTTGGTGGGAGAGGGATATGCTTGGTGAAGCATGGTGTTTGGTGAGTGTGGGTTGGAGAGTGAGTTTAATGATGGAGTTTAATAATGGAGTTTAGTGAGGGTGTTTAGTGAGGATGTTTCGTGATGGAGTTTAGTGAGGGTGTTTCGTGAGACGGGATGCTATCCCGTCTCTACAAATGGGATGGGGTTATTTGGCGGTGGCTACAACCTGTTCGACGACGGTTATGAGTTGGTCGTAGTCGTTGTAGTCGGGGTAGGAGCCGAGGAATATGGCTTTGTCATTTTGGAATGCCACTTGTTCCGAGCCGGTGTCGTCGTCATCATCGTCGAGGAATCTGTAGGTGAACACCTGGTTGGCGGTGTCGTACCAGTGCCATTCGCCATAGCCTTCTATGACGTCATGCCAGTCGGTCTGCATGAAAGTCCCAGCCTTGGTGACAACTACGTAGCGCACGTAGTCTTCGCGGATTTCTTCTTTTGAGAGGGTCTGGCTGCGGGTCAGGTTACCGGCTGCGTCATATTCCGCGATGGTCACGCTTTCAACATACCATGTGCGGCAGAAGCGGTTGTTGAGGGCGTTGCTCTCCATATTGGAGATTTTTATTGCGTCGAGGATGTATTCAGTGCCGTTTTCGAGCGTAAGATCGAGTGTGCCGTCGGTGAGCGGTCCGAGTATGCCGAAGCCCTTGAGGTTGTAGGAGCCGTCGGCGAGTTTGGTGTATTCGCCGAAAATGCCGTTGGAACTGTAATCGCGTGCCGAAGGTGCGGTTTTGTGGAACATTGTGCGGCCGGCCGGTGCTGATTTTGCCACAGGGGCGTTTTGGCCGTGGTTGCCCATCGGTGGCATTACGATATAGTTGCCGCTGGCGGTCAGTTCGATGCTGCCGAATTCGCTGCTGTTGGTTATGTTGTAGGCCACGGCGTCGGCTTCGTAGGCGGGAGCACCGAGATTTCCCACCCATAGCTGGGTGTTCGTCGGCTGGCCGTCATCGTCATTGTTGCTGCATGATGTGAAGCCGGTGCATACGGCGGCTGCAAGCATGGCAAGGTAAAGGAACTTGTTTGGTTTCATAAAAAGGTGGGTTGTTATTTTTGTTGAATATCAACGGCTCATCCTGAGGATTGAAGGATTCCCTTTCATCGGGGCGGATGAGCCGTTGGTCGGGTTGTTGGTGGTGTTTTGAGAGGTGAAGGTGGAGAGAGTGTGGATGGCGGGTGGTTGTTTGGTGTGGGTGGGTTAGAAGCGGAAGCCGAGGGAGATACGGAAAGAGGCGTTCTTGTAGGTCTGCTTCGTGTCGGAGTTGAATGAGATGTCGCCAGAATCGGTGTCTACATCCAGGTCGTCCTCGCTTATGATTGAGTTATATTTGGCTTTGCCCCAGCGGCCTTCGAAGCCCAGGGTGAAATATTTCCATTGGAAGTTCATGCCGCAATCCCATGCGTTTACGAAAGCCCAGCTTGCCGATGTGTCGCCTTGCGGGTCTTTGGTTATCAAAGCCGATGCAGAGGGGTTGTAGTGGCCGTAGAGGTTTACTCGGAGGTAGCGGAGGCCGCTGTTGGCGCTGGGGAAAGGCACCACAGCCACGGCGGGGCCGATGCCTACACCGAGATGGAGCTGCTGGTTGCTGATGTTGTCGGTGTCAAATCCTGCTTCGTCATCCCATTCGTCTTCGGGATAGCCGGGATAATCGAAGTCATAGTCGAAATCATCCGGGTCGACCATCCAGTCTTCAATCTGTATACCGGCCAGTTTGGGATATTTCGTATATTTTACATAGCTGATGTCGAACCAGCGGGCGTCAACGCCGACTTTCAGTCGGTTTCCTGCCCATCCTGCACTACGGGGCCAAAGGTAGGTGTTGCCTGTGCTCAATGAGAAACCGGCCTTGCTGTCGTATTGAACGGGGATGGGAATTTCCGATATTTCCGGATCGATCATTTCCCCTTTGAGGCTTTGGTGTGTGATGTAGCTTAGGTTGATTCCTTTGTTGCGTTTCCATACGTCGAGGTTTTCGGAATCCTGTGCCATAGCGACGGGGGCTGCCATGGCGGTTACGGCAAGCATGCCGTAGCCGATTAGTTTTTTAATCATGATTGTATGTGATAAAAAAAGGTTGATGTGTTTCAAGTCGTTAAGTGCGATAATGATATGTGGTGTTTTGCTTTGCAAAAGTAATATATTTGGGGGAGATGGAATTACCCCTCCCTGTTTTTAACATGTGTTAACTAGGTTTTGTGCGTTGATATGCCGGTTCTGTCGGCTGGCATTGGAATGCCGGTTGTGTTTGAGGAGGTTTATACGGTTCAGCTTGTTGCGCGTGGCTTTTGGCGGTGACGGTTGTCACGGTTGTTGCCATGGTGCGCGTTGTTGCGTCCCGGTTTGCCGCCTTTGGGGCGTTTGCCGCCGTGTGGCCGTTGGCCATGCGGTTTCCTGTCGGGATTATATGCCGGTGCCTCACCGAATTCGGCAGGGATTTCGTTTTTCTTCACCTCGTAGCCGAGGAATCGTTCGATGCTGCCGAATTTCTGCTGTTCGCGCCCGCTCACCAGGGTCACAGCCATGCCGTCGGCATTGGCGCGTGCCGTGCGGCCTATTCGGTGCACGTAATCCTCCGCCTCGCGAGGCACGTCGTAGTTCACCACCATCGCTATGTCGTCGATGTCGATGCCGCGTGCCAGGATGTCGGTGGCCACGAGTATGTCGATTTTTCCTGCGCGGAATGCCTGCATCACCTCGTTGCGCTGTTGCTGCTCGAGGTCGGAGTGCATTTCGGCGGCTTTGAAACGGGCGCGGCGCAGCTCGCGTGTGAGGTCTTTCACTTTCAGTTTGGAGGCGGCGAACACTATCACCCTTTGCGAGTGGGCTGTGGAGAAGAGGTGCTTGAGCAGCGGTGTTTTTTGGGCCTCATGGCACACGAATGCGCTTTGGTCGATTTTTTCGGTGGGGCGTGACACGGCTATGCGCACCTCGGCGGGGTCGGTGAGGATGGCTTTTGCCAGCTGGCGCGTCTTAGGGGGCATCGTGGCCGAGAACATAAGCGTCTGGCGGTTGGCCGGGAGCCGTTTCACAATCTGCATTATGTCGTCGTAGAAACCCATGTCGAGCATGCGGTCGGCCTCGTCGAGGATGAAGAACGACACACGCGAAAGGTCGACATAGCCCATCTGGATGTGGTCGAGCAACCGCCCCGGTGTGGCAATCACCACGTCGGCACCCATTTTCAGGCCGCGTTGCTGGCGGGCGAACGTGGCGCCGTCGGTACCGCCGTATATGGCCAGCGAGCTGATTGGCAGGAAGTAGGCAAACCCCTCCATCTGCCTGTCGATTTGCTGTGCCAGTTCGCGTGTAGGCGACATAACCAGGCAGTTTATCGCATCGTCTGGGAGGCTCCCGTCGGCCAGGCGGTCGATTACGGGGAGAAGATAGGCTGCGGTTTTGCCGGTGCCTGTCTGTGCGCAGGCTATAAGGTCGCGCCCTTCGAGAATAACCGGGATTGCCTGTTCCTGAATCGGGGTGCATTCGTCAAATCTCATCGCATCGAGTGCGTCGAGCACTTCGTAGCCTAAATCAAGCTCGTCAAACCTCATATATAGGGGGGTAATGTGTGAATATTAAAAAAGGAAGTCGTGCTGACTTCCTCTTTGCCGGTGATCCGGACGCGATTCGAACGCGTGACCGACTGCTTAGAAGGCAGTTGCTCTATCCAGCTGAGCTACCGGACCGTTGTAAGGGCGTGCCTATGAAGCCGTGGTTATATCCCGTCTTCCGATAAGCTGCCGTTCGGGCGGCACAAAGTTACGAATAAATTCTCATTTCGCAAAACCTGTGTCACAGGCTTGCAATGCATCAGCTATCGCTTTGTGCACAGGCTCGCAGACAGGCACCAGCGGCAGCCGCAACACGTTATGTGCCAGGCCGAGTTCCGACAACAGGCATTTCAGTCCCGAAGGGTTGCCGTCGGCAAAAAGTGCTTTGTCGAGAGGCTGGAGGGCGCGGTCGATTTCATCGGCCCGTTCATCGCCGGGGTTGGCGAGTGCGCGGTGCACAAGGTCGCCGAACATGTGGGGCAGTGCGTTGCCTATCACCGAAATCACTCCTTCCGCCCCCATGCGGAGCATTTTGAGTGTCAGCGAGTCATCACCGCTCACCACCTGGAACCCTTCCGGCTTGCCGTCGATTATTTCTGAAACCTGCCCGAGGTTGCCCGAGGCTTCCTTCACCCCTATGATTTTGCCTTGGAATTCGCGGGCGAGGCGCAGGGTGGTGGGGGCTTCCATGTCCTTTCCCGTGCGCGACGGCACGTTGTAAAGCACCACAGGCAGGGGGGAAGCTTCGGCCACAGCCTTGAAATGGCGGTAAATCCCCTCCTGTGAGGGTTTGTTGTAATATGGCACTACCGAAAGGATGGCGCTGTAGCCTGTGAAGTCCGTTTCTTTTAAGTGCGACACCAGCCGGTGGGTGCAGTTGTCGCTCATGCCAAGGATGAGCGGTATGCGCCCGGCCACTGTTTCTGCCACAAAGCGTGCCACCTCGTCGCGTTCGGAGCAGCTTAGGGTCACGGCCTCGGAGGTGGTTGCAAGCACCACCAGATAGTCGGCCCCATTGCTGACCTGGTATTCCACAAGCCCTTTCAGGGCTTCGTAGTCGACTGAAAAATCATCGTTGAAAGGTGTGGCCAGCGCCACTCCCATACCTCTTAGGCTTATACGCTCCATAAAGTGATATTTTCCCGGCCTTCACGCCTTCCTTTATGCGCCTTTTCCCGGCACATTCTTTCGGCGTTGTCGAGGCGGATATGCATGCAAATTTACTGAAAATTTCGGAAAACGGATTATCTTTGCCGCAGGAAGTCATAAGCCGGCATGCCATACGATGCCGATTTAAAGATTCCTTGCTGATTTTGTAAACATCGGCATCCTTAAAAATGTTGTTATATCAGATGCCTGAACGGCATTTGCGGAGGTTGGTCGCAACCTTTTGCTGATATAATATGTATTAATGCGCGGGGATATGATGCCAAATTGTCGACCCTGCTAAAAAACTTATAATTATGAGCGATTTCTCGGAAATTATCAAACAGTCGAAACCGACACTCGTAGATTTCTTTGCCACATGGTGCGGGCCTTGCAAAATGCAGGCGCCTATTCTCGAACAGGTAAAGGCAAATGTGGGCGATGCGGCAAATATTGTCAAAATCGACATTGACAACAACCGGCGTCTTGCTGCCGAATATAACGTCCGTTCGGTTCCCACCCTCATCCTTTTCAAGAATGGCGAACCGGTGTGGCGCACGGCAGGTCTCCAGCAGGGCGACTTTCTCGAAAGCAAAATCCGCGAATACACCTGGGATTAACCATCCTACTATAAACAGATAAGAATTAAAAGGAGGGTGTGCCATAGTGGCTCATCCGGGTCGTCGCTTGCGGGATTCGGATGAACCATTCTGACACCACCCTCGCCATCCGGGCGAAAACTACGGCGGTGTGTCAAAATTCAATATTTTGACACACCGCCCTCTTTGTTTTTCAGCATTGCACTTATAACTTGCAACTTAAAGCTTAAGACTTACAACTTACAACTTACAACTTACAACTTACAAAGGATGATACTGCACGAATGCTTCCATGGCCTCATATGAGGCAAGGCCGAGGTTTTCGTAGAGCTGTGCCGTTGCGCGGTTACGCTCTTCGGCGCGCTGCCAGAACAGGCGGTCGTCGTCGCCCAGGAAGGGGGCGTTCTCCATCTGGCTCTGATGCTTGAGGATTGAATTTCGTTTGAACCGCAGTTCCTCTGGCGAGATGGGCACAGCCATTTCAATGTGGTCGATTTCCCATTCTGCCCATGCCCCGCGATACATCCATATGCGGCAGTCGGCCATCCATGGTTCCTCCTTCAGGTCGTCGATGGCCGCCAGCACTGCATCGGTGCACACGCGGTGGGTGCCGTGTGGGTCGGCAAGGTCGCCTGCCACGAAAATCTGGTGGGGCTTGACCTCCGAAAGCAGATTCTTGACTATTTCCACGTCGTGCTCCGAAAGTTCGCCTTTCTTTATAGTCCCGGTCTCGTAGAAGGGGAGGCGGAGGAAATGCACGTTTCCGGGCTTTACCCCGATATAGTTGCATGCAATCGAGGCTTCGGCCTGGCGGATCATGGTTTTGATTTCGCGCACTTCGGGGGTGTCGACATCGCTGTTTGATTTCTTGCTGTTGACAAATTCGCGCACATCGTTGCTCAGTTTCGTGAATTCCTCGTTGTCGAACCCGAACATCGGGGCGATTTTATCCATCATCATGAAGTAGCGCATCATATCCTCGTCGCCTACGGCGATGTTGCCCGAGGTCTCGTAGGCCACATGCACGTCATGGCCTTGGTCGACAAGGCGTTTGAATGTGCCTCCCATTGAAATCACGTCGTCGTCGGGGTGTGGCGAGAATATTATGACACGTTTTGGATAAGGGGTGGCGCGTTCGGGGCGCGAAGTGTCATCGGCATTCGGCTTGCCTCCCGGCCATCCCGTGATGGTGTGTTGCAGCTCGTTGAACACCTGGATATTCACGTTGTAGGCCGAGCCGTAGAGCGCCACCAGTTCGCCAAGGCCCCAGTCGGTGTAATCCTTGTTGGTGAGTTTCAGAATCGGTTTGCCGGTCTGGCCGCACAGCCACACTATGGCGCGGCGGATCTGCTTGTTGGTCCATTCGCACGATGTCACTTTCCAGGGGTAGGAAATACGTGTCAGGTCGTCGGCTGCCGAAAGGTCGAGTGCCACGCGTGCATGGTTGTGGAGTTGCAGGAACGATGCGGGAACCGTATCCGTTACGGGGCCTTCGATGGCTTCATATGCCACCTTTGAGCGGTTCTCGCCCCATGCCATGCACATTACACGGGTGGATGCCAGGATGTTCGACATCCCGAGGGTTATTGCCGTGGTGGGGCATTCGTCGCACTTGTACGACGTCTGTATCGTGTGGCGCACTTCCGCACTGAGCAGCACCAGGCGGCAGTGGCTTGTGGAGAGCGAGCCGGGTTCGTTGAATGCCAGGGTGCCGTTGGGGCCGATTTCGCAAACGGTGAGGTCCAGGCCGCCGCAGTCGGAAATCTTGCGTTCGTATTCGTTGCAGTATTCGAACATGTCCTCCATCGTCACAGCCGGATTGATGGTGTGGATGTTTTCGGGACGCACATTTACTTTGTCAAGGAATATTTCACGGAGGCGTGCCAGCGTTGAGGGGCCTTCGGGGATGAGGGGGAAGAATTCGCTGAGGTTGAACACCGTCACGCGGTCGAACGACACTTCGCCCCGTTCATACATGCCGATAAGGCTGGCGTAGACCGAATGGGTGGAGCGACCGGCTCCGAGAGCCATCACACAGCGGTTTTTGGCGGCCACGTTCCGGCGGATGACGTCGGCTATGTGGCGGGCGAGATATTCGCTGCCGTCGTCGGAAGTTTCGAAAATGCGTGTATAGATTTTTTCCTCACGGGTGAGGGCTGCAAGTTCAAGCTCTCCCTGCGGCGCGTAATACCGCCTTGGCACACGGTCGAGCTTTATCTGCGAACTAAGGTTTGTTTTCATTAAATCTATTGGTTAGGTCAGGATTTGTTGGATTTGTTTTTACGGGGAATGCCGAAAATTCTTAACTTTGCAAAGTTAGGAATTTTGACGGGAATTGAATACTAATCTTGTTTAATTCCTTCGTTACGGAAACAGCATTTAACTAACTCAAAAATATACCATACACCATGAGGCTTATAATCCAGGAGAATTACCGGCAGCTTTCAGAATGGGCCGGAAATTATGTGGCCGCCCGCATCAACGAGGCCGCTCCCACGCCCGAACGCCCCTTTGTGCTCGGGTGTCCCACGGGCAGCTCCCCACTAGGCATGTACCGTCAGCTTATAAAGCTGTATAATGAGGGAAAGGTTTCGTTCCGCAACGTTGTGACGTTCAATATGGATGAATATTGCGGGCTGGCCGAGGAGCATCCTGAAAGCTATCACAGCTTTATGTGGAACAATTTTTTCAGCCATATCGACATCCCCCGCGAGAATGTGAATATACTCAACGGGAATGCCCCCGACCTTAAGGCCGAATGCGCCCGTTTCGAGGAAAAAATCCGCAGCTATGGCGGAATCGACCTGTTTATGGGCGGTGTAGGCCCCGACGGCCATATCGCGTTCAACGAGCCCGGCTCGTCGCTGACATCGCGCACACGCCAGAAAACCCTCACACAGGACACCGTTATAGCCAATTCGCGTTTCTTCGACAATAACGTCGACCTTGTGCCGAAAACCGCCCTCACCGTAGGTGTAGGCACCGTTATGGATGCACGCAGCGTCATGCTGATGGTCAACGGCCATAACAAAGCCCGTGCACTCCGCCACGGCGTCGAGGGGGGTATCTCGCAGATGTGGACAATCTCAGCCCTCCAGATGCACCCGAATGCGATTATAGTGGCCGATGATGATGCCTGCGCGGAACTCAAGGTGCAGACTTACCGTTACTTCAAGGATATCGAGCGGGAGAATCTCGATCCTGCATCCCAGCTTGGGTGATACCATCCCGTTTGTGTTCCGCCAATAAAGCACCGGCGTTGTGTCGACATTCAAGGTCTGACACAACGCCGGTGCTTTTATTTGTGGCGGTAATGAATGATTGGCTCCTGCCCGAAAGCCTTATTGCTCCGAGGCCGGGCCTTGGGTGGCGATGGCGCCGGTTGCCGGGTCGAAGATTACGAAGATGGGGGCTTTGCGGTCAGTGAATGAGTTGGGTGCCAGGCCGTAGATAACGCCGAACTGGGCAATCTCCTTGTCGGCATCGAAATATGCGCGTCCGTCGTAGGTCACCGTTATCTGTGCCGTGCCGGGAATGCAGTATGCGAACCCGTTTTTGGGGAACGGCAGTTCCTCCCCTTTGTCGTTGAGCGGTAGCTGGCCGCGTTGCGTCACCTTGAGATTGAGATATACGGGGGCGCCCGAAAGGTCGTTTGCATCCACTATGCCGTCGATTGCCGAGATGCGGGCAATGACCATGCGGTTGATGTCGTCCTCAGGCAGTATGTTGAATGTGGCCACATCAGTCCATGTGGAGGTCGTGCCGACGAACATGGCCATCAGCGCCTGCTCCTGTGCCTCAAGGTTGTCGAGCATCAGTTGCAGCGATTTCCCGTCGGGGGGAGTCTGCTCGGCCTGCCCGGTTATAAGGTCGTTGCGTGTCTGGCGGATCGCGAACAGTGCCGAGGCTGCAAGCTCTGCCCGTTTGGCCGTTGACTGGCTCTGCATCATCTCTTCGCTTACAACCTGGCGTGCTGCTGCGGTTTCAAGCGGTGTAGGTGCTGCCTGGCGCGGTTCGGGAAGGGATACACCGGCGTCTTTCATTGTCTTTTCCGTGTTGACCGCCAGCGGCACGTTGTTGGCGGAAAGAATCATGAATGGTGCCGAGCCGCTTTTGAACTGCACGGCGTAACGCTCTTCGTCGTCGGGTATGCCCGAAGTGGTCACTATGGCCGATTTCAGTGTAGCTTCGCGGCTTTCGCGTGTAATCGGGTTGTTTATGTTGAGGTACTTTTTAGCGTATTTATAGAATTCGCCGGGTCGCTTGATTGTCATTTCCGCCTCGATGGTGACGGCGAGGCGTGTCTGTGGCAGGGTGTAGACCAGCGCGTAGTCGTTGGATTTCGTTGCCGTGAGGCGTTGGGTGTTCTGTGCCGTGGCGGTTGCAGCTGTTGCTAGCATGGCGGCGGCAACCGATATTTTTAGAATGGATGTAAGTGTTCCCATGATGTTTGATTGTTCCTGTTAGAGGTGTCTGAAATTGTTTAGACAATCCCTTATAAATCGGCGATATGTTATTTCATAATCTCGCGTATGGCTTTGCCTATGTAGGAAGCGATGTCGCCTGCGGTCACACCGTATTCCCCTTGTTCGGCAGCTGCCATCTCACCGGCCAGGCCATGGACGTAGACCGCTATGAGCGAGGCCAGTTCCGCCGGATACCCTTGCGCCAGCATGGAGAGCAACACGCCGGTGAGCACGTCGCCGCTCCCTGCGGTAGCCATTGCGGGGCATCCCGACGAGTTGAAGTAGACCTTGCCGTCGGGGCGCACAATGGCGGTGTATCGTCCCTTGAGGATAATCAGTATATTGTAATACTTTGCCATCTCTATGGCCTTGCGCAGACGGGCCTCGGCCGATGGCTGCGGGCCGAAAAGACGGTCGAATTCCCCGGCGTGCGGTGTCAGGATTGACAGCACCGGGATGGTGTTGAGTATCGATGGCTTTATGGCTATGCAGTTGAGGGCGTCGGCATCAAGTATGACCGGCTGGTTGATTGATGCCAGGAAATCCTCCACGGCCTTTACCGTCAGCTCGTTGGTGCCTATGCCCGGGCCTACGGCTATGGCGCTGAAATCGCGTTCGGGATGTATGTCGATTATATTGATTTCGCCCCGGTTATGGCGGAACAATGCTTCGGGCACGCTGCTCTGCATTATCTGGTAACCGCACTTGGGGGAGTTGACCGTGAGCTTGCCCACCCCTGCACGCAGCGCACCCCGGGCTGCGAGGATGGCCGCCCCCATCATGCCGTAGCTCCCGGCATAGAGTATGCCCGAGCCGAAATCGGCCTTTGACGCGAACTCCTTGCGGTGGCGCAGGCGGCGGTGAACGTCGCGTTGCTCTACCAGGCAGAAATTTGCCGGAGAGGTGGCTATCGCTTTTTCGCTCAGGCCGATATCGATAATTTTCCATTCGCCGATAAGCTCGGCGTTGTCGGGTATGAAGAAGCTGATGCGGGGGAACTGTATGGCCAGGGTCAGGGTGGCGTGTATGGTGTTGCGGTTTACAATCTGCGGGTTCCAGTCGCCGAACATGCCTGATGGGAGGTCGATTGACACCACGGTGGCGTTTTCGTCGTTGATATATTGCACGAGCGATTTGAAGCCCCCTTGTAGCTCCTCGCGCAGACCCGAGCCGAACAATCCGTCGATTACCAGGTGGTTCGTGGTGATTTTCGGCATCGAGAACCGGTCTTTGACCTCGTGAAAAATTATGTCGGGAACCTCGGCAAGCATCCTGTCGCGCGATGCCGCGCAATCGGTCGAAAGCTTGTCGCCTCCGATATTGAACAGGAATACTTCCGGGCGGAATCCCCGCTCGAAAAGCAGCCTGGCGGCGCCGAGCGCATCGGCACCGTTGTTGCCGGGCCCGGCAAAAACCATTGTCGGTTTGTTTGAGCGCCAACGGGATGAAATTTCATCGGCCACCCCTTCGGCCACCCGCTCTATCAGTTCGAGCGAAGGCACCCCTTCCTGCTCGATAGTCCGGCGGTCGATTGCGCGTATTTCTTCTGTCGTAAATAGTTTCATATCCACTGGTCAGGAGGGGGATTCCGCCTTTTTCATCAGGCGGCTTTTCCCTCCTGTTATAACATAGATACAAAATTATGAAATTATCCGCTTGTTGGCAAATCTGATTGGGGGGCTCAGGAATGCTTATGGCTGCATATATGCCCGCACATCAAAAGTTTTTTCAATAAAAACATGTCTGAAAACCCAACCCAGGCACTTGTAGAAATGGTCAGGATGCCTTCTGCCTAAAAAATGCGTCCGGGATTAGGCGTACCTCGAAAACATTTTTTAATTTTGCATAACCAATATTTCCCGATGAAAAAAGTTATATACAACGGGCTCACTTTTGAGCCTTATATCAAGAGAGATCAAATCCAGGGCCGCATTGAAGAACTGGCCGGGGAGATTACCGCCGAATATGCCGGTAGGCGCCCGCTGTTCCTGTGCGTGCTGAACGGGGCTTTCCCATTTGCTTCCGAGTTGTTTCTCAACGTGGAGCTGGATGCGGAAATCGCTTTTGTGCGGTTGAAGAGTTATGAAGGAACTGCATCGTCAGGGGTTGTGAAGCAGATGATGGGGCTGTCCGAGGATATCACAGGGCGGCCGGTAATCATTGTGGAGGATATTGTCGATACCGGCAAGACCATAAAGCAGCTTGTCAGCGACCTCGAGGCAAAGAATCCTGCCGAGGTTAAAATCGCCACCCTGTTGTTCAAGCCTGAAAGCCTTCAGTGCGATGTAAAGCCTGATTATGTGGGCTTCTCCATACCCCCGAAATTCATTATCGGTTACGGGCTTGACCTTGACGGGCTGGCTAGAAACCTCAAGGACATCTACGTGCTTAAGGAATCGGCCGATTAATGCCGTTATCCTTTCAGCTACAGTCCTGATATACCCCTGCCGACAGCGGCCGGAACAAATCCGGCCGGTTGTCGTACTCCCCTCTGTTTACCCGGTGGCGCACTGCCGGAACTTTTTCTGTGTCATAGGGGGATGAAATTGGAAGATGGCACACAGAAGTCATGCCGACTTCAATGAAGCTGTTGAGGCTTCCACAGCAACAATTCAAATATAGAACGAAATGAACGTAGTTATTTTCGGTGCCCCGGGGAGCGGGAAAGGCACCCAAAGTGAAAAACTGATTGAAAAATACGGCCTCCACCACATATCCACAGGGGAAGTTTTGCGTGACCATATCGCACGCAAAACCCCGATTGGCCAGATTGCCAAAACATACATTAACCAAGGCCAGCTCATCCCCGATTCACTTATGATTCGTATCCTTGAGGAAATCCTTGATCACGAACCAAAGGCAAAGGACGGGGTGATTCTCGACGGATTCCCCCGCACGGTTCCACAGGCTGATGCCCTTAACCGCTTTTTCAGCCGTAGAGGCCAGACACTGCATCATGTAATCGGGCTTGAGGTTCCTGAAGAGGAACTGGTTGACCGTATGATTAAGCGCGGGCAGCAGACAGGCCGTGCCGACGATAACATCGACACCATAAAGAACCGTCTCCAGGTATATCATGAATCCACAACCCCTTTACGCGACTATTACATAAATGAGGGTAAATACCGTGCAATCAACGGTCATGGCTCTGTGGAGGAAATCTTTGCCGAAATCGTCAGGGCGATAGGAGCTTAGGGGTTTTAAGACTTAAGTTGTAAGTCATAAGTTGTAAGTTGTAAGTTGTAAGTTGTAAGTTGTAAGTTGTAAGTCGGGAGGTGTAGGTTGGGGATGTTTGGCGGTGGCTGTTAAATGTTCCAATGACCAATTTTCCGATAAGCGATAACCGGATATTTGGAAAAGCCTTGTGTAACACGTTACGACGTGGCACAAGGCTTTTCCTTTTTCGACCGTGTTTTTAGTGCGTCGTTGTTGCATAATGAATATGCAATAGTCCAAAATCGGGCATTATGCAGGTTGTCGGGGACGTGAGTTGATATTTTGCCTGGATTTTTGGTTAATTATTGGATGTTTACATTTATTTACGTACATTTGCCGTTGTCCGAAGAGTCGGGCAATAATCAATCCTTATTATTAACCTAATACCTAAACTAAATTGCAATGAAAGGTATATTGCTGAGTATCAGCGTATTATTAATGGGGGGGGGTAGCAGCACATATGCGTTCGCTGCTGACCGGGGCCCGGAGCCCCCTTCGGCCCGGAGTTTCTTCCCCAGCCGTGTAGAATCCACACGTTTGGACGCCGGCGGTTCGTCTGTGATTTCATTTGCAGGCAATTCCCGTTCTGATGCGGCCAAACCCGATAATAAATCTGTATCCCCGCCTTTTAAGGCAGAGGCTGGTGCAAGTGACCTGCAATTTGTGGGTATCCTTATGGAAAGCGGTGCCACAACCGTTTCCACCCTTGCTTTAGGCGAGACATTCGACACCGAAATCCGTAATTACATCCAACAGCCGTTGGAGGCAAATGCAGGGCTGTTTGTTGACGGCTCTTATTATGCCATACTTGAATTCGGCATGGCTGACCTGTATTTCATTTACCAGTATAACTCTTCAATAGGTTGGGGGATGACCTCACAGGTGCGCACCAAAGAGATGCACCCCACGGCATTGGCTTATGACACAGCTTCAGGTGTGACATATGGATGTTTCGGCAACGCGTCCGGGATTTCAGCAACCACCTTCTCACTGGCAACGCTTGATTTGAATACCGGTGACAAGACGGATGTGGCCACCCTTCCGCAAAAGTTCCTGTCGATGACATGCGATAACGCCGGGATTCTCTATGGCCTGGGTGCTGACGGCTCGCTGCATATTATTGACAAGGCCACGGCAGAAACTAAAGAGGTAGGTACCGTTGGATTAATGGTGTCCGACAAAAGCAGCATCAGTTTCGATCATGCAGGCAAAACACTCTACTGTTTCGCAGATAATGCCGTCTACACGATAGATACGGCTGACGGCACGGCTGATAAGGTTATGGATTTTACCGGCCGGGCTATGCAGTGGACCGGTATGTGCGCTATGCCTGAAGCTGAGGCGGTGACACCGTCATGGATTGACAATTTCACGATCGACTTCCCCAATGGCACACTTTCCGGGCATGTACGGATGAAGATGCCTTCAATGTCGACGTCGAACACTCCTCTTGACGGCACGCTTACCTGGCACCTGCTGGTCGATGATGTAGAAACCACCGGCGAGGCTGCCCCCGGGGCGGATGTTGCCGTTCCATTGACGCTTGAGGCCGGATTCCATAATTTTGTGGCCTATGCTGATTTTGACGGCACCCCGGGGCTTGAAGGAAGCCAACGGATGTATATCGGCCATGATATGCCTATGACCCCTGAAAATGTGTCAGTCACCGAAAATGGCAGCTCGGCTGTAATTTCATGGTCTCCCGTTACGAAAAGTGTCAACGGAGGGTATATCGACCTTGATGCCTTACGCTATACCGTTACCCGCAATCCGGGCGCTGTTGTGGTTGCCGATGGTTTGGATGCCACGAGCTTTACCGATGCCACTATTTCGTCGATGGATTATTATTCCTATAATATCGTGGCAAGCGACGGGGTTGGCTCGAGCAAGCCTGCCACCAGCGAGACATTGTTGCTTGGCAAGGGGCTGGGTGTGCGGCCTCCGTTCTCGCATTCGTTCGATAATAACGGCTTCGGCCTCTTTACATTTAATGACGCAAACCAGGACGGTGCATCGTGGATGTACTCCGAAGGATATGTATGGTTCATGATCAATCCCGAGCAGGATTCTGACGACTGGCTCGTCTCTCCGCCGGTGAGTCTTGAGAAAGGCAAACATTACAAGCTGCTTGTCAACATGATAGGAAGTGCCAATATGGAAACCCACAGGGTTGATTTATGCTATGGCAAAGGTAATACCCCCGAAGAGCTTAAAGACCGCATAAGGGCATCGGTTTTCATGGTGCGCACAACTTTTGACGAATGGATTGTGCCTGAGGAGGACGGGGAATATTTCTTCGGCATGCATGTGCTCACCCAGAAAGTCAATGGAGCCATCAGCATTGTGGATTTCTCAATCGGCGAGGGTTATGACGGGGAAGCACCGGGCACGGCCGTGGATCTTGCAGTGAAAGCCGCTCCCCTTGGGGCTATGCAGTCAACGGTTTCGTTTAAATGCCCTGATATTGATTTTGCAGGGAATACCCTGAAGTCAATCGGCCGGGTGGTTGTTACCAATACCACTACCGGCACCGTGGTAGAAGAATTTCTGTCGCCCAAGCCCGGGGCCGAATTGTCGGTGATTGATGAAAAACCGGCACACGGTAACAACACATACACCGTTGTTTGCAAAAACGAAAGCGGTGAAGGTATGCCGGTAGAGGCCACATGTTGGGTCGGTGTCGATCTTCCAGGCGCTCCGAAAAATGTTTGCTGGGTGCAGGATGGGGATATTGCCCGTCTGACATGGGAAGCACCGACCGAAGGGCAGCATGGGGGTTATATGGACTCCTCCGGGCTTAAATATAATGTATCGGTAGGTAATTCATTGGAACCTATATGTGATGCCGTCACCGGCTTTTCGGCAGAATTCCAGCCTGTGTTGGAAAACCCGCAGGATGCATTGCAATTCAATGTATGGGCTGTTAACGAAAGTGGTACCGGGGCAATTGGCAGGTCGAACCAGTCGGCTTTCGGCACCCCGTATCCCACCCCGTTCTATGAGTCGTTTGAGGGAGCCGGGCTGCATTCCACCCCCTGGCT
Source organism: Bacteroidales bacterium M6 (assembly GCA_001689485.1). Taxonomy (GTDB): domain Bacteria; phylum Bacteroidota; class Bacteroidia; order Bacteroidales; family Muribaculaceae; genus UBA7173. Next base: position 31,890 of record LUJQ01000021.1, on the reverse strand, counting down.
GCTTAAAGCTGTTGAAGGCTACAATGCAATCAATGTAGTTACTTATGTGGAGGGACTGTACGATCAGAACGGCATGCCTGTTACATCATATGACAATGATGGCGGTATGGCTGTATATAACGCGTTTGACCGTGGTGTGACACGTCTCGAAATGCCTATAACCGACATTTCAACCCTTAAGAAGCCGGTTATGAATATGTGGTGCATGTTTATCGACGACAAGACAAGCGTCACCATCAAGGGCAATAACAATTCCGGGACAGAGTGGGAAGATATTGCCACCTTTACCAAACCGGAGGATATCAAAGGATGGCATCTGGTGACTATCTCACTTGACAAATTCAAAGGGGAGAAACATTTGCAGCTCGGCATAGAGTGTGCCTCTTCAACCAACGGCTTCTATGTGATGTTCGACAGAATCAGCATCGAGGAAGGGTTCGATATCGACCTGATGATGTCGGATGTTACATTCCCCGCCAAACTGTATGCCGGCAAGGATTTCACCACGTCGGTAACTGTGACGAATGCCGGCCTGAAGGATTCGCCTGTCTGCGAGGTCCAGGTGTTTATCGACGGCAAATTCGTGTCAAGCGTCCCGGTAGCTTCGCTTCCTCCATGCGGTGTTGCCAATGTGGATGTCGATGCATTCCTTTCGTCTAACGCCACTTCGGCATTGGTACAGGCCCAGATTCTTTGTCTTGCTGACGAAAATCCGAACAACAATGCCTATAGGTCGAATATCCATGTCGTAAGGTCGGCTCTTCCAGCCCCGGTGGCTCTTGCAAATGTGTCGGAATCGAATTCGGTTGTCAAACTTTCCTGGGCTTCACCCGAATGCCGTTACAACGCCCCGTTGACCGACAGCTTTGAAGATTTGGAAGCCGGTAGTGTAGGCGGGATAGATGTCAAGCTTGATGCATCGGGCAATGTCGTGGTTACAAAGAACGAGGGGATGCTCGGTGCTTATAAGCTGGTGGATAACGACAAACTCACAACCACCACTACCTTGCCGATGTTGAACACGCCTAACAGTCAGAACGGAATGGTGTGCCAGGTTGTCGATGTGGAGGAATTCAATCTGCGTGGCACGAGCACCATATGGGAAGCTCATTCGGGCAACAAACTTCTTGCCTTCTGGCAGTGCAAACGTTACAATCCCGAAACCGGCGAGGATACGGATGACGATCCTAACGACGATTGGTTTATTCTTCCTAAACTTGCAGAAAATGATAAGTTTATATCGCTATGGGCTAAATCCCTGACAAATAAGTACGGGCTTGAGTCGTTCGAAATCATGGTATCGACCGAATCCGACGATATTGCGGATTTTGAACGCTTCGCTTATGCTACCGAGGTTCCTGCCGGATATGCTACTTCTCCCGAACATGGTTACACATATTATGAATTCGACCTTCCGGAAGAAACCCAATATGCCGCTATCCATTATAATGCGGCAGGCACCCTGGCATTGCTCATCGACGACATCACCTATACCCCCGAAGGCAATATGGTCGACATCGAACTGTTGGGTTACAATGTTTATCGTGATGACCAACGTCTTAACGACAAGCCGCTTGCCACACCTGAATTCTCCGACGCACCCGTAAGCGACGGGACATATACCTACAATGTCACAGCCCTGTTTGCCGAAGGGGAATCCCCCTATTCCAACACGGTTACAGTGTCGGGCTATTCGGGTGTTGACAATGTCGGTGCCGATGCCGGGCAGGGATGTGTCATCCGTGTCGAAGGGCGCTATATAGTTATTGCCACCGCTACGATGACAAACGTGTGCATATACTCGCCCGACGGCCGCATGCTCCGTTCTGCCGAAGCCGACGGCGAAGTCCGTATAGGGATGGAACCTGGCATATACATCGTTAAAGCTGGTGATGTTTCACGTTCGGTAATCGTTAAATAAATCCCGGAATGGATAAACTTAGGAAACCTGTAATCGCGGTTTCTATGTTACTGGCCAGTGCGGCGGCATTTGCTATGCCGCCGCGCCCTGGCCGGTTGACAATACCGCAGCCTGACGGCTCGGCGGTCGAAGCCGAGCTTTATGGTGATGGGGATTGGTGTGTATATGTTGCCCCTGACGGCGGTGTGCTGGAGCCTGATAAGTCGGGACGGCTGCTCCCCACAGGGCGTATGTTTGCGTCTGACCATGAACGGCTTTCGGCATTAAGGAGGGCCGGTTCGCGCATTCCAGCACAGAAATCCCTGGCAATCGGCGACTATCCGACTAAAGGAAAAATCAAGACATTGATTATATTGGCTGAATTTTCCGATATGGGGTTCGTTTCGGAGAATCCGGCTGACCTTATCGGCAGGATGGTAGGTCAGCGTGGGTTTTGCGATAACGGTGCTACAGGGAGTGTGCGCGATTATTTTGCCGATTGTTCTTTCGGGCAGTTCGAACTTGACCCTGTCGTGCTGGGGCCTGTGACCCTGCCAGGCACAATGTCCTATTATGGTGCCCCTGTCGACGGACGCCCGGATATAAGGCCGGAGGAAATGATAAGGGATGCCTGCGTCCTTGTGGACGATATGGTTGATTTCGCAGAATTCGACCTTGACGGTGACGGCTACATCGATAATGTCTATGTGTTTTATCCCGGTTACAGCCAGGCCGACGGAGCTGCGATTAATACGATATGGCCGCATTCGGGATATGCCTGGGCGAAGCATCGGGCCGAATTCGACGGTGTGAAACTCGACAAATATGCGTGTTCCAACGAAATCGACCTCGCAACCAACAAGCTTGTGGGGATAGGCACATTCTGCCATGAGTTCTCGCATGTGCTGGGGTTGCCGGATTTGTATGCCACGGATTATTCAAATGAGGAGCATCCCGACATATGGAGCATAATGGCTGCCGGTGCACGGAACAACAGCGGCCATACACCTCCTGCCCTGTCGGCCTATGAGCGTTATGCCCTGGGATGGACTGAGCCAGAAATCCTCGAGGTAGCAGAAGAGGAATACTCTTTGGCATCGCAGGAGAACAGGGCTTTTATCATCCCTACCGCCTCCGCTGATGAATATTACATCGTCGAAAACCGGCAGCGAGCCGGTTGGGATGCCTATCTTCCCGGCCACGGGCTCCTAGTATGGCATATCGACTATGACGAGGCGGCATGGAAGCATAATTATGTCAATAACGATGCCTCCCACCAACGGATTGACCTGGTGGAAGCCAATCATACCGCATCACCTTCCGCCCGTAGCGGCAATTCTTTTCCCGGCGCTTCCGATGTGAGGGAGCTGGCGGTAATCAAGACCTGGTATGGCCCGTCGCTGGGCTTCGGCCTGTTCAATATACGTGAAAATGCCGATGGCTCCGTGTCGTTTCATGTTGCCGACAACGGCAATATGCTTGACACCCCGGTGACCAAGGCTGCCGACGAGCTTTCGCCCGTTTCGTTCCGGGCAAACTGGGAAACCGTGCCGCAGGCTGCATCCTATGTGCTCGACGTGTACCGCAAGGTTCGCGAAGGTTCGGTTGTAAGGAATGTGTATGTCGATGGCTACCGTCTGCATATGGCCGGTGCCGACAATGCGGTCACAGTGACAGGTTTGACACCTTCTACAGAATATTTCTATGTGGTACGTGCTATGGGAGGTGGACGCATAAGCGCCTATTCCGCCGAGTGCCAGGTGACAACTTTGGAACCCGACTTCCGTTCGGAAGTTGCGGAAGGCGCGTCGGCATCGGGCATAACGCCTTCGGGCTTTACCGCTAATTGGGAAGCATTGGAAGGGGCAACGGCATATATGCTTACAGTCAGCGAGGTAGTGTCGTCCGCGTCGATGCCGCAGGTAAATGATTTTGCCGACGGTGTAATGGCTCCCGAAGGCTGGGGTGTGACTGCCGGATGCACCACTAGCAGTTTCACCGGCTATTACGGGGCTATGGCTCCGGGTTTGAGCATGACCTCTGACGGTGCGTGCATCCAGTCGCCTTTCAATAGTGAAATGATAGAGGCTTTGAGCTTTTGGTATCGTGGTGTCAAAACCGAGGATAAACATGCAATAAAGGTTTCCGGCTATGACGGGCGTTCATGGCGTACGCTTGCAAATATCACCTCCCTTGTAACCGATAAGGCCGGGGCGGAAATAAGTATGAAAGATGAATTTGCCGATGTGCCATGCTATTCGGTGCGTATAGCGTTTATGAAACCTATGGCCAAAGGTTCCCTTGTGCTTGATGATATAACTGTGGAGCATGTCTGCACTTCGGCTCATGTGCTTACGGCTTACGACGGCATCGATGTAGGAAACGTGCTGTCGGCAACTGTCGAGGGGCTGAAGCCTTCCACTCTCTACAGCTATAGTGTCACAGCTACCGATGGCACATTCTCTTCTGTACCCTCGGTTCCGCGCCTGGCGCGCACGTTGGAAGCTTCGGGTATAGCGACGGCGGTTGATTCCCGTGTTGCCGGATGCACGGTTTCAACGGATAATAACTCTATAACAGTTTATAATCCCGATGCAGGGGTTGCCAAAGTCGGGATATACTCGGTTTCGGGTATATGCCTGCTTAGCGAATTGCTGCCGTCATTATCGGATGTGTCGCTGCAAGTGCCTCCTGGCATTTATATTGTGATAACCGACGGGGTAGCCCGCAAAATCGCGATGTAGTTATCGGTATTGCTTACATGCAAGTCGCTGTGTCACATAATCTGACACAGCGACTTTGTTTTGTAATAAGGGTGGCGCCCGCAGGGGCGTTTGTCAGTTTTGAGGGGTGTTACGGTGTGCGCGGTGCATTATTGGCCTGAATAGAGCAGTGTGTAGCCAAGCAGGCGGTCATATCGTTCGCCGGGGGCGCGATAGTAGACTGCCACCAGGTATTCGTTTACCGTCTGGTAGAAGTTCCCTTCCACATCATCAGTTGATGCAGGCAGGTTCACATTGTTATTGAAATAGGCGTTTGACCCGTTTCTTTTGGCCGTGGCGGCGTCGGACGGCAACGAAAGGTACTGGTAGTTATATGCACCTTGTTTGAGCAGCATGGCTTTTCTATAAAGGCCGCTTTCAGGGTCGTAGGGCATACGGGAGCTTTCATCGAAACGCCGGTTGGTAAAATCTCCGTCTAGATATATTTCCTTTCCGGGCACAGGTAACAGGTCGAGGGTGAAATGCACCACCGAGTAGTCGGCTTCTGTATCTGATTCGTCGGAATTGTATTCCCGTATAAAGAAACGTCCGTGTTGCGTGGAGTCAAAGTTGTAGTTTGACGAGTGCCTGGGGGTGTCGACACCAAGCAAATGGTGATAATAAGGGTGATGGAAGTCGATTGATTCCACCCCCATGCCCGGGTATGTAAGTTGCACTGTCTCCATGCGCCGGTATTCGTTCCCGGCCGGGAATATCAGGCCGTGTTGATGCTCATAGATGGCTTTGGTGCCGTTTACACGCGACGGATGTGTGAGCACCGACTGATTGTCAAGGCGTCCGTTTTGGGCGACGGTGACACGCAGGTCGTTGAAAATGTCGCGCACCGGATAGCGATTGAGGTCTACCTCCAGTTCCAATTGCTGGTGCTTGTCGTTATAGTCGATATCGGTGCGTGAGGTTACGTTGCCCGTAATGTTGGCCATCCCTTCCGAAACCATGAAACGCACTTGAAGCAAGGTATCGTCAGGGTCGTTTTCAGGATATACCTTAAGCAGGTAGTTGCCCGATATGGAGAATTGGAAGTCTTTGTTCGGAAGGGTGATTGTGTAGTGTACATAGTGGGTAGTGGTGCCGCGTGAGAAAGCATAATCCTCCACGTCGGCATAATTGAACCCTGAGAAAACTTCCGAGTCGACCATCCCCGACGGGTTCCATCCCGCATCGCAATGAAAAATGGAGTAACGAAGATAATCGCGTTCCTCGCCTATGCGGTCAAAGCCGATTGTAATCCTGTCGGAGGAGCCGAGGGTGATTATAGGCGGGGCAAGCCTGTTCCCTTCCAATGCTATGGTAAGCGTTCGGAAATCGGGGTGGAATATGCCTGTGGCGGTATTTTCTGCCCCTGCTCTTTGGCTCAGGGTCAGCATTGCGATCAGGGTGATTATAATGCTACGCATAAGGCATTTTTCAATTCAGACATGTAGTGTTTGACTGCGAAGGCATGGAGGGTGGTTGTGACCGTGGTGTTATTACCATACAATAGGCTGCTTCCCGTTGCGGGCAAGGTAGTCGTTGGCGAGCGAGAAGTGGTGGTTCCCGAAAAATCCACGGTGTGCCGATAACGGGGACGGGTGGGGTGATGTGAGTACCAGGTGGCGGGAATGGTCGATTAAGGAGCTTTTGCTTTTGGCATAGCTGCCCCAGAGGATGAACACGAGGTTTTCACGGTTGCGCGACAGCGCCTCGATGGCATGGTCGGTGAACGTTTCCCATCCCTTCCCCTGGTGTGATCCGGCCTGATGGGCCTCTACGGTCAGCGTGGCGTTGAGCAGCAGCACTCCTTGTGCTGCCCAGCGGGAGAGGTCGCCGTCGGCAGGCATAGGGCTTCCTGTGTCATCGTGGATTTCTTTGAATATATTGATAAGCGATGGCGGCATGGCTATGCCCGGGTTTACCGAGAAACATAACCCGTTGGCCTGTCCGGGGCCGTGATAAGGGTCTTGACCGAGGATTACCACCTTTACCTTGTCGAAGGGGCATGCATCGAATGCCGCGAAAATCCTGTTGCCGGGAGGATAAATCGTAGCCTGCCGGTATCGCTCGCTTACAAAACCGGTAAGCTGTTCGAAATATGGCGCTTCCCATTCCGATGCAAGCGCCTGTTTCCACCCTTCTTCAATCCTTACATTCATCGTTGTTGCTTGTGTTGTTGCGTTATGGCTACCAAAAGCATTTCAAACTGCTTTTACGGAAAACGCCAGGATGATTTTTCCCTATCCTGCCGTTTTCGCAAAGGTAGTCAAAAATGGGGCAAATAAAAAATCCCCCCGCATTGCCTTGGCAAGCGGGGAGATTGGTTTGTCGTAATTTTCGGAAGTTGAACCGGGTTCAACCCCTATGACCGTTGATATTATTCAGCAACTTCGATGGTTACTGCGCGGTCGAGGGTGAGGCACTTGTCGCCAAGGTCTACACGGTTGCCGTTGTTAGTGGTGGCGTTGAGCTGGTTAGCGCTTACACCATACTTAACGAGCTGGTTCTTAACAGTGTTTACGCGGTTTTCGCGGAGACGGGTGTTGATAGCGTCGGTACCGGTGTAGTTGTCGGCCCAGCCGGTGAGGGTGTACTTCTTGGAAGTGTCAGCCTTCATCACGTTGGCAACGGAGTTGAGGACTTTGCGGTCAACAGAAGTCAGACGGTAAACGCCGATGGGGTAGTAGATAGTTGCAAGGGGAGCCTTTACGACAACCTGCTTTTCTACGGGGCGGCTCAGGCAAGCCTTGAGCTGCGATTCGAGGTCGGCGATGCGTGCATCGGCAGCCTGGAGGCGTGCGCGGTATTCGTCGCAGTTCTCGGCGGGAGGACATACGGGAACAACGGGTGCAGACCATTCGGAGTTGCCGAATTTGTAGGTGGCGGAGATGAGGGCTTCGCCTACGAACTGCATTTTGCCGTTGCCATCGATGTGGTTGTCCATTGCGGTAGCGCGAAGGTCAAGACCGAGGGCGAAGTGACGGCTGAGGTTGAATTCCTGGGTAAGGCCGGCACGAAGGGCGATAATCTTGTCGTGAGCGTTCTTCCATTCGAATTCGGTTGCAGCTGCATTGGTGGGATACTTGGCCATAGTCCAGTAGAGGGCACCACCGGCATAGAAGTATGCGTTGTAAACGCGGTTGGGTTTGTAGCCGCACCACCAGTTGGTGAGGTTTACCATAACGTCGAAGCCCGGGCCGATGTAGTTGGCTTTCGATTTGGTGTAGCCCTTGACATCATTTTCCCAAGGACGTGCGCCGATACCTTCGTTGTAAGGCTGTACGAGACCCTTTACCGACATGAAGTCAGCACCGAGACGGGCACCCAGGATGGGCGAGAACCATTTACCGATGTAAAGCGAAGCGGCGGGAGCGAAACGGTCGCCGAATTTGCGTTCTTTGTCAACTGAGGAGAAGCCGACAGATACACCGCCTTCAGCCTGGATAAACCAGTTGCTTGAGAACTTGTTGAACAGGTAGCCCTGCGAGGGATCCTCAACATAGGTCACTTCCTGTGCATTCTGGGCTACTGCGCTGCCAGCGAGCAGGGCGAAGCCGAGTGCGAAGATTGAACTCTTTTTCATAGATAAAGTAAAAACGTTTTGTTGATATATATGAAAGTTATTTTGTTTGTACCTTGTTCCTGTTTGTTGTCCAAGTTGTTGTTATAGAGGTTTTTGTTGCCAGTTTTCCCTATAGTGCGCAACCCCTTTGACGCCTCTGCGAAAAGGTCGTATGCAAAATTCGGTGTAAAGTTAAATAATCTTTTTTAAATATTTCACATTTGAGCTTGATAAAATGCTCGATTGTGAATAATTTCCATCTTTTTCAACCTACGTGACACAAATTTTGCATCTCTTTAGAATTTATAACCCCGAAAACACGGATTATGTTTTCGGGGTTATGTGGTTTTGCGCTGTTTTTTTATTTTCCGATGAATCGTAGCACCTGGTCTACAATGTTTTGGGCGGTGAAACCAAACTTCTCGTCGAGCACCTTGTAAGGCGCGGATGCGCCGAAGTGGTCAAGCCCGAACACTTTCCCGTCGCGGCCGGTCACACCGCGCAGGGTGGAGGGCAGCCCGGCGGTAAGCCCGAATACCGGGATTCCGTCGGAGGGGATAACGCTGTCGCGATATTCCTTATCCTGGCTCTCGAACAGGCCGATTGAGGGTACGGATACCACACGGCATGGGATTTCACCTGCCTCAAGGAGTGTTGCCACTTCGCAGAGCAGCGATACCTCCGAACCGTTGGCCACGAGCACCACTTTGGGGTGAGGGGTATCCATGACTACATATCCGCCCATGCGGGCGCCCTGTGCTTCCTCGAAACGGTTGCCTGTGGCTGCGGGGAGGTCGTTGACATCTTGCCTGGAAAGGATAAGCGCCGTCGGGGTGTGGGTGTTCTCCATTGCCATCTGCCATGCCACGGTTGTTTCCACGGCGTCGGCCGGGCGCAGAACGAGCATAGAGGGACGTCCTGAAAGGTTTTTCAATTCCTCCATCAGGCGCACCTGTGCCTCCTGTTCCACCGGTTCGTGTGTGGGGCCGTCCTCTCCGACGCGGAATGCGTCATGTGTCCAGATATATTTTACCGGCAGTTCCATAAGGGCTGCCATGCGGAAGGCTGGTTTCATGTAGTCGGAGAACACGAAGAATGTGCCGCATGCGCAGATTACCCCGCCATGCAGGGCTATGCCGTTCATGATTGATGCCATGGTGAGCTCCGATACGCCTGCATGGAGGAAAGCGCCTGAGAAATCCCCGTTGACGAACGGTTTGGTATGTTTCAGGAAGGCATCGGTCTTGTCGGAGTTGGCCAGGTCGGCGCTTGACACAATCATGTTGCCGACTTTCTGGGCGAGCAGGTCGAGCACGGCGGCTGATGCCGTGCGGGTTGCCACCCCGGCTTTCTGGATGATTGCCGAATAGTTGATTTCGGGGAGTTTTCCGTTTACGAAATCATCGAGTTTGCGGGCGAGTTCTGGATTGGCCTTTGCCCATTCGGCTTCTGCGGCTTTGCGTTCGGCGCATATTTCGCGCAGGCGTGCATTGCGTTCGGCATAGAGCGCTTCGACATCGGCCGGAATCACCCATGGGTTTTCAGGGTCTGCACCGAGGTTTTCGATAGTCTTGGCATAATCGGCGCCTGATTTGCTGAGCGGCTGTCCGTGGGTGGAGCATTTGCCTTCGAAGTTTTCGCCGGTGGCGGTCACGGCCCCGCGCCCCATAATGGTGTGGCCTATTATAATGGTAGGACGTCTGTCCTCGGCCTGGGCTGACTCAAGCGCCCCGGCTATGGCAACGGGGTCGGTGCCGTCTATTTCAAGCACGTTCCATCCCCATGCCCTGTATTTCATAGCCACATCCTCGTTGTCGACAGCATCGACATCGGTTGAAAGTTGCACCTTGTTGCTGTCGTAGAACATGATAAGGTTGGCCAGTCCGAGGTACCCTGCGATACGGCCTGCACCTTGAGAGATTTCTTCCTGTATGCCGCCGTCGGATATGAATGCGTATGTTTTGTGTGCCACTACATCGCCGAAGCGGGCCTGTAGGAATCGCTCTGCGATGGCGCATCCCACTGCCATGGTGTGACCCTGGCCCAGCGGGCCGGATGTGTTCTCGACCCCGCGCGAGGGGTCAACCTCGGGATGCCCGGGGCATACGCTGCCCCACTGGCGGAATTGTTGCAGTTCTTCAACGGTATATTTGCCGGTAAGGGCGAGTACCGCGTAGAGCATCGGCGACATATGGCCCGGGTCGAGAAAGAACCGGTCGCGTGCAATCCATGTGGGGTCGTCGGGGTCGGTGACGAGGAATTGCGAGTAAAGCACGTTTACGAAATCGGCTCCACCCATTGCGCCGCCCGGGTGTCCTGATTTTGCTTTCTCAACCATTGACGCGGCTAACACACGTATGGTGTCTGCCGCTTTATTTGTGAGGTCTGCGTTCATGGATTTTGATTTTATATTAATATAATATAGGTGTTTCTTTTTAAAGACGCCGGAAACCGCCTTGATGGCATTCAGGCGGTTCCCGGCGTGTCAGGGGAGATATAGAGAGGGCTGCATATGCTTTTAGAGGGCGTTTTCCACTTCGTCGTCAACAGGGATGTCGGTGTTGACATTCTTCGAACCGAGCAGGCCGTAGAAGAGCATATAGCCGAGCACTGCCACAACGAGCCAGTAGGATGTCATGTAGCCGAGGTTGTTGGCGATTGCATTCTGTACCAGGGGTACGACGCCGCCGCCTACCACCATCATCATGAAGATGCCCGAAGCTTTTGCGGTGTATTTGCCGAGACCTTCGACTGCGAGATTGAATATGGCGCCCCACATCACCGATGTGCAGAGGCCGCAGAGTACCAGGAACATTGCCTTGGCCGGGACCTGTGCCATTGAGAAGCCGTCTCCGGCGCTGTAGGCAGGCATGGATACTTTGATTCCTTCGGAAAGGAAGATGGCTGTGCACACGAATGCGATACCGGCAACGGAAACCGTAATCAGCTGTGTCCGGCTCGAAACCTTGCCTGAGATGATGCTTGAAACAAGGCGTCCTACCAGCATGAGGAGCCAGTAGATGGCTGCCACACCGCCTGCCACTGCAACTGAACCTGTAACATCGGTCAGGTAGAAAATGAGTACGCCTGGGATTCCGACCTCGATACCTACGTAAAGGAAGATGGCAATCACGCCGAGCACGGTGTGACGGAAGTTCCAGGGGCTGTGGGAATATTTTTTCTTTTCAACGCCGCCCTTACGCATGTGGGGTTCGGGGATGGCGACAGCGCTGATGATAACGAACGCGAGTACGAAAATACCCATGGCGATGAACAGCAGCGGGGCGACAGCGCCCATTGTTGTTGATGCTGTAACCTCGCCGATAAGCATGCCGACGAAGAGCGGGGTGCAGGTTCCGGCCAGCGAGTTGAGCGAACCGCCGGTCTGTACAAGCTGGTTGCCCTTGTTGCCGCCGCCGCCAAGAAGGTTGAGCATGGGGTTTACAACGGTGTTGAGCATGCAGACGCAGAAACCGCATGTGAATGCGCCGAGCAGGTAGATGATGAAATTGAGGGTTACAACGTCATCGCCGATGCTGAATACACCGGTCTCGGTGCCTACGAGACCTGAAAGCCATTGCAGCGCTAGGCCGATCAGACCTACCACGATGGCATAGAGGGCGGTTTTCTTATATCCGATTGAAACAAGCAGGTTTCCGGCAGGAATACCCATGAACAGGTAGGCCAGGAAGTTCATCATGTTGCCCAGCATACCCGACCAGTCATAGTTGTTTTTCCAAATAGTGCCCAACGGTGCTGCAAGGTTGGTTACGAAGGAAATCATCGCGAATAGGAAGAACATGGCGATGATTGCTATCATGCGTCCGTTTGAGCTTGTTTTAGCTTGACTCATAGCAGTTTCTTAGTGTAGTTTTAAGGTGTTAGTATTTTTATGAGTGGTTATTTTCGTGTAATGCCGTGAGGCGGGACATGCAAAATTAAACAAAAATCCCGCCACATGCAAAAAAACTTGTGTTGGCGGGATTGTGAGGTTGCTTATGCGGCCATGCCTGCTGTTTTGCGGGAAAGGCGTTTTTTTATGTCGTCGCGGTCAATATTGCCGTTCTCCGAAAATGGCCGTTCCGACACGCACCATATTCGACCCCCCGGCTACGGCCAGGGGGTAGTCGTGGCTCATCCCCATGCTTATGGTGCCGAATCCACGGAGGTCGGGGCATATGCCGGTGATGGCACGGTGGGTGTGGGCGATAGCGCGGAAATCGGCACTGACGCGGTCGTTGTCGTCGGTGTTCGAGGCCATCCCCATAAGCCCGCATATATGTGTGGCCTTGAGGTTTTCAAACCTGCGTGCGCGGAAATATTCCATAAGTTCGTCGGGGGAGAACCCGAACTTAGTCTCCTCGCGTGCCACATGCACCTGCATCAGTACGTTTTGGATAATCCCCTGCGCGGCAGCCTCGTTGTCAATCGCATTCAGCAGGCGTTCGGAATCGATGCTTTCGATAAGTGCCGGACGAAGGCGCAGCAGTTGCCGCACCTTGTTGGTTTGCAGGTGCCCGATGAAATGCCAGTTTATATCGGCCGGAAGCTGCGGCGCTTTTGCCGACAGCTCCTGCACACGGCTTTCCCCGAAATTCCGCTGACCGGCGTTATAAGCCTCCATAAGCGACTCGGCCGGATGGAACTTCGACACGGCGACAAGTGTGACCCCTGCGGGGAGGGATTGCCGTATGGCGGAAAGGTTGTCGGATATGCTGCCCATGATGCGGTGTTGTTTTAGACAATCCCTTGGTCAGGATTGTGGCAAGGGGGATTACTGTTCCTTGTTTTCGGATTTTACTTTGACTTTATAGACATCCATGAGGGGGGTCTCGGTGATGGATACGATTTCGAAGTCGGCCATTGTGCCTTTCATCCCTTCCATGAAGTTGTCGTAAGCGCCTTTGAAATCAGATGCGGCTACGAGGATGAGCGATGTCGACTTTTTCTCCACGGCGGTCTTTTCGTCGATAGTGATGAATGCCACCTTTACAAGATACCATTTGTCGGCTGAGTCATCCCAGAAAATCTCGGCTATCTTGGTGCGCTTCACGGCTGTAACGTTCACTTCGCCGCTGATGAAGGGGGTCTGCTCCTCGATAATGCGTGCTTCGGCTTCGGTGAAGCTGAGGGCGTCGACCAGGTAGGGTTCTGTCACTTTTTTGATGGCCCCGTTTTCCTGGGCTTTGTCGTATCGGATTTTACATTCAAACCAGCTTGCCATTTTGCTTGATAGGTTTTCGTCAGACCGGGGAACGGTGATATTTTGTGACTCCGCGTCACACTGCGGTATGCGGAATAACACTATTTCCCCGAACTTAAGTTAGGATAAATTTGTAGTGTTGAAAAAAGTATTTAAATTTGCCGGATACGTTTTATCCGTGAATTTTAAGGCAAAGTTAGTTCATATAACCCGACTTTGCAAACCAAAAAACGTTGCTGATGGGTAAAGATTCTTTTTTCGGCAGGGTAGTGTCGATGTATGTCGACGGTTTCAGGGGGATGACCGTCGGGCGCCGTCTGTGGGTGCTGATACTTGTGAAGCTGGCTATCCTTTTCCTGGTTTTCAGGCTGTTTTTCTTTCCCGACATCCTGCAGGAGGGGTATGATAATGATGCTGACCGCGCCCAGGCAGTGCGTAGCGCCCTTGCGGCCCCGGCTGACTAGGTGCCATGGATAACAACCGACGTTCAACTTATTATTAAAATAACGGCAAATGGATGAATTATTGAGTACCGTTGATTGGTCGCGGGGGCAGTTTGCCCTCACGGCTATCGTTCACTGGTTTTTCGTGCCCCTGTCAATCGGGCTTTCGCTCATTGTGGGGATAATGGAAACCTTGTGGCTGCGCACCCGCAACGAGCGGTGGAAGCGCATGGCCAAGTTCTGGATGCTGCTTTTCGGCATCAATTTCGCATGCGGGGTTGCCACGGGGTTAATCCTTGAATTCGAGTTCGGCACCAACTGGTCGAACTATTCGTGGTTCGTCGGCGACATTTTCGGCGCACCTTTGGCCATCGAGGGCATTGTGGCGTTTTTTCTGGAATCGACCTTTATCGCCGTGATGTTTTTCGGGTGGAACAGGGTCAGCCCCGGGTTCCATCTTGCCGCCACATGGCTCACGGCTATAGGTATATGCCTGTCGGCCTACTGGATATTGGTTGCCAACGCATGGATGCAGTATCCTGTCGGGATGGAGTTCGATCCGGCCCAGATGCGTAATGTGATGGTATCATTTGCCGACGTGGCCCTTTCGCCTGTGGCTGTCAACAAGTTTTTCCACACCGTTCTTTCCGGGTGGGTGCTCGGCGCGGCGTTCGTGGTCGGTGTCAGCTGCTGGTTCCTCCTTAAGAAAAGCAATGTCGGGTTTGCCAAGGATTCCATAAAGATAGCGTCGTGGGTCGGGCTGGCAGGCATCGTGCTTACCATATGGACCGGCGACGGCTCCGCTGTGCAGGTTGCCGAAAAGCAGCCCATGAAGCTTGCCGCTATGGAAGGGCTTTACAACGGCTCTACCGGCCAGGGGCTTGTTGCCTTCGGAATTATCAACCCTTCGAAAGAACGAACCGACGACCAACCGGCCATTCTTGGCGAAATCACCATTCCCAAAGGGCTGTCTGTTTTGGCCAACCATGATGCCGGAAGTTTTGTGCCGGGCATCAACGACCTCATCGACGGGGTGTCGGTGAATTCTGAGGGCGACACGGTCAACACGGTAGGTTATGCCGAGAGGATTGCACGTGGCAGGCAGGCCCAGCAGGCTTTGCGCGATTACGACACCGCTATGAAAGCCGGTGACAAAACGGCCATGGCTGCTGCCGCAGAGGCTGTGAAAGCCGATTTCAAATATTTCGGCTACGGTTATCTCGACAGCGTTGACGAGGCCGTGCCGCCGGTTGCCCTTACCTTCTATGCCTTCCGTGTCATGGTTATGGGTGGTGGCTACCTGTTGCTTTTCTTTGTTGCGATGCTGTTCCTGGGCTATCGCAAGCCCGTGGTGATGGAAAACCGCTGGGTGCTGTTTATGGGTCTGCTTACCATCCCTGTGGTGTGGATTGTGAGTGAGGCCGGGTGGGTTACTGCCGAGATGGGGCGCCAGCCTTGGACTATCGAGGGGCTGCTCCCTACGCGTGCCGCAGTAAGCGCCATATCGCCAGGGTCGGTGCAGCTTACGTTCTGGATGTTCGTGGTTGTATTCGCCGGGTTGCTGGTTGCCGAGATAAGCATCATGACCCGTGAAATCGCCAAGGCTGCCAGGCGCGACATCCTTTCGTCGGGGCATTGATATGGGGCTGCCGCATTACGTGAATGATTTAAAAAGAAGTCAGGACGACTTCACAGAGTATTAATTGACAAAGACTTCGATAATGGAAGCATTACAGATATATTGGTGGTTCGTCATCTCCCTGCTTGGCGGTCTTTTGGTGGCGCTGCTTTTTGTGCAAGGGGGGCAGACCATGTTATGGTCGCCGGGTAAATCGCAACTCGGCATCCCGGTTGTCCCGGCTACGGGTGAGCCTGAACGCAAATCGTTGATGGTGAACGCACTCGGCCGGAAATGGGAACTGACCTTCACCACCCTGGTGGTGTTCGGGGGCGCGTTTTTCGCATCGTTCCCGTTATATTATTCCACAAGCTTCGGGGGCGCCTACTGGCTTTGGATGCTTATCCTGCTGAGTTTTATCCTCCAGGCTGTGAGCTATGAGTTCCGTTCGAAACCGGGCAACGTGTTCGGCAAAGGCACTTACGACCTGTTTCTGTGGATTAACGGCAGCATGGGTTGCGTGTTGCTCGGCGTTGCCGTCGCCATGCAGTTTTTCGGGGCAGACTTCACGGTTACCCGTCAAAGCATTCTTGACGCAGGGTCGCCGGTGATTTCAACCTGGGATTCCATGCACGGGTTTAACGAGATTTTTTCAATCAATAACCTGTTGCTCGGGTTCGCGGTGCTGTTCATAGCGCGCACGCTCGGGGCGCTTTTCTTCCTGGACAATATCAGCGATGGAAATTCACATGGCTTTGCCAAACTTATGCGTGGCAGGGTCCTGATCAACGGCACGGTGTTCGTGCTGTTCTTCCTGGCGTTCCTGTTCGTGTTGTTCATGTCCGACGGGTATTCGCAGATGCCCGACGGGCTGTTTGTGAAGGTGCCTTACAAATATTTCTTCAATTTCATCGACCTGTGGTGGATTGGCGCGTCGTTCCTTATCGGGGTGTTGCTCGTGCTTTACGGTATTGCGCGTACTGCATTCGATTCAAAATTTTCATCAGGATTCTGGTGGACTGCCGCAGGGGTGGTTGTCGCGGTGACATGTCTGTTCTGCATCAGCGGTTACAACAACACCGCCTACCTCCCATCTTTGTCCGACCCCCAAAGCTCGCTGACAATCTATAACAGCTCGTCAACCGGGTTCACGCTGCATGTGATGGCTTGGGTTACGGCGCTTCTGCCTGTCGTTATCGCCTATATCGCCTATGTATGGCATAAGATGACCTCTCCCGCTATAACCCCCGGGGAGCTGAAAGGTGAGGACCACCTGTATTGATAAGGCGGCGACGGATATTGAATCCCGGTTTTCAGAATTCATTGAAAATTGGTAATTTTGTGGGATGAAACATGCATACATGTGTGTTTCATCCCGTTATTTTGACCGGCTCCGTATCGGACACCGCATATCGATGTGGCAGGACTGTACGGCTGGCGGTATGCTTATGAAATCCATAATCCAAGTGAAGCAGAAGGAACAACGATACAGCCCGGAGAAGCGGGTGGCCATACTGGGGTCGACCGGCTCGATAGGGACGCAGACTCTCGATGTGATAGGGGAGTATCCCGACCGTTTTGCACCCACGCTGCTTGTGGCCGGAACGAAAGTCGACACGCTGATACAACAGGCGCTCAGATGGCGCCCTGAAATGGCTATTATTGCCGATGAGTCGAAGTATTGGAAGCTCAAGGATGCGCTTGAACCCCATGGCATCGCCACTGCGGCAGGGCAGCCCGCAATCAATGATGCCATGGAGGCCGACTGCTTCGACACCGTGGTCACGGCAACGGTAGGCTACAGCGGGCTTGCCCCCACTATGCGTGCGATTTCCGCAGGCAAGGATATCGCCCTTGCAAACAAGGAAACCCTTGTGGTGGCAGGTGAGCTGGTGACCTCGGCGCTGCGTGTGAGCCGTTCGCGCATGCTGCCTGTCGATTCCGAGCATTCGGCCATCTATCAATGCCTGGCGGGCGAGGATCCTGTTAAGGTGAGGCAGCTTTTAATCACAGCTTCAGGAGGGCCTTTCCGCTGTAAAAGTGCAGGGGAGCTGGCTGCTGTGACTGTGAACGATGCATTGCGCCACCCGAACTGGTCGATGGGAGCGAAAATCACCATCGATTCAGCCACGATGCTCAACAAGGCATTTGAAATAATCGAGGCACGGTGGCTGTTCGATATGGCGCCTGAAAAGATTTCGGCAGTGGTGCACCCGCAGTCGATAGTCCACTCCATGGTGGAGTTTGTCGACGGTTCGGTAAAAGCGCAGCTCGGGGTGCCCGACATGCGTCTCCCCATACGTTATGCGCTTGGTGATGCTACGCGCCTTGCCACATCCGATTCGCCGCTGACCCTCGACCGCATGGTGTCGCTCACCTTCGAGAAACCCGACGAAGAGCGTTTCCCCGCTATAAAGCTGGGGCATTATGCGCTGCACCGTGGTGGCACTGCGGCATGTGTTATCAACGCTGCAAACGAAATAGCGGTGGCGGCATTCCTGCGTGAGCAGATCGGGTTCGGCGACATCTACCGCCTGATTATCGAAGCACTCGACAAAATGCCGTTTGTGGCAGAGCCTGCATTTGATGATTATGTGCGCCTGAACGATGAAACACGCACCTACATACAGTCTTTAATCCCTAAGAAAGCATAAAAATTGGAAACATTTCTCATAAAAGCGCTCCAGCTGGTTGTCGCCCTGTCGTTGCTTGTTATCGTACACGAACTGGGCCATTTCCTTTGGGCGCGGGTTTTTAAAATAAGGGTCGAGAAATTCTATATTTTCTTTAATCCTTGGTTCTCATTGTTTAAATGGAAGCCTGAAAACAGCGATACGACCTACGGGGTGGGGTGGCTCCCCCTCGGCGGGTATGTGAAGATTGCCGGGATGATTGACGAGTCGATGGACCGTGAACAGATGGCGCAACCTCCACAGCCATGGGAATTCCGCACAAAACCTGCATGGCAGCGCCTGCTGGTGATGACGGGCGGGGTAATAAACAACTTCATACTCGCCATATTGATTTATGCCGGTATAGCATGGTACTGGGGGGAAAGGACCATCCCTTACCAGAATGCCTATGAGGGTATGGATTTCACCCCGGCGGCACAGTCGCTCGGTTTCCGTAACGGCGACGTGCTCCTCACTGCCGACGGACGGCTCATTGACTCGAAAGAGCGTGGTGCAATTTACAATATGCTGGATTCAAAGCATGTGGAGGTGTTGCGCAATCATCGCGACACGGTGACTCTCATAATGCCGGCGAATGCCGTCACCTCTCTTCCCCAGGATGACCCGTTCATGGCTTACCGTGTCCCGGTGTTCGTGAAGCAGGTAATGCCGGGCGAACCGGCTGCAAAGGCCGGGTTGCAAGAGGGTGACCGCATCATAGCCGTAGGTGACAGCCTGACCCCGGCATATACCGAATTCGTACCCGCGCTGGCGGCTTACGGTGGGAAGGAAGTGCCCCTTACGCTGCTTCGCGGCAATGACACAGTGATGACTGTGGCCACTCCGACCCCGGCAGGGAAGCTCGGCTTCGGGCTGATGGGGCCTATCGATGTGTTCCGTTGCGACACTACCCAATACGGGTTCTTCCAGTCGATTCCTATAGGCATAGGCAACGGCACCGATATGCTTACAACCTATGTAGGCTCGTTAAAGCACGTATTCACGAAAGAAGGCGCTGAAAGCATCGGCGGTTTCGGAGCCATAGGCAACCTTTTCCCTGCAAAATGGGATTGGCGTACATTTTGGGAAATGACAGCGTTCCTTTCCATAATACTTGCATTCATGAACATAATCCCCATCCCTGCTTTGGACGGCGGCCATGTCGCTTTCCTCCTGTGGGAGGTGGTTACACGCCGCAAGCCCTCGGAAAAATTCATGGAGTATGCCCAGATGGTAGGCATGTTCCTGTTGCTGGCCTTGCTGATTTATGCCAACTCCAATGATATATACAGGTTCCTGATCAAATAACGGGTCTGACAGCACCCTCGCCGTCCGGGAGGAAACCACGGCGGTGTGACGGATATTGAATTTTGACACACCGCCGTGCAAAGGGCATCCTGGCTTTTTCATAAAGGGCATAATTTGCGTGTCTCACGACTTGTGCTTTGTCAGATTTGATGGCGCTATTTTGACATTTTGCTTGAAAAATGAGTGCTGAATAGGTCGATAATGACCAAAAAAGCTGCATAAAGGTGCAATAAGGCAATATCGGTATGACTTCATGCTATAATGTCTGTTATACGCTGTTTTGCCGATATTTTCGCAAAATAGTGCATAAATATTGGGTAGCGTTTGTATATGTGGGGATTTTTGTATAGCTTCGCAAGGTCGAATGATTCGACAGGGCCTGCCCTTATGATTCAAGATGTCTTATTTTAAATCTAAAACCATTATTAATTATGAAGAGAAGATTTTACTCCATTATGCTGCGCTCCCTGATGGGTGCTGCAATGGTTGCCACATGTTCTGATGCCGTGGCAGAAGGTTGGGAGCAGATACGTGAGCTTCCTAACGCCTATACACACTTTATAACTTCGACCGGTCGCTTCCTTATGTCGGATCTGGATCTCTCTCGTAAGGGGGGGATATCATATTCCGACGATAAAGGTGCAACCTGGACCCAGTGCGAAGTCAAGGACTACAACTATAAGAACTTTTATGAAGCTGACGGGTATATTTATGCACTTGGCAGCATGGAGGCACGTATAGCACGTAGTAGTGACGACGGCGAGACCTGGGAAATGCTCAACTACAGCAATGCCATCAAGGATATTGTACCTGATAAGGCACTTCCGTCAGCTGAAGCCTCAGGCATCGTTAAAATCGGCGATGTGCTTTATATCGGCGATTTCGTGGGTGCTGGCGTCCTCATGTCGACTGACAACGGTGAGACATGGAAAGTTACCGACCGCGAGTCGCTTATGATTTCCATGCAAGGCTCCGACGAAAAGTTTGTGGACTGCATATACCATATGACTGATTTTAAAGGAGTGCCATATGCATTTGGTATGTTTGTTGTGGCACGTTATGATGCCGATGCCGATAAATGGGAAATTCTTCCACAGTCGTCAAACTTCATGACATGTTCAATTGTCAGGGGCGGGCGTCTGATTATCGGCCGTTCCACTGACAACTCGTATCATCCCGAATACAACCCCGTCCCATATCTGCATGTGACCGAGGATGGTTACAACTGGGGTGGTATCATGGCGCCGCCGGCTCAGACCCCATATGGGACCAACCTCAATGTACGTGCCATGACTGCTGACGAAAAAAACATCTATACTGCCGGTCCTGGTTGGACAAGCTACGGAGGTCCGGAATTCTTCTACACTGAAAATGAAGGTGAGGACTGGAAATTTGTGGGGGGGCTGCCCGACTACCATTTTCCCTTAACACTTGCCTGCGATGATAAATATATCTACACTGCATTGTATGCCGAGAGTCCTACGGTTAAGACGAGTGGTCTTTGGAGACTGGCCAAGAGTGATCTGAATGGTGCCGGAATAAACACTGTTGCTGTTGATGAAAGCGGCCTGGCAGTGAATATCGACAACCAGACCTTGAGCATCAGCACCGAAGGCAATATCAGGATTTTCGATATCTCCGGCCGTGCGGTTGTTACAGTGGCTGATGCAGCTTCTGTCGACCTTTCAGCTCTCCCCGGCGGCATCTTCCTTTATGAAGTGAACGCTGACGGCACCACCGTCACAGGTAAATTTGCAAGATAAACCGGGCTGGAATTTTTAATATTACCGTCATGCTGAATAAATTGTTACCCGCCGTTTTCGCAGTCATTACAGCCGGATTCGCAGCCCAGGCCGATGACACGATGACCTATTTCACGTGTGATTTTACCAACGGGATGCCATCAGGGGCAGTGCTTGAGGATCGCGATAATCAGGAACAGCATTTCTCAATGGTTCAGAACGGCTTTGCTGAACGTGACAGCTGGATTATCTATCGCGAGCAGGGAACTGACAACTACTGTGCCGCCTCATCCTCCCGCCATAAGGCTGTAAGCGGCCAGGACCCTGTTGCCGCTGACGACTGGCTGATTCTGCCGCGTGTGTTTGTGCGTGGCGGTGATGCCCGGATGACGTGGCGCTCCCGTTCGTTCAATGATGCGACCACACGCCTGAGTTCCTACGACATCATGGTTTCTGAGACTGAGGGTGTTTTTGACGGGAAGCCGGTTATGTCGGTTTCCAAAGAAACCGACATGGAATGGGTTGAACACAGTCTCGACCTGGGTGCATACGCCGGAAAGAAAATCTACATAGCCTTTGTCAACAACAGCCTCAATTGCGAGATGGTGGCTGTGGACGACATCGTTATAACCGGCCAAAAAGGACTGGCGGAGCTGGTTCTCACCCCCGGTGAATATGCCTTGGGCAATGAGGCGTTCAAGTTAGGCGGCAAATTGACAGCTTACAGTAAGGAAGTTGTCAACAGCCTGGCTATAAGCGTCGATGTTGAAGGCGGCCAAAAACTTCAGGCCGAATATAAGGATTTGGCGTTAGGCTATCATGACACATTCGAGTTCGAACTACCCGGTGAAGTCTCGGCCGAATACGGTCGCAGTGTTTCCTATAGCGTAAGCTATACTGTAAACACTACCGAGTATGATGCTGAGAACTGCGCCACGACCCTGTTGGCTTTCAAGCCCGAACGTAAGGTCGTTGTTGAGGAAGCAACCGGTATGTGGTGTCAGTATTGCCCCAAAGGGATAGTGGCCTTCGAAGTGCTACAGGAAAAATATCCTGATACATTTTTGGGGATAGCTGTCCACATGAATGCCGAATTGGACGTTTTGGCGTTGGATTCGTATGCTAACCGTAACACTTTTACAGGAGGTGCTCCGTCGGCGTGGGTTGACCGTACAATCTACTCCACCACGCCTATGGTCCCTGTAAGGGAGAATGGACGCCGCACCTACACCACATTGATGGGCGGGTTGGAAACCGATTTCCTGACATGCCTTGAGACCGTTCCGTTGGCTGATATACAGCTTTACGGCGATAGAGATGGGAATTCTTTGAATCTTCACACTGTGACGCGCTTCCCGGTGAATCGCGAAGGTTCGGATATACGTCTGGCCTTCGTAGTTACCGAGGATCATGTCTGGGGTAACCGTTACTACCAGATGAATCTTTTCGGCGGTGGTGACGAAGAGCTTGGAGGTTTCGAGGATCTTAAAGGTCGTATAACCGAGGATTTTGAATTCAATCATGTGGCTCGTGCGCTTTACGGGGACTGGGAAGGATACCCCGGCCGTTTCCCTAAGGAGATTACCGCAGGTGAAAGCTACGACAATGATTTCAAACTTGACCTGCCCACTACGATACTCGATATGAACAACGCCCGCATTATCGGCATGGTTATCGATAATGCCAGTGGGAAGGTGCTTAACGCCAATGTTATGAGTCTTGGAACAGGCTCGCTCGACCTTGTAGGCGAGGACGCGTCCGGCCTCATACGTGTAGAGCCTTCTGCATCCGGCGTAAGGGTTGTCGGCCTTGGCCTTATGGATGTGACGGTATCCGATCTTTCAGGACGCACTGTTGCACGTGTTTCGGCCAACGGCACTGCCGATGTGCAGATTGACACCTGTGGCATATACATTGTGACTGTTAAGGGCGATAACGGCTGCGTTGCTGTCAAAGTCGCTATCTGATTCTGTCAAAACCTGCTGAATTATGGCACGTATGGTGGATCTGACCCCATGCGTGCCATAATGCTATTTGGCCATAATGGGTTTACACCGGTTGGAGGTTTTCTGTGCGCCGGGATGCAGACATGTTAAAAACTTTGCGTGACCAAGCTGCCATTGCGGAAAATTCTCTAACTTTGTTCCTGGTAATGGGCCTGTTCCCGCGCTGCGGTTTCCCATGACTACGGATAAAACAGAATCTACATTGAAAATAATATGAATTACAGGACTTTGCGTCTGAAACGCGGCAAGGAGGAATCGCTCGACCGATTCCATCCGTGGGTGTTTTCCGGGGCTCTTGCCGAGCCGTTGCCCGAAGGGCTTGAAGAGGGGGATAACGTTTCGGTAACGGCCTCCGACGGGCGTTGCATCGGGGTGGGGCATTTCCAGATAGGCAGCATTGCGGTGAGGATTCTCGATTTCGGTGATACGGCAATCGATACAGCCTTCTATACCAGGCGCCTGGAGCAGGCATTGGCTTTACGCAGGGCCTTGGGGCTGGCACGCCCCGATAACGATGCCTACAGGCTTGTGCATGGCGAGGGGGATTTCCTTCCCGGCCTGGTGGTGGATATTTACGGCCCTACGGCAGTGTTGCAGGCCCATTCACCGGGAATGCATTATGCCCGTGGCCTAATAGCCGACGCCATAGTGCGCCTTCCGGGGCTGGGGGTGCGTAACGTGTATTATAAGTCGGAAACCACGCTTCCTTATAAAGCCCATCTCGACGCGCAGAATGATTATATCGTCGGCGGTTTCGAGACATCGGTAGCTACCGAAAACTCCTTGCGGTTCAATATCGACTGGCTGCGCGGGCAGAAAACAGGATTCTTCCTCGACCAGCGCGACAACCGCGAATTGTTGCAGCGCTACAGCGCCGGGCGCCGTGTACTCAACATGTTCTGCTACACCGGCGGATTCTCGGTGTATGCCCTCAGGGGCGGTGCGGACATGGTTGATTCGGTCGACAGTTCGGAAAAGGCGATTACCTTGACCGATGCAAATGTAGGGCTTAATTTCCCCGGCACCGACCGCCACCGTTCATTCGCGGTGGATGCGTTCAAGTTTCTCGACAACATGCAGCGCGATGATTACGACCTGATAGTGCTTGACCCGCCTGCCTTTGCCAAACACCGCAGCGCTTTGCGTAATGCCCTTCGCGGTTACCAGCGGTTGAATGCCAAGGCTATGGAGAAAATCGCCCCCGGCGGAATCCTGTTTACCTTCTCATGCTCGCAGGCGGTGAGCCGTGAGCAGTTCCGCCTGGCTGTGTTCTCGGCTGCTGCCCAAAGCCGCCGACGCATCCGCATCCTGCACCAGCTTACACAGCCTGCCGACCACCCGGTCAACATCTACCATCCAGAGGGGGAATATCTCAAGGGGTTGGTATTGTATGTTGAATAATGCTGGCGGCCTGTGGTGAATCGTGCCACTTCAAGAAGCATCATGCGATGTTGAAAGCAGGGATATGCCTGGTGGCAGCAAGTGCAATCATGACAGGCCCGGATGGCATAGTGGACAGATGTAATGAAATCCTTAAATTTTACTAAATGAATAAAACCCTCCTTATGGCAGCCGTTGCTGCCTCAGTCTCATTTTCGGCAATGGCTAATGCAACTGACCCATCAAACCCGTCGGGAACGGTAGTTGACCGTTTCGCCGATGTGGAGGTGCTCCGTTACACGGTGCCCGGTTTCAACGAGCTTTCGCTCGACAAGAAAAAGTTTATCTACTATCTCACAGAGGCCGCCCTTGCCGGGCGCGACATCCTTTGGGATCAGAATGGTAAGTATAACCTGAAGCTCAGAACCCTTTTGGAGGGCATCCATCGCAATTATGCCGGCAACCGTAAGGATAAAGAGTTCCTGGCGTTTGAAAAATACCTCAAGCAGGTGGAATTCGGCAACGGTGCCTACCATCATTATTCAACCGATAAGTTCGTCCCGGAATTTTCACGTGGATGGTTCAAGCAGGAGGTTGACGCGCTTGCCAAGAAGGAACCTGCTGCCATGGCTTTCGTAGGCAGCGATTATGCCGATATCGAGCGCCTGGTTTTCGATCCGTCGTTCCTTCCCAAACGTGTCAACCAGGCCGACGGGGCTGATCTGATTCTGACCTCGGCCAACAACTTCTATGAAGGTGTGACACAGAAGGAGGTGGAGGATTATTTTGCCGCCCTTAAAAATCCCGATGACCCTACACCTGTGTCTTACGGGCTTAACACCAAGGTTACGAAGGTCGACGGGAAGGTTGTGGAACTCCCATATAAAGTCGGTGGCCTTTATTCCCCGGCAATCGAGCGTATTGTCAAGAACCTGGAAAAGGCGAAAGCGTATGCCGAGACACCCCTGCAGGCGGCTTCGATTGCTGAGCTGATACGCTATTACCGCACCGGCGACCTCCGTGCGTTCGACAGTTATTCCATCATGTGGACCCAGGATACCACTCCCACGGTTGACTTTGTAAACGGTTTCATCGAAAGCTACGGTGACCCCCTCGGAATGACCGGCTCGTGGGAATCGATTGTGAACTACAAGAACCATAAGGCATCACACCGGACCGAGGTGATTTCAAACGGTGCGCAATGGTTCGAGGATCATTCGCCAGTCGATCCCCGCTTCCGCAAGCCTGAAGTGAAGGGTGTGAGCGCGAAAGTGATAAATGCAGCAATCCTTGCCGGTGATGCATATCCCTCGACACCTATCGGCATCAACCTGCCGAATGCAAACTGGATTCGTGCCGCCCATGGCTCGAAATCGGTGACAATCGAGAACATCACCCAGGCTTACGACGATGCTTCCCACGGCAACGGTTTCAATGAGGAATTCGTGATTGATGCCCCTACCCGTGAGTTGCTCAACAAATACCTGTTTATAACCGACAACCTGCACACCGACCTTCACGAATGCCTCGGTCATGGTTCAGGCCGTCTGTTGCCCGGTGTAGACCCTGATGCGCTTAAGGCCCATGGCTCTACGCTTGAAGAGACGCGTGCCGACCTGTTTGCCCTGTATTATCTTGCCGACCCTTATCTGCTGGAACTCGGTTTGCTCGACAATCCGGATGCCTATAAGGCGGAATATTACAAGTATATGCTTAACGGCCTCATGACGCAGCTTATGCGTATTGAGCCGGGTAAGGATGTGGAGGAAGCGCATATGCGCAACCGTAAGCTCATTGCCGAATGGGCGTTGGAACATGGCCGCGACAACAATGTTGTGGAATTGGTCAAGATCGACGGCAAAACATATGTCAAAATCAATGATTACAAAGCATTGCGCAACCTTTTCGGCCAGCTTCTTGCCGAGATACAGCGCATAAAGAGCGAGGGCGACTATGCTGCCGGAGCCGCCTTGGTTGAAAAGTATGCAGTAAAAGTCGACCCGGCGTTGCACCGTGAAGTGCTCGACCGTTATGCAAAGCTCTCGATAGCCCCTTACAGAGGTTTTGTAAACCCAGTTTATACGCCTGTAACTGATGCCGACGGCGAGATTACCGATATCCAGGTGACCTACACAGAGGATTATCTCCCGCAGATGTTCCGCTATTCGCGTGATTATTCCCCGCTGACCCATTAAACCATCATCGCGGATGATCACCCTCGACGAACAGGGAAGCGGTGCGTTTGATTTTGGTGCATCGTGCTGATTCAAACCGATTTTTATGGCTGCCGCCCATGGAGATTTTCCTCCATGGGCGGCGCTTTGCTTTTGCATCATCGTTATGAACAAACGGTGTTACAAACATGTTTCAATAGCAAAGGCTGAGAGGCGGTCAACTAACCTCCGGCCGGGAATCAAGTCCTTATTACATAAGGACGGTTCCAAAATTGCAAACCACAGAAAAGAACGAGGTTATGAAAAAAATCATCAATTTCCCGAGACTGTTACCGGCAGTCATTGCCGGTGTTGTGATGATGGCTGTAGGCGATTCCTCCGCTTCGGCTCAGGCTACTTACGAATACATAGCCCCGCAAACATCACTTCCAGAAATCCCTCCGGGGTTCAGCGGGGTAGGGCCGGTGGTATCAGGGAGCGTCGACTTCTCGAAAATACCATCCAATGCCCGGAAATTCCTGCAAAAGCATTGCGACGGCCATGCCGTGGTGAAATGTGACAAAACGTATTCCACCGGCGATTTCTCGCTGGCATTGGCCGACGGGATCGAGATGGAGTTCGATGCCAAAGGCAATCTGACTGAGATTGCCGCCCCGGAAAATTATTCGCTTGCCCCTACATTGCTTAAAGCGGTCATACCCGGCAAACTTTACAAGCTATTGGACCATAACGGGTTCAAGGCATGTGTCGAAGGTGTTTGCCACGACAAGTCGGGCTATAGCCTGCGTGTTGCCGACCCGGTGTTCGACCAGGTACGTTACGATCCGTCGGGGGTGCTTACCCTCATTGTCGACAAATAACCGCCTCCCCAACTTAAATTCAAGTGCGCGAATCATAGCGCCGTCGGCGCTTTCTATATATAGTCGCGCGAGGCGGTGTGTCAAAATTCAATATTTTGGCACACCGCCTTTGTTTTCTCCCGTATGGCGAGGGTGGACACACCCTCTTTTTTGTTTGGCAATCCTAAGTTGCGAAGCCTGGCTTCCTCCGGCTTTTAAAGCGGATTTACTGTTTGATAGGCTTGCTGTTCGAACGGGGTGGCCAATGTGTCATATCCCATTTGCCATAAAGTCGGCTTCGTCGATAATCTGTGCGGCTATGGTGTTTGTCAGGGGGCATTTGCGGGCCTGTTCGTTACGGGCTTGTTCAACAGCTTGTGCCGGTTCTGTTTTTCGGAGGATAAGCCGGTTCAGGATAAGGCGTAGGGCGGCATACCGGTTGAGGTCGGATGCATCTGCGTCGGCAAGCACCGCGTTGGCCGCAGCATCTGCATATGGAAGCTTGCGGATGAGCGAATGGCATAGGTGGTCGGCAATTTCGGTGGTCTGTGCTTCGCGCAGCCATCTGGTGGCTAGTTCCGGGGTCATTGCTTCGATTGGGAGTATCATCGGGGCAATCAACCGGCTCTCGCGGGTGTTTTCATTGCTCCACAATGCATTTGCCAAATCAACCAGTTCGGTTGTTGTAAGCCCTGTCTGCAAGAGGTCGGAGGCGATTTCTTTTATCTGTGGTATGTTCACCCCGAAATTGATACGGTAGTTCAGCCCCCCGTTCCGCATCTGCGCGGCCAATGCCCCGTTGCGCATGGCATAAAGCCTGCGCTTTACAGTCTGCATCAGGTTGAACGATTTTTCACCGTCATTTCCAGGTGTCGTTTCTTCTGCTGTCGGGATATTCTTATCAGTCATATTAGAGATTGTCGAAAATTTTTTCCAAAAGATTTTTAGAGCTGTTTTTGTTCCGGCATGCCTGTTTTGGGGGCTGTTGTGCCTGGGATGCTTCCGCCCCGTGATATGGAAATGCAGAGTAAAGTTAGTGATTCTTTGCGTGACAGAATGCGTTGATTCCGAAAATTTTTTAAAACGGTTGGCGCTTTATGATGATTCGTGCGGAATTTGCTAACTTTGTTCTTTATAAACGACGAAGCCGTCGCCCGGCTTCATTGTCTAATGAGAAATCGAGCCTGATGATTGCACGTAATAACGAACCGACGGCCAAAGAACGCCGGAACAGATTTATAATAGGGTGGATGTGGAAACTTTTCCTGCTCGCCTTTGTGAGTATGGTTGTGTTTTTCCTCCTGGTTTATAACGGGTGGATAGGCTATATGCCTCCTGTTAAGGAACTTAAGAATCCTAACGACAAATTCGCAACGGTGGTCTACACCGCCGACGGGGAGGAGATGGGGCGCTACTACCGGAATTCGGGTAACCGCGTGTATGCCGACTATAACGAGATTTCACAGCATGTTATCGATGCGCTTATCGCCACCGAGGATGCCCGCTTCGAGGATCACTCCGGGATTGATTTGCGGGCTGTGATGCGTGTGTTGGTCAAAACGGTGATAATGCAGCAGAAGAATGCCGGGGGGGGCTCGACGATAACCCAGCAGCTTGCCAAGCAGCTCTATTCTCCCTCAACCAGCAATCTGCTCGACCGCGCTTTGCAGAAGCCTATCGAATGGATGATTGCCGTTAAACTTGAGCGTTACTATTCGAAGGATGAGATTATAAAGATGTATCTCAACCAGTTTGACTTCCTGTATAACGCTGTCGGAATCAAATCGGCTGCCTATGTGTATTTCGGTAAGGCACCCAACGAACTGACCGTGGAGGAGGCTGCAACCCTTGTGGGGATGGTGAAGAATCCGGCCTTCTATAACCCGGTGCGCCATAATGAGCGTACTCGTCTGCGCCGCAACACCGTGTTGGAGCAGATGGAAAAAGAAGGGATGCTCACCAGGGAACAGGCTGATTCGCTCAAGCAGCTCCCGTTGCAGTTGAAATTCCACCGCGTAGACCACAAGGAGGGGCTGGCTCCCTATTTCCGCGAGGAATTGCGGCGGATTCTCTCAGCCAAGAAACCTGTACGTTCCGATTATCGCGGTTGGGACGGGCAGAAATTCGTTGACGACTCCATAGCCTGGGAGGAGAACCCGCTGTATGGCTGGATTGAAAAGAATCCCAAGCCCGACGGCACCAAATACGACATCTACTGCGACGGCTTGAAGATTTATTCAACTATCGATTCAAGGATGCAGCGCTATGCCGAGGATGCCGTGCAGCAGCATATGAGTTCGCTGCAACAGGCTTTCTTCCGTGAAAAGAAAGGGCGTAATAACGCTCCCTACACCTCCAACGGCGAGGAACTGGGCAAGGTGAAGGTCGAGAACCTTATCAACCATGCAATCAAGCAGACCGAGCGTTACCGCGTGCTGAAAGCCGCAGGGGCAACCGACGAGGAAATCAAGGAATCGTTCAACACACCGCGTGAGATGGATGTGTTCTCGTATGCCGGGGTTATCGACACGGTTATGACCCCGCGCGACTCCCTGCTTTATCAAAAACATTTCCTGCGCACAGGGTTCATGTCGATGGATCCTCGCAACGGCTATGTGAAAGCCTACGTGGGCGGACCCAATTTCGCATTCTTCCAGTATGACATGGTGTCGAGCGGCCGTAGGCAGATTGGGTCGACAATCAAGCCGTTCCTATATACATATGCCATGGAGGAGGGCTTCACCCCCTGCGATATGATGTCGAACACCCAGCCGGTGTTTACCGACGAAACCGGCCGGACATGGGCGCCGCGTAACGCCGGGTCGGCCAGGGTTGGGGAGATGGTTGATTTGCGATGGGCGCTGACCAACTCCAACAACTGGATTTCGGCACGTTTGATGGGGCAGCTTTCACCCACGACCCTTGTTCGCAACATGCATAATTTCGGTATAACGAACCATATCGACCCGGTTATGTCGCTCTGCCTCGGCTCGTGCGAGGTTTCGATAAAGGAGATGGTCGGGGCTTATACGGCCTATGCCAACAAAGGTATGCGTGCCGCGCCTGTGTTCGTCACGGCCATAGCCGATGCCAACGGAAATGTGATTTCTGAATTCAACACCACACATACGGAGGTCATTTCCGAAAAAGCCTATGCCAAAATCCTTTCGATGCTGCTCAATGTGGTTGACGGGGGTACTGGTAACCGTGTGCGCCGTGCGCCCTACAACATCACCGCGCAGATGGGTGGCAAAACAGGTACCACCAACTACAATGCCGACGGATGGTTTATGGGTTTCACCCCGGAACTTGTTTCGGGTGTATGGGTCGGGGGCGACGAGCGCTACATCCACTTCAACACCATGGCACACGGCCAGGGTGCTGCTATGGCGCTACCGATCTACGGCCTGTATATGAGCAAGGTCTATGCCGACCCCAAGCTTCCATATTCTCAAAACGCCAAATTCGAAGTCGATTTCTCCAACCTTTGCGACAAGGAGTTCTACGACTATATCGAGGAAAGCGACGATGTGGAAGAATCCATCGCCGACGTGTTCGACTGATATTAACGATTAAAACATCTGACTATGTCTGACTTCAACGGTAAAGATGGTGATAACGGCAATAATTCGGTAAGAGACGGTATCCGTCTTGTAATTCATTTATAGATTTTTTTGCCGGTATAGGAGGATTCCGCATCGCTCTTGAGCGTGTAGGCGGACGCCAGTTTTTCTGATTCAGCCGATATGGGACTTCAAGAGTGATATTGGTCGCTTCAAAGAGATTCTTCTGAATCTCGGTACTGATATAGCCTTTGTCTCCGAGCATCATGCAATCATGATATTCCCAACGTACATCCTTCAGATAATGAAGGTCATGGACGCTTGCAGCAGTCATGTCATAGGAATGGATGACACCACGTATTCCGCAGGCAGCATGGAGTTTATATCCATAATAATGCAAGCCTTGCGAGGCGCAGTATCCCCAATCTGGACGCGCGTCGGTGTTGTCGCGACCCATGGCACAGCGTTTTCATCTTCGGAGCCATCAATGGCTATGGCTACATCCTTGCGGATTTCTTCTGCAAGTCGAGCCGTCAGCTTGCGTCAGGCATTGAATTGTCTGCGACTGATCAGGTTGGTCAAATCCTCCTTACACTCATTGTGCAGACGATGAAAAAGAAGATTCTCGCTATCGAAGCCGAAGGCCTCGGCGGTAATGCCAAGAGCGATAACCTCGAGGTCGGAGAACTTGGGGACAACACCACATCTTGGGACGTTTCCGTGT
>LUJQ01000053.1:1189-3202 GCA_001689485.1 Bacteroidales bacterium M6 | reverse complement strand
ACTCCTCAGAGAGTCTCTTACGCGGTCTGAGATAGTGGAATAGAAGTTTTTTGATACCGGACAGAGTGGCTTTCGTGTATGTTTTTTCATAGCGCAGTAAATTTTGACTTTTAGTTTACCGCAAAGATAATCACCTCTGTCCCCCGTTTTAGTGCGATAATGCGGGAGAGGGCAAAAAACATAGTCCCCCGTTGCTTGCTGGACCATCCGGGCCTCGTCTTGCGGGCACCCGCTGCCTGCGGGCCATTCGGAGCCGGCCCTGCCGGACACCTGTTGCCTGCTGAGCCATTCGGAGGGGTAAATCGGTGTCCTCGGCCGGACACCACATTTGTTTGAATGTATTCCCCCCGACACCTGTGCGCAAAGCGCTTCGGTGTCGGGGGCTACGAGTAAACCGGTGTCCTCAGCCGGACACCTGCTGGGCGCAGCTCTGTCCGGGTCACGCTGCGTGTGCTGAGGCCGGATGGTGATGTCCGACAGGACATCGATTTACTCGTAGCCCGTGACACCGCAGCGCACAGCGCGCAGGTGTCACGGGTTTGCGATCCCCCCGCATGTGGTGTCCGGTCGAGGACACCGATTTACCGTCCCGGATGGAATGCTAATAATTATTAAAATATTTTGAATTTTTAATTTGTAAGCATATTTTTGTGAAAATATGAAATATTAAAAATAGTAAAACATGTTAAATTATTAATGTAATGATGAAAAAGTTATTTATCCTGCTAAGTGCTTGTGCTTGTCTTTTTAATTGATACAGTAAGATTAAATGTCAACAAGCAGATTGAATCAGATCTATTATATGAAATTCAGATCAAAGATTGACCTGTGGGTAGTTGTGGCGCTATTTCTGATCGTGGCGTTGCCGGTCGGGCTTCCGCTTTTCTATGCGTTTTCGTGGATAATGCTTGGGGTTGCCGTCATTACAGGGGCCATTCTTTGGTCTGTGACATTTGGAATAAGTTATGTAGTTACAGATCAAAAACTCCTGATCAGATGTGGTCCGCTCAGATTAGGGCAAGTGGATATAATGAAAATCACCGTGATAGAATCGACCGGCAGCATGTCGGCAGCCCCGGCGGCGTCATCTGACCGGATTGCGGTCTATTACAAAGGGAGCCGTCAGGCTGTGGTGATTTCGCCTGATGACAGGAAGGGATTTATCGATCTTGTCAAGGCGATCAATCCTGACATAACGCTCCGATTATAGAGCTGCCTCTTAATGCGTTACTGTATGTCGATCAGCTTGTGGGTCTGTAGCGAGAGTCGCCAGTGGGGGTTGGCGAGGATGTAGCTGACGGTTTCGGCGGTATTGGAGCCTCCGGCGTAGCGCGGTGAACTGCACGGCTGGAGGTAGTAGTGCATGGCCGGGAGCGAGTTGGCTATGGCTTCGACATCCTGACCTTCGTAGACAACTTTAAGCTCGTCGATGTGGCGCAGGCTGACCGAGATTTCTCCCGTCGGACCCGGTTTGGGCGAACAGGTCACCCAGTCAATCCCTTCGGGCAGAGGATTGGTGCCGTTGGTCTCGATCTGTATGAACCAGCCCTCGTCATGGAGCAGATCGACCAGCATCTGATCGAGTTGCAGCGAAGGTTCGCCTCCGGTGATGATTATGTGGCGTGTGGGATATTGCCCGATTGCCTCGACAATCTGTGCGGGGCTCATCAGAGTGTGTTCCTCGTGTCGGGTGTCGCAGAATCCGCATTTCAGATTGCAGCCGCTCATGCGCAGAAACACCGCGGGAGTGCCCGTGAAGTAGCCCTCGCCCTGAAGCGAATAGAAGATCTCGTTTATACGGTAGCTCATAAAAAAGGAGTAGTGGTGGTGGGGGAGTGTGTTGGGATTATTCGTCAGTTTCGTAGCTTGCCACGTTGCCCTCGCTTTCCTGCACGTCCACGCGGTAGCAGTGGGGAATCTGCTCGCAGATCCAGCGGGCAATGTTCTCGGCCGTGGGGTTGAACGGAAGAAGCTCGTTGAAATTGCCGTGGTCGAGATAAGAGGTGATGTGCT
>LUJQ01000053.1:0-1032 GCA_001689485.1 Bacteroidales bacterium M6 | reverse complement strand
GGTGATATAGTACATAAGTAACTCTCTCTCTAATTAAAGAAACTCTGAAATTTTTTTTGGGGGGTGTAACTCTTGTTATGAAATACCCTCTTGTTCCTTGGCGCCGCTGACCGGATAGAGGCCCTGCTCGGCGGCAAGACGGAGCATCAGTTCGCGGGCTTCTTCGTGGTCGTTGTGGATCACGCCGTCAAGCACCGCGTTTTTGATGGCGCTCTTGATCTGGCCTACCACCGGACCGCCCGAAATGCCGAAGGTCTCCATGATCTCGGTGCCGTCGACCGGCGGCTTGAAGTTGCGGATGTGGTCACGCTCGTTGAGGTCTACCATCTTGCGGCGCACGAGTGCGAAGTTGTCGAGAATCCGGCGCACTTTTTCCTGATTCTTGGAGGTGATGTCGGCCTCGCAGAGAGCCATCAGATCTTCAATGTCATCGCCCGCGTCGTGGATCAGACGGCGCACAGCCGAATCCGTGACCTCGTCCTCCACCAGCGCGATGGGGCGCATGTGGAGCTCTACGAGTTTGGCCACATATTTCATCTTTGAATCCTGCGGGAGCCTCATGCGGCGGAAAATGCGCGGCACCATCTTGGCACCGATGAAATTGTGGTTGTGGAAGGTCCAGCCTATTTTTTCGTCCCAGCGCTTGGTGACGGGCTTGGCTATGTCATGCATAAGCGCTCCCCAGCGCAACCACACGTCGTCGCTCTTCTCGGCCACATTGTCGAGGACGGCCATAGTGTGGTAGAAATTGTCCTTGTGGCCGCGGCCGTTGACCACATCCACCCCCTTCATGGCGGCCAGTTCTGGGAAGATGATGGCAAGCAGACCTGATTTCAGCAGCAGATCCCAGCCGGTTGACGGGCGGCGGGAGTGCATGATCTTCATCAGCTCGTCGACAATGCGCTCTTTTGAGATGATGCGTATGCGCTCGGCGTTGCGGCGTATGGCCTCGAAGGTCTCAGGCAGGATGGTGAAATCGAGCTGAGTGGCGAAGCGGATGGCGCGCATCATGCGCAGAGGATCGTCGCTGAA
>LUJQ01000009.1 GCA_001689485.1 Bacteroidales bacterium M6 | reverse complement strand
TTGAAGCACATGGGCAAGCTCATGGAGTGCGTCGAAGAACTCTGTGAGGAATCCCAGATGGGCGAGCGTGGCGGCTATGGTAATCGCGGCGGTGGTAGTGGCGGTTACGGAAACCGCTACGGCAACCGTGGTGGCTACTCCGGCGGTTCGGGCGGCTCGGCAATGAACATCTGGTGAAAGATGTGGTAGAGGCACGAAACCACGATTGAATTGCCCGCCAATTTATATTTCGCACTCTTGGGTATCGGCTTTTCCTTGACCGTGCCGTTCTTTAACGTGATTTTGATGCGGTGCGCCTCAATCTTGTCGATGTCGGAGTCGGACACGTCCATAAGTCTGAAACATTCGCGCTCTGTGAGTTTGCGAATACGGTAACGCAACAGAACCGCATTATGATGGTCTGCTTTAAGAGTGCGGGCCATCCCTTCAATCGGTTCTCTTGCGAACTGGCCAAATTGATTGTCGTAGATGCCGCTTGCTTCTGTAACCATCGGAATCTGACCTCCGCCCATACCCATCGCTTCTGTAAGACAGGGCGAAACGCCGTCAATGCTTCCGCGCATTGCGTTGACTTGCATCGAGCCGATGACCTGCTCTTTCACGAACTGGTCTGTGTTTCCTCCGCTGCCTGTCGAGGTGTGGAGAGACCCGGCTATTCCCTTTTCGTGATAATTCACAACTTTGCCTTTGTCATCGCGGGTGTAGCCGAGGATTGACAACTCTGCGCCCTCATATACGCAATGGCCGTCTGCGCTCGCAGTAATCACTCCTACCACGTCACCATTCTCCTGCACTCGCCCTCTCCGAAGTTTTGAGTTGGGGTATGCAGCGTCAAAGCCTCCGCCCGGAGGACATTCGATATAGCCCTGCGCGGTGGCTTGGCGTATCTTTATTGGCTCTTGCAAGAGATTGTCTTTCTGCACGGTGGTTATTGTGTCTGATACTCCGTCTGTGCGCGGAAACATCTGCCGTCCACTGAACGTGTCAATACCCTGCTTGCGGAGTTGACGTTGCTCTTCTGTGCGGATTGGGGAGAGAATGCAAGGCTCTGACAAACCTCCTGTCGGAGTTCTCAATGTAGGACTGATTCCATCCTCAGAATAGACTCTGCCGTTCATCGGGTTTTGCTTTTGGTCATATATCTGCGCGACCTGTATTGGTTTCGGCTCTTCCATGATTTCAAGTATTGCTGTCGCTCCCATACCGTCCTGTCGGCAAAAGTTGGCGCATCCGTTTTTCCCGTATTGCGCCTTGATTGTCCGACATAGGTTTTGAGATGCCGTGTTAATCGGGATTATCGTTTTCATTCACTTCTATAATTTTCGGCATATTACTATGTCCACAAACGTGACATGGGGAAATGCCGTCGGGAGATACGACTAAGCTGTCTTGGCTTGAACTAAGTTTGCCAACCGCAATCACCCAACCCGATTCGTCGGCCTGCTTGCGCTCGCAATGTGCGAGTATGCGCTGCACCTGCTCGTCACGTAGATAGTATGATTCATCCACGTTATCTTCCAGCACGTCACGCAGGCGTTTCTCCAACGGGAACGGTTTGGGGAGCTCGAATGTCGCATCACCAAGGATGGAGACCATGAAAACGCGCTCTCTGTTCTGAGGTGTACCGAAATTCTTCGCGTTAAGCGCTTGCCAAAAGGAGGCATAGCCGAGGTCGGCAAGCGTGTCAATCCACCGCTGAAACTCTGGCATGAATTTCTTCTGCACAAGAGCCTTGACATTCTCCATAAGCAGAAACCTCGGACGCTTGGCTTCAATTGCTCTGCGACACTCCCAAAGGAGCGAGGAACGGCTACCACTTCCTTCAATGAATCCTTTCTGCTTTCCGGCATTGGAAATGTCTTGGCAAGGGAAAGAATACGTAAAGAGATCGAAGTCGGGTATTTCATCCCAATTTATATCTGTTATTGAGCCAAAGTTTTTATCCTTTGCCTCAGGGAAAAGAGCATCTGCTGCGGCAATCGCATATTTATCTATCTCGCTTCTGCCGACACACACCCAATCAAAATCGGGGAAGTCCCGTTTTAGGCGATTAAGTGCCAGTCCTTGACTGTTGTACCCTTCAAAAGCGAAAAAGCAGCGCAAAGGGTTCTCTCTATTGTATGTACTCTGCATAATAGCCATATATTGTTTTATATCCGGGGTACAGAGAGGATAATACCTTTCCTAAGTTTGCAATATGATGTTTTTTGCCGCCGAGATAACGCGCAGCGTCCGCCCTGCTATCAAAATCCAATGCTTCTCCGCTTTTGGAATGTATCAGACGGACTCGCCGTTTAGGCTTTCCAGCGTTCTCTCTTCTCCAATTCAAACCATGGGCATAGGCGTGAAGTTGGTTCATTGAATTATCGCACCATTCAAGATTTTCAGCACGATTATCTGCCTTATTTCCGTTGATGTGATTAACTTGTGGATAGTTGTTTGGGTTTGGGATAAAACATTGAGCCACCAAAACATGAATTAACTTCAACACTCTATTTGGTCTTGATGGCAGTTGGATTTGTATGTATCCTTTTGTTATTGGATGTCCTTTTAGAAGTCGTTCTTTCAACTGAATAAAGCCAGTGTGATTGTTGACTTTCCTTGGGAGTCCTTTCACTCGCCCCATATTGCTCACTTGATAAAGACCTCCATATCCGGGAATATCTTCCCAAATTTCCTCTCTTTTCATTTCTCCTTCCTTATCAGTTCGACATCTTCGGGGGTGAACGTCCTCTCATGAGGCTTAAACCTCTTGGGCCTGGAGCCGTCTTTGTTGGCGCGGATCACCTCGACATAAACATCGGTCTGCCAGTCCTGCCGCTTGATTCTTGTCACCCAAGCCTTTTCAATCGGGCAATCCTTGCTGACAATCCTCACGCAATCCCCGACCTTGAACGGCAGGGATTCTATGTATCGCTGTTCGAGGGCCTCGATTTTTTCCTTGATGATATACTCTTCTTCTCGCAGGGCGTTGTATTCTGCGACGAATTGTTCGTGTTTCATAACTCTGTTTCTTTGTCCTTTCACTTCTTGATGTGCAAT
This sequence comes from Bacteroidales bacterium M6, assembly GCA_001689485.1. Taxonomy (GTDB): domain Bacteria; phylum Bacteroidota; class Bacteroidia; order Bacteroidales; family Muribaculaceae; genus UBA7173. The sequence goes on along the minus strand of LUJQ01000009.1, from coordinate 6,454 downwards.
CTCTGCCCTTTCAGGGCATCGAGCCGGGAGGCCATCCCGGCCCGGTCATATCTGGTCGCACACATAGTTCCTCCTGTCAAGTATGTATGGTTCGCGGCCTTGGCCGTAAATCCTCATGAATTGCCGCGATTTCCTGATGGCTGCGGCCATGGCCCTTTCCTCCGCCTCGGTGAACCGGAAGCCCAGCGAGGGGGACTGCCCTGCCCGTGTGGGGCGGCGGAATGCCTCCAGCACGTCGGGATGGGATGAATGGATGTTGTTGGATTTCATTTGTCTTTGTTTATCCCCGGTATGACGGGTTACGATAAATCACCTTGTGCATCATCTCCTTGAAACGGTCGGAGATGCGCGCGTCGTAATGCTCGGTGATTTTGTCATCATTTAAGTTTGTGGTCGCGATTGTCAACAGCTGCTTGCTGTACCGGGCCTCAAGGAGGTCATAGACCGGAGTCCACGGTTGCCCGAACGATATGACCTCGGCAGCCTCCCCGCCAAGCTCGTCGATGCCGAGCATCGGCTCGGTGAACAGAGCGTCGTACTTGGGCCGCTCCTCTTTCGAGACACACCACCTGACCACCTCCTTGGCCGTTACCAGCCTGACCACTTTCCGCTTCGAGTAGCCCGAGGTCTCCTCCGTGACGAACTCCACAAGGCGCGCCACAGCCCTCATCATCGATGTCTTGCCGTTGCCGATAAGGCCCATGAGCAGAAGGCCCGGTTTGCCCTTCGGGTCTGACAGCCACCGCGCCACCTCCAGGATGTGTGAGCGGGTCTCGGCATCGAAGTCAAGTTCCTTGCCACGATAGGCCACCTCGGCTTTCAGGGCCGCGTTGACGGCGTTGGCCGTGTCGCGCTCGGACAGCTGGAGGAAGAACCTGTCAGGTGTAATCTTCCGGGCGCAAAGACGACGGGTCAACGCCCCTACGTCTTGAAAATCTATCTTCTCTGATGGTTTCATTTGTCCTTGTCGGTGTCTGCTGCGTCCTCTGTTTCCTCAGCCAGTTGTCGAAATGGAACTTGAACCGCGACAACGATTTCCGCTCCTCGCCAATGCCACGGCAGTGGAGACGGAACGCGTCGAGCCCCCCCAGCACCTCGTCGCGCTCCAGGCGGTGGTTCTTGCAGATGATCTCAAGCCACCATTGCTCGCGGGACAACTGGGCCACGGCCTCCTCGACCTCTATCACATCCGCCGAGGTTCCGGGCGTGAAATTTCCGCCTCCTTTTTCAACAACAGAGTCGTAGTAGTTATTTTCTATGTTATCTATAATCTTATTATCATATATATGGTGTAAAAGGGTGGGATTTTCCCCCGATAAACCTACCCTTTTATCAAAAATGGCGGGTTTATCGGTAGGTAAAATGGCTGTTTTTCCTACCGTTTTACCCACCCTTTTTCCTACCCTTTTCCCCTCCCTTTTTTCTGCTGTCTCCAACGGCTCCGCGCATTGGCCGATGAGGTATTCCGTGCGGTTGCCACGCCCCGGCCTTGAGATGAAGTCGACAAGTCCGGCGGCTTTCAGGCGGCTTCGCGCATTCCGAACTGCCTGCTTGTCAGACACGCCGAGACGGGACATCAGCAGGCCCGTGTCAAGTCTGACGCGACCCTCCCACTTCTGGCTGTTGGCCAAGTCAAGCAACAGGAAGAACAGCCTCGTCTCGTTGCCGGAGAATCCCCATTCCCGGTCAAGCTTCCAGAAGCGGTTTATGAGTCCCAGGTAGGTCATAACGCCTCGTTGAGCTTGTCGGCGGTCTCCTCGGCCAGCAGGGCCGCGTAGTCGCGCCCGTCGGGGTCATCCGGGCCGAAAGCCACCTTGGCCACGGTGAAGTCCTGGGAGGCCCCGGGGCGGCACACCAGGAACGCGCATTGGGTCTCCTTGACGAACGCCTTGGCCGACAGGCTCTCGTTCAGCTCGCGCCTGTCCCTGCCGCAGTCCTCGACCACTTCGGCCATCGCCTGCAACATCTGGTCGGAGCGTGACAGCCTGCGGCGGGTCTTGCGAAGCTCGCGCAGCTGGATGAGGTACGCGCCTCCAAGGAGCAGGAGGCAGAGGGCGAGGGACAGCACTTCCGGCCCCCGCCCTGACAAATCAAGTTCTGTTGTCATCTTGTCTGGGTATTGTTGGTTGGTTTGTCACTCCGAACATCGGCAGGTCGTTGACCGTCATGTGATGCTCGATTCTTTTCTCTCTGTACAGTTCCCTGAGGGCGCGCAGGGCATCCTCGGAGGAGACACCGGGCCATTCGGGCCTGAGTAAGTTAAGCACTTCGTGCCGGAACGCGAACGCCGGGACACGGCCCGAGTCGCGCTTCATTCCCTGTATCTCCTCCACGGCCTCGCGGACGGCCTCCTTGAAGCCCGGCTCAACACTCATCCTGGATTGCCTTGTCGATGAGACGCGTGAGCGCGGATGAGTCATTGCGGGCCACGCGCACGGCATTGGCCACCCTTGTGTCGCGGCGGTCGAACACGCCGCTCGCGGCGAGGAGCCTGTAATTGCGGGCCACCCTCTTCAAAAGGGCGACCGGGACTTTCACTTTCATCGTCAGCCTCCTTGTTTGTCATAACAAGCCCGCGGAGGCTTCCTCCAGATGGTTAAGCTCGGTGAGTATGTTGTGTATCACCTTCCTGGCCTCGGGGCTGCGGGCCTCCTTCTTGAGCTCGTATATGTCGGCCCATCCCTCGTAGCTTTTGAGGAATGCGATGTCCCGGGCGCGGGATACCAGTTTCTTGTCTTGTTCGTCCATTTCCTTGTTGTTTTTTTAAAAAGCCGCCCATATCCTCGCGGACGGGGCGGCATGTCGTCAATTCACATTAATAACCTATGGGAAAACACCGGGGCATCCGGGATGTCGAACCCCGCGCCCCTGTTTCGCGCACTCTTGCGCAGGGATTGCAACCTAAATTCCTGTACTGCCGTATCCACCCGAACCTCGGTCTGTTTCGGACAACTCATCAGTCTCGACAAAGGTCACTTGCGGTATAGGCATTATAACAAGTTGTGCGATTCTTTCGCCCACGTTATAGGAGTCTGGAATGCGATCTGTCGTTGATTTGAATTTCGCAGTGACCTCGCCTCTGTAATGGGCATCGATTACTCCTACGCAGTTTGTAAGAAACAAATCCTTGCGGTAGATTGAAGAACGAGGGAATATCAGTCCTACATACCCTTCGGGTATTTCAAAGGACAACCCGAAGCCATACTCAAATACTTTGTGGGAGTTATCCCATCCGCTCCATACTGCCGTAAGATCAAATCCGGCATCTGTCGGATAAGCCTTGGTCGGTATCACTGCATCGGGACGCAGCTTCTTGACTTTGATTCTTATACTTGTCTTGGGAGCTTCGACAATATGTGTCGGCTCGTCACCGTATCTCGCCTCATTCTCCATCGCTCGAAAGTTTTGCGGGATATACTCCCATGTACGGTGTTTCGGTCACGCTCTTGATAATCCAATCTGCCATTGTGCCTTTCATTCCGTCTTTGAACGCGGCTACAGCACTATCAAAGTCGTTGGCTTGAACGAGTATCTGAGAGATGTTTTCTTTCTCGGCTGCGGTCTTTTCGTCAACGGTGATAAATGCCACATTCACGAGATAGAACTTATCGGCGGTGTCGTCGAAGAAAATCTCCGAGATTTTCGTTTTCTTGACTGCCTTGACACTGAAATCACCGCTGATATAGGGTGTCAATTCTTCTATAGTGCGAGCCTCGGCCTCTGTGAAACTGAGGGCATCGAACAAATTCTTTTCGGTCACTTTCTTGACCGCTCCGTTCTCCTGAATCTTGTCAAAGGCGACGGAGGATTCAAACCATAATGCCATGTTTATTTATTGATTAATTTGCTAATATCCACCGGCACGCCCACATACCCTTCGGGGTTCTCGCCTCCGAAAATACGGCGGTCGGTGATGAGCTTCCGGTTCTGCAAAAGGAACTCTATAAGTCCCTCGCAACGTTCACGGAGAATGGGAATATCTCGGTCGGGGTCAAAGACGTATGTCTCAGTGTATGTCTGCCAGCGTCCATACTTGTCAATCTCCGCTACGTTGTATTCAAACGTCCGTATGTCCGAGCCATTCTGAATGAGGCAATAGGGATAGACAAGATGTTGGGAGTGGTGCTTGAACTTGCTTGCCGAGTAGCTTACAGTGGTCTTGATGTCGTGAACAGACAATGGCATAAGCTCGTCGATGAAGCCGTAGACCTCAACATCACCGTACATCGTGTGAAGTATCGCACTGACTCTTACCTGCGGAATCGCGCCCCTGTAGTATATGGCAAACTCCCTGCACAATTCGTAGGGGAACTGAAACGTAAAGCCGTCAAGTTCCGCTTGGATAGCCAAAGGCTTGTCGTTTTCATCAAGCACTTTGCTCATCTTGACATTATCATCAAACTGGCCTGTAATGAGCGTGTCGATTACAGCATTGAACGCTGTGCCTTTCGAGGCGGCTTCGCTTGTGAACGGCACACGGTTTATCTTGTCGATAAGCGAGGCGTGCTGTTTGACCCAGAACTCTTCCAAAGTATGGGGTGGCTCATTTGAGGAGCCCCAGTACTTGTCGTAGATTTGAGGAGTGTTGAGATAGTCCTGCCAAGCGTCAAGGATGGTTGCATAGATCCTTATGTTGCGTTTTGGAATTTCCATACGAAACCTTTATGAGATTTTTGAATTTTGAGATATTGACCAACGGATTTGCGATTGTTTTTGCCATTCTCTTTTGCGTGTAGTATGTTTTCTTTAATGGGTAGCCATTCAAGATTGCAAACGCTGTTGTTCGTCTTGTCAAAATCAATATGGTTGACTGTGCCAAAACTGTTCGGATTTGGCAAAAATGCCTTTGCAACTTCTCGATGAACCGAAACTGTCACTCGCTTGCCTTGATGGGAAAGGACAAGGCGTAAATATCCATTGGGGGCTGGGTGCGGAATCCGCAATGTTTCTCTGTGCGAGTTTTGACGATGTTTTATGCGGCCATAATTGCTTATCATATAAACGCCCTCAAAACCTTGAATGTCGCACCATATCTCACTATCTAAATCGGCTACCACAGACTCTTGTGTACGCATTACAGAAATACAGTCTTTGCAATATTCCACATGCCCGTCAGTTTTACTCTTGTTTTTATTAAACATAAATAATGGCAAGAGTTTCTTGCATCTCCGACAAGTCTTTTTTGCGTTACTCTGCTTTTGCATCGCTATACAGCTTCGTTTCAGTATCAAACGTCAGACCAAGCTCCTTGACCTTGGCGGCAAACATACGTCTGCCCTCGTCTTTGGAAGAGCCGACATGCTGAACCGTGGCGATATACTTTGTGAACTCGTTGGCTTGTTCGGCATTTGTGATTGCCTCGATGCGACCAGACAAGTCCGCCACGACATTTTTGTACGCCTTTTGAAGTTCATGCTTCTGCGAGAGCATGGCATTGTAGCGGGTGATGACCTCCCGCTGTATGAAATCGTTGGCGGCTGTCGGTCGGCCTTGCTTGTCGACAATGGTAGTGACATTGAGGGTCGCGGGCATAAGGCAGGTGTTCTTGCCCTCGCTTCGGTCGGTGGGGTCGAATGTGAGGATGCGTTTCTGAACACCCTTTTCCGACACCATTTCGAGGTAGCCGAGCAGGTCAAGGTCGGTGACGATGGTGTTGTAGGTCTTTTCGCGCAGAAGCGGGATGAACACCGTGCGGTCACCCTCCTTGCGGGTATCGCGGTGCGCAATGAAGATGATGTGCTTGTTGAGCGAGGCGAGCTGTTTGGTAAACCAAAGAAACTCCGCGTTGATACCGCTCCAGTCCTGCACCCTCGGCTGACGCTGACCGCACTTGTAGGTGATGATGCAGTCAAGCAGCTTGCCTACGGTATCAGGAACGATGGTCTGATACGGCGCAAGGTCTTGCGGGGAGGCAAGCAACTGTTTGATTTCTTCCCACTTTGTCACCTGTACGATATCTACACCGTCGAGGTGTGACAGATTGATGCGGTTTACACCACCGTCGAAGTCAAGCAGCAGGGGCTTGGGAGCGGAGAGCGAAAGGGTTGTTTTGCCGGTGCCAGCCTGTGCGTAAATCATCATCTTGATGGCGGTAGGCAGGGTGAGGTCGGTTGATTTTCTGATTAAAGACATATTATTTATTTGGTTGTTAGTTCGACAATCCGTGGATGGTGTGGTCAGTCATTGCATTCAGTTATCTCCCCGTTTTTCAGCATATACCATTGGCCAGGCTTCACGGCTTCACCGTCAATCTTTACTGCCTTGACTCCGAGGATATCCCAGTTCTCATCTCGTTCTGTCAGAACGAGCCAGCAGCCCAGCGCGCCCTTGGCCTTACCGCCTCTACCTGTTACGACGGCAATAGACTCTTGACCTTTCACTGTGGCCGCAGAGCAGTTGCCCGTGTTGGTGGCCGCTGAGCGGTTGCCCGTGTTGGTGGCCGCTGAGCAGTCGC
>LUJQ01000035.1 GCA_001689485.1 Bacteroidales bacterium M6 | reverse complement strand
ATAAAATAATTTCCACGACTTACTTAATGAAATCAATTTTTATTTCCTGGACGCCAAACAATAGCAACCCTGCCGTGTTTTACTATACGACAGGATAATGAAAAACCATAGTTTGAACGAACAACCAGGTTTGGAACAGCCATAGTTTTATTTGCCCTTCCTGGGATTTGTCCTAACACACTTCCTTTTTCTCTACCAAAACATTCTAACCAAAAAAACTTTTTCCCATGCTCGACCCAAACATTGACCCCAACTTCCGTCAGGGAGATGCCAAGACCGACGTCTTCGGCTCAGACGCTATGCTACAAGCTGCCCCCGTCGACAAAATCCCTGTCGGCCCTACAACGCCTGAAATAGCCTATCAGATGGTAAAGGACGAAACCTTCGCCCAAACCCAGCCAAGGCTGAACCTGGCCACGTTCGTGACAACCTATATGGACGAATATGCCACCAAGCTGATGAACGAGGCCATCAACATCAACTATATCGACGAAACGGAATACCCGCGTATCGCCGTGATGAACGCCAAATGCATCAACATCATGGCCAACCTGTGGAACACACCCGAAACAGCCAAATGGAAAACAGGGGCACTGGCCATAGGCTCGTCAGAGGCATGTATGCTCGGCGGCATAGCCGCATGGATTCGCTGGCGCGACCGCCGCATCAAGGAAGGCAAGCCTTACGACAAACCCAATTTCGTGATTTCGACCGGGTTCCAGGTCGTATGGGAAAAATTCGCGCAACTGTGGCAGATCGAGATGCGCACCGTGCCGCTGACTTTGGAGAAAACAACCCTTGACCCCGAAGAAGCCCTCAAGCTCTGCGACGAGAACACTATCTGCATCGTGCCTATCCAGGGCGTGACCTGGACCGGGCTTAACGATGATGTAGAAGCGCTTGACAAAGCTCTTGATGCCTACAATGCCAGGACCGGCTACAACATCCCCATCCACGTGGATGCAGCCTCCGGCGGGTTCATCCTGCCGTTCCTCACCCCTGAGGTTAAATGGGACTTCCGCCTGAAATGGGTGCTCTCAATCAGCACCTCCGGCCATAAATTCGGTCTCGTCTACCCCGGTCTGGGATGGGTTGTGTGGAAAGACAAAAAATATCTGCCCGATGCCATGTCGTTCAGCGTCAACTACCTCGGCGCGGAAATCAGCCAGGTCGGCCTGAACTTCTCACGTCCTGCCGCACAGATTCTCGGACAATACTACCAGTTCATCCGCCTAGGGTTCGAAGGCTATAAGAACGTGCAGCTCAACTCGCTGACGATTGCCAAATACCTCCACCAGCAGGTAGCGGCTATGCCTGAATTCCAGCCCTATTCGCCCGAAGTGCCAAACCCGATTTTCACCTGGCTCATGAAGCCCGAAGTGCAGCAATCGGCCAAATGGACACTTTTCGACCTCCAGGACAAGCTGGCCCAGAAGGGCTGGATGGTGCCTGCCTACACCCTGCCTGCAAATCTCGAAAACATAGTTGTGATGCGCGTGTTGTGCAAACAAGGCTTCAGCCGCGACATGGCCGACCAGCTCCTCAACGACATCCGCTTTGCCGTAACCGAGCTTAACGCCCTCGAATATCCCACGACGACGCGCATCGCCATGGAGAAGAACACGCCCCTGGTGACAAAGACATTCAACCACACCGGGAAGTAAGAGAGAGTGAAGCCATTCCGGCTTCAGCACCAAATCCATTAATCATCACCGGCCGGCGAACGCATATCGACTGCGGCCGCCGGCCGGTTTCCTCCAACGTTGAAACTATATTGTTATGGATATAACCCTTACCAAACAGCAAATCAGGGATGCAGCGCAGCAAGCCTACAACTACGGTGCAAAACTCACGGGTGGAGCAAATGCCGATTACATACCCTATCTCGCAAACATCGACCCGACCCTGTTCGGTCTAAGCGTGATGCTCCCCGACGGAACCGCCATAAACCTGGGTGACACCGATTACAAATTCGGCATCGAATCGGTGTCGAAAGTGCCTACAGCCATCCTTGCGATGCGGCAACAGTCGCCTGCGGCGGTGCTCGACAAAATCGGCGCCGACGCCACAGGGCTCCCCTTCAACTCCATTTTCGCAATCCTCCTGGAAAACGACCACCCGTCAACCCCGTTGGTCAATGCAGGAGCCATATCGGCATGCTCGATGGTTGCCCCCAAAGGTGACTCCGACGCCAAATGGAAGGCGATAACCGACAACATAACCGACCTGTGCGGCTCAGCCCCCGAACTCATCGACGAGCTTTACAAAAGCGAGAGCGCCACGAATTTCAACAACCGTGCAATCACATGGCTGTTGAAGAATTATGACCGTATCTACGACGATCCCGACATGAGCCTCGACCTTTACACCCGACAATGCTCGCTCGGCATAACCTCGGCACAGCTGGCCGTTATGGGGGCCACGATTGCGGCAGGAGGCGTGAACCCGCTGACGGGCAAACAGGTGTTCGCACGCGAAATAGCGCCGAAAATAACCACCCTTATGGCCACGGTAGGTTTCTACCAGCATTCGGGCGACTGGCTATATACATCAGGCATACCGGCCAAAAGCGGTGTCGGCGGTGCAGTGCTGGGGGTGCTGCCCGGCACACTGGGAATCGCGGCTTTCGCCCCGCCTCTCGACGATGCAGGCAACTCCTTCAAAGCACAGGGCGCAGTGAAGGAATTCACCCGCATTCTCGGACTGGGGGTGATGAACGGCGACCGCGTGACAATTACCGGCTGACCCGCCCTATGCAAGGCAGTGAGTCAACACCCCGGACAACAACACTAAAAACTATCTGATTATGGCAACACAACCAACCACTTCAAAAGGGGCAACCGTGAAATCGGCTGCCAAACTCGGCGTAGGCACCCTGATGATTATGAACATCGTGGCAGTGGTGTCGCTGCGCGGCCTGCCGGCCGAAGCCGAATACGGGCTGAGTTCCGCATTCTACTATCTCTTCGCGGCACTCGTGTTCCTCATCCCGGTTTCACTCGTAGCCGCAGAACTCGCGGCGCTGTTCCCCTACCAGCAGGGAGGGATGTTCCGCTGGATCGGCGAGGCTTTCGGGCGTAAGCTCGGATTTCTCGGCATCTGGCTGCAATGGATTGAAAGCACCATATGGTTCCCGACAGTGCTGACATTCGGCGCCGTGTCGCTGGCCTTCATCGGCATGGACCATGTGGCCGACTCCCACCTGGCCTCAAACCGCTACTACACCATAGCCGTGGTGCTGGCTATCTACTGGCTTGCAACAATCATATCCCTCAAAGGGCTGGGATGGGTCGGCAAGATTTCGAAAATCGGTGGTATGATCGGCACCATCATCCCCGCCGGGCTCCTGGTGATTTGCGGCGTGGTGTTCCTTGCCATGGGTGGCGAATCGCAGATGAACTTCCACGGCGACTTCCTCCCCGATTTCTCCAATTTCGACAATGTGGTGCTGGCCGCCTCAATCTTCCTGTTCTATGCCGGGATGGAAATGTCGGGTGTGCACGTTCGCGACATCCAGAACCCCACCGTCAACTATCCTAAAGCTGTGTTCGGCGGGGCATTGGTAACGGTTCTTATCTTCGTGCTCGGCACATTCGCCCTCGGAATAATCATCCCTGCCAAGGATATAAACCTGGTGCAGAGCCTTCTGGTTGGTTTCGACAACTACTTCAAGGCATTCCACATGAACTGGTTCACCCCCGTTATCGCCATAGCGCTCGCCTTCGGGGTGCTTGCCGGGGTGCTGACATGGGTGGCAGGCCCTTCGAAAGGTCTGTTCGCAGTGGGTCAGGCAGGCTATCTGCCCCCATTCTTCCAAAAAACCAATAAATCGGGCGTGCAGAAAAACATCCTGCTGCTCCAAGGGCTTGCGGTGACGCTGTTGTCGCTCCTGTTCGTGGTCATGCCATCAGTCGAAAGCTTCTATCAGATTCTTTCGCAGCTAACCGTGCTTCTCTACCTCATCGCCTACCTGCTGATGTTTGCCGCAGCCATCCACCTGCGCTACTCGATGAAGAACGCCAAACGCCCATTCCGCATCGGCAAACGTGGCAACGGGCTTATGTGGGTTGTTGCAGGAACAGGTTTCCTCGGCTCGCTGTTGGCATTCGTGCTAAGCTTCCTGCCGCCGGATCAGATTTCGATGGGTTCCAACACAGTTTGGTATTCCGTGCTTTTCGGAGGCGTAATCCTCTTTGTAGGCCTCCCGTTCATAATCCTTGCATGCCGCAAACCGTCGTGGGTCAACCCAAAGAGCAATTTCGTACCCTTCCATTGGCAGACCGACCCGCAGTCGCAGGCACTTCTCAAAGCCGCCGAGGAGGAATACCAGGCAAAGGAATCCCCTGTTTCCAACCCTTCCCCCAAATCATGACACCGGCTATCCCCATGCATAAATGAAAAGCAACGGGGGTGTGTCAGAATGGCTCATCCGGGTCGTCGCTTGCGGGATTCGGCTTCGGTCATTGACCTCAGTCAACTCCCTTCAGCATCACCCGCAAACTCCTACCATCTGAACCATTCTGACACCACCCTCGCCATACGGGCGAAAAACACGGCGTTGTGCCAAAATATTGAATTTTGACACAACGCCGTTATCTATAATCCTATTCTCACTTAAGTATCAGAATACAACTATTTCTGTTTCATTTGAGTAAGAATTTATTGGTCGTGGTTTTGCCGTTGATTGTAGATCGTGTAATTATTACAGAAGATGCCGCTTTGTCAATAGGTATTGTGGTAGGTTTTGAAAGATTCCCTGAAAACAATATATTTCCATGTAAATCGACAACAGCCAGGTTGACCGTCTCATATGTATCTATGACTAAATCCTTGTCTAAAACCTTTATGCTGAACAAACCAGAAACAGGACTTTCAACAGATGCTTGGTTTAATAATAGGTCTAAGTCATCCTTATCAATATAGGAATTGACACAATGAACCTTAGAATACACCCGGGTGTCATTATCATATAAGAAACAGATTTTGAAATATACCCCCCAGCTGATGTTTTCTAGTGAGAGATTTACTTTCCTATCTGCACCAATTTCCCATTCACTCACAATGCCAAAAAACAACCTGTCACCCTCAACAAGATGCATTCTAGTACGGTACAAGAGAACCCTCTGAACGTCAGACGGTACAGTTACTGTGAACTTCAGTGTGCCGGTGCAATCCATCCTGTCTCTGTCAGAGAACATGCTGTAATCGTATTCCACATTCTGAATTTCGATGCTGCTTTCATCGTCTGTGGATAATGTCTGATTTATCGGATTTGGTTTTGCCAAAGTAGAGAATGCAACAAACATGGCAAGACAGATAAAAATAGCTTTCATAGGATAACAGTTTTTGAGGAATGAACTGTATGATGCAACTAGGAGAGAAAATCAAACTCTCCATAAAATTCGGCGCCATATTTGGTCTCTAGGCAACATAACGCAGAACCATTAATAGCACTCTGCTATGTTTCCATAGCAGAATACTGCTTTTATTAATATTATTTCGCAAATATAATGTCAATTCAGGTTAAATGCAAATTTTACAGTCTGTTTTTAACCTTGCACATACGATTACAACATGCTGTTAAACACCCAATTATAACCTGATATATTTGTTGAATCTTGCAAAGGTCGTTATATCACTCGAAAACGATGGTTTTTGAGATTGTTGCACAATATGATGTATAAAGGGACAAATACAACCGACAAAAGGGGATAAAAAAAGAATGAGTAACATTAAGCCGAAGCTTAAAAATTACTCATTCTCCTCTCTCTCCTGCGGTATGGACGGGACTCGAACCCGCG
>LUJQ01000075.1:296-3191 GCA_001689485.1 Bacteroidales bacterium M6 | reverse complement strand
ATGTATATCGAGCGTGGAATGTATAAAGTCAAGAAGGCAATCCAGAACTTCTTCCGGGAATTGCTGGAGATGCTCTTTCAGGCGGCATCGCTTACCATCGACACGATAAGGACATTCTTTCTCATAGTTCTGGCGATACTCGGACCGATTGCCTTTGCCATATCGGTGTGGGACGGGTTCCAGTCAACCATGACGATGTGGATTCAGCGATACATCCAGACATATCTATGGCTTCCGGTCGCGGACCTGTTTTCGACGATATTGGCGAAAATACAGGTGCTGATGCTCCAGAACGACATATCGGAATTGACCAACAATCCCAATGTAAACCTCGATAGTTCAAATACTTGCTACACGATATTTATGATTATCGGCATTATCGGGTATTTCACAATCCCGACTGTGGCAGGTTGGATTATTCAGGCTGGTGGCGGTATGGGTGCCTACGGCAGACATATCAACTCCGTGGGTATGCAGGGTGGTTCAGCCATAGCTGGTGTAGCCGGGTCTGCGGCTGGTAACGTGGCAGGTCGTGTCGGAAAACTTCTGAAGTAATATGAAAATGGAATTCAAATCACTGAAAAACATCGAGTCGTCGTTCCGGCAGATACGTCTTTTCGGGGTTGTCTTCGTGAGTCTATGCGCTGTGGTGGCGGTCGCCTCCGTGGTGCTCTCTCTGAACTTCGCCGAAAAGCAGCGCGAAAAAATCTATGTCCTCGATAATGGCAAGTCTCTTATGCTTGCCTTGTCGCAGGACATGGAGCAGAACCGTCCGGCAGAGGCGCGTGAACATGTACGCCGCTTCCATGAGCTGTTCTTCACGCTCTCACCCGAAAAGTCAGCCATCGAGCACAATGTTAGCCGTGCCCTGTTGCTCGCTGACAAGAGTGCCTATAACTACTACCGGGACTTCACGGAGCAGGGGTACTATAACCGCATTATCGCCGGCAACATCAATCAGGTGCTGAAGGTCGATAGCGTGGTAGTGAACTTTACCAACTATCCCTACGACGTGAGGACTTACGCCAAGCAGATGATTATCCGCCAGAGCAATGTCACCGAGAGGTCGCTGGTCAGCAGCTGCAAGCTGAAGAACTCCGGTCGCTCCGACGACAATCCCAACGGATTCATCATCGAGAACTTTACCGTAATCGAAAACAAAGATATACTGACAATTAAGAAATGATATTCAAAACTCTGAAAGAAAAAATCGGACTCCTTTATAATAAGGTGTCCAGCCGCAAAGTGAGCGCGGTGGAGTATGTCCGTCGCAAATGCGACGACATACCCCCGCAGAAGCGGTTCCGGGTCGTGGCTGTGGCTTTCGTCCTGTTTGCCCTTCTCGCTCTTTTTGTCTTCGGCAAGTCAATCTATAACATCTATAACGGGGTGCATAGCAATCCCGACTTCGGCACCATAAAACAGATGCCGATGCCTGAAAAGGGCGACAAACCAACACCGGAAATTTTCTATGGATCTGAAGACGCTATGGAATAAACTCAGAAGACCCACTACCGAAGCGGAGCGGAAGATGCGGATGAAGTATCTCGTGGCTTTCCCCGCGATGTTCCTTACCACCGGCATTATCCTGTGGCTGATATTCGACAGTTTCGGCGACGGAGCCGCTACCCAGACAAGCGGTTTCAACCAGAATATGCCGGAGCCTGACGCGAAGGAGATTGTCAGCGACAAGCGAGACGCATACGCCACTCAGAAGGATACAATCAATGTGACTGCCGAAAGTATCCCCCTTGTGGATTCTGTTCCCAAAGTACGGGAGGAAACTCAGCCTGATATGGTGGAGGCTTCAAATCTGGCATATCAGGAGGTACAGGCTTCGCTTGATGACTTCTTCATCCCTGAGAACACCGAGGTTACGCAAATGGCGGAACTTCAAGCCCGTATCAACGAATTGGAGGCGCAGAACCTGATGGCACAACAGCAGGTCCAGCAACCCAACGAAATGGAACTGATGGAACAGTCCTACAAGCTCGCGGCACAATATCTCGGCACCGGCGGCGGTCAACAGGCGGTGATTGTTGATGAACCGGAGAAGGAACGTAAGGTCATGCCTGTCAATCAGGTGAACCGCAATGTTGTGTCTTCTCTCAGTGCCTCAGCAGATAATACCCGCTCGTTCTCTACCGCTGTCGGAACCAAACGCACGAATTTCAAGAACACCATTTCAGCCTGTGTCGCCTCTGACCAGTCGATTACCGACGGGCAGAGCGTTCGGCTCCGCACGCTCGAACCTATGTGGATAGGCAACTCTCTGTTGCCGAAGAACACTACAGTGGTGGGAGCGGCACGGTTGCAGGGTGAGCGTCTTGAAATCAAGATCGAGTCTATCGAGGCTCTCGGCTGCATCATGGAGGTTGACCTGTCGGTATATGACTCCGACGGTCAGGAAGGTATCAATATTCCCAACTCTATGGAGAGCGATGCTCTTCACGAAATCGGCGCAAACATGGGCAGTACGATGGGCAGTTCCATCAACCTGACCACCAACGCCGGTGCGCAGCTCGCCTCCGATGTCGGCAAAGGTCTTATCAATGGTGTCAGCCAGTATCTCAACAAGAAACTGCGTACCGTGAAAGTCCACCTGAAATCCGGCTACAAAATCATGCTCAAACAGAACGAGCAGTAAATCAACCAACCCCAACAACAACGAATGAAAACAATCACAAAAATCTTCGTTGCGGCAGTGGCACTCTTCGGAGTGGCCATTGCTGCCAACGCAAAATCGCCCAAAAACACCGATAACAACGTGTCTTCTGTCGCCGAACATGACCTTAAAGTGTACGGCTCAGCCTACACCGACGGCGACAAGTTCGATGGTCTGACACGTAAGGTGGGCTTCGACCGGATGATTCCGCCTCACGCCTTAGAGGTATG
>LUJQ01000075.1:0-176 GCA_001689485.1 Bacteroidales bacterium M6 | reverse complement strand
TTCAAGTCGTTCAAGCAGGAAACCAATCTCTCGGTAATCACCGATGATGGCTCATATTACACTTTCAATGTCAAATTCGCCAAAGAGCCTCTGCTTCTGAGCATCGAGATGACGAACTTTCTCCATGACGGGGAATCGGTGAACCGTCCCAACAACGCGCAGGAGATCTATCTGGA
>LUJQ01000043.1 GCA_001689485.1 Bacteroidales bacterium M6 | reverse complement strand
TCTTTTTATAAATCTGACCAAACCTCTTTGCTCCCTGATATTTAGCACTTGGTTCAAAACCACCTTGAATAAGGAAGATTATTCCCTCTTTTTTTGTAACTTTGCAACCATGAACAAACAGACCGTTACAATCCTCGGAATCGAGTCGTCATGTGACGACACATCGGCAGCTGTCATACGCGACGGCCTCCTCCTCTCAAACGTGATTGCCTCACAAAGCGTCCACGAGGAATACGGAGGTGTGGTGCCAGAACTCGCGTCCCGCGCCCATCAGCAAAACATCGTCCCGGTGGTAGACGCAGCCATCAAAAGGGCCGGCATAAGCCGCCACGACCTCGACGCCATCGCGTTCACCAGAGGCCCGGGCCTGCTCGGCTCGCTGCTCGTAGGCACATCATTCGCCAAAGGCATGTCGCTGGGACTCAGAATCCCCATAATAGAGGTGAACCACCTCCACGGCCATGTGCTGAGCCATTTCGTCAAGCAGCAGCCCGACGACAAGGTGCCGCAATTCCCGTTCCTGACGCTGCTCGTATCTGGAGGTAATTCCCAGATAGTCCTTGTCAAGGACTACAACAAAATGGAAATCATCGGCCAGACAATCGACGACGCGGCCGGAGAGGCATTCGACAAATGCGCCAAAGTGATGGGTCTCCCCTATCCCGGCGGCCCCCACATCGACCGGCTCGCGGCGGAGGGGAACCCCGACCGGTTCAAATTTGCCAAACCGCATATCCCCGGACTTGATTACAGTTTCAGCGGCCTGAAGACATCATTCCTCTACACCCTGCGCGACAATATAAAGACCAACCCGCGTTTCATAGAGGAGAACAAGGCCGACCTGGCCGCATCCCTGCAGAAGACCATCATCGACATACTCATCGACAAGCTCGACAAGGCCGCCCGGCAGACGATGGTGAAGACCATAGCCATCGGCGGCGGCGTGTCGGCCAACTCCGGAGTGCGCAAGGCCGTGGCTGACTATTGCGAGGCCCGCGGCATAGAGGCGTTCATTCCACAGCGCGCGTTCACCACCGACAACGCCGCGATGATTGCCATCGCCGGACAATTCAAATACCTTGACCGGGACTTCTGCCGATACGACGCGGCCCCCTACGCAAGGGTGACAATGTAACAGACCACATATGGATCCATATATTCTGAGAGACCTCGAGGAAATCGCTCCCGACCTGATTGACATGCTCCGCGAGAAAGGGCTCACGCTATCGACCGCCGAAAGCTGCACCGGCGGCAACATCGCCCACCATATGACCCTCGTCGCAGGCTGCTCGGATGTCTACAACGGAGGCGCCGTAACCTACTCCAACACGGCAAAGGCCGACATCCTCGGAGTGAATCCGGAGGTGATTGCAGCCAAGGGGGCCGTCTCAGAGGAGGTTGTCAGGGCGATGGCCGAGGGCGCATGCAAGGCGTTCCACACCGATTGCGCCGTGGCCACCTCGGGCATAGCCGGCCCTGGAGGAGGCAGCGATGACAAACCGGTGGGCACAGTCTGGACCGCCGTCACGACTCCTCACGGAACATTCTCAGAACTGTATCATCTTGCCGGCCCACGCTCTGAAATCATCGACAAAGCCACCCTGCTCGTCTTACGACTTCTCATAAACCATCTATAAGCCGCCCGACAGCAGCCATCACAATCAACATAACAACCAGACACAGAAACCGGGGATTAGCAGCCATATGCCGCTAATCCCCGGTCAGTCAATAGTCTCGATTGAGTGCTATGGTAAGGGGGCTGTTGTCAACGGACAACCTCTTTCCTCACCACATTGCCGCGACGGACGATGTAGATGCCGTTGGAAGGCTCCATCACGCGCACACCCTGCAGGTTGTAATATTCAGGAACCACATCCTCCGATGCCTCGACAGCCACAGTCACGGTCTCCACCCCGGATGTCTGGGCAAGCTTGCCAACACGGGCATGGGCATAAGTGAAGCAGTCGGTGTCCTCCTTCTCGGCGCTTGAAGACTCATCCTTGGAATAGGGGGTCTTGGCGTTGTCAAAGCAGGTGGGGTCATAGGGGGTGGAGCCGATAGCTCCCTGGCCATAAGTGTCAACCACCATCACACCGATACCGGTGTTCTTGATGTAATCCTCGGTGATGCCGAGCTTAGACAGGGGGAACTTCCACTCATAGAATGTGTGCTGATCCTTGGGAATCTCATTGATGAGGTCGACAAAATTGTCGTTGCCAAGCAGCATCTCAGGCTCATACTCGAAATCCTTCTGGCCCCATATATGGGTAATCGAGGGGAGAAGACCATCCTGGCAGCCATAGAAAGGAGCATCCAGCCCCACGCAATATGGCGCGTCATAGCTGGTCTTTCCGTCATTCATCGGGAAGAAGAGTCCGGGCACACCGACGGTCGACTTCGTGCTGCCGATCCAGATGCAGTCTGTGCCGTTGTCAAAGGTGTTGTACTGGCCGTCAGCATCCCAGATGGTGTTGCCGCTGGTCAACACACCGCTCATCTCCTTGTAGGGGTCAAGGTCGAAGGCAATCATCAGGCGGCCATCCATGTTGTAAGGCTTCGCCGCCCCGTTGGTGAGCTTGCCGTCTCCATAGATGTCCCATACGGTGTAGACATACTGCACACCCAGGTAAAGGTTCTGGCTGTCGTAAGCCGCGTAGATGGCATAGGAGTCAACCACCGGATACTCATGTTTGCCACGGAAGGCACTGGCCACATCGCGGGCCACGCCCTGGGCGATAAGCTCGTTCTCGGTCCAGTTAGAGAGCGCGTTGTCGGCCACACACATGCGGTTGTCGTTGTTGACCTTGGTGAAGGTCATGTTGATGGTCTTGTTGGTGCCGACCTTCCCGTCGGGATTGACCTTGTAGTAGTCGGTGTTGAGGCTGTTGCCCGGCTGGGGAACAGGGCCGCTGTTCTTGGTGTAGGTGAATGTCTGCACATTCTCTCCGGCCTCATTCTTGACATATGTCTTGAGAGTCGTGGTCTCGGTGAAAGTCAGCGGAGCGGAATAACGGCTTGAGGAAGCGTTGGGGGTGGAACCGTCAACAGTGTAGTATATCGTGGTGGCGGGAGCCACAGACAAGGTGACCTTGACAGACTCCGAGAAGCGGCTGCCGCTGGCGGGAGAGGCGTTCACCACAGGCTTCTGGGGGCCGGTCTGATATAGACCCTCGTCGGAGACAGCCCCTTTGGAGCCGCCAGCACCCTTGTAAAGGTGGCCGTTGACGGGCGCACCCGCATGGTCTGCGGTCTGGTTGTTGTCGCCTGAGCCACTGCCGTCGCAGAAGAGGAAGCCGTCAAGGGCAGACGGATCGGAGGGGAAAGTGTATTTCCAGATGTTACCCTCGACCTTGGTCATAGATGTACCGGGCCATGCAGTTGCGGGGGAGCTCCAGTAGTGGATGCTCACATTGCTCCAGGAGGTGTTGGTGTTGTCGTAATATATGGTGAACTCTCCCGGCGTGGGGTCGGGGCCAGGTGTGGGGTCGGGATTGGGATTCACATCCCCATCATATATCACGGCGATTCCGGTCGACCCGATGTTTCCGGTGATTGTCGAGGCGGTGACAGTGAATTTCGCGCCGCTCACTCGGTCGGTGTAGGTGCCCGCCGGGCAGTATCCCCCGCCGTTGACAACCGACACGTTGCCGCTGCCTTTTGAGACAATCACAGCACCGCCACCCTTGCGGGTAACGCAGAATGTGTTGCCCCCGGCTTCACACCAGTCGGCTTTCCCGACCATGGCGTTGCGGAATTTGTTGACCTCGGTTATCGCTTTGCTCTTGAAGGCCGTGCTGCCCTTGCCAACCATGATGTTGCCGAATCCCTTGACATTGGGACGGGCGAGATAGAGGGCGGTCGCGCCGTTGCGGCAGGCGAAAGAGGCATATGCGCGGTCTATGACGCTCTGGTCTACATTCTGCGACCACTCGTCATTGGCGTATGTGTCATGGCTCTCGCCCCAGTAGACCATCTTGGTGTCGGAGCAACCATAATCCACTACATGCGCGCCGCCATAGCCATAAGGTATGCCGCCGTTCTCGCGGGCGGCCCCGTTGCTGTACTTGTTGTCGGTCACCGACATATAGTTGGTGTACTCCTTGATAATCGAGGCGTTGGGGCCTGGAGCGTCAAGAATCTCACCATAATGGTACATCCCTGCCACCGAGGTCACCGAGGTCCAGAATCCGCAGCCTTCAGAGGGGAGCCCAATATGCTTTGCCGCGTCCCAGCGTATGCCTTTGACCCCAAGGTCATGGAGTTTCTGGACGTAAGCCTTCCCTCGGGCGCAGACTTCGGCATCCTCCGAATTGATGTCTCCGTAGTCGCCGAGCTGGCCGTGGGTGATCGAGTAACGGTCGCCGTAATTGATGCCACCGTTCCAGCGCACACGGCCATTTGAGTCCCACCATGTGTCGTGGTATCCGGCAGTCTTGTCGACATGGTTGGCCACAACGTCGACTATGATTTTTATGCCATATGACCCGGCCTCGTCACAGAGGCTCTTGAGATCCTGCTCGCTGCCCATCCCGCTCGACTTGAACGCCAGGTCATACGGACGGTAGAGATCGTGCCATGCCGACCCGGTCTTGATGTCGGGACGCTGGAGCGGAGACAGCTGCACGGAGCCAAAACCTGCGGCTGCGATTTCCGGGAGGGAAGCCTTCACTTCGGCCATCGTCCAGTTGAAACAATGGAGGATGTTGCCGTCCTGGATGGCTGACGGCAGCCCGTAGTCGGCGGCCATACTCATTCCCACCGAGCCCATCGCAAGCATCAGCGCAAGGAAATTCCTTTTGATTGATTTCATGATGAAAAGGGTGTAAGTAAGATAGATTAAAAACTTCAGGCATCCTGCCTGATTCAATGACAGCCTGTCAATAAAAATCTTTCATGGCGTATTGACAGCTTCCACGGTATTTTGAAACACTCCGCAAATTTAATCAATTTTATCCGTTTTTTCAAACTCCAGCCATCTGATGACAGCCCTAATTTTTCATCAGCCCAAAACGTTTTAGTGGACAGTAATAAATCTTTTAGATAGATAACCTCGTTTAAAGGCAACACTTATAAAAGATTCTTTCAGAATCTCACGCCTAGTGTATTTACCGGGGGGTACCGGCCTGTCGGCCGCCACCCCCCGGCTAATAGTTAATGAATCCTACGGATTCGAGGGCTAACCACACATAGAAATCTTACCCTAAAACCTTTCAAAACAGTCTATTAAACATTTTTTTGCCGTACACTGATAATTTGTCATGGAATAGTCTTGCGCGAACTACGCCTGGCTAAACAGACAGCGGTCACATCGCCGGGCGATGTGACCGCTGTGGTATCAAAAGGTGGTAAGGTCGGGATTATTCAGCAGCGGCAGCCTCGGGGTCGAGGATTACGATGCGGTAAGTGCCGTTGGCGTTAATACGCTTCATGAAATCCTGCACATCGGCGGGGGTCAGAGACTGGAGAAGCTCCACGTTGCCGTTGAAGACATCAACGCCGTTGAGGGCGGTGGCAGCCATAGTGCTGAGCCATGCGTTGTTCTTCTCCTTGGCCTCGGTGGCCTCCTTGACCTCGAACTCGACGGCCTTTGCAAGCTCCTCGGCAGTCACGTCAGACTCCATGTTCTTGAACTCCTGGGCGATGATGTCGAGCACCTGCTCTTTCATCTCTGGCTTCATCGGGAACACCGACTGGATCACCGTGTTGGGAACACTCTGGCGACTCATGGCGCCTGAGGCCCAGATGGAGTATACGGCGCCCATGTCTTCGCGCACCTTCTTGAGGAGGCGTTCGGTCATAACCTGGCCGGCGATGTCTGACAGCGCACGGTCTTTGGCGGTATAAGGCATATCTGCAAACTCAAGCACAGCGACAAATGTCTGCGGGGTCTGCATCTGGGTGGTGAACGAGGTCATCTTGTCACCATCCTTCTTGAGGCCGAGCGAGCCATCGATTGCGGGAGCCTTGGAGGCGGCGGCGGCATCGCCGGGGAGGGTTGCGATGTACTGCTCGCAGAGGGTCTTGAGCTCGTCCATGTCGACATTGCCGACGAAGAAGAAGGTGTAGTCTGCGGCGTTGGCGGTCATGTCCTTGACGATCTGGTTCACCTGGTCAAGTGAAGCGGCCTCGACAGCCTCAACGGTGAGGGCAGCCTTGCGGGGATTGTCATAGAGGGCCTTGCGAAGGTCACGCGAGAAGATATACTGGGGGTTGGTCTCCTGGTTGTGGAGGAAACCGGTCAGCATGTTCTTTGTGGCCTGGAACTCGTCGGCAGACATGTTGAACTGAGTGAAGTGGCTGTAAAGCAGCTCCATCATGGTCTTCAGGTCTTTGGGAGTAGTGGAGCCTGAGATGTCGCGGCAGTAGTCGTCAAACTGGAAGTAGACGTGGCACTGTTTGCCCTGGAGGTATTTCTGGATGTCCTTGTAGGTGTAGGTGCCCAGACCATACTGGCCGAGACCCTCGGGGAGGAAGATGAGGGTGTTGGCGTATGTGTCGGGGTAAACTGATGTTCCGCCGAGGGCCTGGGCATCGAGCAGGATTTCGTCAGCCTTGAAGTCGGTCTTCTTAACTACAACTTTGGCGCCGTTGGAGAGGGTCCACTCGGTAGCGCCCCACTGGGGAAGCTCCTGTGTGGCCACAACCTTGCCGGGGGCGGGAAGGTTGGCGATAAGGGGCTCATCCTTGACCTCGTCGACAAAAGCGGGAATATCCTCGGTGTCGACAGCCGCCATCATCTGGCGCACGGCCTCCTCGGTGGGGACCTTGATGCCATCTTTCTCGGGAAGCATCACGGTGACAACGCGGTTGTTGTCTGAGATAAGTTCCTTGATGGTGGCGTTGACCAGATCAACCGGCAGCTGGGGAAGGAGCATGTTGAGGGTCTGGTATTTCATCTCGATACCGGTAGCGGGGGTGTTGTCGATGAAGTTGCGCACATAGGTGTTGACATAGCTCGAAGACTCGGCCTTCTCACGGTTGTTGTAGGCCTTCTCGAGCCTTGAGAGATATTCGCTGCGGGCACGGTCATATTCAGACACTGTGAAGCCGCCACGCTCGGCGCGGAGCAGCTCACGGTAAACCGAAGCCAGACCGGGGAGGATGTCGTCACCCTTGCCGATGGCCGCGAGGGTCAACGCGTCCTTTGTGTCAGAGAGGAAATAGTTGCCATAGTAAGAACCTGCGGCGGCGAAGGGGGAATCGGGAGTCGATGAGATTTCCCCAAGACGGTTGTTGAGCATGGCGGTGAGCATATCGCAGATATAATCCTGGAGCCAGTATGCCATGGTGCCGCGGAGCTCGCGGGGAAGCACATCGTTCTTGAAGTATATGGTGGCACGCGAGTTGGGCATCTCGGGGTCTGTGCCGATGGCTATGATGGTGCCTTCAGTGTCGGGGACAGGCTCATAGACGCGTTCGGGGGCGTTCTCAGGCATCTTGATGGGCGAGAACAGCTCCTTGATTTTGTTTTCGATGCGGTCAACGTCGATGTCTCCGACAACCACGATACCCTGCTGGTCAGGACGGTACCAGGCCTCGTAATAGTCGCGGAGGACCTGGGGAGCGAAGTTGTCTACCACCTCCATGGTGCCGATCGGCAGACGGTAGCCATACTTGGAGCCGGGATACATCGCGGGAGCCATCTGCTCCATAAGACGCTGCTGGCCGACATTGCGCGAACGCCACTCCTCATGGATCACACCGCGCTCCTTGTCGATTTCCTCGGGAAGGAGCAGCAGGCCGTCGGCCCAGTCGTGGAGAATCAGCAGGCAGGAGTCCTGCACGGCGATGCTCGCGGTGGGCACATTCGAGATGTTGTAGACGGTCTCGTCGATGGAGGTGTAGGCGTTGAGGTTCTGGCCGAACTTCACACCCTTGGTCTCAAGCCATGTCACCAGCTCGTTGCCGGGGAAATTCTCTGTGCCGTTGAAGCACATGTGCTCCAGGAAGTGGGCAAGACCTCTCTGCTCGTCGTTCTCGAGAATCGAGCCTACTTTCTGGGCGATGTAGAAGTCGGCCTGTCCCTTAGGGGTCTCGTTGTGACGGATGTAGTAGGTAAGGCCGTTGGGAAGCACACCCTTTCTCACCTGCGGATCGAGGGGCAGGGGATCTGTCGGCATCTGGGCGCGTACCTGCGTCGAGAATGCGATGACTCCGATCAGCACGAACAGGAGCCGGGAAAAGATTTTTTTCATTGTCAAGAAATCTGTATGATGAATATATTTCTTTGCTTTGTCAATTACTGGGGCCTGGGCCTTGCGCCCTGACGGCACCTGTCTGTTTAGACGCGTTTTTCATCCAGATGGTTGCATTCGGATGATATTTTTTTCATCCTTATTGCAGACCGGGGGTGAAATCACGCGAAAAGACGGCGGAAAGCCTCCTCAACCTTGGCCACCTCCACCACCTCTATGGCCAGGCGCGACGTGTCGACCCCCTTGAGCGAGCCACGGGGAATCAGGATGGTCTTCATACCGAGTTTCTCGGCCTCGCGGACCCGCTGCTCCATACGTGTGACAGGGCGAATCTCTCCGCTCAGGCCCACCTCGCCGCTGAGGCAGACACCCTGGGGGACCGCCATGTCGACATTAGAGGAAAGTATGGCGGCGATGACAGCCAGGTCAAGGGCTGGATCGGCGACTTTCAGGCCTCCGGCGATGTTGAGGAACACATCTTTTTGGGCGAGCTTGAAGCCGACCCGCTTCTCAAGGACGGCCAGCAGCATGTTCATCCGCTTGGAATCGAAGCCGGTCACCGACCGCTGCGGGGTACCGTAGGCGGCGGTGCTGACCAGCGCCTGCGCCTCAATCAGGAAAGGGCGTATCCCCTCGAGGGTCACGCCGATGGCACATCCCGACAGTTGCTCTCCGTCATGCTGGGAAATCAGCATCTCTGACGGGTTGGTCACCTCTCGCAGACCGCGCTGGCACATCTCATATATGCCAAGCTCGGAGGTGTTGCCGAAACGGTTCTTGACTGCGCGGAGGATGCGGTACATATATTGGCGGTCACCCTCAAACTGCAGCACCGCGTCGACGATATGCTCCAGCACCTTGGGCCCGGCCAGCGAGCCCTCTTTGTTGATATGCCCGATGAGCATCACCGGCACACCCGACTGTTTGGCGTAACGCAGCAGCCTGGAAGCACACTCCCTGACCTGGCTCACGCTCCCTGCCGACGACTCTATCTCATCCGACGCGATGGTCTGTATGGAGTCGACAATAAGCAGCTGGGGCTGTATCTGGTCGATGTGGGTGAAGATTGACTCAAGCGAGGTCTCGGTGACCACATAGCAGTTGTCGCTCATGCGGCCTATGCGATCGGCCCGCAGTTTTATCTGCGTTGCGCTCTCCTCACCTGAGACATACAGCATGCGCCGCGACTTGATCGACAGTATGTTCTGCAAGACAAGCGTAGACTTGCCGATTCCCGGCTCGCCGCCAATCAGCACCATCGAGCCGGGGACGAGTCCTCCGCCAAGCACCCGGTTGAGCTCCTCGCTGGGCATATGTATGCGCGGCTCGTCGGCGGTCTCTATCTCAGACACCCTCTTCGGGGAGGATTTCGGTGTGACTCCCAACGGGGCTTTCAGGCTACCTTTCGAGGTGGTCTTCACCTTCTCCTCGACAAGTGTGCCCCACGCGCCACACGATGGGCAACGCCCCTCCCATTTGGGGAAGTCATTGCCGCATTCCGAGCAGAACCACAGGGTCTTTTCTTTGAGTTTTGCCATATTTCACCGGGGATTAGGATTGTCTGCATGATTCCTGCCGGCGGAATTCGGCGACGGTCACGGCTGTGGCGGCGGCCACATTCAATGACTCCACCGTGTCGCACCCTGCAGGATAGGAGGGTATCTTTATCCGATTCGTTATGGCATCGGCGACTTCGGGCGAGATTCCGTTGCCTTCGTTGCCCATCACCACTACCCCGCCCCGGCTGAGGTCGGCAGCATATATGTTGCCGCCGTCAAGGAATGTGCCGTAGACAGGGACTCCTTTTGCTGTGATGCCGCGAAGGGCATCCACAAGGTCGCAATAGCAGACATTGACCCGCGCAAGGGCCCCCATCGTGGATTGCAGCACCTTGGGGTTGAACGCGTCGACAGTCTCCCGTGAGGCGAGTATCGTCTTCACGCCAAACCAGTCGGCGACGCGGATTATGGTGCCAAGATTGCCAGGATCCTGGATGCGGTCGAGCGCAATCACAAGCTCGTTTTCCCCGACCTGGGGCACACCGTCGGGACGCACCGGCATCTCGAAGACCGCCAGCACACCCTGGGGGGTGGCCATCGACGACATCCTTTCCATCTCGTCATTGCGGGCCACCAGCAACAGACTGTCGGGAGTTTTTCCTCCGAGGAGCATGTCAAGCGCTCCGGAGTGGCTTTCGAGCCATTCCGACGTGGCCACGATATGGCGCGGGCGGAACGCCGGCAGCAACTCACTGAGGCACCGTATTCCCTCGGCCACAAAAAGCCGCTCTTCACGGCGGCATCGCGCCGAGGATAGAGAGGCAATCATTTTTCGCTGCGAAGCGGTAATTCTCATATTGCAAATATAGTAAAATTCCGTGACAACGCGCTGTTTTCCGACAAAAATTCGTAAATTTGCAGAAATTTAGAGGCAGCCGGATGGTCCGTCGCCGGCGGGTTACACACATAACGCCGCCTGAGGAAAGTCCGGGCAACACAGAGCGCC
>LUJQ01000078.1 GCA_001689485.1 Bacteroidales bacterium M6 | reverse complement strand
ATGCCGCAGAGAATATAAAGCCGGATTATACGTTTCATGCGTAATAATTTTCATGACTTACTTATGAGTGAGATAAGGATGATGTCCTTGTGGTATAAATTAGACGCACCGGGATGCCTAAAAGTTGCAACCCGGTGCGTAAAAAGTCAAAAAAAGAAACAACAGCCGGGCTGTAAGCCGGGTTATGTCGGTCGCCGACGGTTTCCTGCCCCTGTTGCGGGGCCGGTACTTCGGTCAGGCCGGTCCGTCATTTATCTATGCCGAGTGTCGCCACTGCGGCTAAAGCAGTCTACCCCCCGGCAGTGGGCGAGCCACCCACCCGCGACTTTTTGCCCGAAGACACTGCCGCGCTGCCGGTATACATGACCTTGCAACCCATAAGACGTGCGGCACGCCATCTCACGGTGGCGCCCGGTGGGCTCTTACCCCGCCTTTTCACCCTTGCCCCGGGGGGTAGTGGCGCCATTCCTGGAAAGGTATGGCTCCCCCGTCCGTAAATGGGGCGGTTGTTTTCTGTCACGTTGTCTCTGCGGTTGCCCGCGGCTTCCCGTTAGGAAGTATGGCGCTCTGTGTTGCCCGGACTTTCCTCATGCGTGCATTCCTTGGTGGAATCACGCCCGCGACGGACTGTCCGGCTGTTGTTTTGTGGCGCAAATTTACGTAAAATCCATCAAATTCGGCGGAAAATATGTATCTTTGTTCAAACTTACTGCATTACTTTATGATGACAATAAGCACTTCCACGCGTAAACTGATTACATCCCTGAAACAGGCGAAACACCGGAAAGATCAGGGCTTGTTTGTTGTGGAGGGTACCCGTGCGGTGCTTGACACAGTGCCTTTTTTCGATGTGGAATATCTTGTGGCCACCTCCCGGTGGATTGAAGAATATGGCATGGGGCTTCCCGGCGGGTTGCCTGCGGCCATGTTGGCACGCACTGACGATATGGAACGGATGTCGTCGCTGACAACGCCTCAAGGGGTGTTGGCTGTGTGCCGTATGCCACACCGTGATTCGTTTGCACCCGTTTCGGCCGACGAACTTGTTATAGCCCTTGACAAAGTGCAGGATCCGGGGAACCTTGGCACCATAATGCGTGTGGCCGACTGGTTTGGAGTTACTCGCATACTGGCTTCTGAAGACACAGTAGATGTTTACAATCCGAAGGTAGTGCAGGCTACTATGGGGGCGATAGCCCGTGTCGGGGTGTGTTATTGCGATTTGCGGGCTGTCCTGATGGAGGCAAAAAAGGACGGGGTTGCCGTTTACGGCACATTTCTCGATGGTGAGAACATTTATTCCACCTCCCTGACTGCCGGGGGGATAGTGGTTATGGGGAACGAGGGTAACGGCATTTCGGATGAAATTGCCGCTGTTGTGGGCAACCGCATCAAGATTCCAGCTTTCCCGCCGGAACGTGCCACGGTTGAATCTCTCAATGTGTCGATGGCGACGGGGATAACCTTGGCCGAGTTCCGACGACGGGCCGGTTAGGTGTGCTTTTCTTATATGGCACATCGGATTATAGCATATCGGGATTGAATCCAGACACACGATTTGGTGTCAGTTCATCTTGACTTTTATTATATAGCCTTTTCGATAAACAGGATGGCGAAAGCTAAAGAAAAAACAGTATGGTTCTGCTCGGAATGCGGTGCGGATTCCCCTAAATGGGAGGGGCGTTGCCCGGCTTGCGGCGCGTGGAACAGCATGGTCGAGGAGCGTGTTGTCACCGGGAAACGCGATGCGGGGGGCAGCCGTCGTGGTGCGGATGCCAATCGCAGCGTGCCACAGCGTGTTTCTGAAATCAAGGCGGGCGATGAAACCCGTATCCACATGCCTTCGGAGGAGCTTAACCGTGTGCTTGGCGGGGGATTGGTGAGCGGGTCGATGGTGCTTGTGGGGGGAGAACCCGGAATCGGTAAATCCACCTTGGTGTTGCAGAATATACTTGCCATAAAATCACGTCGTATCCTCTATGTCTCTGGTGAGGAAAGCGCTGTCCAGATCAAGATGCGGGCCGACCGCATAGGGCGTGTGAGCGATAATTGCTATATCGTAACAGAGACATCGCTCGAAAACATATTCCGGCATATACGCGATGTGGAGCCGCAACTTCTGATTGTGGATTCGATTCAGACGATTGCCTCCGATGCCATAGAATCGGCTGCCGGGAGTGTGAGCCAGGTGCGGGAGTGTGCTGCGGCGCTCCTGCGCTATGCCAAGGAGGAGAATGTGCCGGTGCTGCTTATCGGGCATATAAACAAGGAGGGGTCGCTGGCAGGCCCTAAGGTGCTTGAGCATATAGTGGATGCCGTGTTGCAGTTCGAGGGTGACCGTCAGTATATGTACCGAATTCTGCGTGCCACAAAAAACCGTTTCGGCAACACCTCCGAACTTGGCATTTATGAAATGTGCCAGCGTGGGCTGCGTGAGGTTACCAACCCTTCGGAAATGTTGCTGTCGCGGCGCGACGAAGAGGCGCTTTCGGGTTGCGCCATCGGTGTGACACTGGAGGGGATACGTCCCTTCCTGATAGAGGCGCAGGCATTGGTCAGCACCGCTGCCTACGGCACGCCGCAACGATCAGTCACAGGGTTTGATTCCAAAAGGATGAATATGCTGCTGGCCGTGCTTGAAAAGCGCGTCGGTTTCAAGCTTGCACAGAAGGATGTGTTTCTCAACATTGCCGGTGGGCTTAAGGTGGCCGACCCGGCGCTCGACCTTGCCGTGATAGCCGCCATCCTTTCGTCGAATGTGGATATGTCGATTCCCCACGGGGTATGTCTGAGCGGGGAGGTCGGGCTAAGTGGTGAAATCCGCCCTGTAACCCGTATGGAGCAGCGTGTGCGCGAGGCCGACAAACTCGGCATGAAAACCATAATCATCCCCCGTGGCTCGCTCAAGGGGGTGGATACATCAAAACTATCCATCGAAATCGCGGAGGTCGACAAAGTCGAAGAGGCATTCAGGCATCTTTTCGGGTAGGCAGGCCGGTGTGATGGGTGGAATTTTTGGGAGTTTGCAAAAATTAACGCATGATGATGAAACTCCATTGATGCGGAGGCGTCAAATTTAAGAGCCCGTTTGAAATTCCCCCAGAATATTTTAGCCGGTCACTGATAGCAACGCCATGTCGGCTTAATCATATGAAAGGGGGTTGTGGAGGGGGTGAATCCATCAGAATAAACAACAATTATATATCACAATTTTTACACTTAATTTTTCTTTTATGAAAAAGACCCTTAAGCGAGTGCTGTTCCTGTTGACAGGGATTTGCGCTTTCAGTGCGGCAGCTCAGATGACCGAGCCGCTGCCGGTCGACAACCAGGTGCGACAGGGCACATTGCCAAACGGCCTGACTTATTACATCCGGCACAACGAAACCCCCAAGGGGCAGGCGGATTTCTATATCGCCCAAAAGGTGGGTTCCGTGCTTGAAAACGACGAACAGCGCGGGTTGGCACACTTCCTGGAGCATATGTGCTTCAACGGCACGCAGAATTTCCCCGGTAGTGCGCTTGTCGACTGGCTTGAGACCATAGGTGTGAAGTTCGGTCAGAATCTCAATGCCTATACCGATGTTGACGAGACTGTCTACAATATTTCGAATGTGCCTGTAGCCCGTGAGAGCGTGCAGGATTCATGCCTTCTCATCCTTCATGACTGGGCCGACGGCCTTCTGCTCGAGCCTGGGGAAATCGATAAGGAACGTGGTGTGATCCATCAGGAATGGCGTTCGCGCAACGTAGGCCAGCAACGTATCCTGGAGCAGCTGCTACCGAAAATCTATCCGGGTTCGAAATACGGTTACCGTATGCCTATCGGCACTATGGAGGTTGTGGATAATTTCCCGCCGCAGGTGCTCCGCGATTATTATGAGGCATGGTACCGTCCAGACCTGCAGGGCGTAATCGTTGTCGGCGATATTGATGTTGACCGTATCGAGGCCAAAATCAAGGAGATTTTCTCACCGATAAAGATGCCGGAAAATGCCAAGCCGCGCGAATATGAGCAGGTTCCTGATACCGAAGGCACTATATTCGCTGTGGGAACCGACCCTGAGCAACAGTATTCGGTGTTCAATATCTTCTTTAAGAGCGATGTGCTCCCGCGTGAGCAGCGCAACACCATGGTCTATGTTGTAACCGATTATGTTACCGACATTGTTGGTGCGATGCTTAATGCCCGCTACAACGAGATGATGTCGAATCCCGATGTTCCTTTTGCAGCTGCATTTGCCAACTACGGACGCTTCCTGGTTTCGGCAACCGAGGATGCGTTGTCGGTAGGCGGTGTGGCCAAGGATAACGACATGATTCCCGCGTTCAAGAGCGTTTACCGCGAACTGCTGCGTGCCGTGCGTGGCGGATTCACCGCATCGGAATATGACCGTGCGCGCAGCGAGTACCTGTCGAGAATCGAAAAGGTTTATAACAACCGCGATAAAACCGAGAGCGAGAAGTACTCGCGTGAAATCGCACGTCATTTCATCGACAATACCCCCATGCCGGGAATCGAACATGAGTATAACTTGATCAATATGCTCGCCAACCAGATTCCTGTTGAAGCCATCAATCAGACCCTCAAGCAAATGGTGACCGAAGATAACCGTATCGTCCTTGCCATGCTTCCCGAAAAGGCAGGAATGGTAATTCCCACCGAAGAGCAGCTTGCTGCGGCCATGGCCGAGATAAATGCCGAGAATATCGAGGCATTCGTTGACGAGGTAAAGGCTGAGCCTCTGATTCCCAGCCTCCCCGCCCCCGGTAAAATCGTGAAGGAGGAACAGCTGGAGAAATGGGGCGCAACAAAGCTCACATTGTCAAACGGCGCTGTGGTTATTGTTAAGACCACTGATTTCAAGGCTGATGAAATCCTCTTCGACGCTCAGGCCATCGGTGGTACGTCGGTATTCCCCGACAGCTATGCCAATTCGCTGATATTCCTGCCTATTTCCTCCGCATCCAACGGGCTGGGCGATTACACCAACAAGGATTTGCAGAAATATCTGCAAGGCAAACAGGTTCGTGTTTCTACCAGCTTCGGCGACTATACCCGCGATGTGGCAGGTTCGACAACACCCAAAGATCTCCCCACGATGATGGAGCTTCTTTATATGACCTTCACGAACTTTACTTTCACCCCCGAAGAATTCGTTGCCACACAGAAAATGTATGAAGGAATCCTGAAAAACCAGGAAACGAACCCGGAATATATTTTCGGACGCGACCTCCAGAAAGCCCTTTACACCAACCCGCGCCGTCAGGCAATGAGTGTTGAGGCCATCCAGGGCGCACAGCGTGAACAGACCATCGACATCGTGCGCAAAATGACTGCCAATGCGGCCGACTATACATTCTTCTTTGTCGGCAACATCGACATGGCCACATTCAAACCCCTCGTCGAGCAGTATATCGCCACTCTCCCTGCCGATGCGGCCAACGTGACCAAGGTCCCGAAGTTCGATGCATCCCTGGAAATCAAGCCCGGTGATAAGGAAATCGGTTTCAAAGCCCCGATGCAGACCCCGCAGACTCATGTTGCCGTGCTTGACTATGGTAATATACCCTATACTATCGAAAACCGTGCGGCATCGAATATCGCCGCCCAGATTCTCACCAACCGCCTTCTGAAAACTGTGCGCGAGGATATGGGTGCGGTTTATTCGATTTGGGCGCAAGGTGGTATGCAACGTGTAGCGGGTAAGAACAACACCGTTCTTCAAAGTTCTTTCCCGATGAAGCCTGAAATGCGTCAGGAAGTCCTCGATTTTATCGCCAAGGAATTCAAAAACATGGAGAGCAACGTTACCGACGAAGAGGTTGCCAAGATTGTTGAATTCGCTATAAAGAGTGTGCGTGAATCGCGTGAACAGAACGATGCATGGCTTAATGCCATGGGTGGTGAGGCCCTCAACGGCGTGGATACCTTCAACGGCGCCGAAGAGATGTACAAGGCTATCAAGCCTGCCGACATCATGAACTTCATGAAGGAACTTAACAAGCAGGGCAACTACCGGGTGCTGTTCCTTGAGCCTGAAGCTGCCGAATAAGGTTGTTATCGGGATTGGGGATTGCCCTTTCTCATAAAATCATTCTATCGAAGAAACAAAGGCATCATGTCGGATTCGGCATGATGCCTTTGCTTTATGGTGCCTTGTCGAAATGACGTCAGGTCAATGTCAGAATCAGGATTTTTGGAGATTTTTATATATTACATGATGGCACGAGGACGGGAAATTTTGTAATTTCGCGCTGTTTTCATATCAGATGATAAAATGGAAGATAAGGAACAGGCAAAGGGGAATGAAGCGAAACGTTTCGGCGCAGGTGTCAACAAGCGCCGGGTTCTGACTGTGGTGATGCTTGTCGTGATGGCATGGGGGGCATGGTATTTCACGCGTATGGCTGCCGGATTCGACGGCGACGAGGCTGTGTGGGTGCGTATCCCGCGCACGGCTACTGTCGATTCTGCAAAAGATTCCATTACGGCAGCTCTTGGCGATAATTTCGGAGGCCGGGTGGCAGCGATATGGAACGGCGATATAGAAGCCAGCCATGGCGCATATCTGATTGAGCCGGGTGAGAAAGCATGGAGCATAGCCCGTCGAATCGGGCAAGGGCGTCAGACCCCTGTAAAAGTCACATTTAACAATATCCGCACATCCGACCGCCTGGCCTCGAGGCTGGCATCACGGATGGATTTCACGGCAGGGGAGTTTGAAGAGGCCTGCCGTAAGGCGGCGGTTGCCGATACGCTCTCCCCTGAACAAATCGCGGCACAGTTCCTGCCTGATACCTACGAAGTTTACTGGTCAGCGACACCCGAAGAACTGATAGCGAAAATCCGTAAGCATTATTCTCGCTTTTGGGATGACGCCAGAAGGGAGAAGGCCCGAAAGCTGGGGCTTACCCCTTTGCAGGTCAGTGTGCTTGCTTCGATAGTGGAGGAGGAGAGCAACCGCCGGGATGAACGTCCCAAAATTGCCCGTCTTTATCTTAACCGCCTTAATCGGGGAATGCTCCTGCAGGCCGATCCCACAGTGAAATTCGCCACCGGCGATTTCGAGGCAAAGCGTATAACCGGCGCCATGCTGAAATCCGGTTCCCCGTATAACACATATCGTTATCCCGGACTTCCTCCTGGCATTATACGCTATCCCGAAGCTGCAACAATCGATGCCGTGCTCAATGCACCTGAGCATAGCTACATCTATATGTGTGCGCGTCCCGACGGGTCGGGCTATCATGACTTTACTTCGGATTATCAAACCCACCTCGACAACGCACGCCGGTTTCGAAAAGCTGCTTACGGTGGCTCGAAACCGTCATGAACAGGGATGCTTCAGGATATAAAGCCGTCATGAAAAATGCGGAAATTAGCCGATAGGCTAAAAATCCTTCAACAAGTGCGGGTTGTTATAGCAAATTTTCGTATCTTTGCATCAGAAAATAGGTATAGGCTTATTTTGCGCCTTACCGCATAGATGTCTCCGTAGTTCAATGGATAGAATATTGGATTCCGGTTCCAACGATTGGGGTTCGACTCCCCACGGGGATACTATCAAACTCAGCAACGCACCGACTCCCCGGTGCGTTGCTGCATTTATAATGTCATTTACAGAAATGGTATGGCATGTGAAAGAGTTGAAAAACGTGGATGATGCCACGTTTTGCAAAGAGGTTAATATCACAAGCAATGGTTTGCTGACATATACCGGATTGCTTATGTTCGGAAAGGCTCCCTATGTGTTGAGATATGTTCCGACTTTTTGCATTGACTATATAGAGATTCCGGCACCAACAATCCAACAGGCTGAGGTGAGGTACACTTATCGTATCCCTGAGCAGCAAAATATCTGGGAAGCGATTCAGATTATCTTACGCCGCTTTCATACGCTTGTTGATGCGCCTATACATATAAAAAATAACGGATTTGCTACAATTGACAACAGCCAGTACAACGTTCTTCGAGAGGCTTTGGCGAATATGGTTATGCATTGTTACCATTTTGATTCACTTCGCTCCGAAACAGGAGATTGTAGTGCGAAAGATTTGATTTCTGAGAAAAGTTGGTTCGCACGATTTTGGTCTTGTATTATAGCCCCAAGTGAAATTCTTTGAAGTTCAAATTGGGCTGTTACCTCACGCACATTTGTAAGGAATTGGCTCATGTATGAAAACGAGGCATATACAGCCATACGTTTAATCAGACGGGATATATAGCCATCTTGATTTTGAAATTCTGAGGATAGCTGTCGGCTTGCCGTTGCGCTTCTCTGCATTGCCTCTGCGTGCTTCTGCTCGGCGAGAGCGACACGCCGCTTCTGTATTTCAAGACGCTCGTTAGCTTGACGCAGTTTCTCCAATTGCACATCATTAGTAAAATTGCGCTGACCGAGCTGTGTTGTCTTGGAAAACTTTTGAACCTGCTCCAATGCTTTCGCAAGCACTTGAAGCTCTTTTGCAAGCTCACGAATGGCAGTCCGAGTTTCGGGGGTTATAGGTTGGATTTTGAGTTGTGCAAGACGCGTTTTTACATCTTCTAATTTCTCAAATTCGAGTTTGATACGCACAGGTCGTTTCGCTATCGCTTGCTCCAACCTCTTAGCGTATTTTTTATCCCAGTTTTGGCTTGCCTCCTCTACCGCTTTTTGTAAATCGAAACCTATCGGAAATATTAGATTATCTGCCATTCTTTATAATTAAGTAGATGTTGAAAATTAGTTTATA
>LUJQ01000066.1:120023-120262 GCA_001689485.1 Bacteroidales bacterium M6 | reverse complement strand
AATTTATGTCGGTCTTTCTGATAATCTGCCGTAAGCCGTTGCATCTCATCAACGACTTCACCACGTTTTGATTCCGGCGTCTGGAGCAGTCGATGATAATATTGAGAGCCTATATTGCGGTCAAGGGTACGGTAGCTCCAGTTTTCGGTAGATGCTTCTCTCAGATACCAATCTCGCTCATCCTCGTTTTTAACACGCATAAGACGCTCATAATGCATCCATGAAAGGTTATTCGGCAT
>LUJQ01000066.1:0-119960 GCA_001689485.1 Bacteroidales bacterium M6 | reverse complement strand
TGCTGATTCAAAAAGCAGTTCTTAAATTCAGCAAGCAGTGGTTGCTGAATTTGTAATCCTCTGAAAGAAAGGTAGAACTTCCTATAATTACGGAGGGTGGTAGCTGAATAACCTTTGCTATATTCTGCCGTCAACGCCTCCGATGCAAGCTCTATGATTCGTTTACCATATTCAGCGCGCTCCTGGCCATGCTGCTCCTGTTCGATGATTCTTTTTCCAACAAGCCAGTTAGCCGCAACTTGAAAGAGGTCAGCGGCCTGATATGCCTTTTGTTTGGCGGTATATACTATCGCCTTTATATCGCTGATGAATTGAGCGTCATCAGCGTTGATATTGTCGTATTTCTTCAGCTCGGATTTCATTTTGTAAAGTTACGAATTATATTGGAAATCAGGGCCATTATCCGAGAATGTTAACAAGGTCTTGTTTCATTTCCTCGTCAATGTCGCGATAACGGGCAAAAGCCTTACTGCCCTCTTTGTGGCCTGATAAAGCACCGACAAGATTGGGGTCTTTGACCTCCTTGTAGATATTGCCGATAAAGGTACGTCGTGCGAGGTGGCTGCTTGCAATTTCGTTGATGGCTCGTTTCTCTTCATTGCGGTCGTAGGATTCAATACGGTCACAATACGGGTGATGCCGCACCGGGTAAAAATTTTCTTGATGGCATCGTTGTATTTTTGCGGGCTGATGAAGGGCAGAAGCATATTCCCTTTATTGTAGTCAGCATATCTGGAAAGAATTTCTTTCGCACGATTATTGAGTGGCACACGAAGCACCTCCAGGCGTTCTCCTTTGGTTTTGTCAGGGATATACTCAACAGCTCCGTCAATTACACTATTGTCGGTCATATGCATAAGGTCGGAAACGCGACATCCGATAAGGCACTGAAAGACAAATATGTCACGCTGGACTGCCAAAGCCGGATTTTCCGAGAGGTTAAAATCGGCAATCTTCTCCACCTCGGAAACCGATATATAATATGGCCGTCCATATTTTTCAGTGCCGATACCTTTGAATTTCGCAAAAGGATTGTTTTGCGTATATCCTCTACGGGGTCAGTCCAGATGTCATTGGAATTTTAAATTATTGGCAGTCTTGATTATATAGTGGAGAGGTGGCTCAGGCGTTTTTCCAGTTCTGTGGAGGAGAGGCGCGTTGACAGACGTCCCCTGTGGGCTACCGAGATGTTGCCTGTTTCCTCGCTGACCACGATGGCAAATGCGTCGGTGGCCTGTGAGATGCCGAGGGCGGAACGGTGGCGCAGACCCAGTGCGCGAGGCACGTTGGTGTCGTGGCTTACAGGGAGGATGCAGCCTGCGGCTTTGATTTTGCCTCCGTCGATAATCATGGCCCCGTCGTGAAGGGGTGAGTTCTTGAAGAAAATGTTTTCGATAAGGCGTGTGTTGATTTCAGCATCGATGATGTCGCCGCTTTTCTCGTAATTTTCAAGCGGCACATCTTGCTGTATCACAATCAATGCCCCGGTTTTGCTTTTCGACATGTTCATGCAGGCATAGACGATAGGCATCACGCGGGTGTGAAGGTCGACACCGTCCTCTTTATGTTTGTGATGGAACAGGCTTGTCAGGAATTTCCAACGTTTTTTCGATCCCAGTTCTACCAGGAACCGTTTGATTTGGTCCTGGAATATTATTACAAGAATCAGCAGCCCGATGCTCATAACCTTGTCGAGTATCGTGCCGATGAGCTTCATTTCCAATATTTCCGAGGCTACCACCCATACCAGGATAAAGGCCAGCACGCCGTAGAAAATGTTGATGGTGCCTGATTCCTTCATTATCTTGTAGAGATAATAAAGCATCAGGGCAACGATGGTGATGTCGAGAATGTCTTTTATGCCGAATGATTCGATCATGCCTTAGCTGTGGAAGGGGTTATTGATGAGCTGGACGGGATGTTTTCGTAAGTTCCGATAGCACAGTGACTGCTTGCCGGGCTGCGGCAACGTCATGTACGCGTATGATTGACGCGCCTTTCATTATGGCCGCCGTGTTGAGGGCGATAGTGCCTGGAAGTGCTTCGTCGGGGGTGATGTCGCAGATGCGTGTAATCATCGACTTGCGTGAAATCCCTACCAGTAAGGGACGTTCCAGCAATTCTGCGATTTTGTCGAGATTGTTGAAAAGCTCGTAGTTTTGTCCGGTTGTCTTGGCAAATCCGAACCCGGGGTCGATGATTACGTCGGCCACACCTTTGAGCATCAATCGGTGAAGCGGCTTGGAAAGTTCTGCCACCACGTCGGCGGTCACGTCGTTATAGCCGGTAAGCGACTGCATTGTTTTCGGTGTGCCGCGCATGTGCATAAGGATATAGGGTGCGCGTAGACCGGCTACCGTGTCGAACATGGCCGGGTCGGCCATGCCGCCTGAGATGTCGTTTACGATGTCGGCACCCCACTCTTCAATTGCCCGGCGTGCTACTGCCGCCCGGAATGTATCGACTGAAACGGGTATGGATTTGTCAAAGTCCCTGATGATTGCAAGTCCGCGTTCGATACGCTGCATTTCTTCTGCTTCAGATACTTCATCGGCACCTGGGCGTGATGAATATCCCCCGATGTCGATTATATCCGCTCCCTGTGCGATTATTTCCTGCACGCGGTGCTCGATGGCCTGATGGTCGAATGCGTGCGAACCGGCATAGAACGAGTCGGGCGTTACGTTGAGTATGCCCATCACCACAGGGGAGTCGAACTCGCGCAACGCCCCCTTTATGTTCAACGAAAAAGGTTTCATAATCAGGGATTGAGCAGGTCGGGGTTGAAAAAATCCATGATGGAATTTGAATGTTCTATCAGCAGTTTCGCGGGGCCGTCGGGGTCAATCAGTGCGGCAGCTTCATAGGCCGACATTGCCTCCCCTCTGCGGTTGAGCCTCCAAAGCAGTTTCCCTTTCTCCACTAACATCATGGCGTTGTGGGGATTGTCGGCCAGGGCGCGTTCCACTGCGGCCAGGGCCTCATCGGCGCTTTTCCCCTCGATAATATCTTTTATGTTTTTTTCTTCTGTCATTATTTCGTATTTTTGAAAAGTCAAACCATATGTGGTTGAACCGAACAGGTGTGCATGAGGTTTAAATCACATAACCCTCCCTGTTAGGCAAAAGTACTAAAAAACATTGTGATGCGACGAATTTTAACAACCCTTTTCGTGGCGTTTGCGGGGCTTGCGGTCGTTTGGGCCGCCGACCCGACCGCGACCAGCTATCCTGTGGCCGATTGCCTGGGATCGGCAAAGCCATATCCTGCACCCGGCAAACCGTCGGAATATCCCGATAGCCTCACCCCCGTGTTTGTGAATCATGTGGGGCGTCATGGCGCACGCTTTTTATCCTCACCGGCCACCACGGTCGCACTTCAGGCGGCATTGCTCCGTGCCGATTCGGCCGGGGTTCTTTCCCCGTTGGGGAAGGAACTCCTGGGAGTTACGCGCCATGTCATGCAAATATCGCAAAACCGGTGGGGCGCTCTTGACTCGCTCGGTATGGCCGAACAGCGTGGCATCGCGTCGCGGATGTTCAGGGCATATCCGAAACTGTTTATCGACGGACGGGTACGCGCCATCAGCTCCTATGCCCCCCGGTGCGTTATGAGCATGTATGAATTCACCCACCAGCTCGACCGCCTTAACAACTCGGTTGAAATCTACACCTCTTCGGGGCGTCAGAACTCACCGCTCATGAGGCCGTTCGACACTGTGACCGAATATGTGGAATGGGCGAAGGCCAAGGAGTGGAAAGCCCCTTACGACATGTTTTTCGAAACTACCGCTCCCGCAGCGCCAGCCCGCAGGTTGATTGAGGATGCCGGGTTCCTTTCCCACCGGGAAGCGCTCGACCTGGTTTGGAACGAATACAAGGTGCTTGCGGGTATTCCGGCTATGGGGTTGCCGGTAGATTTCGGGAAGTATTTCACCCTTGAGGAAATGAATGCCTTGTGGGCTTGCGAGAACCTGGGGCATTATCTCCGCCGCACGGCCACAACCATCTCTACCGAGCCGGCACAGATTGCTTCGATGCTCCTGATGAACCTTATAAATTCCACCGGGGAGGTGGTTGACGGCAAGGTCGATGCCAATGTGCAGCTACGCTTCGGGCATGCAGAGACGCTGATGCCTCTTTTGTCGCTGATGCGGCTGAAAGGGTGTTACTATATGACCAACTATTTCGACACCGTGGCGTTGCACTGGCGTGATTTCTATGTCGTGCCGATGGCATCCAACTTGCAGATGGTGCTTTTCAAAAGTGCCAAGGGTAAATTCTATGTGAGGTTCGACCTTAACGAAGTCCCTGTGCCGCTTCTTCCGAATTCGGATGAAATATATATCCCTTGGCAGACGGCGCGTGATTACCTTATCCAGTGCCTTCCGTTGCATTTGCAGATATGAGTGAGCACTTTATAGTATCTTCCGGGGATAATTCCGGTCATAGGGGGGTGGTTGGTCATGTCGCGGCATTTTATCGTGCTAACGGCCTGTCGGCCGGTTCGGTTCTGGCCGTGGCGTTCAGCGGCGGGGCCGATTCGGTGGCTTTGCTGGCAGCAAGCCGTAAAGCTGGTTATGAATGTGTGGCCCTTCATTGCAATTTCCACCTGCGTGGTGAGGAAAGCAACCGCGACGAGGCTTTTGCGCGTTCTATGGCCGCCCGGCTTGGATGTGAAATCCGTGTGCGCCATTTCGATGTCGATGCCCGGCGGAAGCTGACAGGGGAGTCGGTAGAGATGGCATGCCGTGAGCTGCGTTACCGGTGGTTTGAGGATGAATTTGCCGCTGCCAAAGGGGCATGGGGCTGTATTGCCGTGGGGCATCATTCTGATGACAATGTGGAAACGTTTTTCCTTAACCTTCTGCGTGGCACAGGGTTGAAAGGGCTGTGCGGCATAGCTTCTGTGCGAGGCATATTCATGCGTCCGCTGCTTGATGTGCCGCGTGATGCGATATTGTCATTCCTTGAGGGCGAGGGGCTGCAATTCGTGGTAGATTCAACCAATCTTTCAAATGATTATAAACGGAATGTGCTTCGCAACAGGATTCTGCCTGCGATAGAGCAAGATTTCCCCATGATGCGTCACGCATTGCGTAATGTTATGGAGAACTTGCGTCGCGACAGGGATTTGCTTGATTCTCTGCTTGTTGAAGAGGAAGCCCGGTGGGTGGGCCCCGGCGGGGTGATTGACCTGGCCGGTATTGCCAAGATGACGCATGCATCTGCATTGCTTTATCATTTGCTTAATAGGCGGGGGGAGGGACGGTTTGGTCATGCCATGGTAGAGGCTATGCTGAGGTCGGCATCGGAGAGCGGACGTGTATTCCGTGCCGATAACGGCGAAGGGATTCTGCTGCTTGACCGTGGACGGCTGGTGCCGGTTGATAGTGCAGAGGTGACCGGGATACAGGCCGGTGAAGAAGTCGTTGTTGATTCCGGCCTGATTGAGAATGGAGGCTTGATGGAAGCACCTTTGCGGCTTCGTTTCCGGTGCTTGGATAGGGGGGATTTCCATCCTTGCCGGGACTCGTCGGTGATATGGCTGGATGCGGATGCGGTTAAAAAAACGGGATTGAAGCTGCGGTGTTGGCGCCACGGCGACCGTATGCAACCGTTCGGCATGGGCGGTTCACGTCTTGTCAGCGATATTCTTTCCGATGCCAAGATGTCTCTGCCGGAAAAGAATGAATGCCGTTTGCTGTGTGCCGGAGAACGGATTCTGTGGATTCCAGGCATACGCGCCTCCCGCCATTTTTCAGTAGGTGTGAAAACTTGCAATATATTGCAAATCTCGCTTGAATCACTTTAAGGCTTAGGCGGCCATCGCGGGCTGTAGCTTTATTGGCTACGTTAACTAAATTTAAATATCTCTGTGCTACGAAATTAAAAAAACTTTTGTTAATTTGTCTCGCTTTAAAACAGGAGCGACCTTAAGCAAAGATACCGTAAGAAACGAATCTCGAAACAATTTTGATATTCCCTCCATGTCAGCAATGGCGAATGCCTGAATGTGTGATATGACGCGGTTCTCCTTGCACGGTTCGCCCTCCTTTGTAAAAAAGGTTGTGAAGCGAAACTGATTGTGTAAATATGACCGTGGCCGGCCTTTTGTAAAGGTTTGATTGGATGGCTTGCGGTTTGAAGATAAAGAATGATTGAATTGAATGATTGTTAAATGAATGATTGATTAATTGGAGTAGGAGTCATTTCGGACTTTGTTTCGGAGAGACTTCTGTATTTGAAATGAATAATGGCCGCGCTGTCGGTCGCAAGACATGTCACGACATAGGCCGGGCATCCTTGTGGAAAGAGACACCGTTGGTCGTAGAAGGAATACTGATAAGTTTGTTTCATATACAAATGCCAATAAGGAAGGAGCCGGGATCGATGTGAATCGAGCCCGGTTTCGTTTTATGTAGTGAAGGGAAAATTACTGCCAGAATAAGCGATGACCAGATAAACCTTTCTGACAGCACCCTCGCCATCCGGGCAAAAATACGCCGGTGTGCCAGAATATTGAATTTTGACACACCGGCGGGTTGGCTTATCGCTTTAGCGGGTATAGCTTTCTATTTTTGACAGCAGTGCGGCTTCGTCCATTTCGCCACTATGGCGCCATTGCTCCTTGCCGTCGACATAAATGATAAATGTGGGATAGGAGTCGACGCGCTCGGCTTTGGTTATGTCGGGATACTTATCCACGTCGATTTGGTTAACTGTGGCTTTTGTGCCGAGTTTTGCCTCGATATTGCTTACTACAGGCATCATTCGTTGGCAATGAGGGCACCAGGTTGCGTAAAATTCTACCAGGACAACCCGGTTGCTGTTGATTATTTCATCGTATTCCATAATAATTAATTTGGTTTGGTTGGATTTGAAAATAACAAGCAGATGTCAGGATTACTTACCGGCTGGAGCATATGGGGCACACATATCCCGGACGGTTGTTTCTGACAGCTGAATACCCATATAACGGTTTTTAATCCGGTAAGGTTGCCGTGATAATAAAGAGGGGGATGGAATTTATCAAAATATCTCTAAAAGTGTATTATCACATAATTCGGGATAATCGTAACCACGCTGCGTTTTTTGATTGTTACTATAGTCAAATATGCGTATATTTGTGTTATTCATGCAATAGGACATTTCTGATTGCAACACTTATTATAACAACAGATACGGATTATGACGGAATTTTTCCAATCCATAGCGGATTGTATCAATTCGCAGGAGGTGACACTGGGCAATTCGGTGTTCAGGCTTTTGGTGAGTATGGTGCTCGGGGTGCTTGTTGGTGCCGAGCGCAAGCGTAAAGGGCAGATTGCCGGTGTCCGCACGTTTGCACTCATATCGATGGGAGCCTGCCTGGCCATGCTTTTGTCAATCTATGTGCCGCAGGTATATCTGGGGCTTAAAAATGGTGATCCGGGGCGTATTGCGGCGCAGGTGATTACAGGTGTAGGTTTCCTTGGCGGCGGGGCGATGATTCATCTCAAAGGGGTGGTGCGTGGGCTTACCACCGCAGCCGGTATATGGATGACCGCGACAATAGGTATGGCAGTAGGTGTGGGGATGTATTGGTGTGCGATTATTGCCACAGTCATGATTCTAATCACACTGACGGCATTTGAAGTGTATGAGCAGCGACGTAATATGGGTCAGGAGAACAGGGCTTTGAGGTTGATTGTAAGTGGTATTGTAAATGACCTTGAACCTTACCGTGAGGTTTTCCACAGACATTCGGTGCATCTTTCCACCTATTTCCTGAAATATGATTATGAAAACGACCTTACCGAGCTTAACTTCGTTGTGCTGGCTCCATCGCATCGCAATTATCTGCCGATGTTTCAGGACTTGCGTAACCTGGGCGATACCAAGACACTGATTCTGACCAGCCAGGGGTGATGCGGACTGGTATTGGAATCTGTGCCATTGCCGGATTAGATTAGCGATAGTTCCTGCCGTATTTTCAAGGTCAGCCCTTTGGCTGTTTGCCGGTAGGCATGGGCGATTAATTCGCGATGCAGTGAATCGGGTACATCTCCTTCGAAATCCACCGAAATCCAATGACGTTTGTTCATGTGATAGCCGGGACGGATGGAGGCATAGCGCTCGCGAAGTTCTTCGGCATATGCCGGGTCGACTTTCAAGTTATAGAAATCCCATCCACCGGCCGACAAATCGAACAGACAGAACATTTTGCCCCCTATCTCTATTGCCAGTGTGTCAAGTCCGAACGGACTTCGTTCCGTGGCATGAGGCAGTTGCAAGGCGGTTTCTCTTATTTCTTCTATGTTCATGGTTTCGAGTCGGTTACTTGTCGGGTAATGACATGTGTAAAATCGGGAAAGGGCGTCCGTCGGAATCAAGTTCGTTACGCCCGGTTACAACGAAGCCGTTTGAAATATAGAATTTAAAAGGCAATTTTAAGTTTCCGTATTGTTGATACAAATATACGGAAAAGTTACCTCGTCGTCAATGTGGTTGCATAAAAAAGAACACGTTGGCGGCCGGGAATGTGGGGTTGATGGCTTCCAACGTGTTCATTGCGGAGTGACCGAGATTCGAACTCGGGATACGCTTTTGGCGTATACACGCTTTCCAGGCGTGCCTCTTTTCGTGCTACCAGCCTGTAAATCAGACTTTAGCTTCTCACTCCTTTGGGGGTTGCGGGTGTATTGCGCAAATTCCCAAAAATTTTATATCAAGAACTGCTTGTGCCGTCCTTCATATTTGCGGTGCAAAGTTACGAACTTTTAATCATATTTGCAAATCTTTGGCCTTATTTTTTATTATTTTTTATTGAACGCAGAAGTGAATCGTCCTCGACCATAGAGTCTAAGGCACGTTCATCAAAGTACGGGCAAGACAACACGCCCAACCTTTCAGCCAGGCGATATACCCGGCTGAAGAGTTGGGCTCTTTCGTTGGTGGTAGTCGGGAGAGGATTCGGAATAACAGTTAGCAACCGACATCCCCACCCCGAACATTCATTTGTAAGACGACACCATTCTGACCCGGTACGCAGACGGCAACAGTCATTTATGTTTGAGCACATCTTTTAGTTTTCTTAGAAGGATGTTGCGATAATGCAACTGAAGAAATGTCATACCGTTTTTTTCTCAGCCATTCCGAGTTCGTCCTCGCGTTGCTCGATGTCCAGTTCGCGGGCATTAAGAGCAGCCTCGCGCTCATTAAGTTGTCGCTCGAAATCAGCGAGGCGCGCAGACCTTTCGTTTACCTGGCCCAGCATATCCACGAGGCGATGGAAAAGTGCGCTGATTTCAGCAAGACCACCGCCATCGGATGCCGGTTCTGCCGGCACATGCTCAACCGGAACTGCGTCCTCAGTCTCGACGAGGACGCTCCCCTCGCCAGTAAATAGATAGGACTTGTTGATTTGAGGAAATTTCTCGCAGATCAGAGCCGCGATATTGGGGTTGAATTTCTTCGTCCGGCCGCGTTGGAGGTCGAAGATGCGCTGATAGTTTATGCCCAGCGCTTCGGCGAACTTCGGGGCGGTCATACCGACGGCCTCAAGCACGTTTTTGATGATGCTGCGAGTCATAGGAATGAACTCGTCTTGTCTTACGTTATCCTTCATATTTGCAATAAAATTATTTTCGCTATGGCGAGTAACCATTCTCACAACCAACACTTATGAAAGTTGCAAAGA
Source organism: Bacteroidales bacterium M6 (assembly GCA_001689485.1). Classification (GTDB taxonomy): domain Bacteria; phylum Bacteroidota; class Bacteroidia; order Bacteroidales; family Muribaculaceae; genus UBA7173. Next base: position 110,279 of record LUJQ01000066.1, on the reverse strand, counting down.
TGATTAAAAAGTGTTAAATCTTAGCGTTAATTGCAAATATGATTATTTCCGTTTGGCAGATATTGCGAAAATGATTATCTTTGCATAACTAAAACTACTAAGACTACGCAAAGGTAGTCAAAAACTCGCTCAAATGCAAATAAGTATTATATCAAAAATCCGCAGGAAATGAAAACAACGATTAGCAAACATCGTAGATTCTCCGAGTGTGGTTATCAAATGCCACACTCGGCTCCTGCCGCAGTTATGAGAAAGGAGGCGGTATGGAGCAGGTAGCAAAAATTCCTATATCCCCAACATTGAGGAAGCTCAAGCCCGGTGAAAAGGCTGTATTCCCCATAGAACAATGCAGCTCGGTAACGGCGATTGTCAGCAAGTTCCGCAAAGACTTAGCGAGAATAGGTTGGGACGCAGACATCAAAAGCGACATAAAGGAATACACCGTGACGGTATTCCGCACGAAGTAAATGCAAATAAGGTATCTGCCCTTAGCAGACAAATTAAATATCAATAAAAATAGTTCAACATGGGACTCATCAAAAAATCCAATGAATTGGTCATCCCTCAGACGGTCAAGATGATGATCTACGGCCAAGCCGGTATGGGTAAGACCACTGTGGCGCTCAGTGCGCCGAAACCGCTACTCCTCGACTTCGACAACGGCGTAAAGCGCGTCAATCTCGCTCATCTGGAGAACGTAGACATCGTTCAGGTCGATAATTGGAAGGAGATTCAGCAACTCCTCCAGCAGGACCAGGCAGACCTCGCTATCTATCAGACCATCGTAGTAGACACCATCGGCAAGATGATGGACTATATCATCACCTACTGTTGCGGTACACGTCAGCCGCAGATCAAGGACTGGGGCCGCATCAATCAGGAGTTCACATGGTTTACCCGTGCGCTCTCATCGCTCAACAAGCACATCGTCTTTGTCGCTCACCGCGATAGTCGCAAGGAAGGAGACGAGACAGTCTTCATTCCGTCGCTCCGCGAGAAATCCTACAACTCAATCGTTACCGAGCTCGACCTGCTCGGCTATCTGGAAATGAAGTCGGAGCGCGGCGTACAGAGCCGTACCATAACATTCGACCCCACATCGCGAAACGACGGTAAGAACACCTGCAATCTCCCGTCAGTAATGCAGGTACCCACCATTCTAAACTCCAAGGCTGAACCTACGGCCCCGAACACGTTCATCACCGAAAAGGTAATCAATCCCTATCTCACAATGCTCGACGTTAAGGCCGAGGAACGACGTAAGTATGACGAGCTCATCGATGCCATCACTGAAGACATCAACAACATCACTGATGCTCAGTCGGCCAACGACTTCGCCGCGAGAATCAAGGACTATAAACATATCGGCAGTTCTATGGCGAAGGCCCGTTCTCTGTTCGGTGCAAAGGTAAAAGAACTCGGTCTCGTCTACGACACCGAAAACAAGACCTATACAGATGCAGAGCCGGCCGCTTGAGAACGTTTCGTATAGATTCTATGCGACGCTCCTCGACGGTTTTCAAGACTATCTGAACAGCGACATAATTTGGGAGAAATACTGGGGGTATTCAGAGAATCCACCTCATACTCCCGAAGAGTTCAAGCAGAAGCAGTTTCAATCTCTCATTGATAGAATAAACCGTGTTCCCTTTGACAGCGAAGCCGCTGATAAAGGTACGGCATTCAATGAGATTATTGACTGCATGATTGAACACCGTAAGAGTGATAAGGTCGATGTCAGATATGCCTACGAAACCATCGTATTAGGACAGGTAGATAATTGCGAGCCGGACGAAAGATGGGCCGAAGTACAGCAGACCAACAAAATTGTCGGTCTGAACGCCACCTATAATAATAGGACGTTCTACTTCGACATCAATCTTTGCCGTGAATTCGCCAATTACTACAAAGGTGCTTTGACCCAGCAGTTCGTCCGGGCCATTGTGCCTACACGTTTCGGAAATGTCGAGGTGTATGGGTATGTCGACGAACTCATGCCCCAGAGCATCCACGACATCAAGACCACCGGCAAATACTCGGTCGGCAAGTTCAAAGACCACTGGCAGCACATCGTCTACCCGTATTGCTATCAGCAGAACGGTCAGGACTTACGTCTATTTGAGTATAACATAGCCGAGATAGACAAATACGGACGGTGGGAGACATACACGGAATCATATATGTATAAGCCGGAGCGTGATGTGCCGAAACTCATAGCCATGTGTGAGGAACTGATAAGTTTCCTTATCGAGAACCGCCATTTGATTACCGATCGCAAAATCTTCAATCTGCCGGCATGAAATGGTAGCGACAGCCATACTGATAAAGAATGCTTCCGAAGGGACACGGATTAACCGTTCTTTGGTGGAAATGATAGAGGGTTTGCCCGACGGCAAGTACCGCATCATCATTGAACCTCAAAGTGTACGTCATTCCGTGCCCCAACGGAAACTTTTGTTTATGTGGATGTCGCTTTTGGCACGCGAAACGGGTAACAGTAAGGTTAGGCTCTATAAATATTTTTGCAGTAAGTTTCTTCTCGATGATATGCCGAGTGTGTCGGAAATGTCGCCGGCGCAGTTGACCTATTTCATGCATGAGATAGAGGCCGATGTAGCGCAGAACCTTGGATTCACATTGCCAATACCCGAAGACGGAGAAGATTTCATCACATTCTTAAAAGATTTTAAGGATAAATGATTTATACGCTACGAGATTACCAGCAGCAGGCTTCTGACGCGGCCATTAACTTCTTCAAATCCAAAAGGGAGAGGAACGGGATTCTTGTGCTTCCCACCGGGGCCGGCAAAAGCCTTGTCATAGCTGACATTGCACATAGGCTCGACGGCAATGTTCTTGTATTCCAGCCGTCGAAAGAGATACTTGAGCAGAACTTCGACAAGCTCCGCAGTTACGGTGTCGAGGATTGTTCGATATACTCCGCATCGTTCAACTCCAAAGAGATAAACCGAATCACATTCGCTACAATCGGCAGTGTGAAGTCGCACATGGAGGACTTCAATCATTTCAGATACATCATAGTAGACGAGTGCCACGGTGTAAATCCGCAAGGAGGTATGTATAAAGACTTCTTTGACTGTGCCAAGAGAAAGATACTCGGCCTTACAGCCACTCCGTATCGACTGACAAGCGCCCAGATATGCCTTGATGAAAACGGCCGATATGACCCCACATGCGAGCCGCAGAACAAATGCATATTGAAGTTCCTGACCCGAACACGACCGAGAGTATTTCACGACGTGATATATCAGGTCGAGATACATACGCTGCTTCAGCGGGGGTATCTATCAAAGCTGAACTACTACGACATGACTATTGTGCCGCAGGAAGGACTGAAAAGGAATACGACGGGCATGGACTTCGATGAGAAGAGTCTGTTCGAAGAGTTCCAGCGAGTCAATCTGCAAGACCACCTCGTGAATATTATAAGGAGGCTCCAGCACCCGAAGAGTGGCATCCCGCGCAAAGGCATACTCGTCTTTACGAAGTTCCTCGAAGAAAGTGAGAAACTTTGCCGGTCTATCGATGATTGTGAAATGCTCAGCGGTGAGACCCCAAAGAAAGAACGAGAGAGAATCATCAAGGATTTCAAGTCCGGAAAGATTAAGGTTCTGACTAATGTCGGAGTGTTGACAACCGGCTTCGACTATCCCGAACTCGATACTGTCGTGATGGCTCGACCTACGATGTCGCTCGCCATGTACTATCAGATACTCGGCCGAGCGATAAGACCTCACCCCAGCAAGGAAGCAGGATGGATTGTAGACCTCTGCGGAAATATCAAACGATTCGGCAAGGTCGAGGATCTACGACTGTTCGAGCGCAAACCGGGAGAATACTTTATCCAAGGCATTGCCGACAATCAGTACAAACAATTAACTAACACGTATTTCTGAATGGAAGACTTTGAAGTGCAATATCTATCCGTATTAGACGCACGGAGCGTCCTCTGGCGGCATAGAAAGCGCGAGTGGCTTGATATTTTAGGACCGGAAGGGAAAAGCCGAGAAAAGGCACTCTACGGCTCCATGGCTATGAGGTTCCCCGGACTATATGCCCGCACGAAAGAAGAACGCGAAAAGCTCGGCATTTCATTCGATGAATATATCGAGCAGTACGGCCCTGAAGACGCAAGAGATACTAAAGAATACTCAAAGATGAGCGATGGAGTCAGCACATTCGACCCCGTCCTTGCCGAGATAATATACGAATGGTTCATTCCATGTGAGGGGGCTAAGATATTTGATTGTTTCGCCGGCGGTATTACCAAGGGCGCAGTTGCTGTTGCCAAAGGCCATAGTTTTACCGGCATCGATATCAGGCCGAGCCAGGTCGAGGTAAACAAGGAAAAGAGCAACGCCTTTTCGGTAGCCAACCAATACTTACGATACTTCTGCGACGATGCCAGAAACCTCCTGAAGTACATCGGCGTTGCCACGCAGGATTTATTCATTAGCTGCCCGCCTTACTACAATCTCGAAGTTTACAGCGACCTTGCCGGCGACGCTTCCAATCAGCCGACTTATCACGACTTCATAGAAATACTCCGCGATGCCTTCGGTAAGGCAGTAAAATGTCTCAAGTGGAATAGGTTCGCTATTGTCATTGTGGGCGACATTCGCAACCGCAAAGGCGAATATTATAATTTCCCCGGCGATGTCATCCGTATATTCCAAAATTACGGCTGTGCGTTCCTTGATGATATTATATTGTTCCGCCCCGATGCTACAGCGAATCTAAGAGCAAAACGGTACATGAGATCAAGGAAAGTCGTAAGAGTTCATGAGCGCGTCCTTGTATTCTACAAAGGCAATGCGTCGGTTATCAAGAAACACTTCACTCCACTAAAATCCAATGAATTGTAGAGAACCTATACAGCAGAGAATCCGAGATTTAGGACTGACGCAAAGAGCAGTTAGTCAGGCAATGGGAGTAACCGACCAAAGTTTGAGCAACTTTCTTAACGGGAGTCGCACTTACTCTTATTTGGCCTATGTGAAATTGCTTAGAGTCCTCGGCCTTACTCTCGGTCACGAGGGTGACAACGTCGGTGCCGCGCCCGCATTGTCCGTGCGCCGTATCATTAAAGCCGAGATAGAAAAGAGAGGGCAACCTCTCAGCGAAATAGCGAAACGTTGCGATGTCCGAGGCTCTACTCTATCCTCGTTCCTGACCGGACGCAGAGGAATCCGCGTAGCCTCATTAGAAAGGATCATAACAGAACTGGGGCTGACATTTGTCAGCTACGGAGAACCAACAATAAAACCGAACTAAATACAATGGCACCAAGAAAAGATTCATACAATATGCTCGTGCTCCAGGCCATCAAGGAAGGGCGCGACCCAAAGACAGTCAAGAAGCCGCCCCGAGACCCGTCAGAAGGCCCGTCGGAGAGCCAAATTCAGCAATCCTGCATCAAGTGGTTCCAGCTTCAGCACCGCGCCCTATGGGATGACGGTGTGCTTTTCCACATCGCCAACGAGGGAATAAGATTGGGCGGTCAAGGACGTAGGACAAAGCGTGAGGGCATTGTGCGAGGTGTAGCCGATTTGTGTCTGGCTATGCCCCGTCATGGCTATGGCGCACTATACATAGAAATGAAACGCCCGGATCGCTATCAATCTCCGGAGCAAAGAACATGGCAGAAAAACATCGAGAGACACGGAAACAAGTATGTCGTGTGCAAGTCCCTCGACGAGTTCATAACCATCATAAATCGCTATTTGGCGCAGTAACCATGAAGTATCAACTCCCGGATAACATAGACCAGCATTGGCTATGGAAGGACGACCCTGCTAAATTCCAGTGGTGGCTCCTGCTTTTGCGTGAGGTCGGCGACGGCGAAACCGAGCGCATGGTCCGAGGAGTGGTCTGTAAATTCGGCTTCGGCGAACTTGTAACAACCCAAGGCGAGCTCGCCAAACTGTGGGGAACGACCACCGAAAAGGCTCAGGCATTCCTAAGAAAATTGGAGTCAAAAGGAGAGATTAGACGCAAAACTGACGCAAAACTGACGCGGATATTTATATGTAATATAGAGGATTACGACATTCTTGGACGCAATCTTGACGCAAAATTGACGCACAGACGCAATCTTGACGCAATCTTGACGCAGTTAATAGGCGCAATACCAGGCTTTTCGGACGATGACAGACGCAATCTTGACGCAAAGTTGACGCAGTTGGCAGATTTTCAAAGAAAAGAACCAAAAGAAATATATACTACACAAATTACGTCTCCTAACGGAGACGTGCAAGAAGATAAATCTTCTTGCCTTCTTTCGCGCGCGCAAGAGTCGGTTGGGGATAAAAAAGCCAAGGCTAAAAAGGAGCCAAAACCTAAAAAGGAGAAAACAAAAAAATCTCCAACCCTTGTAGCTCGAGGTCGGACAGTCTTTGAGGAATTTTACCAAAAGCTGTACGACAGCCCCTATTATTGGAGCGCAAAAGATGGAATGCACATGAAACAGCTGCTTCAAAAAATATCATTTAGTCGGCAACATCGTGAAAATCCCCTGCCGGTAGATGATGATTCAGTTCTCAAAGCTCTCGGCCAGTTCCTCGAAAGAATAAATAAAAGCTGGGTTATGGATAACTTCTCAGTCTCGACCATAAATAGCCAGTATAACAACATAATTTCAGAAATACGAAACAGCACAAAATCAGCAACAAATGGCAGAATCACTAATACCTCGGCGAAGCAAGGACGGCCAGCAGTCGGAGCCGACCTCTCTGACAGTTATCGTCAACGGGCTTCTATCCTCGCAGATATCGAAGAGGCAGACCGACGATACCTTGAAAGGCGCGAGTCCGTTAGCGATGTCTCTTATGAAGAACTACCTGCCCTCCCAGGTGGCGAAAGCATATAATCCGACATTGCAGGCCGGTGTAATGGCAGCATTTCCCACCATTTTGAGTGCATACCATACCAAGAATATTCCAGCGATAGTTCATCTTGCTCAGGCATACGACGAAGATGTGGCCGTGAAATGGATACAGGATCAGCTACTCCAAGTGAATGAATTTGCAGGAGTCAAGGCCAAACTTAGTGATATGCAGTTGGACGAACTTGCAATCCAAATCCGTCTTGAGTATGGATACCTCAATCTCTTTGAGTTTATTCTCTTCTGCGCTCGACTTCGGTCTGGTCGATATGAGGATTTCTATGGATCTGTTGATCCCATGCGTATTTTAAAATCTCTTGATTCTTTTTGTGCTGACAGAAAAATTGAAATAAATCGTGAAGCAGAGGTGCGAGAGAAAGAGGAACGCGAGAAGGCATACGAGGAAAGCCGCAAAAACAGTATTTCTTTCGAGGATTGGTATAGAACACTTCCTAAAGATAAAAAGGAGGAAGTACGAAACAGCCCATATTTTGGAGGAAGAGCCAGAGAAATTGACAAAGAAAACAAGCATAATCATTAGCTTATTTGCTAAAATTGCAGATTTGATTAAAATAATTGCTACTATATTTGCGTATATGATTATTTTTGGTTACTTTTGTATATGCAAATAAGATGTTTAATCAAAACCGAAGAACGATGGATAAGAAAAGAGAGTACGCAGAGTACCTTCAGGAGAAATACGAATCCGAAGAATGGTATAAAAAATGACATTTGAGGATTTTATAAGAATGGAGGTAGCCACCTGCGATCTGCAGTCAAGAGAAGCGGTCATGGAATCCTGCGAAAGCGAGGAAACCGCACTTAATGAGTTTATCCACTTCTGCGAGTATCTATACAAGTAAATGCAAATAAGAAATCTTTCAAAATCTGAAATTATGAACGTAGACAAATCAAGTATCTTCAAAGTGGCGAATGCCATACGCCGCAGTCAAAACGGATTGACAATCGGCGAAGCCTTGAGAATGGCCTGGAAAGCCGCGAAACTGCAAGTCAAACTTGCCGCCGGCGAGGTCCGATTTCATTACCGCAAAGTGAACGGAGAAATCCGTGAGGCCGTGGGAACACTCAAGAACATGCTAACCGAAACATTCTCAGCATTCAACGGCACAGCTATGTTTTATTTCGATATCGAGAAGAAGGGGTTCCGTTCATTCGTTGTCGCAAACCTTGTCTGACCTATGGCAATGTCACAGATTGAAATGGACACCTACTCGTCGGCCAAACGGTTCTTTCATGTGCAGGTAGAAAAGGCAACAAGTGCAGAAGCCATAAAATCCCAGCGTCGCTATGAGATAGCCAAAGAATGTCTCGCCTCACTCGCGCCCATGGTAACGTCTCAGGTGGTCCAGGTAGCCTGTGGAGGCAATGATGCACCGTCAGTCAAGGAGCAGATATACGATGCGGCAGCTGAGGTTGCCGTCAATCTCGCAGATGTCCTTCTAAAGAAACTCAAATAACTTCAACTTAAATATCAATAATATGAATCTTTTCAAAACGCTTTCAGAAGTGCTTGGCGAAGGTTGCACTGCGACCATAACCATCGCACAGAAAGACGGTATCATGACCGTCGGCGTACTTCCCGGAAACAATCTCGTAAAGGACGGCGCCAAGAACAAAATCGTCCCTCTCAACGTATCAGGTACACCCGAAGAACTCGACGAGGGTTTCATCGATGCCATCGCTGAGCCGGTCCGCAAGACTACCGGTTTGCTTGTCGATATGGCATCCTACGAGCAGGCCGCTGAAGAAGCCAAAGCCAAGTCCAAGATGGAGGAGGAAAAGAAAGTGGCTGAGGCCAACCGTAAGAAAGAGTATGACGGCTACGTCAATCTCGCACGCACCAACCTGAAAGAGCAGAAATATCGCGACGCTCTCAAATGCGTGGAATTAGCCCGCAAGGTGGCACTCCCCACCGACAAAACCACCCTCGATACTCTGACCAACGAAATCAATTCTGCCTCAGGTCAGGGTGCGCTATTTGGCCCGACAGATGACAAGTCTGATGGCAAGAACGTATCTCTCAATGCCACCAAAGGTAAGAAAGACAAGCCGGCGGCGAGCGAATGTGATGGCGATTGTGAAACCAGCGACGAAGAGGAGGAATAATTATGGCACTCAACACATCGAAATTCCCACGCGTCTTCAAGAAGAAAGATGAAATGCTCCCAGACCCAAATCCCATGCTTTCTCCGGAGGAAGTCATGGCCTACTACTCTAATCAATATCCTGAGCTGACAACCTCGAATGTTTTCGGCCCTAAGATCGAAAATGATAAGGCTGTTTATGAGTTCAAGACTACCGTAGGAACGAAAGGTTAGCATCGTGAAGTTCAACCTCGTAGGACAAAGATTTGGAAGGCTTGTGGTACTCGAACGGGTGCCACAGCCGACCAACTACGGCGTCGTAAGAATACATTGGAAATGCCAATGCGATTGCGGAAATGTGTGCTATCCGACAACATCTACTTTACGACGGAAAAAATTCCCCACCGTTTCCTGCGGATGTTTGAGACGGGAGCATACAATAGAGCGTAATCTTAAGCATGGTTTCGCTGGCACTTCAGAGTATAACATTTGGCTCTCATTGAGAGCTAGATGTAACAATCCAGATAGTCAAGATTACGCAGGCTATGGTGGAAGAGGTATAAAGGTTTGTGATAGATGGAACGCATCTTTTGAAGCTTTTCTTGAAGATATGGGGGAACATCCTAAAGGATATTCGCTTGATCGAATTGATAATAATGGAGATTACACCCCTGAAAATTGTCGATGGGCAACCGCAAAGCAGCAAGCCGCAAATCGCAGACCGCCTCGGAAGAGAAACAACAAGAAATGAATAAATCAGAATCCGAAGAATGGAGACTTCTCTCAAAAATAGGAAGGATTCTACTTCAGGAGCAAGGTCGCCGCGATTATCTGCGAGCCGTGGAGGAACGCGAACCGGTTTTGTTGCCAAAAAGAAAGTGCAGAATGCCTTTCTGAACGAAGTCCTTAGCCCGATACCATCAGTTAACCTGCCCGTTTGTGATAAACCATTCGGGCAGGTTACTGAAAATGGGGTTGTCTATTGGACGTATAAGAACGAGTTCAAGATAGACGCCGCCAGCAATATCGAGTATCTTGCGGCCGCAGTTGAGGCATATTGCAATATACAATGCGCTGAATTTGACTTTACTCCGTCCGAGAACGCATTGTCTGACTTGAGTGAATTGCTTTGCATAGCCAAATCGGTAGCACCGACCGACCACGAAATTTGCCTCGACTATGACGAGAAGATGAATATGGTAGTCATTCATGAGTACGACTTATGCGATTTTGACTATAACACACTCTTTTTCTTCCCGGTGTCATTCGTAGAGAGACTACCCAAAGAATTAAGGCCGATTGTAACGAGCGCATACAGCGTCCTCTCTATCTGCAACTACGCGCAGATGCCCGAAGATCATTGTGATGCATCATATGTTTTAGGACTTTGGGACGAAGGCGAGCAATTAGCTGAACTGAAAAACGAGGATGAAGAAAGATACAATGAACTAAAATCTTTTATAGACTCATACCTTGAGGGAAAAATCCATCAGCTTATATGCGAATGTCATTCTTTTCCCAGCGATCTTGACAAGATGCGCTCAGACCTCGAAGAAGCCCGTGCCAAATATGCGGGGACTCAATATGGCCCTCTACTAAATTCAATACGAGACGGACTGATATTGAGTGAGGAAGATAAATGGATAAATTATATTCGTACACCGTTTTGGTGCAATATAGAAGATTTCGACGAACACGATGAAGGAATGATGGACCCCAGACGCCTCTTTGTTATGGTCTACGATTTAATGGACGAGATTGTAGAGGGCATAACTGACTGCATCAACGGCGAAGCGAGTTCAATCGACGTGAGTGGTCTGTATGACTTTAGGATACTTACTCCGGAAATAGATTCTGACTTTTGTGCATCGGACTTCCCGAAAAGGTGGGCCGAGTGGTTCTGCAGTTTTGTGGATATAACAGAACATATAAGAAATGAGCAATCAACTGACACAAGCGCTGGATGAAATGTACGACCCCAAAATGGCTATCGTCGTATATACTTCAACCAATTCAGCCCCATATTTGGAGCGACGCGATATTATTGACGGCAAAATGGGTGCCGGTAAGCCCCTAACCAAGAAGTGTGTTACAGAAATATTCAGGGCTATCGTAGAGGACTCTGAAGACCTTTCGCAAGGTTACCACGGCGTAATCCCTAAGAACCTGCTTTATGCCGACACGACCACAGGTCGCACCAGACTTATCTGGTACAATCCTCCCATGAAAAGGAGAATGTATTTTGTAGATTCACTTGGTATACCTGAAGGAGAGGTGGTCATGCCAGGGATAGTTTATGAAGCAAACGATAATTCTCTGAAAGTCTACTGTTTCAAAGGGAAGTCACCTAAAGGCCCTCTCTATCAGGCTCCATTCTTCAATGTGAGCAATCATGACGTTTGCCTCGGTACCGCAAAAACTAAGCGTCCTAAGTCATTAACCTATATTGAGGCGATGGAATATTGGGAGACAATGTTCTGGAACTCGGAGTTTTCCCATATCTACGGCGGTAATCCAGTGAAGGGCAATCTTGCCGTGATAACCAAGAACTGTATCGAAAAAGGCCAGCCCTTCCCGATGGACGCGCTCTTAAAGTCGAAAATCAAGCTAAAAGACATTCTCAAATGAAAACTCATTTCACTCACAACTACATAACCAATCCACGGCACCGCGTAACCGTGAACCTGATAGGAGCCGGCGGAACGGGTAGCCAAGTTGTTGGCGCCCTCGCTCGCATGGATTATGCCCTCTACAAGTTAGGACACCCTGGGTTGTTTGTGACTATCATCGACGACGATATTGTTACGGAAGCGAACATCGGCCGGCAATTATTCAGCGCGTCGGATATAGGGTTGAGCAAAGCCAATGTGCTTGCGACCCGAATCAATTCTTTCTACGGGACTGATTGGGAAGCCAAGAAGATGATGTACGATGGAAAGAACTTAGCCGCCGCCAATATCACGATAACCTGCGTCGACAATGTAAACGCCCGTATAGCTATCGGTAAGAATCTGAGAGAAACGAACGGATTTGATGATAGAATGTGTATATATTGGCTCGATTTCGGCAATCAGCTCGACCGTGGTCAGGTCATTCTCGGAACGCTGAAAGACGTAGAGCAACCGAAAAGCCGAAAATATAAGACCGTGAAAAGCATGAAGTGCGTGGACGAGTTCTTCGACCTCAGCGAAGTAAAAGACGAGGACAGCGGGCCAAGCTGCTCACTCGCGGAGGCGCTGCGTAAGCAGGATTTATTTGTCAATTCGTTCCTAGCCCAAACGGGGTGTGCTTTGCTGTGGAAACTCTTCTATGACGGCAACATTGATATGCAGGGTGCATTTGTCAATCTGGCTACCATGAACGTAAACCCCATCAAGCTATGATTACAGATTACAAGAAACCGATGATTCAGGTATTCGAGAAATACCGTCATAGATTCGAGCCGTATAGCATCTTCGAGAGGTTCATGGAGTTTGTCATTGCAGGTTTCGATATAACAGTCTCGGCTATCGAGAGACCTTTCAGCAAAGAAGAGTCGGAGGTCTGTATGGAATTGCTGACCTCGTGGGTATCATCTATGAACGAAGCTCTGAAACAAAAAGAGTGGTATGATCTACTCGGAGATTTGTATATGGATTATCTCTCCGGCACTATGAAGAAACATTGGACCGGACAGTATTTCACTCCGATGCACATCTGCGAATTCATGGCTAAAATTACCGACCCCGGAGAAATAACCGGCGAAAGGGTTATGGACTGCGCCTGCGGAAGTGGCCGTATGCTTCTTGCTTCTCATGTCCTTCATCCCGGTAATTACTGCTGCGCTCAGGATATGGATAGAATTTGCTGCCTTATGACAGTGTGTAATTTCATTATCCATGGAGTTAACGGAGAAGTCGTGTGGGGTGATAGTCTTAACCCGGCAGATTATCGCGGTGGTTGGAGAACAAATGAAGCACTCAATATTCTCGGTGTGCCATGTGTGAGAAAGATGGATAAGATGGAATCCACGTCATATCTCAGCGGTCTTGCAATGATGGCCGAGAGGAAATTATCTGCCGCAAAAGATGTCGTCCCAGCCGGCGATACCGAGAAGAAAAAAGCAGTCGAACCAATTCAGTTAAGTCTTTTTGAATGAAAAAGATTGTCAATGTTCACGTCGGGACTGACTTACCGATGACAACGCCAACTCACCCTTTGTCCTGCGCTATCTCCACCAAGAGAATAATCGACAAGATAGCAGGTATGCCTGACTCGCGGTTTGAGATAAATACTAATTCGGAAGCGAGTGTGCGAGTATTCCAAATGTATGGACGGCACATGGGCCTGACGATAAACTTTCATATCAACGGCAAGAAGTCCTCTTACAAGGCTGTCCTTGAGGATTTCAAACGTGCAGACAATTATATCGAAGAATTAAAGAAACAAATAGAAACCGAGAAATGAGCCATTTAGGAGAAACCTCACTTCACTACATCATGCGCAAGTCTGGGCGTAAGCCCATTTCATGTCAATGCGCTAAGTGCCAGTCGCAGTGCCATACGCCCTGCCTTGGTACGCCCGAAGATATTCTAAAAATCCTCAAGGCCGGTTACAAGGACCGCGTTGCCGCGACACAATGGTTAGCCGGCGTGATAATGGGTGTATGCAGAGAACCGGTCTATATGATTCAGGCCATTCAAGAAGAGAACGGCTATTGCACATTCTTCCACGACGGAAAGTGTGAGTTACACGAACTCGGCTTAAAGCCAACTGAAGGAAAGCTCTCGCACCACTCCATCAGAGTCGATAATTTCAACCCGAAGAAATCACTTTCATGGCTTGTTGCCAAAGAATGGCTTGACCCCAATTCAGCAGAGATAGCCGAAATTTGCAAAATATTGCAAGATTGATTATTTTTTAGGCTTTTCGGTTTGCGTATATGATTATTTATGATTATCTTTGCAGGTGCAAATAAGATGATTTTTAATCAAAAACCGAACCTCAAAATGGAACCCTTAAAACAAAAAGTCGAGGATTATCTTCCCGATAACCAAGTTGTCCGAATCCTCTTGAACGCATGGAATTGGATAAAGACAAATATTGTCTTAATATTTATCCAAGGAAAAGGGTAATATATGAAATTCCTTGAATTTTACGAGCCTCCGTTTTTCTCCGACGACACCTATGTATGGACTAACAACGGACATCTGGCACTAATGATTGCGGATGTATCTAAAGACAATACCGCAGTCTTAGACCGTCTCTGCCATATTCTCAATGGAGATATGGTGCCTGCTAAAAGTCCAGATCTTGAATATAAGGCGCCGGAGATTCTGCTGAATGGGAAGACATTCCTTGTAGTCAGAGGTCGCGGAGAACTTACCGAGAACTTTACGGACAGCGATGAGAAAGCTTGTGAAATCCAGAATGACTTCGCGCATTGGGTAATCAGTAAACTGCAGGGGCATGATACAACTGTCGAACATTGATGCCGAAAAGATATGCGCCCATCTTGAGAGCAGATTGGCCTTCATGCGAGAATCATTCAAATGTCGGAGCGAGGTTTCCACAAACGAATTTAATGAAGCTCGTCTTTTAGGACTTCTTATCAACAAAATCAACCGAAAATTAGATAAAGAGTGCCCTGACCGGCGCAACAAATAAATGGAATCACAGACAGAGAAAGACAAACTGAGGTCGAGCGTAATAGACGAGCTTATTTCCGCAAAGAACTGGTTTACGCTGGTTACTGACGAGAATAAGGTCAAAGTATTTTCATGTACGGATGCGGCCAACCTCAAACGAGGAATAGTGAATATCATGCTCCAAGAGCCGTGCTATGCCAGTCTATTCGTAGATGCCGTGGGCGACTATGTTTCGATTATGAAACGCAGGGAGATTAAAAAGGGAATCTCATTAAACTAATCATTATGGCATTCAACGGGAAAGCAATTTATCAGCCGAAAGGACGCGCCGGGGAATACTCGGCGTGGGCCTGCAATTTCTATACCGGCTGCTCCAACGATTGTCAGTATTGCTACTGCAAGCGAGGCGTTATGAGCCATGTATGGGATACGAAACCCCATTTGAAGAAATGCTTCAGAAACGAAGAACACGCTCTCCGTACATTCGTCGATGAAGCGACTAAGAACCTTGCCGAACTTCAACAGCACGGTATATTCTTCAGTTTCACGACAGATCCAATGTTGCCGGAAACGATAGGTCTCACGCAAGCCGCCGTTGCTGCGTGTATATCCCTTGATATACCGGTGCAAATCCTTACCAAAAGGGCGGACTGGGATTTGGTTGTAACATATCCTGAACCAGAAAAGGCAAAAGAATTATTGGCTTTCGGGTTCACGCTGACGGGTTGTGATGATTTAGAGCCTTATGCCTCGCTCAACATCGACCGTGTGAAGAAAATGATACAACTCCACAAGGAGGGGTACAAGGTCTTTGCGAGCATTGAGCCTATCATAAAGATTGACGCTTCATACGCCATGATAAACGCCCTGAGCGGGTGGTGCGACTTGCTCAAGGTCGGATTACTCAGCGGCAAGAAGGAATATGACAAGGACGGAGTGCAGTTCTTGTATGATATGATGAAAGACGACACACGCGGCAGCAAATTCTATCTGAAGGAAAGTTTCGTTGACTTTCTGGGACTGAACCGCGCCACGCTGCCGCCTCATTTTGTGGATTCAACATACAACATATTCAGAGGAGAATGAAAAGAAGACCGAAAATCACAATCATGTGGGGGCGTGTAATCGCGTCTCTGCTATCATATATCCTTTTGCCTATTCTGTTGCCGGTTACGATAATAGAGTCCATCTGCGAGAATATCCTGATAGCGTGGGGCCGGTTCAGGCATTGGATAATCACAAAACTCGACATCAAAAGGACTAATCGCCATGAATAAAATCGTACAACTCACAGACTATGAATACCAGCAGCTAAAAAAAGAGGCTGATATGACCTGCGCCGCAATGGAAGCAGAGATAATGCGTGGCATCGAAGAACACAGCAAACTATCCGTTGACCTCAAACTCGATGTCGGACGCGACTGGGACGATGTGTTTCACATCAAGCCGGTTGTCTATGTCTCTTCTTCCTACTATGACCCCGGGCAAGGTTACGATAAAGTCAAGCACGCGGTTTCATACGAAGCCTGCCGTAAAATCCAAGGCCACATCGAGAAGTGGATGGAAGAGCAGATTCGCAAGAGATACAAACTAGACATCGATACCGTAAACCGCTACAATCACAGAATGAATACACAAGTTCGATGGAATGTGGCGTATACCATCATCGCGTTATCAGGTTGGCTCGTGGCTTGCCTCTCCATATTTCTGTAAAATGGCAAAGATAATAAACGAGAATGCCGGATTCAAGACTATTCAGGTTAGCCGGGAGGAACTCATAGAGAAATTGGGGTACCTTGGCTCAAAAGGTTTTTGCGACTATTGTATGTCAGCACCCGAAAGTGGCTATTATGTCGCGGTACTTGACCAATGGCTATGCCCGAAATGCTACGAGGAATTTGTCATGAACAATGTTCCTGACCCTCTCGACTTTTGGTTTGAAGACGCGCGTTTTGCTTGGTTTAGGAAACACATTGGACTATGAATGCCGACGAAGACAACATCGTAGAAACCCTCGGTATGGGTTATCTCGACGAAATGAAACGTGATTATCAGCATGATTGTAATTGGCTGTTGCGCTTAAAATCAAGCCTCGGCCCGGAATCACAAAATCTTGTAAACATGGTGAACGCTTCCATTCAGGTAGTGATACGCAATATAGGTTTGCTTGAAGAGCGAATCGCTAAAGAAAATACTAACAGCCCTGGAGCGGCTCAATAAACTCCAATCAAAAATTACATGAAGAAATACATTGGTACTAAGCAGGTCTCGGCTGAACCGATGACCTACGGAGAAGCTCACGCGAAAGGCCTCATCCGTGAAAACGCCTATATTTCGGAGTATGACGACAATCCCGGTTATCGTGTAGAGTATGCCGACGGTTATCAGTCGTGGTCTCCGGCAAATGTATTCGAGGAGGCCTACAAGGTGGCAGAAACATTCCTCGACCGCATCAACATCGAGGACAAAGATTTGCGCGATAAATGTCTCAAGCTCTCGGATTTCATTCACGGAGAGAAATTCAAGGAACTTCCTATCGGTGACCGGGCAATGCTTGTGGCCCAACATCACATGATGAGCGCCTACTCTTCAATCCTTGCTCTTCGTCAGAGCACAACGGAAGGCTGCGTGAGCGGTCGTCCCTACGGTTTCTCCTTCGAGCAGATTCTTCCTCTCATACGCGAGGGATATGCTGTCCGTCGTAACGGGTGGAACGGCAAGGGACTGATGGTGTTCAAGCAGGTGCCGGCGCACATCGGCTCGGAGATCATACCAAAGATGCAGTCGCTTCCAGACGAGGCCAAGAGACTCATTCTCGCTCATGGCGACCATATCAATTACGTCTCGCAGTGTCTCATATTCAACGCCACGACCGGCGAAGCGAACTCCTGGGTGCCCTCAATCAGCGATGTATTCGCTAATGACTGGGAGCTTGTCTTAGAATAAATGTCACGGGCACTCAGCACAACTGCTCATTGTCTAATCTATCGTCTAAGGAAGAAAGGTATTCGCGTAAACACTAAAGAGCGAGTAATCTTTCTCCCTTACGGCGAGAAGATTGATGACTATATACAAATTGTGCGGTTGCATAGAGAATTTTATTTGAATGTTCAGTTTATAATAACTTAACTATGAAACGAGAGAAAGACTTCTTCGACTGCTTCACGGAGAAAGATTATGAAGATCTGCCGTCGTTCTGTTATAGACCTTTCTACCGGGATGGGTATGTATTTGCTACCGACCGCGCAATCATGGTTCGTGTGCTGTACGATTCCCTTCAGGGAGTGTATGATAATTCCGAACAGCCGAAACTAATTCCTGACTTTCCTAAGCCTAATTGCGATTTTGAATTGCAACTTGCAACGATTGTGAAGACGATTAAAAGTATACCGGAAGTCGAGGAAGTCCGCGTAGATGGCATATACGCTGAGTGTGACGAGTGCGACGGTCATGGAACGGTAGAATGGGTTTATGAGGATTCCGATGGTGAAGAGCACCGCAAGGATTTCGATTGCCCCATCTGTGATGGCAGAGGCAAAGTTAAGACCAAGAAGTATCTGCGAGAGTGGAGGTGCATAAAAATAAATGACACTATATTCTCGGTCCGCACTCTAATGAAGTTAGCTAAGGCAATGGTTGTGGCCGGATTCGATGCCGTTAACATCAGGAATATGCCTGATGGTTACACTCCGGCCCTGATGACTCTGGGTGAAAATATCGAGGTAATAATCATGCCTTGCTCCAAGGAGTCCAATCCTATTCGAGAGATAAAGTTGGTGAGTTGTAAAGATTAAGGGCTTTATTATGGCTGAAGATAAAAGAAACCGTAGCCCCAAATACTTCTTAGACGATCCTGTTATTGTAGCGTCTGGTCATGAAAGAGCCGGTTTAATGGGGCATATAATAGCGATAAATAACACGAATTTAATCTACCGATTAGACACTGCTCCAACTGAGTGGATTCCCGAAAAGTTCATTCTTAAAATCAAAACTCAATCCGAACAAAACTACGACATAAGCCTAAGGATTGGCGTTGCGACTCGAATAGCGCAGGGTTTAATTGCGAATGAAACGTGGATGAAAAATAAAGTATCAGATGCGAAAACATGTGCTTATGGCAATGAGAAAGAAGCTGCAACCATCGTAAAAGAAGCCATTGTAAATGACGCATTAGAGATTGCAGATGCACTGATTTTCAAATGTAAGAGCGAAAGTATATTATGAGTTCTATAATATCGGACGTTCCGACAATCAATGAGATTGTCTATAATCAACCACGAAAAGAATCTGTCAGCGTATACACGACTCGACCTAATAAATATCATCACGGAGAGTATGTGAAATTCCGTTTTGGCACCGCCATAAGGGAGGGAAGAATCACCAATGAAATGTGCGTTAATGGATTGTGTTTTTACCATATCGAGGGAGAGCATGGCACTTGGTATCGTGAAATATATGAAAGCGACATTATAAACAGATTACCTCATAATAATCATGGAAATAACACCCAAATTCCAATATATAAAAGGCAGCTTTGATACGAAGAAAGTCAATCTTGTCCTCGTGCCGAAAGAGAAGCATGGCGAAGTTTTACTGTGCGTCAAGGAGCAAGGTTCAGGATTCAATCTTCCAATAGGAGAAATAACTCTTTACGACAGTGAACTGTATGTAGACTTCAAGGCAACCCTCGACGACGCTACGAAACTCGGAGAGGAAATATGCCGTAGGTTCAACGAATTTCCCAAAGACAAAAAGCTATGATCCTGCATCGATTTTGTTCCATGAAAGAGTTTGAAGCCTATAAACGTGGCGAGGTCCTATCGAATCCTACCAATCATAGTTTGAAACGGGGAGGCGCGTCTACGTCTGTAGGTTTTTGCTTTTTCTCGGAAAGCCCGGAGAGAGCAAAGCACTGGCTTTCGGGTATTGTAGACTTCGACGTTTGCATTACGGTTGAGGTCAATCCGTCCGATGTAGTACAATCGCGAGGACGATATCTGGGAACGAAAAATCGTGTAGTCTATAAGAAAGAATTCTGCACAGTGGATTATGACAGTCGGAGGTTCAAACTTATAGACGCCACCACGAAGTATTCGACCTACGCACCGAATCACTCTTTGCTAAAACAGATGTTTCCTGAACTATTTATCTAATTACAAGAATGTATGTCTAAAAACAAGCTGTAGACCCAGGAAGAAATTAACGAACTACATCGGTTAAGGAATTTGGGATTGCCATTGAGTGAAATCGCTGTTAAACTCGGTCGCTCGTCTAAATCTTTGGAACACAAACTGTATGGAAAACCAATACGACGAGTCGGGAATACCAGCAAAGAACTCACTGAAAAAGAAATTGCTTGGATTATCAGGCATTTCAAGCATACCCGTAACGATGAGATAATGAGTAAGTTTGGCATTAGTCACTCAACTTTACATCGTATTGCGAGGGAACATGGATTGAAGAAAACAAAACAATTCATGATAAAAACGCAGGACTCAGCTCAAAAAGCAGCCGCAGAAAGCCATAAGAGGAATGGCACATATCCGCCGAAAGGTTTTATAATCCCAAGGAGTAGCGAATTTAGGTTCCAGCCAGGGCAAAGCAATCGCGACAGATTATCTCCTAAGAGATATGCAGAATGCTTAGAAAAGATGCGGGCATCATGGCGTGAAACTTATGATAAAGATAAAAGAAGAAGCCTACTATGGGGGTTTGAGCAACGCACTAAATTCAAATTTGTAAAGCAGCCTAAAAGCAAAATAAGCGTCAGATATAATCTCCGCAAGAGAGGTTATATCGAATGTCCAGAAGACCATAATTTGTATTTCTATCCAACAGAGGAAATGCGTCGTCCAATAATTGAAAGGAATGCCAGCAAATTTGGAATAAGGTTTCAACAAGCAATAACTGTATAAAATGAGTAAGACAAATTCATTGCATCATCTTATGTGTATCGAAGCTGCGAAGAAACTCCATCGTAGTGGCTTTGAAGGATGGCACGACCATAAGTATGTGGCTGTGGAACTCTTGACGTACGGGAACGAAGATCCTGATGTTTGGGGAACCAACGGCGCTTCCACCACCATTGTCGAAGTCAAGACATCGAGAGCTGATTTCCTTAGAGACCGCAAGAAGAAATGCCGGCAAAATCCTATAGAGGGCATGGGAAACTTTCGATGGTACTACGCGCTCGAAGGTATAATCAAGGAAGAAGAACTACCTGAAAATTGGGGTCTGGTGGAGGCCGACGAGTCCGGTAAAATGGTGCGATTGGTACGAATAGCAAAGTATCAGGAATCGGCGTCATTGGGTGATATATCTATATTATGCTCCATCATGCGCCGGGAAGGAATCAAGAAGCAGATATTCAATTATAGAAAGAAGAATGGCACAACCTGAAAGCAATGGACTGTTTGAGGTCAATTCCAACCGAAAGGTCGTAGAAATGGGTTTCTTCTGTATGATGTTAGTCGATTTCCTTAATGAAGAAGCCACAATGGGTACAGAAGAATATGCGAATTTGTGGGAGGAGAGGTTCGACCAAGCCAAAGCTGGAGCATGTGCCTATCGAGAGAAATGCCCTATTTACTCCAAGACAATTAAGAATAAACCAATACAACTCAAACTCTTTTAATATGAAATCAGAAAAAGCGTACCTCATTGGCCGTCTCGGTGGTTATGGTGCCGCATCTATGTTGTTGGCCGTGACCCTCGGAGGATGTTCCACTGGGAAGAATGTGTGTGAACCACAGCCGAGCCACTATAAAGTGCCGCGAGCCCATGTAGAAATGCACGAGCGCATGATGGCTGGGCAGCATCCACTTATAATTCCAGTAAAGGACGATGAAAGCACTAACGATTAAGCAACCGTGGGCCGGTCTCATTATCGCCGGCATTAAGGACGTAGAGAACCGCACATGGAAGACTGCATACCGTGGCCGAGTACTCATTCATACATCGAAAACGCCGTGTTCACGCGGAGAACTTGAAGCATATCCGCTTCCGGCTCTTGCAAAGTACGTCGAAGTCGGCCGGTACGCACCAGGGCTATTCACTAACGGAGCCATCATTGGCAGTGTCGATATAGTTGACTGCGTTATGAACCATCCTTCAGAGTGGGCCGAGAAAGGAGTCTACAACTGGGTATTGGCGAATCCAAAGAAATATGACAGCCCGATATGCAATGTCAAGGGTATGCTTGGATTGTGGGATTATAAAGGATATATCAACGACTAAGCCGAAACACTCGCTAAAAATCAGTCGTCTACACTCTGCCGGTAGTGATTGCCCTACACAGAACGGAAGAACAGACCTACCGCATAAGTCCTCGCCAGTGCAATTTCAGTACGAGCTACCAATGGCCTCGGAAGGTCGCGGGAAGTAGACGGCGAGAAATCGGCTTTTTAATTTAAAAACGATATGTGTAATTGTAAAAATGTATCAGTTGGCTCATACGACAATCAAATAGAGATTGATCATCCCAGCCTTCTGCACCCGATATGGGTCGACGCCTGCATAGCTGATGAGGTCATATATTTACTCCATCACGGGGTGAAAACCATCGGAAGCTGCTGCGGGCACAATAAGACGGTGCCGTCGATAGCCGTGGCGCCGGAAAGTGTGAAACGCATGGAAGAACTGGGATACAAGCACCATCTAAATGCTTGTGTCCGTCGAGGTCCGTTTTCGCGGTCATACTTCTATGCTAAGTCTGTAAAATGCTCGCTATGGATAAAACTTACGAAAGTATGGCTGCCATTTCTGTGGCTTAAAATAATAGATGGCTGATGTGGGACGAGTATGACTATGTTGCTTGCGGATTCTGCAAAAATGAAGAGATATGCAGTATTCGTAAAGAGTATCTGGAGTCTGACGCCAGACGCGCCGGCGGTACCTCTGAACTTGCTCATAAATGCGGCCGATTCATTATGGACGGCAGGGCCAACCAAAGCATCTGGGGAAGCACTGCCTTCACAACAAAAACGAGTCTACCCTCCCGGGCAAACTCGCTCATATGCAAATAAGATACTTAATCAAAAAATCCGACAAGATGCTTTCCCTAAAGAACGCATCAGGGACTCAAAATTAAATATCAATGCTGCAAAGGTACTAAAAATGCAGCGCATTATCAACATTTTGAGGAGAAAAATCAGCAATCTAACACGGGGTGGGTAGCTCGAATAATCATATTGATTATTTTTAATCATATAAATTGCGCATCTCGCGATTTTTGATTAACTTTGCGCTTAGGAAATTATCATAAATACAATGACTAAAAAGGATATACGAAAACTAAAAGCCAATCCCGATAATCCGCGTACCATGAGCGAGTTTATGGAGGGCAAGCTTATAGAGAGCATCCTGGTTTTCCCGAAGATGCTTGAGCTTCGCCCTATACTCATTAACAAAGACGACGTGATAATCGGTGGTAACGGCCGCGTAGAGTGTCTTAACAAGATACTCGAACTCGATGACAACGAAATCGAGGATTACATGTTCAATCAGAAGAAATTCCGAAT
This sequence comes from Bacteroidales bacterium M6, assembly GCA_001689485.1. GTDB lineage: Bacteria > Bacteroidota > Bacteroidia > Bacteroidales > Muribaculaceae > UBA7173. The sequence continues at coordinate 87,124 of LUJQ01000066.1, read as the reverse complement.
GGCTACATCGGAGGAGCAGACCGCGCTGCTCGCTTTCTGGGCCAAATGGAAATCTAAACCTGTAGTGCCGGTCCGGGTACTCGATGATATTTCAGCCGAGGAGGAAAAGGAAATTCTCGTGAAAGACAATCTCCACTACGGCGAAGACGACATCGAGATTATGAAGCGTCATTTTGAGCGTGAGGCTATCGGCGATTATCTCGGAGCCGTTGCGTGGAATCTCTACGACTACGACGACAAGATTAACGACAAGAACCTTGACCTGACGAAGACATACCCGGAGAAATTCAAGTGTGGCTACGTTGAGTGCCAAATGACCGATCAGGAATTCAAGGGACTGTGTGCCCGCCTTGAGAAGTATCTTGAGGAACATGAAGGCATAAGCGACGGATTTTTAACCTCATTACTTCTCGGCAAATGAAAAAGGACTTAAAAGAACTGACAATAAACCCTATCAATCCCCGCAGGATTGTCATAGGGCAGAAACGCCGTCTTCAGCAGAGCATCATGCTCTTTCCGAAGATGCTCACATACCGCGACATCATTGTCAACAAGGATAACGTAGTGCTTGCCGGCAACCAGCGTACTACGATTCTCAAGGAAATTCTCACTTCCACTCCAATGGATTGGATGGTAATTCTTCAAGAGAATGAGAAGTGGCAGGAGTTGACCGAGAAGCAGCGCGACGCCGTAATCGAATACTGGAAAGCCTGGGTCGAAAATCCTCTCATCGAAGTAACAGTCGCCGATTTGTCCGAAGAGGAAGAGAAAGAACTCATCATCAAAGATAATAACGAGTTCGGCGAGTTTGATTATGGCAAACTCCAGCAAATATACGACGAAATCAATCTCGTAAACTTCGGCTTCGACGAGGGACTTTTCTATAATCCCGACGAGGATGAGACCGTAATGACGAAAATCAAGGGCTCCACTCCGAAGAAAATCAATATGCTTACATTCGGCAAGAATGTTGTGTCTGTAACCAAGGAAGAATACGACACACTCGTGAATCGCTACAACGATTATGTGGACGAAACCGGGGTAAACTTCGGCTTTGTCAAGAGCTTGCTGGAGAATAGCGCGGCCGAAGAGGAAGAAGAAAGCGATGATGACGACACAGTTTTTGAAATGCCTTAATAACAATCTCTAATTTCAAGCACATGGAAAGAGTTAAATTCGCGGACATAAAGCCCGCATCCTACAACCCCCGCAAAATCTCGGAAGAGGCTTTCGTCGAACTCCAAGGAAGCCTCAAGACTCTGGGATTCATTCTACCGATTATCGTCAATCGCGATAATATGACGATTGTTGCCGGCCACCAGCGTACTAAGGCAGCTACCGCTGTAGGTATCGCGGAAGCACCGGCATACTTCATCAGCGGCGTTGACATCGAGTCGGAGATTCTATTCAACCAGATTCACAACGGTGTAGAATTGGAACCTGAAACTCACAGTGAGTGTCTGTCTCCTCGTGAATGGGGAACATTCCATGACGACGTGCCCGTCAGTGACTTCAAAATCGCCGAGTGCAACGCTTCTATCGTGAAAGACATCTGCCGACTAATCGTCAAGCATGGAGACGCGCTCTGTGCAATCGTGTGTGGCAATGAGGTTGTGTTCGGCAACAACTACATCAAGGCCGCGTCTACAATCGGCTATCCCGTTCACTGCTATTTCCTCGATCCTGCGAAGAAAGCCATTTTCGACTACTACTTCAAGAAAGACTACGGCGTGTTCAACTATGAGCACATCGAGCGTGCTGATTTCATGCAGGGCCGCGCTCAGCCTCCACGTCATAAGGGTATAGACTGGTCCGTGCTATATCGCGAGGTAGTACCTCACCTGGAGAAAGAAGACCGCCGCAAGGTCAAGATACTCGACTTCGGTTGTGGCAAAGCTATGTTCATCAACAAGCTCCGCCGCGAGCTGGGATATCGCTATGCCATCGGCCTGGAGTTCTTCAATCACAATCTGAAAGGTATCTCCATTGCGAAGGGCCATGAAATGATAGACGCTTTCATCGCCTACATCAAAGAGAATGGCATACACGACGGCGGTGTGTTCGATTACACTATCTGCGATGCGGTACTCAACTCGGTCAACACTCAGTTTGCCGAGGACGCAGTTCTGACTTGCCTCAATCTATTTACGAAGATGGGTGGCAAAGTGTTCGTTTCCGGGCGTTCAAAGGAGGTTGCAGAGAAGCAATATAAGGCAAAACGCAACACTGTTGACAGCACCACGACGGTTCAGTTCTTCGACGAGAACGGTCTGACGGCCTTCATGCAGGAGGGACAGTGGTTCTTCCAGAAGTTCCTCACGAAAGAGCAGGTCCAGGCAATGTTCGGCCGGTTCGGCTTCGAGCCATTTATGCAGTATAACAAGTCCGGCTACTGGGGATGGGGAGCATACAAGGTTCGTGAGCTGACCCGTGAGGAATACATCGCTGCCATCAACTACGAGTTCAATCTCAACCTGCCTAACAATCAGTCCTACAATCGTCAGGGAGACGTTCTCCCTCTCTTCGGACTGACCGACGAGAACGCCTGAAAAGGCTTGCAGATAGGATTAAAAATCCGTGCTGAAATTTGCGTAATTGATTAAATTTCAGTGTATTTGTAGTTGCAAATAAGATACTAATCAAAAACAAAATGGTCGAAATAGAATATTGCTACTTCCGCAATACCTACAAAATAATATGGTTGCGGTACGTCTATGGAGTAGACCTCAACACGCACTGCATGAAAAGTCTTCTTGGGCACAATGACAAACGTGTCAAAGGCTTTATGCGGTCTCTTCCTCCCAACATGGAATTGGAAGAAAGCAGGTTCTACTATCTCTGCGGAGTCGATAAGGATTTCAATTGGAACAAAAACCTCCATATTCCCTTTGTCCGCAGTGTGGGTCAGACTATTGAGATTGACAACGAGTTTGTCAAAATCAAGATTAACAATGCCCGAATGATTCACATTGATACGAGCTACATCAATTGGAATCTTCCGCAAGCCCGAAACAAACTCTTCAACACCTGCAGGAATTGGCAGTTTGCGAATATGCTGGCGTCAATTCCCAGTGTGCCACAAACCCCTACACAATCCCAATTAGGACTTTTCGATAAATAAACCAATTCTGTTATGAGAAAACCCTCTCTTGACGAATTTGAAGACGCCATCCGAAAGACCGGCGGCAATCTCTCGCAGACTGCCGGTCTTCTCGGTGTGACCCGGCAGACAGTCCACAACTGGGTCCGAGAGGACGGCGAATTCAAAAGCGTTGTGCAGGATTCCCGAAAGAAACTCTTCGACCAGTGCCTCGATGCAGCCCGCATTGTTGCTCTTGGTGTTCCACACATCGATCCGGCCACCGGGCATATCCTTGGCTGGAAAGAGAAGCCCGACGGACAGATGCTCCGTTATCTGCTGTCAACACTTGGACGTGATGAGGGCTTCGGCGAATCCGTGAATGTAAATCTTGAGAATCCTTTACCAACAGTGATAAACATCGTAAGAGATCCCGACGCAAAACGTGAATGAAATATACCTCATAGAGAAGGACGCGGAGGGCTATTATGAATTGTATTTTTATAATAGCCCTGCTTTGGCATACTTTATCCAGAAGATACCGTCTGCCCGCTTCATCATGCGCGACAGATGTTGGCGCGTAAATCTCCATGACCGCCTATTCGTCCGCGAATTCTGTGATTATGCTGTGCGGCGCCGGCTTGCATCTTCAGTATGCCGTGTCGGCGACCGTGCGGAGGTGCAGGGCTATCCCGACAAAATGCCCGACCTGCAATATCCAATTACCCATCTGAAGCTTCAGCCCTACGACTATCAAAGGAAAGGGATTCAGTACATGGTTGACCACAAGAGGTGTTTCAACGGCGACGATATGGGTCTCGGCAAAGATCAGCCCTACTCTGAGCCTATACTAACCCCTCATGGATTTGTGCCCATGGGAGACTTGAAAGTCGGAGATAATGTCGTAGGCGCAGATGGTAAAGCGGCAAAAGTGCTCAATATCTTTGAGCAAGGTATAAAAGATGTCTACACAGTCAGGTTTAGCGATGGGACGCAAACCCGGTGTGGATTAGAGCATCTGTGGAATGTAATAACGCCTAATTGGAAACGGAGAGGAAGTGGGTACAAAGTGCTCCAACTTTCGGACATAATTGGTGATCTATGCTACGAGGTGGTAGATAAGCGAAATAATATAACGCGAAAGAATTACAAGTATTCTATCCCGTTATGCCGACCGGTAGAGTTTTCAAGTGCGGCGAATCTACCTATTCCACCGTATGTGCTTGGCGTTATCATAGGCGACGGATGTCTTACAGCGCATGGCACAAGAATATCGAAGCCGAATATTAACGTCAGAGACGCCGTTGTTTCCGAACTAAGAATTGTCGGCTCGAATGACGTTGTAGGTGGTTTTACGAAAGACGGAATGTCGTTTACCATAAAAAACAAAATTGGCAACCGACCCAGTAGTACGACGGAGGCTTTGAGGGAGCTCGGTCTATTTGGAATCACATCTAAACGCAAGTATATCCCTGATGTATATAAATATTCAACCGTGCAAGATCGCCAGGATTTATTGCGGGGCTTGATAGATACGGATGGGCATGTCGTGAAAACTGATTTCATAGAATATAGCACAGCCTCGCCAAAATTAGCAGAAGATGTGGCTTTTGTCGCACGCTCATTGGGCTACATGGCTCGATGTGAATACAGGGAGTCCGCATACAACAATGAAGGAAAGAAATTCGGTAATTACAGAGTTTATCTGTATGGAAGAACGTGCAGAAAAAATAAGACTATCACTAGCATAGAGCACTCTGGAAAAGAATCATCCCGATGCATAGTTGTAGATAATGAAGAGCACCTCTATCTGACGAGAGATTTTATTGTGACGCACAACACATTCCAGTCAATCGCGGCCGTCTCGATTGCGCGGGCTTATCCTTGCCTTGTGGTGGCGCCGGCGACGATGAAAGTAACTTGGCAACGGGAGTTTCAGAGGTTCATCGGCAAGCAGGCTATGATTCTCTCCAATGAGAATAAAGACACATGGCATCGCCACATGGAGACCGGCACCTGCAATATCTTCATCACGAACTATGAGAGTGTCAAGAAATATTTCGTGAGCCGGGTTCGAGGCCGGACTACCGTCAAGAATATCGTCCTCGATAAGAGAGCCGCCATGTTCAAGTCAGTAATCATTGATGAATCCCATCGATGCTGCAACGACACCGCGCTATGGTCGATATATCTGGAGGCTATCTGTGCCAACAAAGAATACGTGTGGCTACTGACCGGTACACCTCGCATAACGAGTAACGTTGACCTGATTCAGCAGCTTCAGATAATGCGTCGCCTCGACGACTTCGGCGGAGTCGCCCGATTCAAGGAACGCTATTGTCAAGGACCGGATAAATCGTCCAATCTCTATGAGCTACACTACCGCCTATGGGAAATATGCTACTTCCGAAGGGATAAAGCTATCGCTCTGAAAGACCTCCCGGAGAAAACCCGCCAATATCTCACTGTGGATATCGATAACCGCAAGGAGTATGAATTTGCTGAGAATGACCTTATCCGCTATCTCGTGGAATATGAGTCTGCTTCTGATGCCACTCTCAAGAGTGCTGCCAAGGCTACGGCTATGGTACAGATTAACCATCTGCGTCAAATATCTGCCCGTGGCAAGATGAAAGAAGCTAAACAATTCATACACGATGTCATCGACGGCGGCGACAAGCTAATAGTATTCGCTTTCCATAAATCGGTAATGTCAGAGATAATGGCTACGTTCCCCGGCAGTGTATCAGTAACCGGCTCCGATTCGCAGGAGAAGAAGCAGGCGGCTATCGACAAGTTCCAGAATGACCCCGACTGCAAGCTGATTGCTCTCAACTATAAGTCCGGCGGCGTGGGAATCACCTTGACAGCGGCATCGAGGATATTGTTCATAGAATTTCCATGGACCGCCTCGGACTGCGAGCAGGCTGAATGCCGCGCCCACCGCAACGGTCAGAAGAACGCTGTCAACTGCTACTATCTTTTGGCGCGGAATACTATCGATGAGAGAATCCTTGAAATCATTCAGAAAGAGCGCGAAGATTCCAGCGTCGTTACCGGCGCTATCAACAATATCGAGGAAAGCATTGTGGACGCGACCCTCAGACACTTTAAAAGCAAACATAAAATTTAAATAATGGCAACCGTAAGAGACAAAATTTTCCTTCGCATGAAGGAACTCGACGTTAAGCAGACCGAGTTGAGTGAGAAAGTCGGTATCAAGACTCAGAACCTCTCGGCCTACCTCCGAGGAAAGCGCACGATTCCATTCGATGTGCTTGAGAAAATATGTATGGTGCTGGGCTTGACCCTCGGCAGCACCGATGTTGTATATCAACCCTCTAAACCCAATCCCGATGTTCAGAGAAAAGATTAAAGGAAAGATGAACGAGTGCGGCATTTCCGTAAAGGAACTGTCTGAGCAGACGAAGATTAACCCCAGCACAATCTCGTCATTCCTCGTTGGCAACCGCGCCATCAGCAACGAGAATCTTGATACGATTCTCGCGGCACTTGAACTCACGTTGGTGCCGAAGGCGAAGTTCACATATCAAGGCAACGAACCCCAGATTGACCCCGGAGTCAAGGTGTGATGTCTTACGTCGAGTATTTACAAATTTTACAGTATCCATGAAATAGGCTAAAGTTGTCAAAATATCAGCAGTGAATGAGTGCGGTCGAGGTCCACGTTTTCAGCAAGCAAGCTCAGGCACTTGACTATCTGTCTCCCGACGATAGTGAGGTGTCCGAAGTGCTGTATGGTGGCGGAGCGCGTGGAGGCAAGACCTATCTCGGTTGCCTATGGCAAATACTGCGGAGAATAACGATGGCCGGATCCGTAGGCTTCATCTGTCGAGAAGAGAGTGTGAAGCTGCGTGATACGACTGTCGTTACTTTTTTTGAGGTTTTGACAGACTTACGCCTGAACTCAGTAGTAGAATTCAACTCGACGCGACTTATAGCCAATTTCTCCAACGGGAGTGTAATATATTTTCGCGACCTCAAGCTCATGCCCTCCGACCCGGAGTATGACCGCCTCGGCTCCTATGGTATTACAGACTGTTTCATCGATGAAGCCCAGCAGATATGCGCCAAGGCTATCTCGGTTCTCAAAGGACGTTTTTCCGTTCTCAGTGGCAAGAATCCAGACGGCACCAGATGGCACACCATACCGAAAGCCCTCTACACTTGTAACCCCCGCCGCAACTGGATATACACGGACTTTGTGAAGCCGGCGAAGATGGGAACGATGGCGCCGCACAGACGGTTCATCAAATCTCTGCCTCTTGATAATCCCCATGTGGACCAGGCATACATTGACAACTTGCTCAAAGCGGACAAAGTTACAGTGCAGCGTCTATACTTTGGCAATTTTGAATATGATGACGACCCGGCGACGCTATGCGATTTCGATGCGATCAACGACCTCTTCACGAATGAGCATGTTCTCCCCAAGCCTGCGAGGTCTTGCTCGGCCGACATAGCCCTGAAAGGGCACGATAGGTTTATCGTAACTGTATGGGAAGGGAATGTATGCCGTATCGTTGTCGATGAGGTCTATTCTCCCGGTAAGCAGGTTTACGAAACTCTGCGCGATGTTCTCAAGAAGGAGAAGGTTCCTCGCTCATACACGATAGTCGATGCCGACGGTGTTGGTAGCTATTTGGAGAGTTTCTTGCCTGGCATTAAAGAATTTCACGGCGGAGGTCAGCCCAACAACCGAGCCAAGTATGAAAACCTGCGAGCCGAGTGCTACTTCAAACTGGCCGAGCTTATCAACGAGCGCAAAATTCGTGTAATCTGTACCGACGAGCAACGCGAAAGACTGATGGAGGAGCTGGGAGCCCTTAAGCAGGCGTACATTGACAATGATGTGCGCCGCAAGGGTATCATTCCGAAAGAAACTATGAAGATTATCATAGGTCGTTCTCCTGACTACATGGACGCACTTATGATGAATATGTTCTTCCGCCGGACCAAGCCGACAAATGGAGCGAAGATGGCAATCAAGTCGTACAGCACTGAATAAAATCATGCAGTTAGTAATCACAAACGTCTGGGTATCACCCGGAGTAATGTAAGTAACTTTGAGATATGAATAAGAGCCGAAATAGCAAAAAACGCAGAACACGGACACAACGCCGGTACACCTACGGGGAGTTCCTAGTACTATTCCCTTGTTGTCGCAAGACACATCAGGACGAGCTGATGGCTACTCTCGAGAAGGCCAAGTGTCCCGGCTTCATCTGTGGCAAAGAAGTACCCAAGGACCTCTTCGCCATAAGCTACGGCAAGCTCGATGAACTGCGTAACGCAGCGAGTGCCGATGATCCTGCCGCTGAGTGCCTGAGAATAATTCTCGATATTAAACCGGTAGAGGTATATCGAATGAACGTGTTTGATGTTTTCGGCTTCATGCACTTCTGCAAGGTCCAAATAGAGAAAATCAACAAGATTTTCTCTTCACTGAAAGTGAATTACTCCTCGGAGGAACTGTCGGCCGGCGTTAAGGACTTGCAGTTTGGTCCGTTCGGTGTCCTTGACTGGTATGCTCGGCGCATGGGTATAACGAATCAGAATGAGGTGCGTGAGGTAGCGTGGGTGCGTATATATAACTGCATGAAAAATGATACCGAGCAAAATAATTATGAGCGCCGTCTCCACAAACAGTATATGAACCAAAGTAGAAGAAAATGAGCAATCCGGCATTTGATACAGACAAGACACTCGGCACGGTTGAAGGTAAAGTGCGCGATATAGTGACGAAGATGGGCGTGGATGTGGAATATCGCTTCTACAACTGGGCGAAGCTCAATGTGGAAATGGATACCATCACCAAGCCTACGATTGTGTATGTCCTCCCTCCATCTGGTGACTTCTATGTTGACTCTCGCCGTCAGGAGATACGCGACTTCCCAGAGGCGCAGATTGCCTTTCTGTGCTCTACGGAGTTCGATTTCGAGAGTGAGGAAAATGACGCTCTTATCGAGCAAATGAAGCGTCTTTGTTACAAGTTCATCAAGGCGGTCAACGAGAGTGGGTATTTCTCTCCACTCGAGGGCAAGCAGCCTTACCAGGTTCTCTACGACCACCTCGACGAAAATGTGACTGGAGTCGTAATCACGCCGGTTCTCGAAGAAGAGGAGGGAATATCACTTTGTGTGGAAGGGTATGAAGTCCCCAAAGAGGAAATTGAATAAACTGACTGGCTATGGCTGATACAAACGAAATACTCAGACAGCATCTGATAAACATAAAGAATCGCATCGCGGAGCGTATGGCATCAAGCCGTCGCAATGCCAGTGGCCGCAGTGTGGCTTCGCTCAAAATGGAAGTGGGCGATGGCCATGCCACTCTGTGGGGAGCTAAGTCTTTTCTTGTAATGGAAAAGGGCCGTGGACCAGGAGCCGTCCCAGCAGGCTTCATCGAAATCATCATGGCCTGGGCCAAGGCCAAAGGTATATCCGCTAACGCTAAATCAGGACAGAATATGAGCCAGGAATCTGCCATGCGCTCGTTTGCTGGCGCCGTGGCTTATAATATCATGAAGAAGGGCACGAAGATACATAGAACAAAACAGTACGATGACATCTTCACTACGGTTCTTAATGAGGAACTGAAGAAGATGAGTGATGCTATGGCTATCAGTCTACTCGACCAAGTATCGACCATTAACGACAGCATACAATGAGGAAGCAGGAATTTTCAATAAATGTCAATTCAATATACTTGGGGCAGATGCACGTCGAATATCCAGACGAAGTTGTGTTTGTCTTCAACCCTCTATATATTGGGCTGACGCTTGATCCCATACAAGACATTTACAAATTCTCATATCTGAAATTCTCTATCAGCACCGGCAGTAACGGTAGTGGAACATCAAAGATGATAGAGGTAAATCTCTATCAAGGGAAAACTCGCATATATATATCTAAGATAATGGAGCTGTTCTTTACGGATGTACGCTTTGAAAGGAGCAAGATATTGTATGCCAATATCATTGTAAGCGGTAAAGTCGTATGGAGCGTTTCATTCATCTGCATTTGGGGGAATCTCGCAGTCGGCGACCGTTTCGCCCACTATGGTGCGTTCAAACTGGATAAGAACAGACCTTATTTCGAGAGGAAGCGTATATGGTTCAGGAATTACCCATTCACAGTTTCTCTATTTGCTCACGGTTGGGGTTCCAAAGATCGCGGTGTGAGTGCGAGATACGACGGCAAAGCCTATGACAAGAGTCTGCAAATTCACTATCCCCCTATTTGGGGTGTAATCAACAGCATCGAAGATGAGTGCATTAACGGTCTGTATGAAGCCGATACCACAGGAGACGGCGACTTCCTTGAAGGTGCGGTTTTTGACAAACAAGAACAATGTTTCTATGGATCTTCTGATGATTATATCTTATACAAGAATTGGACGGCCGGTATTCTTATGCCTGGACCAGAGGAATTCAACCTCAACGGTAAGGCAAGAACAGATAGAATATGGGCGATGCAATCCGGGCGCTTAGTCCGCTATGATTCTCGCATAGGAGAACTTGTTGAGATTCCCTATGGAAGGAGCAGTGAAATCGGCATATACGAAATATGCCCTGAACTTGCTTTCCCGCAGGCGAAGAAGACAGTTACTCTTAAACAGAAAGGCGAGGAGGTTGAGGTAAAAACCAGCCCGTTTGATACTTCATTCGACTACACTTTCTGGCTATCCAATGAAATGTCAACTATCACAGAGCTGACAATCGACAATTCGACTTGCGGTCATTACCTCCGGTGGATAGACCGTTTCGGTATGTTCCAATATTTTCTATTTGTCAAAGGCAAGGAGACGATGAAGAATAAACTCAGCTCGAATACCGTGGTTGAGGACTACACAGTCGGCGGTATATATTTCGCCAACCATGAGCGCAATATTCATATCGAGGGCACAAAAACAGTGAAGTGCTGTGCTGTGTCATTGCCCCAAGAGATATACGATTATGTATCGTCTATCATCACATCTCCCATAATAGACCTCTATATGGGAAAGACTCGCTTCGGAGACGAAATGTGGGTTCCGGTTAATATTGTTGCTACAAACCACGACTTCAAGCCCAATGAGTTTCTGCATGACCTCGAAATATCATTCACATTACCACCCGTTAACGCACAGATGCTGTAATGCACGAAGAATTATACATAATTAAGGACAGTGCGCGCCACAAGTTAGACTTGAATTGTCCGAGTGGGATTACTCTCAACTTCAAGAGTAATCTATTCGGCGATTTGTCTAAAATTTCTGCCTCGTATTCTTATACTTTCAAGCTGCCAATGACACAAAACAATCGATTGGCACTTGATACGCCTGAAGATATACGACGGAATTCCACAACAACACGCCAAAAATATAAATGTGAGTTTTGGCAAAACGGTGTCGATTTATTCTGTGATGCCAATCTTTACGTTGACACTACGGATTCTCAGAACTATAATGCTGTGATGACATGGGGCGTTGTCGCCGGATTTGAGGCTCTGAAAGACAACGACCTTTCACTGCGAGAAATTGGCAATGGAGTAAATGAAATTGGTAGATATGGTAGTATCTGGCTCCCAACTCCAGGTGATTTCGACAATGACACTTTGCTTTTGCACCCATACCGAGGATTGGGAATCTATGAAAAATCGAAAGGGAAAGTATGGTGCCTTGTAAATGCCGAAAACAAGCCGGTTAGTAAAGCCAATATACCAGTTGTTCCAATACAATATATCATAGACAGAATAAACCGCACATATGGCACTCGCTTTAACCTCGGTAATATTTATGACGGCCGTAGTTGGGATTCAAATTCACATTCCTACCTATCCAACGGGGATAGTGTAATTATAAGCCGAGGCGTAGTGCCATTGGTTAAAACTGGTTTGACCGATGAACAATATGCATCGAAGACAGCTATTCTCACCAATTTTAGATCTCATAGTTACAAACTTATTCTTGGGAACACGGAATTGACTCTTCCTTTCGATGCTTGGGATGGGAATAAATATTCACAGATAATATCATTCGATATTCAACAACCACAAAATAACAACTACTTTACAGTTGGCAGCGGTGGCAACGTTAAACCGTCTATCAACTGGGTCTTTTATAGGAAGGGCTCCACGAGCAATAAGATAGTCTTGGTCGAGAAGTTTAAACTTGATGGCCATGTTCGTGTGATATTCGATGGCTGGACAACCGCAGAGTCTAAAATGAGTGTATACCACCGTGTAGCTGAGAGAGACAACGACGATCCAACAAAAATCAATTACACCATGAAAGAGGTAGGTAGTGTTACCGGTCGTTTCGTGTCCTACGAAAATATTGATGGAAAAACTTGTGATGTAATGGAATTCGATTTCAGAAAAAGCCATGGTCTAAGCTCTATCGAAATTGAAGACGGAGGCAGTTCTAGTGTCTATCCTTTCTTCTTCAATTTTAACAGGACTGTGAAACGAATAGTTGAGGGTAGAGTTGAAATCACACCCATAGGAATGCTTTCAGACGATGTTGTCAATAAAGGATACGAAACTGATGTCTTCAGTAATCTACCAGACATTAGCTGTCTGGAATTCATGAAATCGTTATTTTATGTTATAGGAGCATTCCCCGGCTTATCACGTGATGGAGAAATAATTCCTCTCCGTTACAGCACAATTCGCAAAAATATAAGCAATGGTAATGTTGCTGACTGGAGCGAGAAAATTATCACTGCAGTCCATGAGAATCCCGAAAAGATAGCGTTTAAAGTGAGCGGCTTCGGACAGAACAATTACTTTCTCATGAAAAACGATGATCTCGACCATACGGAACCGGAGGAAGGAGAGGATGTATATGAAACTGGAAAAATGAAAATTGTTTGCGACAACAATTCGTTGGAAAGGAACAAAACGATAATTCAAATTCCTTGGTTCGGTCCATATCTCAAAAGTGGTAAATATCCGCCAATGGTGACTGAAAAAGATATGAAATATCAAGAGTTTGACCCTAATGACTATAAATATTCTAGCTGCGAAGCAAAGCCGGCACTTGGACTCATTGTCCCAGGTGCCGAAGGAACATATAAATCATCTTATGATAGCAATGGCAACTTATTAAGTGAAACATATACTCCGAATGGAACGTACCGAATGTTTATGGTAGTTATCAATCCGTTCCGCGATGTATATGAGAGTGATGACTATGACTATCTTCAAGAAATAGTGTATCGCCCATACGTAATCACAGAAAGTTTTAGACTCGATGAATTCGATTTGAGAGACATAGATTATACGCGCCCAGTTTATCTCGAAAAGTACAATGCCTATTTCGCCATTGTATCAATCCAGCGGGATGCTAATGGCAAATGCAAATGCGAACTTATAAAACTCCCATAGTATGGCTGACAGCGATGTAAGAACGAAAATATTGGATATTCAGGTGCGTTATCAGGACGCACTTGATAAGATTGCGAAGTATCGCAAGGAAGTTGTCGACGCTATGGCCCGGCAGAAAGACCTCAAAAAGGAATTGGATGCCGGCAATATTACTCAGGAGGAGTATGCTCGTCAGGTTGAGACTACCCGCATATTCATCACACAACAGAACACGGCTATCAACACCCTAACGCGTCAAATCAACAACCAGGAAAAAGCTCAGCAAGAAAACCTCGGCTCTCTCATGCAGTGGCGCGCCGAGCTGTCTAATCTCACAGCGGAGTATGACAGATTGAGTGAAGCTGACAGAACCGGAGAGGTCGGAAAGAATTTGAAAACTCAGATCAATGACCTCACAACGAAGTTGAAAGAAGCCGAGCAAGGCACACAGCGTTTCTTCCGCAACGTTGGTAACTATCCTAATGCAATGGGGCAGGCTGCAAATGCCACGAACGGACTCGTTGAAGCTCTGTCGAAAGAATGTAAGACAGCCGAGGAAGCTCAGGACGCTAACGAAGTTCTAAAACGCGCACTCGCTGGAATAGACCCATCTGCCGACGGCGCGGTCGACGCAATAGAAACTCTCAATAAGAAGATTGAAGAGAACAATCAGGTAATCCAGGAACATGAAGAACAGAGTGCTGGCCTTGTAGACTCGCTTGGCGATCTTGTCGGTATCAACACTAAGTTTGGCAGTTCTCTTGAGAACCTTTCAAAGAATTCAGCAGGCTCGTTCTTAGATGGTCTTAATACTAAGGCGAAAGCGTTGTGGCAAACCCTGAAAGGGTTGCTATCCAACCCGACGATCCTCACGTTTCTCGGAATAAGTGGCGCCGTAATGTCATTCAAGTGGATTTACGACTACAATGCAGGGATGGTCGAGGCCACAAAAATTACAAAACAATTCACTGGTTTGTCAGGCGATGAACTAAAGCAATTTCGTAATGAGTTGCAGGCTACGGCTGATACGTACGGGAAAGAATTTGACGAACTGTTGGAGGTCGTGAATAACGTAGCCCAGCAATTCGGAATTACGCATGAGGAAGCCTTGGCGAAAATCCAGGACGGATTCCAAGCCGGAGCTGATGCCAATGGAAAGTACATAGAGAGTTTGCAGGAATTTCCAACATATTTCAAAGAAGCTGGACTCAATGCAAACCAGTTCATCGCACTTATATCTCAGGCCAATAGCATGGGTATTGTCTCTAATAAAGCCCTTGACACAATCAAGGAGGCTAATATTAGACTGCGCGAAATGTCGGACACGACCTCCAAATCGCTCAAAGCCATTGGACTTGATGCGACTAAAATTCAGAAAGAGTTGGCGAACGGCACGACTACCACTTTCCAAGTCATCCAGCAGGTAAGTGAAAAATTTGACACCCTGCCAGCTAGTTCTAAGGTAGTAGGTGAGGCCATCGCGAATATATTCGGTGGTCCCGGTCAAGATGCCGGATTACAGTATCTGACTACACTGCACGATATTAGCCTTAATTTGGATGAAGTTAAGGAAAAAACGGGGGAAGCGGCCGCGATGCAGGACGAGTTATTGCAGGCCCGTACAAATCTTGCAGACGCGATAAGCGGATTATTCGACATGACCGACGGCACTTTTGAGACTGTGACAACCAAAATTAAGATTGGGTTCATCAATACTATTGCCAGTCTTATCAAAGGGATAAAGTCTGTCATAGACTACATAAGCAGATGGAAAGTTGTATTCGGTTCCATAGCCGGAGTAATAGTGGCAGTCACAGCTGCTATAAATGCTCACAACATTGCTTTGGCACTTACTTGGGCGAGAACTAAACTTGTGTCGGCCGCCCAGTTTGTCATGAATGGAGTAATTGCGACAGGACGCGCTGGCGTTCTCTTGTTATCTGCGGCATATAATTTATGTACTGGCAATCTTACAAAAGCATCGGCCGCAATGAAGGCTTTCAATGCGGTATGCAAGGCAAATCCTTTTGGCATAATTTTAACCGTCATTTCCGCCGCAATTGCCGCAATAGAGTTATTCGGAAGTAAGACAACGGAAGCCTCGGCAAAAGTTAATGCTTTTGCAAATGCAGAGGAAACAGCAATCCATGTCAAAACAAAAGCAACCCGCGCTGTCGAAAATGATATTAAGGCACTGGAAAATTGGCACGGAACCAAAACGGAAGAAAAGAAAATATGCGATGAGCTAAATATTAAATATGGCAAGCAATTAGGTCAATATTCAACAGTTGCCGCATGGTATATGACTCTAAAGACGAAAGGATCAGAGTATATCGCCATGCTCTATGAGCAGGCAAAGGCAGAAGCTCTTGTAGCCCAGGCTGCCGAACTTCGTGCGGAAGCAGCGAGAAAAAGATTAGAAGGTCAAAATGCTGATGTAAGTTGGTACGACCAATTCAATCATATGCTCGAAATTAATTGGAGTAATTTCGATATTCGTGTCAATTCTTGGTCTAAATCAGGAGAAAGATTGAAAGAGTACGCGCAGGCCGAAGCAAATGCAGCGGCAGCCGAATTGGAATCCATAGCTTCGGAAATGGAGAACCAAGCTGAGAGTGCATTCAGTAAATCTAATGAAGCGGCACTGGATTACTTGAATACACTTAGTGATATGGAAAATGTGTTAGACACTGTTAATAAACACAATACCAATTTTCCTACAACCGATCCCGAAAACACAAAAAGCAATTCAGGAAAATCGCCATCTGAAGTAGAAGCGGAGTTGCTTAGAAAGGCAGAAGACGAGCTACTGAAAATTACTGAAAAATCAGTCGAAACACGTCGTAAGGTTCTTCAATTATCTTACGATAGGCAAATTGCGGATTACACGAAAAAATTGGACGAAGATGCGACACTAACTGAAAACAGTAAGAAGTATATTCTTTCCATTATAAAATCTCTGCAAGCGCAAAAAGCTAAGGCCATTGCCGCGTTTGATGCTGAAGAAATAAGGAAACAAGTTGAACACGATACCAAACTGATAGAACTGAAGCTAAATGCAGTAGAACAAGGTTCTAAAAAGGAGCTTGAGCTACGTTTAGAAAAGCTAAAAAAGCAAAAGGAGTTAGAGTTGGCTCAGGCTGAGCTTGAGTATGAAAATGAGACCGAAAAGCAGGAAGCCCTTGCAGCTATCAGGGAAAAGTACAAAAAATCAGAAGAAGAAGCTAACGACGCTTACGAAGTAAAGGTTTTAGAAAAGAAAAAAATAGTTCTTCAGAACGAGATTGAGCAACTTGACATTGCTGAAACCGAGAAGCAACTACACCGCGACGGATGGCGTACCATGACTGATGAGGAAATGGAAGCCGACCGCCAGAGGAAACTCGAATACATCAGTGGTTATGAGGCTAAAAAGCTCCAAATGGAAGAGGACGCCGCACAGCAGACCTACGAAGCTCTTATAGAGAGAGGTCAGCTTTCTACGCAGACAGATGCAGAATGGCTCGCAGAACAGAACGCCGCTAAGCAGGAATGGCTGAATAAGCAAGTGGCTATCAATGAGGCTTACGTCAAGAACGAGCAGGCCAAACAGCAAGCCGTCCGTGCTGTTACTAATGGCCTCGTCAGTCTTCTTGAAACTCTCGGCGAAGAGAACTCTGCCTTTGCAAAAATGGCGAAGGTCATCACTCTCGCCCAAATTGCGATTGACACCGGCCGTGCCCTTTCGTCGGGTATTGCCAGTGCATCGGCACTCCCATTCCCAGCTAACCTTGCGGCAATCGCGACAACTGTAGCTACAGTTCTCGCAAACGTCGCTACAGCTATTTCCACGGTCAAGAGCGCGAAGTTTGCGACAGGTGGTAAGGTAAATGGCCCGGGCTCCGGTACGAGCGACAGCATACCTGCAATGCTCTCTAATGGGGAGTATGTGATGACTGCTCGGGCCACGAGAATGTTCGAGCCCCTTCTCGCCGCTATGAATGGCATCGGTGCCGGTGTACCTATTCAGGTCGCTAACTCTTATGAGAGTGTCGACAGTGCGGAAATGATGACCGACTCTTTCGAGAAGGCCGCCAAAGAGATAAAACCAGTGGTTTCGGTGGTAGAGATTACCGAGGCCCAGGACCGAGTGAATATGATTGAAAACTTAGACAACTTCTAAACCGATATGAACTGCTACGAACTTATCAAAAGCAACGAGAGCCTGCTCCAAATCCTGAAAAACAATCAGATTAGCGTGAACGACATCGATAATCTCCAGATATATGAGGAGTTCCGCAGTATGAAGAAGCAGAACCATAAAACAGTCTATTGCGTGTGTGTCCTCGCCGACAAATATGGCAAATCGCAGCGGACCATTTACAATATCATCGACCATTTCCGCTCGATCGTCAATTTATAACGAGGGCCAGCGGAAAACCGCCAGCCCCATTGCGTTAAAACCCTTCCGAGAAAGAAGCCTTTTTGTCGGTCCCGAGTGCGCCGGCGATTAGGCTTAAATCGGCTGTCAGCACCTTGCCAATCTTATCTTTCTTGTATTCTTTGTCGAATGGCTCATCGTTATCAAGTTCGATGCGGACCTTGGTAACACCTTTTGCAAGTTGTTGTAGCTGTTCGTAGGTAACGGGGTAATCGACATTGATTTCGTAAAGGTAGAAACCGCCCACATTCCTTGTGTCAGCTCCGTAGCTGCCTTGTAGTGTAGTTAGAGTAACTCCATTGCCCTCAGAATCCTTGAGCATTATGCGCCCGTCTTTACTGATAGCCATGTGTTTCATTGCCGACAGCTTGAGTGACAAAAAGTATGTCGACGTATCGCTGGATTGCATAAGGCTTACGCCGGCATAGATTACAATGCGGTCGTTGCCGGCTTTTACATTCTCTTTGCTCGTTATGATCGAGCGGGTGCCGTTGGTTGTATCGTCGTTCAGTATCTTCTGCGCATACGCCGAAGTCGAGACAACCATACACAAGAGCGCGATGATAATTTGTTTCATATAGTAGGTTTTAGAAGTTCGGGGTGAAAGAAGCCCACCATCCACCTGAAAATTCGGCAGGTGTAGTAGTGATAATCGTAAGGAGCGTTGAAGAATCTTTCGTCAAGTTCTTCTTCGGCGGGGATACGTGAGATATAGCCGCCGTCAATTTCAATATGCCAATTCTCGAAATCGAAGACATCGCGCTGGCCCTCTTCAGGTATAACCGCGAGGTGCAAGTTATGAGGATAGTTTTTCTTAGTAGAGAAACCTTTTTTGAATACTCCACAGAAGTATATTGCCTGATACTCTCCGTCTGCAACCTCGTCCATTTTCAAAACCGGCTGCTGAAGGAGATTGCTGTTCCAAGCCCCGGAGAATTTCTTACTGAAAGTACCGGGGACGCATTGGGCGCAGTGCCGTTCGAGGTTGGATCCTTTGACATACTTGGCCCAAAGGTATTTGAATTGACTCTCGTCGATGTTATGCTTGATAGTTACCATTGTTACTTCATATTTGCTCATTGTTGGCAACTACCCACAAAAAGACGCAGGACAGCAGCCTAACGTCGTCCGGCCTACCACAGCCGTTTACCCAATAGGTCGTGTCCTGCGCGTATATGCACACAGAGCCACAATGCCCAGTGGGTAAACTTTCGATAGCCTGGAGTTATCAAGGTGGTAGTTCGACGACGATTAGGCTATTGTATGTCTGTTGTATTCCTGACTCGCTTGTCAAGTTCTCAACTTGGGCGCAAAGATACGAATAATATCTGAAACAGCCTAACTCACAGCGAAAAATCTTGCATATATGATTAAAATAATCTCTCAAAAACTTGCAGGAATGATTATTTTTGATTATCTTTGCGTATGCAAATAGGATAAAAATAATCAAAAACGACCACAAGATGAATGATACAATGCGAGCTCCGGTGATAGACTGCCAGGAACTACGCTCGCTCATAACGAGTGCGCTTGATTACGGCTATCAGTTCGACCTCGGCCAAATGCTGGCAATCGAAAACCCCATAGAGGCAGATCCCTACTACGAATTGACCGTAGAAGGGCTGTTTGACGGCAGGGATATATTCTTTACCGACCTCGAGAACGGGAAAGGATTCCAGTTAAGCAAAGACAAGTTGTTGAAATCCGCTTATGAGTATGCCAAAATGTACCCCGACATCTACGCTGAGGTTGGCGGTGCCGACGGCTATATTCCTCAAGTCGGCATGAAGATACTGCTTGTAGCCCTCTATGGGTGGCCGATGGTTATGACCGAAGTAGGAACCCGATTTGAAAAATACCTGAAGTTATGACAACGCCCATAGAATTCAAGAAAGGCATCTGCTATGTCGGCCTCGTCGATGTGGTAGGCGGGAAACTTTGGTATTGCGTATCTGCAGAGCAGACCACCGAAAGTAAATATTTCCCGACGAAAGCAAAATGTCGGAAGTATATCAAAGAGAGCTTCCGGCTTGATGAACGAAGGGAACTTCTTCGCCGGCTTGACAAGTGTAAGGGTCGAGCCTACATCCATTTCTAACAAAGCAAATAAGATATTCACAATCAAAAAAAGCACAACAATATGGCAAGAGATCTCGGGAACTTTGAATATGCTCCCAATCGAATCTACCGGCTGAAAGTGCTGGCAATCTACGCCGACATCAACGAAGAGGAAATCTACGATGATTACGAAGAGGCCCGGCACGCGTATGAAACATGGAAATACGACCAGCGCGTAATGGATGCGCACGGTTGCGTATCGCTCGTAGAAATGAGCACGAATCCGATGGTCGAAGAAAATCCCAATAAATTCAGAGTCACCAAAGAACTCGGCGACCACCAATGGTAAACCATAACTCAAAATAAAATGTCAGCAACAGCAGAACTTATGGAAATTGGTCAGGCGCCGGAGTGTGTTCATACCGATGCTCGAGAGAAGAAATACTACCTCATGAAACGCTTTGTCCGGGCCGCTATCAAGGAGGCCGAGAACAATGCGGACATGGGTGTAACAGTAGTCGCTTTCCTCTACGAAACGCCATACAACTTTCTCGTAATGGTTAACGGCGACGCACACTTCGACAAGGTTGCCAAAATCTTCTGCACTCCGGAGTTCACCAACGACGAGCGCAGGGAGATACTCATGAATATGAAGATTGTAGACAAGCCCACAATGGAATTCGAAGCTGCTGATCGTGGTTATAAGCTCCCGACTTACCCAGTCTTCGCGGTTGTAACATTCTAAATTAAATATCAATATGCCAAATCACATCACAAGCCGGCTCACCATCTCAGGTGATGCGCAGGAAGTAGCAAAAGTGTTCGACTTTATCAAGTCGGACCAACCTGACAAGAACGGGAACTACCGTCTGTTCGACCTCAATAAAGTAATTCCTATGCCGTCCGCATTGGATATTGACAGCTCGTCAACGGGCGAAGACGGAGCGAAGTATCTGCTCGGACTCTCTGGGAATATCCTCGAAAGAACGGAATACATGCAGTCACAGCACTTTGCACGTATGAAAGAGATGGAGCAGAAATATCCTAATATGTTCGAGGGCGCAATCAGACTCGGTAAGCAGCGCCTCCACAATATCGCAGAATACGGTCATACAGACTGGTACACATGGAGAATAGAGAATTGGGGAACCAAGTGGAATACCTATGAGTACCTCAAGATTGACGAGAACACCATAGAATTCCAGACTGCGTGGAGTGGTATTCCTGATGCTGTCGCGAAGGTAGCCGCCATGTTCCCGAATGTGGAAATAGAATACAAGTACGCCGACGAGGACGCCAGCTACAATGTCGGTCACTTCCTCTTCAGTGGTGAAGAGCGCACTGACATAAGCCCAGAAGATGGTTCGCCCGAAGCCTGGGCCCTGGTATTCGACCTCGGCGTTGCCATAGAAGAAGATTATGTCCAGCAGCCGGACGGCGCGTGGAAGTATCGCGAAGACGACGAAGAGTAATCTATGAGCGCCGGTCTTTCAGAATACACAACACTGCAACTGCTCGACGAACTAAAACGTAGGTTCAAAGTCGACAATCCAGTTGAACGGAAGCCACAACCGAAGCCTGAATATGTCTGCATCACAGGGGTAATAGAACAAATCCTCAACACGAAAGACGCATTCTGCAGGTGGAAATATGTTGTGAGATTCACTCAAGAGGATGCGGTTAAACACGACTTTGCCGACGCTCTCGGCGCGGAACTGACTCGGGTAATAACACGTTACCCGGGTCGGTTCAGGCGCGACAACGCACCCAAGATCGGTGATAAGGTTGTTATTCGAGACCGCCTGACAAAATCAAAGCCGAGGCTAACCCTTGCTACGGCTCGCATATACGAGATAGCCCCCTAAAAAACTACGAACGAGAATGAAAACAGTTAAACAATTATTGAAGTCAGGCTCGCGTCCAATCACCCTATTTTTCAACGGGCACCCCGAAGTTAGTGGACTTCTTTCAGAGATTAGAGTTGACCGAGAGAAAGACAATGAAGGTAAGTTCCTATATGACATCCGGCATTCTGATAATGATTGGTGTTAGCCTGCCACTCTCGAAAAATTCGTAATGGTAAATTGGTTCGGCACCCTCATAGTTGACGAGCCTATAGAAGTTCTTGATGGTCCAGATAGACCTTACAAGGAGATTGTTGATTGGTCTTACGATGATGAGAACGACTAAGACAAATAAAAGACTCAGAGATGAAATAATGCGCACTAAAGTTAATCTTAGAACTTATGGCTGCACTATCAATTTCGTCAGAAACCCCTCGTATTGTCTGTTCAGAAGTGAATCGCAGAAAATAGGTCAAGCATTTATTTACAAATTCCCGTGGAGGAAGAAGGATGTTTTTTCAGTAGCCTACACTCTGCTTGCTGCTCGGTACTGTCATGGTGATGAAAAATTCTGTAGAAATGCCATGAAAATATTGAGTCTTACTAAACATACCTACCCAAAGAGAACAATCTATAACGACAAAGAAAAGGCATGACAATCCTTAAAGAAACGAAGCCAGTAGCCAGGAAAGAGCATAAGTGTATGTTCTGCTACGGCACCATCCACAAAGGTCAGAAATATTTGAGACAGACAAATATTTGTGATGGAATAGTCGGAGACTGGGTTTGTCATGTGGAATGCCAAGCTGTTGCCCGGAAACTCGGAATGTATGACGATTGCGACCCGGACTATGGTCTATCAGATGAGGCTTTCGGAGAGACCATTAACGAATACATCCTCGATGAACATTACGACCGAGAGAATGACGACATACAAGAGAATTGGCAAGGTCTGACAAGATATCAGGAAGTGCTGAAAATCCTGGACGAACTGGAAGTAAAATAGAGGATGGAAATCACAGAAGAAACTCGAAAGAAAATTTACGTAAACTATTGCGAGAAGAATCGGAATACTGTAATCTACGGATTCCGGAGTGCCCGCTATCTCCACTTTAAGGCCGGCTTTGACGCTGCCGTCAACCATATTTTATCACAATCTCTCGCTCAAAGGATCACTGGGCCAGAAAAGTATGAGATTAAGAAGCTCTTCTTTGCTGCAGAAGGAGGAACATCAGAGTATAGCCGTGGCTATTCGGATGCTCTCAAGAGAATATTTGGAAAAGAAGCATTAGTTGACAAATCAAAATAAAAACGATATGGACTTATTAAAAGCATTGAAATGCACAGAGCTTATGTCGGAGAGAGACATATGCATCGACATGAGGCAAAAGGCAATCGAAGGAGAAAAACTCGGATGGTCATTATTTGTTCACGAAAATAAAATGCCGATACCGACTGCAGTGAAAAGCATCTTCAGAGAAGCAATCGAACGAGCTCTCGATTACTACAACTCAGAAATCCAAAAACTATGAGCAGTATAATGATTGATATAGAAACTCTTGGCAGGCGAAATGATGCCGCTATAAGAGAGGTTGGATTGGTCGCATTTAACTCTGACGGTACTATTATATCCAAAAGACAACTATCAGTAGCCCCAGACGTATGGAACACTTGTGGCAGGACATTCTCTGGGGAAACGGTTATTTGGCTTTTAGCCAATCCTAACATAGACACAGACTTCAACTGCCATTCATACTCGGAGCTTATTTCACATGTAAATGAGTTCGTTTCCTCTCATTTAACCATTGACGGTTATATTTGGAGCAAAGGACATATGGATATAGAGGTCCTTAAAGATCTCTACGAAACCATCAATATCCCTCTTCCATGGCAATTCTGGCAGCCCCGAGATTTAAGGACTATTCTAGATTTAGCCGGGGACAATGTAGCTCCGCAAACTCACAAAGCAATTGAAGACGCTGAATTTCAGACAGTTTTATTGATAAAGACTCTTACATCAATAAAATCAATGCTAAGCCAGTAATATGACGGAATATTATATCTCAGAAGAGCAAGCCGCTCAATTCGTAAACATCGGTTTTGATGTCAAAAGTTGGGAGGAATTATGCTATAGCGTAATGGTCAATGAGACCAACAGTTTTAAAGCACCAAAACTACGTTTAGACCAAGCTGCAAAATGGTTAAGGGAACAACCGAGACTTCATATAGATGTAGATGCAGGGATATTCGACGACGATGAACAGCCTTGGTACAGCTATCAAATTGAAGACCTCAAGAATGGCGGAGAAGCTATTCATACTGGTGATATGAACAAATATTCATCATACGAAGACGCCCTGTCTGTAGCAATTTCAGAGACCTTAAAAATCGCGCGACAAAATGTATAATCATATATGGCTATAGAAATT
The DNA here is from genome assembly GCA_001689485.1 of Bacteroidales bacterium M6. GTDB lineage: Bacteria > Bacteroidota > Bacteroidia > Bacteroidales > Muribaculaceae > UBA7173. The sequence goes on along the minus strand of LUJQ01000066.1, from coordinate 62,924 downwards.
TATTACACCAAAGAAAACGACATCATACCTCGGAAGTGGTATGATGCTAACCGTCCTTGCAGGGGTTCAATTGCAACGTGGATGTGTTTCATGCACTATATGGAGCGCAAATATCTTCCGTCGTACCCTTCAGCATATTCGCTTAAGGAGTATAATTCTCGCTTCACTGCAACCATGTTCTGGAATGGAGAAGGAGATATGCCTATGCAAGAGATATGGGATCTCCAACTCTCAAAGAAAGTGACACCGGCTGAACGTTTAACCATGCAATCAATGATGGATAAGGCTTATTTCCTTGCTGCAGATTTTCCCAGTGTGCGAAATGCGTGGGAAGAGTATGTGGTGGAAAAAAACGGCGGAGAGGGCGTGACGAAAGCCTTTACGGATCTAATAGCGACAATAGAATCTCTGATACAACGCAAGCCGGAGATTCATTCTATCGGGATTAATTGGAACTCCGTAAACTGTTTCTGCGACACATTCGGAGAAACTGACAAGGATTGCTACGATTTCGTAGCCGACAACCGACAAGTAGAACAGAGACTCAATAATTCAAAATCGTATGAGTAAACAACATATTCCGGCCAGCGTCGCCGTCATGATGCGAACACGTGGCTACAAAGGAGAAATGCCAATAGGCTATCACGAAGCGCAACGATGGGCTCTCGACAAGTATAGCGCATGGATAGTACCCAGGCCCTATCTGTTAACCCCACTCCCTGAAAAGGAAGACCGGCTAATATGGGCCGTAGAAGCCCGCGATGTAGCCAGCCAAATGGACCGCTACGGTCATTGTGAGTACTTCGCCATAGATGATGAGGTCAACGTGCCGGTAGTCCGGGAACTAAGCGACGCACAAATCGAGGAGTTTGAGGCATTACACTCCAGTGAGAAATTCTACAATACTCCTGAAGACGCATTTATAGCGGGATTAATTAAGACAATGAAATTATTAGACGAATGAAAGCGAGAATAATTGCAACCGGAGAAATCAAGGTTTTCTATCCTGCGAGACAAAGCGGGCATGACGGCTACGTCGACGAGCAGGGTCTGTGGTACTACCCGAATGAACTCGATTTTCGCAATGGAGGTGTCCCAATACCTGAAGCCGAATATAAAGTAGGCACTATATGGATAGCCCGCGAAGAAGATGGAAATTTGATTGCGTTCTCAGAAAAACCGATACGGTGCACTGGGCAACTTCCAGGACACGGTTATTGGCATGGAAAGCAGTTTCGGGAGTTGAAGCGCACAGCCTACCCACAAATCACATGGTGGTCAGAGCCGATAGAATGTGAAGTTACAATCAACATCAAATGAAATATCACATCTTCATGAAGTATTACAGCCTTGTGTTCGTATTGCTCGGCGCATGGTTGGCAATCAATGACATATACCATCGTAATTATGGATGGGCGACATTCTTTGTCGTATGCACATTTATTAACCATGTTGCCTACGACTACCACAAGGGTAAAATAAAGCAGTATGAAAATAAAAAAAACAATAGCGAAGATTCTTCGCAGATGGGCCGATAGGCTGTTCCCAACGGAGGCTGTGCAACTGCCGCCGCTGTCCTTAAAAGTAGGAGACCTCCAACTGTTGAAACTGGGCTACCAATATCCAAAGAATGCACAATACTTAAACTTCAGTCGCATTCGTTGCCGAATGGCACAACTATTGGCGTACGAGCTTCTGGAGCGTAGAACCATACTATTTACAATCAACGACGGAGCCCCGTATGTAAATACGATTGAAGCGTCGATCTATGTAAAGCGTCCCGAAAATCCAGATGGCTATGAGGAAATATAAATTCAGAGGCAAGCGCATTGACAACGGCGAGTGGGTGTATGGCTCACTCGCTGAAACCCACGGCAAGCTGTTCATCGGCATTCCGACCAACCCTGCCAATCCGGTCTATATGATGGATTGGCACGAGGTAAATCCCGCCACATTAGGTCAAATCGCCAGACAACTCGACAAGACGGACATCTACGAAGGCGACATTCTCATTGAACCCGCCGTAGCCACAATTCCTCTCGAAGTGAGGTACAACGAGAAGCAATGCGCATTCTGCCTCATCGAGCACACCCACACCGAAGGCCCATTATTGGGAACTTGTCCGTTAGGCGATATGCTCCGGCATTACCCATTCATGAAAGTCACCGGAAACATTCACGATAACCCCGAAATACTTTCTAAATGGGTGCAAGGAAATCGGAATAAGCCAAAAGATAAATCATGATACGCAAAGTATGGTACGAGGCCATTGATCCCTATCACTCAGATGAAGTGCAAACTTTCATTGGTGCCACTTGGGAAGACCTCGACGAGCAAGAAACCGAATTTAACAAGTGGCTTGGTCGCAATCATCCGGCTGGTATCATCTTCTTATTCAGGGCGCATACAATCTACGAAAGCGACTGCAGCGAGATAGATAAAGAAATTCACGCTGAGGCTTACAAACGATATATAGAAAAACAACGCACTCATAAGGAAAGCGAGAATATGTAAATATGTCAGCTACTGTTGCGCAAGTTTGTCGGTAGGCAGGCTTGCGCTTTGTTGCGCGTAATTGACTAAAAATCTTGCAGATGCGATTAAAATAACCTCCCAAATAGTTGCATATATGATTATTTTTGACTATCTTTGTATATGCAAATGAGATGTTTTAATCAAAACTGAAACGACAATGATAGAAAAAGATAAAATCCTTAAAGTCGAGAAAGCCGAGAAGAGTATGGCGAACCTACTCATGGCGATGAATGTGAAATTCGCTTACGACTACGGCACATTCTACATCCTCGATACGCACAATCCCGAGAAATTCTACAACTTCTGCAAAAACCACGGAATGAGGGAGTCCGAGTTAGCAACCATGGTTGTCACAGAAATCGACAACGAATTCTAACCAATATAAATCCACAATATAGGTCCTGCTTCGGCGGGACCTAATGCTATATACCCCTAAGCTAAGAAAAACAATGAATGCTACCTCAGAAAAGGAAAAATATTTCCGCTGCGTGAGGGAATTTCTCAACAGAGTAAATATCCCCGACGCTACAGATCATATCGATGACGAGATATTCATGATTGAACAAGTTTTCCCAATTTCTAACGAGCAATTCAAAGAAGAATATTGGCGATATCGCAATGCCGACCACTATCTTCGCAACAAAGAGTTTTATAATAATCCTGAGAACTACGAAACTCACCCAATTTATTAACAACATAATCATCCGAACATGAAAAAAAAGATTATCAAAGCGATGTACTCAACCATCGCGAGCAAGGACACCGTCCATCCACAAATGATGGGGGTGTTCTTTGACGAGAAGTGTTGTGTCGCAACCGACACACATGTGCTCGTAGTGTTCAATCACGCCAATCCCAAACACGCGGGGAAAATCCTCAACGTGAACGGAGAGGAAATCCCCGGTACCTATCCAAACTACAAACGTGTGTTCCCGTCAAAGGAGCGCCTGACGCACTATCACCCTCGCATTGACCTTGTGCAGTTGCAGAAAGCCTGCGCATGGTTCACACGTCAGCCCGGATTCACGGACAAAGACATGGTGGTAATCCGAGGAAAAGGCCTCTCCATCAAGTATCTCGCAACGCTTCTCAATCTCTTCGCTCTAACCCCTGAAATCAAGTCCGCTGAAATGTTCCAGACACCAGAAGGCAATCCGGCTGTTATCAAATCAAAGAGCATATCGGCACTCCTAATGCCAATGACAGTCGACGAAACGCAGATAGACGCACCTCGTGCGGACGACTGCGCCGTATGCCTGACTCTCGAAAACCTAATCAATCAGTTCGTATTCGAGGGGTGGAAGCCTAAAGCCGTTGAGGACCCCATGTCCTGGCTCTAAATCCCAACAAACTCACAATTAAATATCAATAGAAATGCAAGTAAGAAACATCCCCCTTTCTGAGATTGTACCTAGTGAACTTAATCCCAGAAAGACATTCAACCAAGAAGAGCTTGAAGAGCTCGCCCAAAGTATCAAGGAGAATGGGCTTATCCAGCCTATCACTCTCCGCAAAATCGGCAACAAGAAAGATGCCAAGTATGAAATCGTGTGTGGAGAGCGTCGCTTCCGCGCAAGTCAACTCATCGGTGCGAAAGATATCCAGGCTGTCGTAAAGGAACTCAACGACAAGCAGGCTTTCGCTTGTATGATAATCGAGAATCTTCAGCGCAAGGACATCGACCCAATGGAAGAAGCCGCCGCCCTCAATCGCCTCTACAATGACGGATCAATGACCGTCGCAGAAATGGCAAAAATGCTCGGTAAGAGTAACAGCTTCGTGTCTGGTCGCATCCAGCTCCATCACACAATCGAGCCGTTCGTCCAACTTATGCGTGAGGGTATTCTCGTGCTGACTCATCTTCTCGATATCTGCAAGCTCCCAGCCGAGCAACAGCAGACCCTTTTCGACTCCTGCTTTACCGAAGCAAGCAGAGCCCGATGGACCTACAAGTTCCCCAACATGCCTCAACTGCACGAAATGATTGACGAGCATGTTATGAACCAACTGCCGACCGCGCGTTTCAGCCTCTCCGACGACACTCTGGCCGGTGCGTGTGCCTGCGAGAAATGTCCGCTCAACACCGCCAACAATCCAGACAACGCCCGCGATGTCAGCACCCCACGCTGTATGAAGCGCGAGTGTTTCCTCGCTAAAGCGCGAGAGACCATCTTCCGCGAGGCAAAGGAAGCAGCCAAGAACGGAATCAAGCTCATCTTTGCCGGCGAGTACGCTGAGAACGAGATTATTCTTCAGGCGGCCGAAGAGTACGGGCTCGATGTGTCTGGCCTCGGTAATCGCCAATATGTTCCTGAGCCCGTTGCTCCAGACCGCGCCCAGTATAAGGACGAAGAGACCTATGCCACACGAAAGGCCAACTACGACAAGGTTCGCGCCGTGTTCGATGATAACATCAAGGACGGCACGGTCACCCCGATATACGAAATCTGCTACAGCGGTCATCTCAGTGGCGAGACAAAGTATGTCTACTACACACCTGATAGCGATGAAGAGCCGTTTGCCGGCAACAAGCTCGCAGACAACAATCGTAGAATCTCTGAACTCAAGGTCAAACTGCGCGAGGCCAACGACCACCGCCAGGAGGATTTCGTAGAGCGTCAGAGAGCGTTTATGGAGTCCTGCGAGTATTCCACCCTCAACACCGATCTTTCATCGGTAGAAACAGACGTGTTCCGTGCCCTCATCCTCAAGCGACTCCCCGTTGCATTCAAAGAGTCTATAGGTTGCGACGAAACGCAGGGCGGAGATTATCGGTCCATCGGTAAGGCACTCGAAAAGAACTTCAACTCCATTGTTCGCGAGTTCATACGTTCGATTCTCTCCGAGAAGAGTGTGAACTTCTCGCCCGAACTGGCTAACATGCTTTCGGCTATCATGGAAGACCGCTACGCCCACAATGCGGACGAAATCGCCAAGCAACTCGACGCCCGCTACAATCAATCAAAGGCCGGTATTCAGGCTAAGATTGACGAGCTTCGCGAGGAGAACGAGAAAGAAATTCAAGCTCAGGCGTCAATCACGCCACAGGCTCCTGCTCCTGATGAGTCAGACGCAAACGCACCTCAGACCGACGAACAGCCTGATTCGGCCGACGAAGGAGCATCTGACTCAACCGATGCCGTAGGCAATTCCGAAGCAGAGGCGCCGGCTACCGAAGAAGCTCCTGAAGAAAAGGAGCAGGAAAAATCCGAAGAATAATATCACGGGCGCGGGAGCAGTAAGAGTGTTCTCGCGCCCATTAATATTTCATGTATGAAATTAGAACTTATTCCACTTTCAAAGTGGCACCACAATGAAGTGTACCAGATTGCTTTGTCCGGCCCCATGTCGCCAATGTCGGCCGCCAAAGATTTTATCTCCAATCTCTTCGAAGGTAATGACAAGATTGTTCTTACCGGTCTATTCCGTATTCGCGCAGTCGGTGAAACAACCTTTACAACCTGGGAGCACGCTGATATTGACCCGGTTCAAATCGATGTCATAGTTTGCGTCCTAAACTTCCGGCACCTCGCAGTATTCGGCGAGATAGGAAGCCGATATATGCCTATTGCCCTCGTTCTCGACGGCGAGGCACAGTTCAGCGAGCTTTATACCACCTACCAGTGGATATCAGCTCCGACAATAGAGGAGATAGCTCAGGTTCTGAGCACCATTGACTTCGGCAAGCTCCAAAATGATTTCAAGGAATATCAGTGGGCTGTCAAGGAAGAACAGGCCAACGACTGGTATTTGGAACATACTATGCAGGAGCACCTCAAAATTATGGACGCAAAAACTCCCCTCGAAGCTGATACCAAATGGGATAAAATGACTCCGAAGGGCAAGTACGAATATTTCAAGATATGGACCAAAAAGAAGTAATCATTCTCCAATCCGGAGATCCTTGGCTCACAAATGATAGCCTTAGAATTGTAGGCATCTTTTCAGACGAGGATAAATTCACGGAGTTTGCCGACAAATTACTTGAGAAAGGCGTGGTATCCGATTGGGGCTACAAAAGTCTTACGGGCTATTATGGCTTCGGTAGACAATGTGACATTAAAAATGGAGCGTTGCTTGTCACCAAAGAGCCGCTAAATCCGGCTTTCGATGAAACTGATATTTAATTGCGAAGGGCGAGTCATACTACTGCGGCTCGTCCTTTCGCTTTTAATAATCATTCGCCCGATTAAAATTGCAAATTTGATTAAAATAATCTCCCTAACAGTTGCATATATGATTATTTTTGACTATCTTTGTATATGCAAATAAGATGTTTTAATCAAAACTGAAACGACAATGAAGCTCAAGAAAATAACACTTTACTACCGGGAAATGAAAGAATGGCTCGACATGACAAACAGCGAGCTCGAAGGTAAGAATGTGATAATATTCAAAACGACAGAGGGCGGATTCGGGATTCGCCAGCAGTGCCACGGATGGAAACCTGGCGACAAAGTATGGACCGCAAACGGTCTTAATCCCTCAACGGTTATAGCAGTGGCTTCGCATAAAGTAATCAAGGAACTGCTAGATGTCTTCAGTAGAGCAACCTACATGGTAAACCGATTCATTAGCGAAACAGAGCGTAAGGTATTCCTTTCTGAAATGGAAGAAGAATTGTTGAATTTAGCCGCCCGATGAAGATATGACTGCCACACAAGAAATCGAATTGCTCCAGTCTCTCAAAGGTGATACATATTTCGCGCAGGTATTCAAGCCTGAAACCATCGACGCGATGTGCGAGAATATCCGCAAGGACTTCCCTATAGACTGCGATGTCAACATTTTCGAGAACTGCCACGAAGCCACCAAGGCTCGATCCGAGGTCCGAATTTTAAAGGGTTTGCTCGATGAAAGAGAAAATGAAGTCGAGGATTTACGACAACAGAAGGATACGATGGTTGATTTCCTCATTGACCAAGCCTGCACTTCATCTGACTCATCGACTAAGAAGCAAATTTACGAAAAAGCAGCCGAGATAATTGGCGATAAAGAAGTCATCCGTCGCAAAATAAAATTCGGCTACTCTCTCAACAACCACGATTTAGAGTGGCTTGCTCAAAATTTATAAAGACAATGAACACAACACCAATTTCATTCGCTGACCTCCGCAATATGGATATCAGCAACACCGTCGTAGTCCTATGTCTCATAGTACCCGAAGACCAGGATTGGGACGAAGCGAATAAATTCTTCCAAGAAGATACCGAGTTTGCGCCTGGGAAAAACATCACAGGCTGCCACAGAATCACCGGCAACGTATTAGGCGATGATGGCCGGTGGGACTATCTCTTTGAGTTCGACCATCCCGAAATACCGTTCAACCCGATAGCCCGCCTCAAATTCTCGGACATCAAATGGACCGGTGATTATATAGATAACTACGCAAAAGACTTCGAAGGAAATGATTGACCAGGAATACACCACCGAAGATTTGAAAAAGGCTATGCTGAACGAGGCATGTCCGAAAATGGAAGGATTCTTCAGCGACATCTATGAAGACTTTGAACTTATAGACAAGATGAAAGTCGGACAGACTGCGCAATGGTTCTACCGCAAGAACGGAACATCATTCAGGGTAGAAGAACCTGAAGAGTTCCAAAGAGATTATGAATTCTGGAAACACCAGGTGTTCAAAGTATTCACCATTCTAAAGACTGAATCCGACTTGTTTTCGGTCGCAGAATGTAACATAAAAAAATAACTGAGCAATGGCAAATAAATATTATAATCCCGAAAGTGGGAAGGTTAATTTCAAGGCAATCGAGAATGCAGTTGGATACAAACTCGATCCATGGGAAAAAGAATACGCAGAGTTCTACTATCAAGAAGGCTCTAACTACGGAAAAGACCTTGATGCCGTACCGGACTTCTGCTCTGAGACTGCATCCGACTTCCACTTAATGTATTATAGAATGTGATTATGGAACCGACAAATACAATAGGATACCGAGGAAAGAAGTACCCGGTATTCTCCCTTGACATAATAGTCGAGGGCAAAAAGGAGAATGTAAATATCAGCGTTGAATCTCTGCAGTCCGAGCTTTTGCCAGATTGGGATTGGCGAGATACCGAGGCTGAACATATTGACGAGTCGATATTCTTCTACATACCGGATGATGTTGCAGAAAAGCCTGAGGCAGAGATTATCAAATTCGTAGAAGACAATATATGACAAGCGAGGAAAGCTTTGCACGTTACGAAGCAATAAAGGCAGAGGAATATCCATTTCACGACCGCGATAATGCGGAATGGAAAGCTTTCCATGATGATCCCGAAGTGAGAGCTGAAATCGGACATCGTTATACAGTATGGCGAGAGAACAAAACCCGCAGGGAAAACGAAGCTATATCAGCTCTTATTCCACGCGTTGGGCTTCCCTGTACCATGTACTTCCACTCAGACCGTAGAGCTGCAACTGTAGTTGAAGTCATCAGTCCTAAAAAAGTTGCTGTCAGATATAACCAGGTTAGATGTATAGAATACTATGCCGGCGACTATGAAATACTCCCCGAATTAGAGGGCGGAGAGCATATATTCACGAAACGAACCAACGGCAAGTGGATTCTCGAAGGACAGCATTCTAAAGACGGGATAAGACTTCTGTTACACTACCAGGACCATTACATAGACCCGGAATTCTAACATGGAGAAATATATCGCATACATCATCGAGGACAGCGAAGCCGAATCTCTCGTCCAAGACAATGACGTCGATGGCTTCCGTAAATATGTCGATGACGACGGATATGTCGAATATGACAAAGAGGAATTTGACTCGGAGGAAGAACGTAGCGGCTTTCTTCGGGGATTCTTCCACGGCTGTGACGAAAGAGCCCCGGCCGGTAAAGTTGTACTCCTAAGCGGCAACGAATATTACGAACCATTCATAGAAATATTAGAGAACCTATAAATCATGGAAGGAAAATCTGCAACTCTCAAAGAGCCGTATCTCGGCTACCGGAACATTGTGCTCATAGAATATTGGCCCACGATGTATCAGTGGGAAGTAGAAATTTGCGGTTCCGGCAAGCACATCTGGGTCTACGAAGACGAATTTGAATTAGACTGAATCAAAATATGATTATCAAAATCTACCATGTAGTCTGCGACATCTGTGGTAATCCACTTGGTTACTATAGCCAATATAAGCCGACTCCCACAAAACTACGCGCAGATGGCATCAAAATAGTTTTCAACAATGGCAAGGCACAGACATGGTGTGCTGAGTGCTTCAATAATTTATCGAAAAAATGAGACAGATTTATACCCTATGCCATTCTTTTGAAGAGGCGAATGCCCTCGGCCACTTCATCATATCTAAAGGCTATGAGGGGGTGCAGAACGACAGTTATCGGTACTGCAAGGAAGAAATTAGATGGGCCTTGAAAGAAAATGCCCGCCACCACCGCGATTATTGCTTTGTAGGAGTGAATGGTTGTCAGATGGTCGTCGGTAAGAACAAAAAAGAGATGCGCCGCAAATTCTCAATGAAATATATAGAGAAAGAGCGAATGTTCAGGGAGTTGCTGTCGCTGCAAGGTGCATACGAACGATTGTTAAAGAGGACTGAAAAATGAAATTCAAAGACGGCGTGGCGGTAAAAATCGTAATCTACACCGGATGCGTTGCCGAAGAAACCATTTATTACCGCTACGATATGCCAATGTATGTCGTGGAAAAATGGAAATGGTATTTTGAATATCTCGCTGCCATAGTCAAACACGCCAATCCACGCCGAAAGGTTGAGCTTACCATCTGTTCCCAACAAAACTGCCTTTGCGGAAGCGATTACATAAGCGAGCGCACAAAAAATTTGCTCCGCTCCAAGAATATCAAACTCAAAAAACTCCGCATGGGTAAGATTGAGGATGATTTATTCGGCATGGCAAAAGAAGACAATGAAGCCAAAATCGAATCAGTCAGACGCGAGATAGAGGCTCTTGAAAACAGCGAGTTCAACTACTATGTGCCTCCAACATACATCAACAAAATTAGAGATTATTTATGACCCTGACTAACAAATCATACGAATGTCCTTTCAGAGAGTCGCACTTCTGCACTTTCGGTCATGCGGGCAGTGTGATAACGATTGAAGAAGATTATAACGAGAATGGGATAATTTCCACGCGAGCATCGATAGGAGGTCAATACCTAAAACAATGCGATGCAGATGATTGCCCACTAATACAAAATGACTATGACCCCGACTGAACAGCGACCGCAGGAGTGTGAGTATTTCTGCCATTGTATTGACCGTGTTGCAATAGCAGAAGAAGTTGCAAATAATATAGAATGGCATTGCGAATTGCAGAACGATTGCCCCGACTACCAACCCAAAGAGGAGAAAGACTATGAAAATAACCGAATTAAGGCCCGAATACGTTGACTACATTCCACCGGTTGCGGATATGAAAGAGGGAGTGCTGTATATCAGCAGACCGTTTATGACAACCTCGCATCTTTGCGCTTGTGGATGCGGCAACGAAGTCGTATTGCCGTATGGTTGTAGAAGGTTCTGGACCCTGACTGAAAGACTATCGGGCGTTACCTTACGTCCCTCCGTCGGCAGCTTCAATCTACCGTGCAAGTCGCATTATTACATCACCGACAATAAAATTGAATGGTTATGAACGAGGATTATGTAAGCTATGAATTAGCTGTAAAACTCAAAGCTGCCGGGTTCGATGAGCCGTGCCACTATCATTATGACTGTGATAGGGGGTCTCATATCATAGAGCCGAATTACACCATTAATGACGGCGAGGGTTGTAAATACATCACCGCTGACGACCTTTTAGAAGATAATAATGCCTGGCAATATTGCTCTGCGCCAACTTTAGCTCACGCCCAGAAGTGGCTGCGGGAGAAACATCAAATCAGCGTCCGTGTGAGCTACATTTCCTACCATAAAGTTTGGTTCGCTGATTGGCTTAATCTTGACAGCGGAGAATTTGACGATACTGACGCAACCTTTGACACTTACGAGGAAGCACTCACTGAGGGTATAAGGTCCGCGCTAGAACAGATAAAGAAAGTAGATTAATATGGCAGTAGATATTAGAACACTGAGGATCGGTAGCCATGTGCTTGTCAACAGCGTAAGAGCGACCGTTGAACGTTTGGAAATTCGCAAATGGCAAGATGGCATTCAACGTCCGTGGGGATTTTTCCACGGCATAGTAAACGGAACTTACCGCGAGTGCGGAGGTTTCCTTGATATCGATAATGTGATGCCGATTCCAATAACTCCGGAGTTGTTAGAGGAACTCGGATTTGAGGAAATGTATTGGAGTTACGAAAAGTCATTCGTGAAGCCCCTGCAAAGAAAAGGCTTTGCCGTAATCCAAGACGAAGACGGCGAGTGGAGAACAAAATATTATCCTTACAAAGGTTGCAGCTACGGCGAAATTCGCGATACCAAATACCTCCATGTGGCAGAATCATTTATAGCCTTACACGGACTCGAACTTATTACTGATTAAAATCATAAAAATGGAACCAAACTATGTCTATATTCTCGATTTTACGCAAGGAATCCTGAATATAATTCACCTGACCCCCGAAGAGGTCAAAGCCTCCGAAAGCTACGAATCTTTTGAAGAATTCCTTGCGACTCTTGAAGAAAAGTACGGATTCTCGTTATCCAACTGTCAATGGATGTGTAGCGAGACCCTAAAAGTCTATCTCTACGAAAATGGTAAAGAAGCCGACGCGCCCCTCACAGATTACGTCAAACAGATGCTTCAGAAGAGCGAGAACGACAGACCCTTAAACTTCCATCGTAAGAATATGTAACACTATAATCGCATGAAAGAAACGACCACCACCATTGTAACTACCGAGGTTACAAGACGTGCCCCAAAGAAAAAGACCATTGTCGGTGCAGACCATATCGTGTCCGATGGCCGGGCATATATCGTGGAGCACCATGCCGCTCGTTGGCCCGGCGAAGGCAAAGGAATCCCACGAGTATCAGTTCAGGAAACAAAATCCAAAATGCAGGCAGGGCTATCCAACAGTATGGGTCCCAAGCAGACCGAAGGTAGAATGTGTCTCGCGACATCGCTATTGCATCTGTCGGCTATCAGGAATGGGCTTTGCGACATCGCATCACATCCGGACCTAAGCCTCCTCGATAACGATGATTGCGAAAGGCTCCAGATTATCGCCGTCCAACTCAACGAGTTCATCCCCATATTAAGAGACATCATGACTAAACGCGTCTCTCTGTTCGCCAACTACCAATTCCCAGCTTTCTAATGGACTACCAAGAAATCATTAACGAAGCGTCCGAAAGAGTTAAGGATATTGCATCAGATATTCCCACGAGGCCAGTGGAAGAACTGATGGAGTATTATTTCACCACATTTGTGGACAAGGACGGAGTGCGATTACCAACTATATTTCGACATCGAGAGACAATCCGATAACACGTATGCCCTCATGGGCGAGGAGGAAATCTTCATTAATTCCACATACATCGGAATGTTTGACAAGGACATGAATTATATACCCCCGAACGAAGAATAAACGCCTCAAAAATGGGTAAAAGAGTGAAATTACGATTTCACTTTCAAGGCTCGGCTCAACGCCGGGCCTTTTTTGTTTCATTTTCTTCGCAAATCGTAGTCTCGACATATTACATCGCAGTCATAACCAAACGCGACCCATTTAGAAAACTACTGCAAGACTATTCATTCTACCTGCGACAAAATTTCTTGACACTCAAATTATTAGCCATTGCCGCCATTCACCGATTTACTGCACTCACAGTTGCACCTTATTTCCTTAACACCTTGATATTTAGCTCATAAACCATGAGTAACTTTGACATTGAATTAAACTAATAATACCAATCCCGCAATGGCAAAACTCAAAATCTACAGCGATATAGTCGATGAGGAACAGAAGCTTTGCATGGAGTCTTTCGGCGGTCCCGAAGGGGTTTGCTACAAAGACGTTCAGGAGTTCATCGAGGCTATTCCGGAGAATGATAACACCATAGACATCCGCCTGCACTGTTGCGGCGGCGACTGTGGCGAGGGATGGGCCATTTATGATGCTCTCCGCCGGTCCGGCAAGACCATTTCTGCCACCGTAGAGGGCGAGTGCTCATCCATTGCATCTGTCATACTTCTTGCGGCTCCGGCAGAACGTCGGTACGCCAACAAGAATATGCGTATGTGCCTGCACAATCCGGCATACGAGTACCTGATGACAGATATGCCCGTCCGCTATACTCCCGATAAACTCGACGCTCTCATTTCCGACCTGGAGGTTCAGTCCAAGTCCCTGCGTGAGGAGCAGGACAGGATTCTCGACTTGTATGTGGAGCGCACCGGTGCCAACCGCAAGGCGCTTCAAACTCTCATGGATAAGGACACTTTCATCGACGCAAACCGCGCTCAGGAGCTTGGCTTTATCACTCATATTCTCGTTCCTACGACCGCTCACAGATTCAGGAAACGCAATATCAAAACCAAATCAAATAACAAAACTATGGCTAAACCCAACCCCACTGCAGGTACTCCTGCAAAGAAGCCTTCGGCCCTTTCCCGTTTCCTCGCGAAAGCCGGACTGGCCCGCGCAAAGGCTCAGGTCGTAACAGCCGCTGACGGCAACGAGTTTACCGTCGAGCGAGAGGACGGCGACCCGCAGATCGGTGACGTTGCATATCCCGACGGCACCTATGTACTCGACGACGGCCTCAAGATTGTGGTCGAAGGCGAGATTATCACCGACATCATCCAGCCCGAAACGGAAGGTGGCAACGGCGACGACCCTGACCCCGTCGACTCCATGGATGATCCCGATGAAATCCGCGCCATTATCGCAGAGCTTCAGGGACGTCTCCAGGAAATCGACCCGGATGCAACACCCGAAGAGACCGCTCCCCAGGTCGAAGAACTCCAGAAGACCGTCGAGGAACTCCAGCAGACGGTAGAAGAGCAGAAGACCGAGCTCAAGAACGCCCGCGCAATCGTCGCCAAGGTCAACAAGGCCGGCGGTATGCCCTGGCTCGACGCAGCTCTCAGTATGCGCTCATCTTTCACGCCTCAGAACCGTCGATTCGTCTCCCACGGTGCCCCCGCCGGCAAAGCCCAGGAGGAGTCCACCGAGTCCAAGACGCAGAAGGCAATTCGCGAGCGTCGCGAAGCCGCTGCTGCCAAGCGCGCAAAGCGCAACTAATCTCAATCGTGTAACAATTTAATCCGAAGTTATGATTAACTGGAATCAATTTACCGTAGACAACGGGGCGATTAACGACCTTCGAGAGCTGCTCTTTCTCACGGTGTATGATGACCCGGACATCGACCTGACGGTAACGACCAAGACTGGCGTTACCAACGGCCAGAAGCTCGGCTACATCAACGACCTCGGCGATGTCGGTGAAAAGGGCGGTGGTTGCGACCCCACTTACACGTCTGTGAACATCACCGGCATTCAGAAGGAATGGGAACTCGGTGGCTGGGAAATCTCCAAGGAAATCTGCTACGAAGACCTCGAGAACACCATCGCGGAGTCGTCCCTCAATACTGGCACCGACATCGCATATCTCCAGGACACTCCATACTGGGACCTCGTGCTCATGCCTCTTCTCGAAAAGGCTATCCGCGAAATGTTTTGGCGTATCGCGTGGTTCGGCGACAAAGACGCCAATAATCTCACTGACGGTGGTATCCTCAAGGCCGGCATCAAACCCTCGCTCTTCACAATGTGCGACGGTCTTTGGAAGCGCCTTCAGGCCATCATCGCTGCCAATAACAATCAGAGGACTATCATCGCGGCTAACGAAGAGACAACTTACCAGGCTCAGAAGAATGGGTTGCTCACTCCGGGCACCGCGATCAAGATTTTCGACACGCTTCTGTCCGACGCAGACTCTCGCATCTTCGACGACAGCAAGGCTGCCATCTTCTGTACGACCTCTATGTTCAAGGCTCTCCGCACCGATATCGTGGAACGCTACGGCAAAACCACAATGCCTTTCGAGAACGTAGGTTCCGGCATCACACTCTCAGAGTATGACGGCCGTCCCATCTATGCCATTGACATCTGGGACCGCATGATTGCTAAGTACGAGGACTCTGGGACCGCTCTGAACTGTCCACACCGCGCTATCGTCTGCTCCCCCGAAAACCTTTTCGTGGGTACCAACGATAAGGACAAGATCGCTAACCTCAGTATCTCTTTTAACGACAAGGACCGCAAGAACTACATCTACGCCTCTTCCAAGATCGACACTCTCGTAGGTGAGGACGCGCTCGTTCAGGTCGCCATCTAAACCGAGAAGATATGGCTGCAGAAAGTTGTGATTACCAGTTGGCCGCTGACCTGGCGGCCAGTTGTACCGTAAAGCCGGTCAAAGGTATCAAGTCCCACGGTTTCATCATGAACTATAACGATATTGACTTCGAGGCCACCGCCCGCGATGCCACGAACCCTAATATCGTTAAGTCTCTCATTTTGAAGACCGGTAAGAAGGCCTACAAAATGTATGTTCCGGGCAAGAGCCCATACACTGGCACGAAGAAATCTCTGTCAGCCGGAACTTATCGAAACCGATTCAACAAGGATGTATCCATCGTCATACTTGACAATGGTCCCGAAGTCGCACACAACATCATCGACCAGCTCGCAAACGGCACTTTTGTTGTCGTACTCGAGAACAAATTTCCGGGTTCTGACAACAAGAACACTTTCGAGATTTACGGTCTCGAAGCCGGTCTGACCGCCACTGCGATGGACGATGACAAGTATTCCGACGACACCGAAGGCGGATGGCTCGCCACCCTTCAGGAAGAAAACGCGCCGACCTCCGGCATTTATCTCTATTCCGAGAGCATCGCGGCTACCCGCACAGCCCTTGAATCTCTCGTCAGCGGTTCATAATCTGCCATATGGGAAGCTACGAAGATACAATGTTGCAAATGTCTGAAATGAAAAGCCGTTTCCAGAGCGGCTTTTCATCTTCAGATAGGTTGCTTCTTGATTCGTTACATCGGTTGCTGTTTGGTAAGGAGATTACCAACACCGGCTGTAGTGACTGCTATCGTGACGCTTACGTCATCATTTACAACCACCTCAAAAAAAGTAAGACTATGCCCGAAAAGCCTAATTATGTACTCAAGGCCGGTGCCCTCATACACCCGGCCGGCACGTCAAATTTCTATGTAAATCCCATTCCGGATGAGGTTGCCGAGGAACACCTCAGCAAATATCCCAGCGAAGTCAACAAATTCGCTCACCTTCCTACGGACTGGGAAGACCGCGTAGCCGCATATAAAGCCCGCAAACTGGCTCAGACAAAAAAGAAAGCCGAGGAAGCCAATAACGAAGTTCCGACAACTTCTGCCGAGGGTGCCGAAAAAATCAAAGCCCTCGAAGCACAGCTCACCGAAGCGCAGGAGGCTGTGAAGAAATCCGACGCACTCCACAAAGAGGCAGAGGAAAAAATCAAGACCCTCGAATACGACAAATCCACGCTTGAGCAGGAAATCGAAGGACTCAAAGCCGCACTCGAAGGTCGGACCGTAACCGACGGCGAGGGCGAAGAGTCCGATGAACTGGCCGAAGTCCGCATGGAACTGGCGACCACAAAAGCCGAACTCGAATCCGCCAACGAGGAGATTGCCTCCCTAAAAAGCGATAACCGCGCACTCAAAGCTGCCAACACCCGGCTCAAAAACAACGGTGCCAAGGACACCGAGTAATACCCGCGCTCGATGAATATAACCAACGTCAAACGTTCTCCCAAGCGCCTCACAACCGCCTACTGGAGTACTCTCAATATCCAGGCATATGGTAGGGATAATCTCTACCCCCAGCGTATGCTTGACTTGATATTGAATAGTCCGACGGGGGGAGGATGTTGTGAGCGTTACCAGACATTCATCGAAGGGAACGGCCTTAATGACACCAAATTCTCCGAGTATGTGGTAAACCGCGCAGGAGATACAGTGGACGACATCTTTCGTCTCATCGCTCAGGATATGGCACAATTCCACGGGTTCGCCTTACACGTCAATTATAATCTTGCCTGTGAGGTTGTGGAACTGCACCATATTCCATTCCAGAACTGTCGGCTCGAAGAGGAAACAGAAAACGGCAGCGTTATCTTCATCAACGTACATCCCGATTGGACCGGTAACAAAACTCGCAAGGGCAATAAAATCCTCGTAGATAAAAAGCATGTCGATAAAATCTACACTTTCAATCCCATAAAGGAAGTAATTTTATCTCAGATAGTCGAGTCAGGCGGCATAGACAAATACAAGGGCCAGATTCTATGGTTCTCCATGGACGGTCGATTTGAATATCCTAAGCCCATCTACGACAAGGTCGTGACTAACCTTTCTACAGACGAAGGACTCGACAATGTGAAGTACCGCAATACGCGCAACAACTTCCTGATGTCGGGTATGCTCATGCACAAAAAAGGAGTGGCATCCGGACTTGACGATAATGGCGATACAAATCAGGATTCTACGCTCGATGATGTAGACTTCGCGCAGAGTCTCGATGCATTCCAAGGCGATGTAAATGCTTGCTCTATCATAGACGTAACATACAACTCGGAGGAAGACAAGCCTGATTTCGTACCCTTTGAATCCACGAATTTCGATAACAAGTTTGACTCTACGGAGAAGAGTGTGACGGAAAGAATTTACTCTGCTTTCGGTCAAGAACCTTGGTACTTGATTCGTACCGGCAAAACTGGATGGAGTGGCACCGCCGTGCAGGAGGCATACGAATACTATAATTCCTATGTCGCGAAAGAACGACGAGCGATCTCAAGAGAACTGAAGAAAATATTCGACCATTGGTTTGAGGATGTCAATCCCAGCGGAGATTACTCTGTCCAGCCTTTAGTCTATGTCGCCAATCAATCCAACGAAAGTAATGGAGCACATAATAAGTCCTGATGAGGTCGTAAAACTCGGCCGCCCAATCGGGAAAGTCGAAGAAGCCAAATTACTCGCCTATATCACCGAGGCCGAACAGATGAACATCAAACCGGCCCTCGGTGACGAACTGTTTCTAAGCATTTTGACCGAGGGAGAGGAAAACGACCTCTATAAAGTTCTGCTTAATGGCGGTACTTACAAGGATGCGAATGAGTGTACCCGCACTTTCGTGGGATTGAAAGTCACTATGTCCTACTATGTCTACGCGCAGAACGTCATGAGTGGCGATTTCCAAAGCACCAGATTTGGCATCGTAGTCAAGCAGGGGGATTATTCACGCGAGATCTCCAGCAAAGAGAGGTCCGATTGCTACAACAACGCCCTGGAAGTGGCTCATCACTATCTCCATGAGTGTGTGGCATACTGCAAAGCCAAGAGCCTTTTCAAAAAGAACAAATCCCGCCGTGTGGTTTCCACGGGCGGATGTACCATACGCAAAATTGGAAACTAAATCAATCTGACAATGGGTCTAAACAACAAGACAACACTAAAAAGCCAGGCCGACCTTATCAGATATGAGGACGGCGAGGGTAAAAATACAGCTGAACGTGTCGGCAAGGTAATTGCCGAGATTATCACAAATGCCGATCTGTCTCTAACGACAGAGACTACCGAGCGCGTTGCAACGGATAATGCGCTCCAGCAGAGTGTGACGATAGCATCAAACACCGCAACTACGGCCTACAATGAGGCTAAAGACGCTAAGACCAAAGTCTCGGCGGCTCAGTCAACAGCCAATGATGCCAAAACAACTGCTAATGCAGCAAAAGCTGTTACAGATACGAAAGGACGCCCGGGTGGTCTTGCGACACTTGACTCCGATGGGAAAGTGCCGGCGAATCAACTTCCAGGATATGTTGACGATGTAGTTGAGTTCAATGCCACAGTAAGTGGCGTAACATCCCAAATGGCATCAAGTGCACATAAATCAACTGATGCCGGATGTATGGTAGTGTATGACACAGACCATGATACATTTATACTCGCTGTATCCAAAATTGCCATATCCGATGCAACCGAATGGAGCGCCGTAAAGCGTCCGATTAAGGACTCCAATATTGCCACTTCAGACTTAGAAGTAGGAGAGGCACAGAAACTCAATGTCACTGATTATTGGCAAATAAACGACGGCAGCGCAATTCTGCGTCCATCACAGTTTACTTATTACAACAACTGGCTTGATGGAGACTCTTTCGGAGAGGGAACGCTGAATGGTCGCGTACCCGAAGCCGGGAAAATCTACACATGCACCTCAAACAACAAGACTTTCCGTTGGAGTGGTTCGGAACTCGTTACAATCGGCTCTGACCTCGCGCTTGGTCGCACGGCCAGCACAGCTTTTCCCGGAGATGCAGGTGCACAGCTCGAAGAAACGGTTAGCAATTACGGTAACTTGATTATTCAAAACGAAAGCCATATCAATAGCATTGGCATTCTTCCCTGCGACGGCCAATGGGACGGCAAAGGAACCGCTCCAACGTCAGGTGTATGGCTTATTCCAAGCGAAGCGTATGAAAACGCCGTATGCTTTGAATCTTACGGTAATACCGATTTCTATGGCTATGCCCCCGAAGTCTACAATTCTGACGAGCAATACAATCCAGGCTACATCTACCGTATCGGGGACGGATTATTCCGCATAGTCAATAACAAATTAGAGTCAATATCCGGCTCCGCTGTTGGCAATACCTACAATGCAACGGTCGAGATACCACTGCCTGCCGGAGAGTATTACTCCGACATTATGGCTGAGACACAGACGCATAACGTTCTCACAGCTGTATTCAACGAGGGTAAGGCCTCTCTCGGTCTGACTATAACGTTCGCCATCGGTCCCAGCTCATGGAAAACCTACCAATATGTCGGTCCGAACACAACCAGTCCGCAGTTTCTCAATGTCAACAACTGGATTGACATGGCTGGTATGTCGGCCGGTGCCGAAGCCATTATCAATGTCGATGCACTATGTCCTCGCAAAGTTGCCGGATATTATGACAAAGGAAGTGCCATTGACGCCATCCTCGAATTGCAGAACGCATCAGGCATCAAATATGCGAAGAGTGGTCTTGTCATCACATTCCGCACGGGCGAATACGCATGGGAAGCCTACCAGTTCACCGGCGAGGTTTCCGACTTCTCCAACAAAGACCTTTGGAAGCAGTTTGGTGGAGGTGGAACGGTAAAGACGTCCGCAACCCCAGAAAAAGACGGCAAGGATGCATTCTCTACCGGTGGCGCATACGATATGCAACAGAACGCTTTCGATCATCTTGACGTAGACCAAGATGCCGAGAACCACATCATCAAAGCCATCAACAAGCTCGGCAACGAAATGGGCCAATCCATCTCTATCCCCAAGAGTAATGGAGGAGGCTCTGTGTCCGGCTCGTCGCTTAATATCTATTTGGAAAACCCGGCGGTTTATGCTGCATTTGGCTCCGAAATTTCAGTTCGAGCAGCCATCAAGTCTGTAACATTCGATGGACAGGGAAGTAACGTGACCGAGGTGCTCGGTGTAATCCGCCGTCTGGAAATCATCGATGCTACTTCCGGACTTACCTTATGGAGCGAGGCTATAAACCAAAATTCGTCTACAAGTCCAACGAATTACTCGTTCAAATACGACTTTACGCCGTATTTCTCTGAGGCTTCGGCACGCGACTTCACAATTGTTGCCTACGATGCCGAAGGGAACGTTAAACGGCGCACCATTACTGTTACCGCCGTCGATGTAACATGTACCTCTGTCCAGACGCTGAACTATACTACCGGCTCTGTGCTTGAAGTTGGCGGGTCGACCAAGAACCTGCTGATGTATAAGTTTGCCAATAATGTATCGAAGCTCGGTGTAAAGGTTACAACTGAAATGTTCTTCAACGGGGAGTGGAAGAAGCTCGGCGAGTCTGTCATCACAGACAGTTATTCGCACTCAATTTCCATCGACCCATGCAACGTGTTCGGAGGAAACGAGAAACTGGCCCACGGGTCTTATGCAATCCGCATATCCGGCGAGGACGTGGCTTCCGGTGTCAAAGGTAACGTGATTTACAGCTCTATTATGTGTGTGGATTCCAAGTCCACGCAGCCCATTGTATCTATACGCTACAACGACATCAACAATGGTACAATCCGCCTTTACGACAATCTTGAAGTCGAGGTTGCCGCTTATACGCCCGGCAAGACCTCAACAGCAGCTTCGGTATATATCGACGGCATTGAGGTTATTTCTACCGACATAGGTACCTCACAGACTGAAATCGTCCGCAAGCAGATTCAGGGCTATGACACAGACGGTTCCGATACAATCTCAATCTACGCCAAGAGCGGAGACAGCCAGACCAATCCGATAACCGTTACCGTTGTAGGCTCGGCAATCTCTGCAATAATCAAGGAGGGAGCATTGTTCGGCTTTGATTTTGCCTCCCGTTCCAACGCTGAGACAGACCACACAATATCCAACAATGGATATACGATGCAGGTCAACGGCTCCAACTGGTCATCCAACGGATTTGTCAAGTATCTCGACGAAATGAGCCTCCGCATCGCCGAAAACGTCACAGCCAAGATCCCTTACGCACCATTTGGCACCGCCGCCACGGAGCGTACCAATGGTATGGCTTTCCAGTTTGCCTTCGCCACCAACAACATCAAGGACGACGAAGCCAAGCTCATGGAGTGCTATGACCCGGATTCTGGTGCCGGCTTCTACATCTGCGGTAACAAGGCCGTGCTGTTCTGCAAGAATGGTACGCCCTCCGTCATTACACGATCATTCAAGTGTAACGAGAAGCATACCGTAGCCATTGTTGTAGAACCGTCCACTATAACGGTAAAACGTGGCTCGACCGATTACTCCACAATCAAGCTGTATTTCGATGGCGAGGAAGCGGGATCTATCGGTTATATTGCCAACTCCGGCGCAATCCTCAATCAGAAGCAGATTGACTTCGATGGCACCGACGGCGACTTCTATCTCTACTACACTCTCGCATACGACAGTTACTATGAGTGGGCGCAGGCTTTCCAGAACTATCTCTGCAAACTTACCAATACGGACGAAATGATTAAAGAGTTCACCGATGAGGATGTGCTCGACAATCAGAACCGACCCTCGATGGATAAGTTCAAGGAGAAAGGAATCCCATACTATGTAGTAGTCGCTCCGCAGGCTACTTTCGACACATTCGACGGAGACATCAACACATCGACCAAGTTTGAGTGTACGCTGTTCTACTTCGATCCTGCAAGACCTTGGAGGTCGTTCAAAGCTGAACACGTTCAGTGGCGCCGCCAAGGTACTACATCTGCCAAGCGACCCATTAAGAACGACCGATTCTATCTGCGCAAGAATAAAGGGTGGAAAATCACTCCCCTCAATCCTGACTACACTAATGAAGACGCGCTCAAGACATACGAGCTGTTTGAAATCGGCTACATTCGTGTCGGTTTGAACACCATACCCGTCGCCATTATCACGGTCAAAGTGGACTACTCCGACTCCTCTATGGCGAACGACTGCGGTGTTTGTGATATGATGAATGCAACATTCCGAGCTCTCGGCTCCGACTACATTACTCCGGCCCAGCGAGCCTTTGATGGCACATGGTCTAAGAGTGACGTAACCGTAACCGGGCTGCAGATGAATCATTCGACCGCAAATCATCCTATCGCTGCTTTCCGAGCTACTAACGACTCTCTCAGTGATGCGTGGTTCCATGCCCGTGGCAACTGGAAGGAGGATAAGGGCGAGCAGGTGGCACTTGGTTTCAAGGATACTCCCGGCTATAATCTTGGCTGCAAGAACTACGGCGACTTTGTGGAGTTTTTCGGCAAAGCATCATTCAATGCCGCCGGCAAATTCGTAAGTCAGGAATCACTGACAGAAATCATGGCTCGCTTCAAGGCCACCGAGGGACTTGATACGAGCAAGCTGTATCTACTGTCGCAGTATTGCGGCCGCGACTATGTTTTCATGCGTTACAGTGGCGGCGAGTGGGCCAGATCCAATGGCTCCATGAAGCAAATAAATGGAAAGTGGGTTATCCAAGGCGATGTTCTCAACCCCGTCAGCGGCTTCGAGCTGATTACCTACGACGCAATGGACTGGTTCATGGGCGTAGGCTCTATCGATGACATGATGGCGCCGGTTGCGACACAATCCTCGTGGGTATCCAAACTGAATCTCGGCCAGCCGACTTATCCCGTGTGGACACAGTATTTCGAGTGCATGGTTGACGACGACCAGCTTCAGGAAGACCTCGCGATGGGTCGCAAAGTCCCCTATGAGCTGTTCAATGTGCTCAAATTCTGCGATTCCTGCGACTATTCCAAGGCCGCGCTTGCAAATACATGGAAACAGTTGTGGCGTGAAAATGCGTGGAAATACATGAGCGTCCAATCGCTCATCGCATACTATACGTTCACAGATTACCTTGCCGCAGTGGACCAGCAGGCGAAGAATATGCAGCCTATGTTCTTCCTTGAGGACGGCTGCTGGGTTGAGAATGGTGTTTATCATACACCTTCCGCAATGGAGCCGGTCAGAATGTATTTCAATAAGGTTTACGACTGCGACACCTGCAACGGTAAGGATAACGATGGCGGCAACACCATTCCTGCAGAACTCGATCCTGCTGAGGACGACAAGTGCTACGCCGGTCGTGGCTCAATTCTCTGGAACAACCTACGTCGTTGCGACAATCAGGAAATGGTGGCCGATGCAAACGGTAACACTCTCACGCTTCCCGGTGTCGTGGCAACGATGCGTAACCTTCCCGAAATCGACGGTATAGGCGCCGGTCCATTCTCGCCCAAGGGCGCACTCTATTACTTCGTTCAGAAGCGCATTTTGTTCTGGCCGAAGGTTGTCTGCACATACGACTGCGAAAGCAAGTATATCCGCTACTCCGAGAAGTACACGGACATCTACTACTATGCCCTGCACGGTTCCGGCCGTCAGGCTCTGCCTCGCTTCATAGAGCAACGCTGGCGCATTCGCGACGGATACTACCAGACCGGCGACTTCAAGGACGCCAGTCATGTTCTCGGCGGCCGTATCGGCGCCAAGACGGGAGCCGTTATCAAATTCCGTGCCGGCAAATCCGGCTACTACGGCATCGGTAACGATGGCGGTAATGTGACGCAGGGGATGTACCTCAAGGCCGGCGAGTATGGTACGTTTACCAATTTCCAGCACGGCGACAATATCCTGCTTTACATCTACCAAGCCGACCAGATGAGTGAGATTGACCTCTCGCAAATCTCACTCGACCCGAACTTCCAGTTCTCGATGATGAAGCTCGCTGAGAAGATTGTAATTGGCTCCACAAACCACCGCCAGTCTTGGCGTCTGTCTCCCGGCAACACGGGCTTCCTTACCAACATGAATCTCGGCGACCTGCCGTTCCTGACTCACCTCGACGTGCGCACAACAGAGGTAACAAGCATCAATGCCTCCCGCTGTCCGCGAATGAAGACAGTGCTTGCATCGGGTTCTGACCTCACTGGTATATCTCTGGCAGAAACATCGCCTATCGATACTCTTGAATTGCCGGCATCCATGACGGAGCTGAATTTCGTCAACCTCCCGTATCTTACCTATCCCGGAGGTTTGACAATCGCCGGTATGTCAAGCGTGAACCGTCTCATGCTCGCCGGATGTCCCAACATAGACCCATATAATCTTATCAATGGTATTGTCGGGTCGTCCAATCTTCGTTATCTCCGTTTGCCAGACGTAAACATCACGGCTCCTTCATCAATCCTCAAGTCACTTCGCACAAGCGGCGCCATCGGTCTCGACCCGACGGGTAGTGCTTACGAGGAAAGCAACCAGTGCTCTGGCGTTACGGGTCGTTGGATAATGGAGGACCTTATCGACGATAACGAACTTGACAAGGCGCGTCCCGGAAGCCTCGCCGCGTACTTCCCGCAGTTGACCCTCTACAACTCGCAGTATTCATGCGTCAGTTTCGATGATACTGACGATGATTGCCAGAACATCACGAATCTCGACAACGGTACGAGCAAGGAAGAGTACGAGCCGAGCGGCCACTTCGTCAAGATATTCGATGCGGCTCACCCGTACCGATGCACCTACGATTCCCGCGAGTCCAAGCTGCTCGCCCGTCAGATTATGGATACCAACTACAATCTGATGGCCGACGGCACCGAGTATGATCCGACGGACCAAGCAGGTGAAGGTTTCGATGTGATGCTCGGTTTCGGCCGATATTGGTATAAGGGAGTCAATGACTTCAAGAATCAGAAGAAGTATCTTTTTGCTTGTAGCTTCGCTTCTCAGCCACTCTCTACGGCAATGAAAACCAATCGTGAGAAACTGGCCGATATTCTCGTCAAGGCGTATTCATGCGTCTACACGACCAATAACGGTACAGCTCTCTCGAAGGGTGACGACTACGAGATAGTCGACAATGCCAATATGAATGTCTATGAACTCGATGTCGAGGGCATGAAGCAGGTCCGCTGGCCCGGGCTCAACAATGCACAGATCGGCGCTGTGTTCGTAGACGAGAATGACAAGATTGTAGGTACGTTCAATATGGCTATAAGTCATTCATTGTTCGATTTCACCTACGGCGATTATGTGTTCTGCGATGTACCGAGTGGTGCCAAGAAAATAATATTTACGTCCCCGACGGGTTTCGATGACCTCGAAGCCATTGCAGTCGATAGTGCCGCAATCGAAGCAATAGAACCCGACTGGGTATGGGTGCCTATGCGTTTCGTTGGTATCTACGGCATGAGTGTAGATGCACTCATGCGTCCCCGCTCAATCAGCGGTGTCAGAACCCGTACAGGTACTGGAACATCGGTAACAAATGCCGATTGGAAGTATGACAGCGAGGGCAACATCACAAATGCTTCAGTGCCTACCTCTACGATGAACTACACCTATGCCGATATACTCAATCTCATCGAAATGCGAGGTAAAGGCTACCACGGCATCAGCTATGAGATAAGCAAGGACATCGCCAATCTCGTAATGGCGTTGACAGGGACCCGAGACATTCAGGCGTATGCCGGATATGGATGTGGCTCGCAGTATACAACCGGACAGAACAATTTCAACACCTACGGTAAGATAACAAGAAAGTATTCCGGCTCAAACATCGGCAACATCATCTTCGGTATTCAGAATTTTGTCGGATGTAACTGGGAAATCATGGACCTCATCGCCGCCAACGTGCCGTCCTTCGCACAGTTCAAGAAGGATCACCGAGTAGCCACAAGCTCGTACCCGATTGATGCGAAATACCATGTAGTCCGCAACTATCAGACAAAAGAAGAAAGCGTAATCCAGGGACTCAACACATCTGGTTACTGTATCGGCCGTGTTAAATTCGGTAGATACTGCGACATAATCGCCTCACGAGTAACCACAGACAACAGCAAATGGAACAAGAACTACTCCGATTGTCAGTGGTATACTGCCGACCGTGGCCTGTGCGTCGGTCGGTCGCGCAGCAATGCGAGCGCGGTTGGCGGTCTCGTCTACTCGAACGCGAATAACGCTTCTTCGGTCTCGGACACGGTTGGCAGCTCTCGGCTCGCCTTCAGCGGAAATTACGAAATAGTAGTAACCTCGGAAAACGTGGCCAGCGAATAACGAAAAGCGTCGCTTCGGTTTCGGGCAACAAAGCCCGGAGCCGAAGCCCGTTCCATATTGTCAAACCCTTAAAATCAAGAGATAGCAAGGAAAAAGAAACTTTCAAAAAAGGTAGAACCTTCCATAGCCGGTGCGTCGGTCGGTCGAACAACAATGCGAACGCGAATGGCGGTCTCGTCTACTCGAACGCGAATAACGCTTCTTCGAACTCGAACACGAATAACAGCTCTCGGCTCACATTAAGGAATAAAACGGTGCTCCCTCACCGTCAACATAATCGCAAGACCCTGGACGATGTCGCGTACATCAATCTATTCTGCGAGGAAGGTGCACCTCGGCAACAGCAGACGAAAGTCTGGAAAGCGGAAAAATCTCGGAAGTCCTGAAGGCTTTAATTATGGAAAAGATTTTTGACATACCATTTATGGATGTGGACCTTCCGGCAAAAACTCCGGAGCGCGACACTGTGTCGTTTCCGTTGTATAATCTATTGCCGGAGATCATCGATGACAAGAATCTTGAAGAAAGTTTCGACGACCTTGTAGGCAATCTCGAAAATAAATATCAGCGTGAATACCACAAAAGCAAAAAGGCTGATACCCTAAAAAATCTCAAGAAGGAACTATCGGACGGTACGTTCTTTCTTGCCCGTGAAGAACTGCGGGAGTTGTATGTCAGGGATGGATACAAGCCCCGAATAGTCCATGCGCCTCCGGTTTATAAGAGAATCGGAGTACAAGCAGTCATGAGGGTTGTCGAGAAATATATTTACCCGACACTCATTACGAATACAGCCGCAAGCATCAAGGGCCGTGGTATGCACTGGCTGCACCATATTGTAGAGGAGGACATAAAGGCAGACCCGACCAACATGCAAAATTACGGGCAGAGCGATGTTTTCCACTATTACGACAGCATCGTTCAGGAAATGATGAAGGCTATTGTCAGGGAGTATATTGGCGACCCCGTAGCCCTGAAATACCTGGATAATTTCATTGAACTGATGCCTGAAGGTCTTTCCAAAGGGCTGCGTTCCTCTCAAGGTCTTGCCAATCTTTATTTGTCTGCGGTTGATAAAATCATGTGTCAGAATGTGAGCTATCACACCGTTGAGATAGATAATAAAGATGAGGTTATGGCCCAGGGGCGCGGCAGGGTCTATACTGATAAGGGAGACGAGATTCATTATCATTATTACCGTTATTGTGACGACATAGTATTCTTCGCCTCCACAAAAACCGAATGCTGGAAATTGTATGACCTATTGAAATCTGAGCTTGAAAAACTTGGATTGAAGATAAAAGACAATTTCGCAATAAGACCTATATCTGAAGGACTTGACTTTCTTGGCTTCAAGACATTTGGTAAATGGAAAACCGTCAAAGGGCAGCAGCATTGGGAAGTCTATTCGCGCCTCCGCAAGAGAATCAAAGTTAAAGCGGCGAGAGCATTGCATAGGGTTAAGTCCCGCAAGCGTCGCCAACAGATCATCGGCTCATTCAAAGGTATGGCCTGCCATGCCGATTGCAAACATCTATATTTCAAATTAACTGGACAACACATGGCAAAATTCAGCGAATTGGGGTTGAAATATACTCCGGCAGATGGTAAAAAACGCTTCAGCTGCCAGCATATGTCGCTTGGCTCGATAACAAACAGACCAATTGAGCTTCTGGACTACGAGAAAGACATCAAGACACGTTGGGGAGAATCCCGATATGTCGTGCTGTTCCACTTTGTAGGTGATGTGACAGAATACAAATTCTTCACGGACAGCGAAGAAATGAAGTCTTTGCTCGACCAGATGAAAGATCGGGGACTTCTCCCTGGCACGGTAGAGACAACAATCGTGCAGAAGCAGGGCACCGGCGCTCTACGAATTTATTCATTCTCATAATATTTCGAACATGGAAAAAAGATACGGCGCGCCAGGCCCGCAGAATGGTCTGGAGAAGATCGGAACAAAGAAGTGGGCTGTTTTCTACGGCTTCGGCAAAGATACCGAGGACGCAGAAAACAGCTATAACTGGTATCAGACATACGACCACCGACCGAGCCCCGACGAAATCAAGGCCGACATCGTGGCTGTAATCAAGGCCGAGAGCGACCTTAAACTTCGCTATGGCTATAAATGGAACGGCATGACCGTGGAATACTCTGAAGCTCTGAAAACCGACCTCACGGGTATGCTCGTCGCCATTCAGGGAGGCATGATGCAGTTCCCGGTTGAAGTCAACCTCGGAAGCCAGCCGGACGGCACCCCGCAGGTCTATCCATTCTCCAGCCTTGAAGAACTCGGAGCTGTCGCCGCCGGCATCGCTGCGCATCGTGCGCAAGTCAGCAAAGAGGAATGGGCGGCAATCCAGGCTCTCGGCGACATGGAAGAATACTCAGAAGTTCAGTAACCTCTAAATACATTTCATCATGAAAAAGAAAATATGCAATGACAAGACTGGGGACGACAAGAAGTTCCATGTCTTCTGTGAATTCATCATCGCGACCATTGTTGGTTCGCTCATGTCTCTTATCCACTTCCCATCAGCGTGGATAGCGGCCGGCATTGCCTATACTGTGGCACTTGCCTTCGGTATCTGGAAGGAAGTCAGGGATTCCAAACAAAAAGGAAATCATTTCTGTGTATGGGATCTCGCATGGGACCAGATAGGTTGTCTTGGTGGCGCGGTATTGGCTTTCCTTGCCAACTACTACACGTGGTATGACTTAACCGACAAACTATTCCAGTAATCATCATGGCGCTACTAGCTGCCCTAATTCCAATAACTATGACTGAAACAATACTCGCAATCATTTCATTCGCAATCATCGCCATCTACCTGATTGCATACGTTATCACAAGAGGATTACCATCCTCTATCAGTGTGACATACTACCATACCGAATCGAAACTCCTTTTCCCAGTAGTGGTTGCGCTCTGCGCAGCTCTGGCATGGGTGCCACTCATACGGGTTACGCCAGAAAACATCCAGTTTCTCGCATTCCTGATATGCGGCTCAATAGTTTTCGTCGCGGCATCGCCGGCATTCAAGGAGGATCTTGTAGGAAAAGTCCATACCGGAGCTGCCGTCACTCTCGGTTTGGCTGCTCTGGCTTGGATTATAGTTGCATCAGGGATGCCCTACGCAACGATATTAGGTGTCATCATCGGGGTTGTACTCCGGCGCAACTTCGTCTTTTGGCTTGAAGCCGGCATCCTCATCGACATCTATACGAATTTATTTGTACTACTTCATATTTGCAGTTCTGCAGGCGCGTGAGCGTCGAAGGAGCGTTCAATGTTCGGGAGCGTCAGCAATGGCGCTCCTTTTAATTTGAAAATCTTGCAGTTATGATTAAATAATCCTCTCCAAATTTGCGTATATGATTATTTGTTTGTAACTTTGCATATACCAATACGATAAACATCAAAGCTAATGAGCGCGATATACATACTCGAAGGTTTACTGATCTACCTCTACGGATTCGACCACAATCCGCCGCATATCCATGTGCGCAGAGGATCCGAACAATTCACAATCACAATCAAGGATAGGATTGTAGAGGGCAGAGCAAAGGCGAAGTCCATTGCTTTGGTAAATGAGTTTCTCGACTCGCACGAAGCCGAAGTTATGGAACTCTGGGAGAAAGCCCAGCGCGGAGAACCAATTACAAAGATTAACCGTTAATTCCCTACCAATATGTACATACAAGTAACAGACGTAGAATACGGAGGGAACTACACCCTCATCTGCACTTTCAGCGATGGTGCTGTGAAAAATGTAGACATGACCCC
The DNA here is from genome assembly GCA_001689485.1 of Bacteroidales bacterium M6. Classification (GTDB taxonomy): domain Bacteria; phylum Bacteroidota; class Bacteroidia; order Bacteroidales; family Muribaculaceae; genus UBA7173. The sequence goes on along the minus strand of LUJQ01000066.1, from coordinate 31,996 downwards.
GGTGCTCGATGCCCCCGCGTTCAAGGCGCTAAAGGACATAGAGCAGTTCAAGCAGTTCGGCCTTGACGAAACTATCTTTTGGGCCAACGGAGCGGACATTGCTCCCGAATGGCTCTACGACAATGGCGTTGCCTGCCATCCTTGACAGATAAAACGAGGAAATAACAAAAGCATAACATTACGACCCTGCCACCTACGGCGGGGTCTATTTTTTGCCCCCAACTTTAATCATATATGCAAAAAGAGGTGCAGAACTAATTTCAGTCCGCGCCCTATATTATCATATTGATAAATTTCTTGCAGATTTGATTAAAATAATCTCTCTAAAATTTGCGTATATGATTATATTTTCGTAATTTTGTATATGCAAATAAGATGTTTAATCAAAAACCAAAAGGACGATGAAAAAAGAACTCAGCATATATGAACCCTATGTGAAAGAACTTTGGGATTTCTATCAAGAAGAAACCAAAGAAGCCGGACTCACATTCGCCGAACACTGCTACTGCGAGTTTGCCACTGGCCCCGATATGACCGGCGCACTCGAACTCGGAGGATTCTGCCCCGACAACGAGAATACTCAAGAGTATGCGAACATGACCGAAGAAGAGCAGAAAGCCGAATTTGAGGTGAGATTCAAATACTTTATCAAGAAAGCAGGCGAAATCCTCGGCCAACAGTTCCCCGATCAGCCTCTCTCAGAAATAGAAGCCAACGCAAAAAAAGTTCTCGGATACTAATCCAAATAAATATAAAGTATGGGACAGTTTTCATGGCATTGTCAGGATACCGGAGAAAGAATCATAGCCGGAGAAAAGAAAACAATATACATGACTGACGATAAAGGTCATGTATGGAAAGAAGAATGTTACAAAGGCTACGGCGTTTTCGGTGGCAAGGATTTCTACGAATTGCTTGCCGAAATGAACGGCAAAGGGTCTGATCGCATTGCGGGTATAGACCTTGCGTTTGGTATGACCCCGGATGGCCGCTGTCAATATCCAAATGCAGACAACCCGAATCTTTGTTACCCGACTTTGGCTACCGAACCGAGATTCTTCCACGGCAAGCAGCCGGAAATAGACATGAAACAAGGATTCCCCGACGAATGGTTTAACGAAGAATAGCGGGGTCATACACAACCGACACAAATGCAAATAAGAAATACTAATCAAAATGACAACAAAATCAATTTCGAGATTCTTCTCGGTTCAGCAGGCAATCTACGGAGTCATCATGCTTGCCATCGCCATCGTGTGGCCCGTGGCACACATCATCAAGGGTACAATGAATACCCCAGGTGCTATATTCTCAATAGCAATGCTCGCCGTATCAATCTACCTCGGCCGACTTGCATGGAAAGACCTGCGTGAAGACTTCAAGAAAGAACCCAAATCAAACTCAAAATAATATCAATTATGAGCGAAAACGCTTTAGTACAAATCATCGGAAGGGCAGTCCCCTTTACGAAAGAAAACCAGAAAGCGACAGCGCAGACTCTGGTAACCAAAGTGGTCGAAGGAGAAGCCGACCCCATTCAAGTATTCTCCACAGTAAAGGCGCTTGTCGAGTGCCTGACAATCTTCCTCAAAGACAAAGGTGTCGTTGATTCGACAATCGCAGCTTGCGAAAGGTACGGCAAAGCCGGGGCACTCTTCAACGGAGCCAACCTCTGTGTGGCTGAAGTCGGAGTCAAGTACGATTACAGCACCTGCGGAGACCCTGACTGGGACGACCTCACGGCTCAGAAAGCAGAACTCGACGCAAAGATCAAGGCTCGCGAAGCATTCCTGCGCGGTATCCCCGGCGAAGCCACAATCGTCAACGAAGATACGGGCCAAATCACCAAGATATTCCCGCCGACCAAAACGTCATCGACCTCTGTGAAAGTGACATTTGCCAAATAAGACCAGCGACCTCCACAGTGTCGGCCTGGCAGATAACTGGGCCGGCACGATCAGCTACAATATAATATATGAAAGAAGAGACAACCCAAGCCTCAATAGCAGATACAACAAAGGCAACCCCGACGTCAGAAATGCCGATTGTTCTCGAAGTCGCACACTTCGGCAATCACTATATCTTGCCGCAGAAAGGTAAGCCCCAAAGTATAGGTTACGACTTGACTGTGCCGGAGGACGTAAAAGTACCGGCACACTCCCGATTCAAAATTCCACTGAACATCGCAATAAACCTGCCCGAAGGTATCGAGGCCAAGATAGAACCCAGAAGCGGATTCGAGCTCAACGGTATGGAGGGATATGGAACTCGCAAAGTTAAAAATTGGCTGTTTGATATCTTCTGCCCTCTTTTCTATAAGACCATTACAGGCATTCAGCGTTGGGACTGCGACGTACTCGTGGGTAAGATAGACCCCGGCTATACTGACAACATCAGCGTCATTGTGAAAAACAACGACAAAGAGTTTACCATAAAACGTGGCACTCGCATAGCTCAAATGACATTCTACCGCGTTCTCTCTCCTGAGTTTGAAATCGTAGACAAACTCTCTTGTGATAGTCGTGGAGGAGGGTTAGGAAGTAGTGGAACCGGGCGAATAATCGTCCGAAGTGACTTAGCTCATGAAAAAGTAGAAGCACACGGCGAATTACTCCAACCGCCGCACGCTTCCCAACCTTATAAACCAATTCCCTTCCATGAATATTATGCTCAGTTGCCACCTGAAAAGCGCGAAGAAGTAGATGGTTCAATCTTAGGCCATATATTTAACGATCATCCCTGACTATGATAGTAATCTTAACAGCAACAAAGGAAGAATACGAACTGGCAAAAAAGTACCTGGCTGGATATAGGATAGTCCAGACCGGTGTCGGAGCATCGAATGTAATCCATACTCTATCCCGGCTTATAGTAACAATTCCTCAAGCTCATTTTATCAATGTGGGTTTCAGCGGCAGTAATAAATTGCCAGTCGGAACTGTAACCAAAGTCTCCCATTCCTATCGGTTGGTGGACGAAAACGTCAAGTTCCAAGACTTCAGAAACGGATTCTTTCTTGAGTACGATGGCTATGCCTGCTATACCAGCAATAGTTTCGTTACAGAAAGTACATCTGAAGAATCAGTCCTCTACGATATGGAACTTAACTATATAGTTGCATTTCCAATCGACCTAATCGGCTCCGTGAAGATTGTCAGCGATAATCTCGATGTCCTCGAATACGAAACGAACATTGATACATCTACACCCGAAATATGGGGCGAGGTAAGAAAATTAGTTGACGACCTTGCTTCTAAAAGAGAATAGCCTACCACAGCAGTTTTCCAATAGGTTCGCTGCGCCCGGCAGACTGCATAGCCATTTGCAGTTTGTCGGGCGCTTTTCGTTATTGAGCGCGCGAGAATATATCTAACTTTGAACACATAATAGAAAATCAATCAAAAAATTACATAATGGGAAAGTATTTTTTTACCTCGGAATCCGTGTCAGAGGGACATCCCGACAAGGTGGCGGACCAAATCTCGGACGCCATCGTGGACGCATTTCTGGCAAAGGATCGCGACTCAAAAGTCGCCTGCGAAACTCTCGTAACCACCGGCCAGGTTATCATCGCCGGCGAATATCGTTCAACCGCAAGAGTGGATGTTCAAGACATCGCTCGTAGGATCATAAGCCGCATCGGATATAACAAGAGCGACTACAAGTTTGACGCTGAATCCTGCGGTATCCTGAACGCCATGCACGGTCAGAGCCCCGATATCAACCGTGGCGTAGTCCGTGAAACGGAAGAAGCCCAAGGAGCCGGTGACCAAGGCATGATGTTCGGCTTCGCCACCAACGAAACTGAGACCTATATGCCGCTGTCGCTCTATCTGAGCCATAAATTCCTTGAAGAATTGACTGCGATTCGTCGTGAAGGTAAGGTAATGACATACCTGCGCCCTGATTCAAAGAGCCAGGTAACGGTTGAATATGATGACGACACGAAGCGGCCCAGTAGAATCCACACAATCGTCATTTCTACCCAGCACGACGACTTCATCAAGGCCGAGCACGGGCTTCCACAATCTGCCGCCGACACTCTCATGCTCAACCGCATCAGCGAGGACGTGAAGAACATTCTTCTGCCCCGAGTCATTTCCCATCTCCAGCCGGAAGTGGCCGCGCTCTTCGATGCAAACCTTATTCTCCATGTAAATCCCACCGGCAAGTTTGTCATCGGCGGTCCCCATGGCGATACCGGCCTCACAGGTCGCAAGATCATCGTCGATACCTACGGAGGTCACGGAGCCCACGGCGGCGGTGCTTTCTCCGGCAAAGACCCCTCGAAAGTAGACCGGTCAGCCGCTTATGCCGCCCGCCACATCGCAAAGAACCTCGTTGCCGCAGGTATAGCTGACGAAGTGCTTGTGCAGGTAGCATACGCAATCGGCGTGGCTCAGCCCGTGAGCCTCTATGTAAGCACCGTCCGTCGACACGTCCCTTACGCCGACTCCGAGGTTGCCAACATCGTCTCTCGCCTCGTAGACCTGACACCAGCCGGCATCAACAAACGTCTCAAGCTCCGCAATCCCATCTACGAGCCCACCGCCTCTTACGGACACTTCGGCCGCATCCCAACAACCAAGGTAGTGAACGGCGAGGAAGTCGAACTCTTTACATGGGAGAAACTCGACCTCGTGGACGAATTCAAGAAAGCTTTCAACATCGACTAAACCCGACAACTGATGAACGATATTATCTCGACTGCTTTTACCAACTACGATGTCGGCCACCTCTACCGACATCTGATAGTGTGCTTCATTCTGTTTCTCATCACTGTCGCCGTATGTCTGATTGATTTCGTCAGCGGCGTTTACACCGCTAAGAAACTCGGAGAACCCCTGCGCTCCCGCAAACTGCGAATGACAGTCGAGAAAATATCCTGGTACTGGCTAATCCAGCTTCTGGGATTCATTCTCGGCCTGATGGGAACCGTATTTGCATGGTACGAATGGCCCTATATTTCTATGTGCATCTGCCTGGCGATTATAGTAATCGAGGGCAAGAGCGTATTAGAGCATGCCAAACGACGCAAGTGCCGGACAGCCAAAATCCCGGAAACAATACGCGACATGGCCGAATGGATAGGCGAGGATGCGCTCAAGCACTCCATTCAGGAATTAGCTAAGAAGAGAGTAATCGACGCGCTCAACCGTGGACCGAATACCACGGAGAGCGAGGTAACTGAAAGCATAGAATAAGATGAACACAATCAAAATAGGATGCAAGGGTAACGAAGTCAAAACCCTTCAGCAGAAACTCAAAATCTCGGCTGACGGCATATTCGGAAAGAATACCGACGCTGCAGTCAGGGCATTTCAAAAAGCCCACGGGCTAACGCCGGACGGTATAGTCGGTCCCCACACATGGGAATACCTCGGCTTTGCTCCTCAATCACGGTATATTGACGAAATCATCGTCCATTGTACCGCGACAAAAGAGGGGAAGGCCTGCTCTGCAGACCAAATCAACGCTGCCCACAAAGCCCGCAAATTCTCCACCTACAAAGACGCCAAAGGAAGAACCCGCTACATCGGGTATCATTTCGTCATTCACCCCGACGGTACAATCGAGGAATGTCGCCCGATTAGCAAAATCGGATGCCATGCCTCCGGGCACAATACGAGGTCAATAGGTATCAGCTATGTAGGCGGACTTGACGCGCGAGATACCGACGGCCGTATGATAAAAGACACCCGCACTCCCCGGCAAAAAGCGAGCCTTATCAAGCTCATCAAGAAACTCAAGAGCGAGTATCCTACCATCAATAAAGTCATCGGGCACCGCGATACCTCCCCGGACCTCAACGGCAACGGCATCATCGAACCATACGAATTCATCAAGGGCTGCCCTTGTTTCGATGCAATTTCGGAATACAAAGAACTCTAAAACAGAATGAAAAAGGCAATAATAATTCTCACTATTTTGCTCCTTGCATCAGTCCTCGCTAACGTGATGCTATGGAACCGAGCCGGTCCCAAGGAGGTGGTGGAAAAGGTAATTACTACCTACGATACGATTCCATACCCTAAGCCCGTCCCAGTCGATAGCGTAGTTCTTCGATATGTTACCGAGAAACTACCGGCCGCAGATCAACCCAGTCTACCGACAGCCTCCGTTGAGACGGTCGTAGATTCGATGGTTTGCCAAGCGCCCAAGGACAGTGTAGAGGTCATAATACCGATTACCCAAAAGATATATGAAGACAGCACTTTCCGGGCCTATGTGAGCGGTTATCACCCGGCACTGGACAGTATTCAGATTTTCCAACGTAAAGAGACCATCTATATAAGGTCGCCCACCAAGAATAAGCGATGGGGAATCGGTATCCAAGCCGGGTTCGGACTGACACCGCACAGAGTTCAGCCGTACATAGGGATAGGGATTTCCTATAATATCATTACATTCTAAGGTCTCTTTTCATTGAATAAGGCAATCCCGAAGGATTGCCTTATATATTATCAATATGATTATATATGATGATGAAAATTGCAGATATGATTAAATTTTCAGGTCTAAAATTTGCGTATATGATTATTTATTTGTAATTTTGTGTATGCAGATATGATGATTTAATCAAACTAAAAAGACAATGAAAACAAGAGAAATCATAAAGAAAGCGATGGAAATCCTGAAGAGCGTGAAAGTAAAATCCGAATTCGACATGATACAGGATTGGTACGTGAGCAACGGCTACGACGCCACGTTCGACAAGCAGATGAAAGGCTACTTCGCCGCCATCAGCCCATTCGGAGAATCCGAACTCCATCAGGCAATGTGCGATGTCTGGAACGCTACCCTGACATATTACTACACTCCAACCCGCGAAGAAGAGTGTGAGATTGAAAAAGCACTCACGGAAGCCCAGAGAATCCGCCGTTCAGTAACCGAAGCGGATTGGGCCAAAGGTGTAGCTCACTACGAAGTAGTCAAGACCAACAAAGGGCAGAAAGTCCTGATTACATACCGCGACGGCAGCAAGGGACTCCGCAAAATCTACGAAGAACCGAGAAAAGACCAGGTTCTGAACTTTGATGCCTGCGAGAAGGAACTCATCGACCTCGCAGAACTCGGTAGCCACGATTTCCGTTCGGCACTCGCCGCCCTCGTAGCAAAGTATAACGCATAAATAACAATAATATGAAGTACATCAAAAGAATCATCGTTGGCATAGAAAGCCGTCAGGAAGCCAACGACGTGGCAGACCACCAGAACGACCTCGGCAAGACAAATCACGATCGGCGAGTGATATTCGCAGGCGAGGGGGATAAAAGCAAGACGATAGTCCCCGACTGGGCGCCGCTAATCTTCATTGCCATCGCTACAACAGAAGCCGCCATTAAAGAAATTGCTGAGGAATTCTTCGGCGAGGTTCCAATTCTCTTTGAAGTCGAAGACGTAAAGGAAAACGCCTGATATGGGAAATGATCTTCTCAATATTGCAAGTGCGGCCAAGCAGGAAGTCTTAGACGAGAACGCCCAATCTCTCAAGGCACGGAAGGAGCGAAGGAAAAAGGAACGGACTGACGCAGAACACGCCTACAAAGTATTCCAAAGCACCTTAGCGCAGTTACTCGGCATCAAGTCCTATAAGATTGGACCATCAGAACTGAAAAGCCGAAAAGACTGCGTGATTATTGAAGACACCGGAGGCCGTAAGTTCGAGATTCACTATGAGAAAGTTATAACGCCTGACGGCGAACACTTCGGAGCCGGCGACTGCGATTACCATATCAATGCACAATGGGGTAACGACTCCTGGTATAATTACAGCGTGGGACTGAGAGCCGCAGAAGCGGCTAAACAACTCGGCCGATGGTTAGCCCAGACAGAAACAGCTAACTCGCTCATATGCAAATAAGATAGAAAAACGCAAATAAGATACTTAATGGAAACAATTTTAACAAAAAAGAACTGCCACAGAGCAGCCACGGTTCTGCCGGTCAACCACACAGACGGTCAGGAACCGCTTCAATTCAACTACCGCGCCATCCGCAAAAATATGGGTATGTTCAGTTGCCGTTTCTCCCATACGGTAACATCACCCAACGGTGACGCTATCGAAGTAAGCGATTACGACTTGAAAGAATGGACAGTCGTGTCATGGAAATACGAAGAAAACCTCGAAGATCTTTATCACGATGGTGTAAGAGCATACAGCAATACCAGCCATACACCGGAAGAACGCGCTCTGCGCGACATCTACGAGTATGAAGAGGAGATACAGAAAGACCTCAAGATTCTCCCCGAATCATATCGTTCTGACTACTTCAATCAGTATAAAGAGCGCGTCCGCCAGCTTTTCTATAAGCATTCAGGCATAGCCAGTGCTATGATTGTCGGCCCGGCTCGTTTTCCGGCGGCACGCATGGAGCGAGCCAACAATGCCTATGACTCCATGTTCCAAAACTTCCGCAAATGGCGAGAAAATTTCTTCAAGAAAGTCGAGCGCGAGAAAGAAGCCGCAAAGTCGCCGGAGCAGAAGGCCGACGAAGCATGGGAAAAGGTAAAACGGGATATTATGTCTACCGTCGGCTCACTGTGGGCAATCGACCTGCAGAATGCCCCATACTCTCGTCCACTATTCGTTTCCAATCTATACGGCAAGATGGAAACTCTCGCCAAAAACGGAAAGGTCGACCTCCTGCGACGGGCCGGAGAGTTGATAATGGAACTCAACTTAAAGGCTAAGGAGAAGGGTGCGAAAGAAATCTTCACGAGCCGACACAAGTTTTGGAAGCTCGTGGAAAAAGCCGAAGAAACCATCGCGAAGCAAGCCGAGAACGCCAACCGCGAGAACGAGGTGTTTGAACTCTACAACTGCACCGTAGTGAAGAACTATGAAGAAGACCGTCTGCAAATCTTCCACGAAGAGAAGCCGGCGCCGGAGGTTATCAGCCTTCTCAAGAAAGAAGCCTGGAAATGGTCGAGAAACAACGTCTGCTGGCAACGTCAGCTCACAAGAAACGCCTGCTATAGCGCGGCCCGCGTTATTCTCGGAGGCCCCAATGGATTATCCAACACCGAGGAAGTAACCAAACTCGCCACAAAACTATGGGACGGCCACCAAGAGTAAAACGTATCAGCAAGGAGGAGGGAGAGCGCGTGGATATCCACCGCTTTCCTAACTTCAGCGCGTCCGGAAGCGTGATAGGAATGAGAAATCTCTACTACGGGAGAAACGCGCTACTTGTACGTTGTGGCTCCTTTATATATAATGTATCATTAGAACCGGCAATTTACGAAAACGCAACATGAAATACATCATAGACCCCACAATTCCCTTTGAGGGCGCAGTCCTCACAAGCATGAGCGACAACATTCACAGCGATTACGGCGGTGAAACTCTCGAAGAACTGAAAGCAGCACACAACAATCCCAACCTCGAAGCAGTGAGCCCCGAAAAAGTAACGGAACTTGTCAACCAGCACCGGGCATCGCTCAACAACGAACCGTTCAAGGAAATCGACGAAGAAAGATACTATGACGCAATGGACTGTCTGCCACCGAAGAGAATGTTACGCGACGCTTTCTTCGTGGGAGAGTGCTACCAATATGACCTCTATCCTTTCTGCTTCAAAATAGGTGGCAGATACTTCGAGGGCCGCAGAATCGTCAACACCCCGAAGGAATCGCTTTATGCGGAGATAAAAGAATTTTACGACAACCTCATCAAATCCGAAGCCAATGACGATTGAACTCAACATAGAATTTCATGAAAGCGAGATACCGCCCCGGTGCCGCTTACCGAGACACGTCAGCCATAAAGAGACTGTAAAGGTCAAGATAAAAGAGGCGAGCAAAGAGGAGGCGCCGTTGGCATTCATCGTTCACAGCCTCAAAGAGCGACCTATGGAAGTGCGCTTATTCAAGGGACAGTTATATAAAGAAGCCCGCATTTCGTTCTACAACGGCAAAAAGTCCGAAGAATATCCTTTCGATGCAATTCCCTGGGAGACCGTGTTCAGAAAATACACTGGGTATGGGGAGTATATCTCCAAGTCCGAATATATCGCATATCTCAAACTCACAAGCCGTGAATATCTCATTGTTGATGGTGTTGTCTTTCGCAGATGTTACGAGCCATTCTACCGTATTACAACATTCGGCTACCGAGGGTGTGGCACTGCCATTTTTCCGAAATTCTCAGATAAGAGCCGCAAGGAAGTCCCCGGTTACAGCGCTCTCGATAAGGATCGAGCGATAGCCGATGCTATCAAAATTGCAGAAGGCCGTGGCGATGAGAAAGACATAGATTCAATAAAAGAAATGGCTCAAGGGCCGATAGAAGTAATCATTCCATCGGCATGCAAGCGGAAATTCAGACCTCAAATATAAAGTTATGGGTGAAATAGCAGAAATGATGCTCGACGGGACTCTCGATTCAGTAACCGGCGAATACCTCGGTGACCCATGTGGTTATCCGAGGAGTATGACTGACGGCACATATTGGCCGGACAGAGATAATCTCAGACGGCGTTCACGCCAATCAATCGATTCCCTATGCAGTCGCATAGGAGTGACAGATAAGAGGAGTCAGCAGGAACTTGTGAGTGCTTTCCTTCAGTGTTTGGGGCTTGCACACCTTCCCAAGATGCAGGCTCAAATCGAAATGGTATTCCTCCATCATAAAAAAGATTTCAAGATCTTCCTTAGCGAAATTGAGAAAGAAATTATCAACGAAACAAAAAACTGAATAAATATGGGATACAGATGCCATGTTGCAACCAAATACGATGTAAAATACGGCTTTGGTTTGTTATCTTTTCAACAAGAATTCGTAAACACTCTGCTCGATGACCTTTGCCCCGGATTGTGGTGCAATAGTGAATATATCGGGAGCGCTGACGAACTCGAGATTCCCAAAGACGAACTTAAAGAAGCCATCGAAACCGTCAAGGAAAATCGAGAGGAATACGAAAAAGACATTCTCGAAAACAAGGCTGAAGTCACTATCGACGAGTTAATCGAGAGCATGGAAACGTGGTTACAGGAAAGCGACTCGAATAACGACTTTGTAAGATTAAGTTGGTTCTAACGATGACAGCAACAGTAATCAAATTCGTTCCGTGGGACACAAAACCCCTCGAAGCATTGAAAGACAGCCTTGTTTTCAAAATTAGAAGTCTCATCAATTCCGGGGCGAAACTCAATCGAGCACAGAAAAACTGGATTACCAGTCGCGTAAACTCCAATTCCTATTTCAATAATGCAATTCCTTTGCAGGGCTGGGCGTTTACATTCTCCGACATCCTCAAGAAATTCGTGGTGAAGCAGTACGGCCAATGCGCTGAGTATTATGCGGTAGACAAGACTTCACTTCGTGAATACCTTGGCTCCGGAATAGAGTATATTGTTGAAGTAAAATGAGAATGTATAAACACGAAAAGGTAAGCATTATACGTGAAACGGGGGAGAGAGTGGATGCTGTCGCTCCCATTGTCATATCGGCGAGTCGTAGCACGGACATACCGGCATTTCATTTAGATTGGTTTTTCAACCGTCTCAAGAAAGGATATTGCTCATGGGTTAATCCATTCAATCAAAAGCCGTCTTATGTTTCATTCCAAAACACGAGAGTGGTAGTGTTCTGGTCTAAAAATCCCGTAGCACTCATAGGCCGATTGAAGGAACTATCCAGCCACAATATAAACTGCTATATCCAGTTTACTCTCAACGATTATGTAGCCGAAGGGTTTGAGCCAAATATTCCTGCGCTAACTCAGCGCATCGATACTTTCAAACGCCTTGCTGATGTTTTAGGCGTAGGCTCTGTCATCTGGAGATACGACCCGGTGATTCTGACGGATAATCTTCATATAGAAGACCACCTCGAAAGGATAGAGAAAATCGGCTGCGGACTCCAGGGCTATTGTGAGAAACTTGTCTTCAGTTTTGCAGACATCGCCGGCTATCGTAAAGTGCAGTACAATCTCAACCAAAGCGGAATAAAGTACGTAGATTTCACCCACGAGAGCATGACTGAATTTGCCGACGGTCTCTCTCGACTAAACAAGTCCCTCGGCTTTGAAATCGCAACCTGCGGAGAGCAAATAGACTTGTGCAAGTTCGGCATCAAAAAGAATCGTTGCGTTGATCCCTTACTAATGGCCCGGCTATTCAAAGACGACGAAAGACTAATGTCATGGCTCGGCTATTCAGATATGTTCGGTGCCCCAGAATCCTTTCCCAAAGACCCCGGACAAAGGTCGGTATGTGGCTGTGTCCTCAGCAAGGACATCGGAGCATATAACACATGCGGTCACGGCTGCGTATATTGCTATGCTAACGTAACGCCGGCATACGGCAAGCAGGGCTGTGTGCGGGCTCAAAGCGACACAAAACGTGAATCAGTAATCTCTCAAGTAAATTGATATGACAATAGAAATGACTACAGACCAGGCTCAAATCGTATTCAGTACCCTGGCCGATGAGATATACCGTATCTCGACGTGTATTGCTCCTGAGAACCGCAAACAAAGTCGGATAGACGCCATCAACGAATTGCGGAAGCGCATCGGCGTTCAGCTGATGAAAGCCGGGGCAATAGATACCGAGTATTATAAGGCGGTTTGTGGCAGTCTATAAAGAGAGTTAAATCGTGAATATGATTAGCCTTGCCGCTGAAAATTGCGTATATGATTAAAATAATCGTCCTAAAACTTGCAAGAATGATTATTTTTGACTAACTTTGCAAGTGCAAATAAGATACTTCTAATCAAACAATCTCAAAACAAATGGAAGCAATCCAATTCAACAAAGAGACGTTGGTAGCCGTCTACGGCAACTGCAACGCCGTCGGCCGTAAGGCCATCAAGGAACAGCTCGGAGAAAGACTTTCCGAAATCCTCCCCGTAACAGACCGTGTAAAAACCTTCAATGATGCGGTCGAGGAACTCGGCGAAGAACACGAAGCTGTAAAAGCCTACCGTGCCGTGGAGTGGTATCTCCGCGACCAAATGTCCGACATCAAGGCATACCTCCAGCTACGCATCATCACAGCCGCCCTCAATGAGGGTTGGGAACCTCAGTTTGTCAAGGGTGAGTATCGCTGGTACGGGTGGTACGACCTTATCAGCAAGGAAGACTACGAAGCTCTTTCCGATGAAGAAAAGGGCCGGTGCGTCGGTCGGTCGGGCAGCAATGCGAACGCGGGTGGCGGTCTCGTCTCCTCGAACGCGGGTTACGCTTCTTCGGGCTCGTACACGGGTTACAGCTCTCGGCTCGCCTTCAAAAGCGAAAAGCTGGCTGAGTATGCAGCCAAACAATTCATAGAAATTTACGCCGATTTCTGCTTCATCCCCAAAGCTCCGGACGCAAAGGAGTCGAAGTAACCGAAGTATTTCCTCCGTGGAGGCTCGTCTACACGACCGAGCCTCCACGAAATTCAAAAGATATGAGCGTAAATTCAAAATTAGACCGGCTCCGTGAACGCCGCGACCAACTCAAGGCCAAAATGTCGAAACAAATCCAAAACGGACAGTTGCTGCAAGTCAGTGATACCGCCCGCAGAATAAAAGACGTCGAGGCTGCGATAGAAGAAGCCGAGAGTTACCTTCCGAAGAAGCTCTCCGAACTATTCGATCAAAAGACACTCCGCGAATCCGGCATCAACGTCGCAATCGTGAAGGTTCATTTGGCTGCTGATTTTCTTGCCGATTGTGCCTACGAGTTGAGAGATAAATTCACTGCTCTCGGAGTGGAAGAAAATCACCTTCTTCCTTTGCTCGATGACATCAAGAAGAAAGCGCAGGACTTCGCCAGCATTGTCTGCCATCCGGAGTTCGCCGGACTATCGGACTTTATGGTAACGAACGAAGAATTTATCGATGATATGCACGGGATAACTCAGAAATACATCGACGACCATCTGACTATTACCGACTGAAAATATGAGTAATTTCTTCCAGCCATATATTTATGGGATAATAAAAGAGGAACTCAAGCGCGTTGAGGAATCTCATAAAGCGCCTGTCGTAGCTAACCATTATGCCATAATGGAAATAGTGAAGAAAGACGTTGACGAAGCCATTCAGTCTTTGATTTCAGACGGTTTGATAACTCGAAGCATAAACATCAATCAGATTCCTCTATATGGAATCGCTGAACGCAAATAAGATATTCTATCATGGTAACATCAATAGAACCGAAAGTAGCACCGACCGGACGATATACCGTCAAGCAGACGTGCGAATGCCTCGGCATTCACCGCAATACGCTACGCCGGTATACCGACGAAGGACATATCAAGTGCAGTTTCCGTAGAGAAAATGCGAGAAAAATATATCTGGGAAAAGAAATCCTCCGATTTTGGAACTCCCAGCTTTAAGATACTTCATATTTGCAATCCCAACCCGTGAGGGCGCAAGATTTAAGAGCCAAGAGGAAACTCATGGCTCTTTCTGTACCATGACATCACTCTCCTTTAATAACCCGGTCGATCACACGTCGGTTAGCTACATCGACTTTACGCATATTGTAGTCGATATAAATGGCCGACGTTGCGTTACCATGAGAGTGTCCGAGGCTTTTGGCTATCGTAGCGTCAGGAACGTCTAGATCCGAAGCAATCGTGGCCCAAGTATGACGCGCCCAGTACGAAGTCAACTCCTGAAGGACTATGCCATCGTCCACAGCATTGAAAGCATCTTTGATTTTCACCAATCCCTTTTGAAGACAGTTATAGAACGTCCGATAAGACTTATGAGTGTCGAGGTAATTCAGGAGATACTTTTCTCCCTTATATTTCTCAATGAGGGCCATCGCCTCCGGCTCAACTTTTATGGAGTAGAGCTTATGGGTCTTAGAGCGCCGGTATTCAAATCTTCCGTCTACCAATTCGACTGCCTGGCAAATATCCACCACGTTGGCTCCGATGAGGTAGAACGAGAGCATGAAGAAATCCCGGTACTTCTCAAGATAAGGCTCCACTTTCAAATCTTTCAGCTTGCGAAGAGCCTCTACCGGCATGGAACGCTTTCGAGTTTCCTCGTATCGCAGTTTGAACTTTCGGAATGGGTAAGCAGTAGTCACATCATTATCGATAGCGTAGTTGAATACCGCACGAATATTTCTAAGATTGATATTACGGGCGTTGCGAGCCGGGGAGGTCTTGGCGAGGAATGCGTCAAACTCCGCCAACCATTCAACAGTGATGTCCTCAAATTTAAGCTGACGATATGTCTTCGGTCGGAATCTCTTGATATGATTCAGGGTTGTCTCATAAATCCCCTTGGTGCGGAGCATCTTCGTACTCGAGAACTTGACAAACCATTTATAGAACGTTGTAGACTCGTCGGACTCTTCAGGATTCAACCGCTGAACAATGACATTCTTGATGTCGGTAACAGTACCCGCAGTTTCTTTTGCCGCAGTAAGAGTGAGAACAATCTCATCTACCTCTAGCTTTCTTTTATTTATATAGGTATTGAAAAACTGACGCTTCGGATGGGAAACCACGCATTGTTTTATAGGATTCCATTGCTCCATCAAGAGGGATATCCCAAGTGGTATGTACGCCGTGGACCCCTTTTTGGTAATCGCTATCTTCAACGGCGCGGGTCCATTTCCTTTCACAGCTCGCCTGTCGAGGTAGATCTTTGTTGTAATCATCATCTTAAAATTGCGGGTGAGTTGCGGGCGAGGTGCATCCGAACTAATCCAAATGCACTCGAAAAGTGCAAACTCACTCTTTTTTTTAAGCTGATAACACTGATAAGAGGCAAAGACCGCATCGCTTGCTATGCGATGTGTGGTACTGCGAAGGAAGTCGTGAAAAGAAACCGTAACATACTGAAACTAAATATAAAAAATAAGCCCGACTCTCATCGGGCTTATTGCGGAGTGAGGGAGATTCGAACTCCCGAACCGCTTTTGACGGTTACTGACTTTCCAGATCAGCCTCTTCAGCCACTCGAGCATCACTCCAGTTTCAATATGTTAATTGTTCTCTTTGTACGCTTTCCAGGCGTGCCTCTTCAGCCACTCGAGCACCACTCCTTGTGCATGGGCTGTCGCTCCTTTACGGAGGGCAAAGTTAGGATTTTTTTTCGAACCTGCCAAATCAAGAGGCTTTATTCGGCGATTTTTCAGTGATATGTTTATAGATTTTTTGCCATTTGCATGATTTGGCCGGAATCGGGATGTCAGATTGCCTGGGTAAGATAAAGGCAATCTGGCTTGGATATGCAAAGCCGGCTTCAATCGTTTACATCACTGCCTTCAGTTCTATTTCGAATATAAGGGTGGAACCGCCAGGGATGCCAGGTTGTGAGAATTTGCCATAGCCCATTTCGGCGGGGAGGTAGATTTCCCATTTATCGCCTACATGCATCTGTTGCAGGGCGATTATCCATCCTTGGATTAGGTCGCGCAGGCGCATTGCCACAGGGGCGCCCCCGAGGCTGCTGTCGAATTTTTTCCCATTGATAGTCCGTCCCGTGTAGTGAACCGTTACCACGCTGTTGCGGTTGGGGGTTGCGCCTCCCGACTTACCTTTTGCAATTTCCTTATAAAGGATGCCTTTGTCGAGCGATTTGACACCGGGCTCGGCTGCCTTGTCGATGAGCCACTGGCGGTTCTTTTCAATGTATTCGCGGTTTGCCATTTGCTATTGGGTTTGATTGAGGTGGGATTATGCGGCGAAGTTACGCATTTTTCCGTCAAACACATGCACAATGCTGTAAAAAGGCGGTCGGCACGCACAAGGGCAATGAGCCTTCTGCATGTCGGCCTCCTTCTTGTTTTTGCTGGGTCTATGAAAACGGATTCGGTGTTCAATATGAGATTGCAGGCGGCAGTTCTTTTGCCTGTGCAATCATTTTCTCAACCTCGCTCAGGGAGGGGACGCGGTTGCATAGGCCATGTTCCTCGTTGACGGCAACAAGTTTGGGCTGGAGATTGGCCGGAACCCGGTGGGCGAATTCCTTTACGGTGTCGACACCGGCGGCTTCCAGCAGTTCGGCGAATTGCCCTGCCACACCTTTGATGCGGAACAGGTCGGCATGGTTTGTCCATTTCAGGATGAGTTTGGAACTGATTCCCGTTTCGTCGGCAAGCTTGGCGCGTCCGCGAGGTGTGGCGCACATGGTGAGCAGGTCGTCGGTGGTTTTTACTCCGGCTTGTTCGAGTTTCCGTGCATATGATTCGCCGATTCCCTCGATTTCGATAATCTTGTAAGCCATTGTTCCGGAGGTTTTAGTTGTAGTTTCTGGTTGTTGTGCAGGGTGGTGTTGAAACGGTGTTGCTGTTTTATCTACATCCCTGTTATATTAACTCCTGCCGGTGTGTTTTTGTTTAACGAACTGGCGCTGTGCCGAGATTTCGACACAGCGCCAGTTTATGAAGCACCTATGGGCGTTCAGCCCTTATGGGAATGTATTGCCGGAACGTGCTGTTACCAGATGATTACCTGCTCTGTAGCCGGGCGGTAGAGCTTGTTGCCTGCTTTTACGTCGAAAGCTTCGAAGAAGGGGACGATGTTGCGCAGGGTAACGTTTACGCGGTTTTCCGCCAAAGAGTGTACGTCGCCGATGGTGAGGTTGCGTTTTTCTTCGTCACGGCAGTTGGTAGCCCAGATGTTGGCATAGTTCAGGTAGAAAGCCTGTTCGGGGGTGTAACCGTCGATTTTTGCATCTTCCGATGTGATGTCGACCCCTTTCTTTTTCTGAGAATCGAGGAATGCGGTGCGGCTGATGCGCAGACCACCCTGGTCGGCGATGTTTTCGCCCATGGTGTAGGTGCCGTTGGCGAAAAGGCCGGGAAGGATTTCAACTTCGTCAAACTGTTTTCCGAGCTTTGAAGTGAGGGCTTCGAAGTTCTTTACATCCTCCTCTGTCCACCAGTTGGTCATATTGCCCTTTGCATCGAAGTTGCGGCCCTGGTCGTCGAATCCGTGTGTCATTTCGTGGCCGATTACCACGCCGATGCCGCCATAGTTTTCGGCATCCGATGCTTCGGGATCGAAGAAGGGGTTCTGAAGTATGGCTGCGGGGAACACAATTTCGTTGGCCAGCGGGTTATAGTAGGCGTTGACGGTTTGGGGTGTCATGCCCCATTCGGTCTTGTCGACGGGCTTGCCCCACTTCGAAAGCTGTTCTTTGTTATGCCACATGCTTGCGTTGTGGACGTTGCGGTAATAAGAAAGGGCAGGGTCGATTTCCATTGCCGAGTAGTCTTTCCACTTGTCGGGATAGCCGATTTTCACAGTGAATGAGTTCAGCTTATCGATAGCCTTGAGCTTGGTTTCATCTGTCATCCAGGGGAGGTTGATGATGTGCTTGCCGAGAGCTGTCTTGAGGTTGCCAACGAGGTCGAGCATCTTCTGCTTGGACGTCTCAGGGAAATGTTTTTCCACATAAAGGCGGCCGATTGCCTCACCCATGTAGCCGTCGGGCACACCGAGTGCGCGTTTCCAGCGGGGACGCTGCTGCTGCACGCCGCTCTTTACTTTGGAGAATTCGAATGCTGTGTCGGTGAATTTGTCGCTGAGGTAGGGAGCAGCCTGAGCCACATATTTCCACAGGTAATAGTCCTTGATTTCGCGGTCGGTAAGCGATGCCAGCAGGTTGTCGGCCTGCTTCATCCCCTTTGGCTCGGTAAGGATGAATTCCTGGGGGGTGTCGATGTCCATCGTTTCCACGAAATAGCGGCTCCAGTCGATATTGGGATAGTCGGCCTTGAGCTGTTCGAGGCTGCGTGGGTTGTACATGGCCACGATGTTGCGGCTCTCTTCACGTGTGAGGGCTGAATCGGCAATGGCCGTTTCGATTTTCAACACGTTCTTCATGATTCGTGTAGCGTCCTTCTTTTTATAGCCTGCGTTTATCATCTGGTTGACAATGAGCTTTTTGTAGGCATCGCGGATGCGGGTGTTCTCTTTGTCGTTGAGCAGGTAGTAGTCGCGGTCGCCAAGACCCATCGAGCCGCCTGAAATATACATTGCATAGCGGTTGCTGTCGGCCATGTCCTCCATCGGGCCTGCGCTGAAGAAGGGGTTGGCGTAATACTTGTGCATCCACAGCATGAGATTCTTCATGTCGTCGTGGGTAGTGTTCTCGATTTTCTTGAGGTCATCGAGAATCGGGGCTGCACCTTCGGCATTGCGGCGCACGGAGTCCATACCCTGTGAATAGAGCGTCCAGACTTTGAACGCGTTCGTGCCCTTTTCTGGGTTTGTCGCGCCCAGGCCGAGCACTATTTCCTTTACGTTGGCTTCGGCAGAATCGGCAAGGATGTTGAAAATGCCGAAACGGGCATATTCAGGGGTGAGCGGGTGAGCTTCCATCCAGCCTTTGTTGACATGGTTGTAGAAGTCGTCGCCGGCGGGAATCGAATTGTCGATATAGGCCGGGTTAACGCTCTTCAGGTGTTCGACTGCCATGGCAGGTGCTGAAGTTGCGGCGATGGCGGCTGCGGCCAGCGCCAGATTGAATAATTTCATATAGGAGAATTTAGGTGATTTCTGAAATGGTTAGACGCAGGTATCCGTTAAAAGTTGCACGTGTCACTGAAAAAAGAACGTGAAAAAGCGGTGCGTCAGGATTCATGACTTGTAATAGATTATCTAAAAATCTTTTGGAAAAAATCTGGGGCAATCTCTAAAATGCCTGGACTTTTATCCGGAGGTAGGTATGCGTCATGTCACACGTTGAAGCGGAAATGCATGATGTCGCCGTCCTGGGCAACATATTCTTTCCCTTCCACGCCCAGTTTCCCGGCTTCTTTCACGCCTTGTTCCCCGCCGTAGGCCACATAGTCGTCATACTTGATTACTTCGGCGCGGATAAAGCCTTTTTCGAAGTCGGTGTGGATTACACCGGCGCACTGCGGGGCTTTGGCACCGCGCATGAATGTCCATGCACGCACCTCGTCGGACCCTGCTGTGAAGAAGGTCTGAAGGTTCAGAAGGGCATATGCCGCGCGTATCAGTCGTGCCACTCCCGATTCCTCCAGCCCTATTTCGTTGAGGAATTCCTGACGTTCCTCATAGGTGTCGAGTTCGGCAATGTCGGCTTCGGTCTGTGCGGCCACGATAAGCATCTGTGCGTTTTCGTCGGCTATGGCTTCGCGCACGGCGTCGACATATTTGTTGCCGTCAACGGCCGAGGCGTCATCGACGTTGCAGACGTAGAGCACGGGTTTGTCGGTGAGCAGGAACAGTTCGCGGGCGAATTTCTGCTCGTCGGGGTTTTCCAGCGCCACCGAGCGTGCCGGCTTTCCGGCATCGAGTGCATCTTTGAAGCGCCGCAACACCTCGTATTGCATCTTGGCAACCTTGTCGCCCCCGGTCTGAGCCTGTTTCTGGGTGCGCGCTATGCGGCTTTCGATGGTTTCGAGGTCTTTTAGTTGCAGTTCGTAGTCGATGATTTCCTTGTCGCGGACGGGGTCGACAGAGCCGTCGACATGGGTGATGTTATCATCGTCGAAACAGCGCAACACGTGGATTATTGCATCGGTTTCGCGTATGTTGGCAAGGAATTTGTTGCCGAGCCCTTCACCCTTGCTTGCGCCTTTTACAAGGCCGGCTATGTCGACGATTTCGACAGTTGCGGGCACCACGCTGCGCGGGTTGCACATCTCTACGAGTTTGTTAAGCCGCTCGTCGGGCACGGTTATCACACCTACGTTGGGTTCGATTGTACAGAAAGGGAAGTTGGCCGACTGCGCTTTGGCGTTCGACAGGCAGTTAAACAGGGTCGACTTCCCCACGTTGGGAAGCCCCACGATTCCGCATTGCAATGACATGTCTTATTTTTTTTCGGTAGTTCGTTATTGATTCTGACAGATGTCTGGCCTTATAGATGCAGACATCGTTTTTTGTGGTTCCGACAGAGCGGCTGACCCCATGTCAATCAGCTCTGTTGAAACCACAAAATTAGCAAATAATTATGTCATTGACAATCCCCGGATTTTACAGCTCCAGCTGGGAAAGGGGAAGGTTCCAGGCTTCGGCCACGGCGGGATAGACCACCTTGCCGTCGACAACATTTACCCCTTCGCGCAGAGCCGCGTCGTCCCTGCAAGCCTGTTCCCAACCCTTTCCGGCCAAGGCCAGGGCATAAGGCAGGGTGGCGTTCGTCAAGGCCAGGGTTGAGGTGAAAGGAACTGCGCCTGGTATGTTTGCCACGGCATAGTGCACGATTCCGTCAACCACATAGGTCGGGTCGGAATGGGTGGTGGGATGCGACGTCTCGAAGCATCCGCCCTGGTCGATAGCCACGTCGACCAGCAGCGAGCCGGGACGCATCATTTTCAGCATGTCGCGTGTCACCAGGTGGGGTGCCTTTGCTCCCGGAATCAGGACCGAGCCGATTACAAGGTCGGCCGTAGGCAGTTCCATCTCGATGTTATGGCGGGAAGAAAACAGGGTTTTCACATTCTTCGGCATCACCTCGGCCACATGGCGCAGCACGGGCAGCGATATATCGGTTATGGTGACTTCGGCGCCAAGTCCTGCGGCCATAAGGGCGGCGTTACGCCCCACTACACCGGCACCTAGGATAAGCACCTTGGCCGGTTTCACCCCCGGCACCCCCCCGAGCATTATCCCTCGTCCGCCTTGCGGCTTTTCAAGGAAGCGGCACCCCTCCTGCACCGACATGCGTCCGGCAACCTCGCTCATCGGGATAAGCAATGGCAGCGATCCGTTTGCAGGGCGCACCGTTTCGTAGGCTATGCACACCGCACCCGAAGCAATCATTGCCTCGGTGAGTTCGCGGTCGCTGGCGAAATGGAAGTAGGTGAACACAACCTGTCCCCGGCGTATCAGCTTATATTCCGGCCGGATAGGCTCTTTCACCTTCACAATCATCTCAGCCGTTTCATAAACCGCCTCGATTGTAGGGAGAACCTCTGCGCCTGCGGCACGGTATTCGTCGTCGGTGAATCCCGAGCCGTTGCCCGCCGTAGCCTGTACATACACCCGGTGGCCTGCCGCCACCATTTCACGCACTCCCGCAGGCGTCACCGCCACACGGTTCTCATTGTTTTTGATTTCTTTGGGGACTCCGATAATCATGGTAATATCAGATTTTAAGAAGTTGTTGTGCTGCGCCGGCATACAGGCGGTGATTCCTCGCTCCCGCACTCCTGCGGTTCATACCTCGGTCCCGTTCTCTGTTATGGATTGACCGGTATTGCTTTCGATGGAACTCCGCCCTATTCAGGCGCTTTGACGCAAAGCTACTGAAAATTAATAAAAAAAGCCCGCCGGATGCGGGCTTTTTTTATTATGTTTTACAGCATGCTTCTGCATGCATGTGCCTGTATGTGCAATCCTAAGGCATGAGTTCGATGCTCGGGATTTTAGGTTATTTCACCATGAACTTGCGCGAGGTGCGGAGGTTCTTGCCCTGCACTTCGAGCACGTAGATGCCTTCTGACAGCTGCGACGCATCAACCTCGGCGGTGTCGCCGCTGGTGGTGACGGTAGCGGTCAAAGCCCCCTGCATGTTGTAGAGGTTGGCGGTGAACCCGTCAGTGCCGCCTACAAACACGCTGTAGCGCTTGCCTCCGAGTGCTTCCACAATCATTTTGTCGGCCGCATCGTCAGCCTGCACTGTGTTGAGGGAGCCGGTGCCGAGAATCTCTTTCAACCCTGCGAGGGCGTTGATTTTACCCATACCCCAGCGCTCTTTGTTTTTGGCGGTGAACTCGTCATTGACTGCCGTTTTCTTGATGATTTCCTTTACACGGTCGATGGTCAGGGTCGGGTCTGCTTCAAGCCACAATGCAAGCACACCGGCAACAAACGGGCTTGACATAGAAGTGCCGCTCATCTCGCCCCAGTAATCTTTTGCGTTCTTTGTGACAGGGCTGTTAATCCATGCCGACATAGAGGATTCATCTGCCGTCTTGCTTACATAATATTTGTTATATGATGCAATCATTCCCATACCCGGGCCGGTTACGTCGGGAAGCTGGCGTCCCTGGAAGGTGGTGCCTACCGATGAGAACGGGCTGATATCCCCCTTCTCGAAATTATATCTGAAACCACCACCTAGGGTCGCAACATCTTTTACATTGTTGTAAGAACCTACCACAAGTACGTTATCACCGCACGCCATACCGTTGATAGTGTTATCGGTAGAGCCGTTAACATATCCCGGGATATTGTTTGAGAAGAATTGTACATTGCTCCCTCCGGCGCTGTTGACAAAGGCCGAAACCCCGTCGCCTGCGTTACCTTCGATGATGAAGCCGGGTACAATCTTGCTGTTTGTCGAGCCGTTAAGGTCAAACTGTGCATAGAAGTTATAACGGTTGTTTTCGGTGTTGATATTCGTGGTCATTATAAGGGCTCCTCTTTGCCCGAAAGCATCGTTAAACGCGGGGTCGTGTATATATCCGGCGGCATTATATGCGTCGCCTGTGATATATACCGAGGCGCCTTTGGTGTTGCGGTCGAGCTTGTATTGGTATTTGATATTTCCGGTGTTTTTTTCAACGGCTACGAATGTGATTGAGAGAATGGATGCGTTGTCACCCCATATGTCTATGTAACCAACCGCCGATGCTGAGGTCGACACTGTTGATTTCACCGATTTGTCGGATGCCGTGAATTTTTTGCGGAGGGATATGTTGTTGCTTCCCTCATTGCCGGCCGACATGCAGATCAGGATGTCTTTACCGTATTCTGCCAGCTTGCGGCTTTCTGCATCGGTTCCGTCGTGCGGGCCTCGGTTATGGCCAAGCGAAAGGTTCATAACAGCAGGTTTGCCCTGCTCTTTGGCATAGGCCCTTACTTTTTCAACTGCCAGTTCTACATTGTTGCCGTCAAGAGTCCCGATACATACGGCAGGTTCGGCATCCTTGGCTACGCCGTAATAGGGCATGCGGGTATTGAATGTGGAAATCAAGCCACCGTCTTCATTGATATATGAAATCCTTCCGCTGTTGCGGTCGGCAGGCTTACCGTTGAAACTTCCCGACATGATGCCGAGCACGTGGGTGGCGTGGGTCTGGCCTTCGTCGTCAGTTGTATATTTCTGTATTTGTGATTCTGTGTCGTATGTGGTCACTACGCCGCTTGAGCCTTGTATGGTCCATAGGCGTTTAGTGCGTGGTTTGTTGTCGGAGGTAAGGAAATTGATATGGTTTATGTCCATACCCAAGTCCATCAACCCTGTTATGACACCTTTGCCGGTGTAGGAGTGACCTTGAAGGCCGTCATCGCTCCCCGAATGAATCGCATCGACCCCGGTGACTGCACGTGCGGTGTTTAATTTGAGTTCTGCGCCGTAGCCAAGTGAGATTTGCTTTACCCCTTCGAGTTTGGCCAGTTCCTGCATCTGGGCAGGTGTCAGACGGGCAAACACCAGTTTGGAATCGGTGTTTTCAACATCGTAACCGAGTGCTGAAAGGTCGGCTGCATTCATTGTGTCGTTAAGGGTAACGATTACAAGGCGAGGTTCCGACGGGTCAAGGTCAGGTGCTAAGGTTACTGCAGGTGTGCCTGCCCGGCTTTGGGCTTTGGCTTGCCTGTTACTCTCGGCCTGGTTTACGAGTAACCCGGCAGGGAGGTCAAACTTGCTTTGCGCAGTCATTGTCATGGCGGCTCCTGCAAAAGCAAGGGTCATTGCGTAGATTCGCTTCATAATGATTGATTCCTTATGTTTTATGGTTTCTGATGCATGGTTCTTGCATCCTGCTTATATACGGATGCATTATCGACCAAAGTTACAAAATCAATGTGTGATTTCCGAATGGGATCCAATTAAATTTCTATAATTCGATGTTTTTTGCATCTATGCTTCTCAAAGAGGGTTCTGCATTGCTGCATTGTTGTTTTGCCGAGGTGTAATTGGCCTGATTTTAATCGCTTGGATTTTGTTCGACATATGGTTGTATGAGGACAAAGAAAGCGGGCGGTGCTTACTGGCACCGCCCGCTATGATTATGTTTAAATGGAGCTGTTTACCTGATTATGGTCTTTACGGTATTGTTGAAAGAGTCGCGGTCTGTTTCCGACATTTTTGTCGCGCGGTAACCGTTGGTCTGTTTCCCTTCGATGCAGATGCGCTTTGCGTTTGCAGCTGTCTGTGTTACTGCCACTTTTGCTGCGTTTGCTATGCTCCTTGCCTGGCGTGGGGCTGCTGCATCGAGTGTACGGAGGTCGATTTTGAATCTGCCTGTTCCCCAGAACGGGTTGAAGTTCTTTCCGTCCCAATTGGGATTCTTCATGTCCTCGAAGGCTGGATTGTTCGGGTCAAGATTGGCATTCCCAGGATTCGGATACGCCTCCTCGCTATACAGAAGCACACCGGCCGGGAAGGTGATAACACCGTTGCTTAATGTGCCGCAGTAACCCTCTGATTTCACTTGCTCGAGTGTTTTGCCGTTCTGCATATGGTAATATGCGAGTGAGCTTAGGATGCTCATGCCTACATTTTCTCCTAAGACAGGGGCGAGGTTGATACCGCTCATGCTCTGTTCAACATAGACTCCGTCGGGATCGCTTGCATTGACATAGAGATAATACATGCCGGAAACAGCAAGCAAACCGTTTGCTTGCAGGTTGGTGGGCCATTCTACATAGGGATTTACCAGGCGGTAGTAGCCGGGTTGTTCCTTATGCTCTTCGATTTCTACATCCCAGGTTTGACCGCTGATTGCGGGGTTATACCAAATGTTGGTGAAGAATCCTTCCGTGTATTGGCACCAGCCGATTGATTCCCATGTGCTTTCCTTCATCACAGTCTTATAGTCGAAGGTATAGGCGGTTGTGTACACTGCTTCGCCGCCTTCATTATAGCATACGGCAACAATAGTGTATTTCGAGTCCTCTTTAAGCTCGAATTGCAGGTTTGCCGATTCGTCGAAGAAGAGTTCCGATTCGGTATCAGCCTTGATGCCGTCGGCAATTTGGTCAATTTCAGCCTGGGTCAAAGTTCCCTTCTTGCAGACGTAGGCATAGGAGGCAAGGTCGGTCGAACGGGTTGCTTGAACAATGGCTTTTTCTGTTCCGGATCCGTCAACGAAGTTGCCAAGATACTCGAATTCCATCCAGTAGTCCTTATATCCTGGCAGTTGCAGGTATTCATTGGCTTTACCCTTATAACCGCCTGCTGCCACTGCTTCATTGGTGTACATCACCATGCCTAGGGTGAACAATCCTTTTTCAGGATTATAGTAGCTTTGTCCGAAACTGTTCCCTTCGATGAACGCGTCTGCATTGGCGGGATTGCCACCCAATACATCAATATAGAATGTATTGGCTGATGCAAGCATTAAGACTTCGCCGTTTACCTTTTCTTGTGTATTGATGATGTTGGTGGAAACTCTGTAGCAGGTGGTACCGTCAACTTTGATTAGATCTGTTTTGTCCATTGAAATGATGTAGGCATATGCAACATCGGAAGTCGGGTCAAAATCAGGGTCGTTTAGGTCCAACGTCATTGGGTCGGGGACGAGATATTGCATCTTGTTCTCGTTCACCTCTGATTTACGTTCGTAAATGGGCAGTTCTCCTACACCGTTTAGGAGCAGGGCGAAGGTCATTGTCCCATAGCCGTCTTTCCCGTCGTTATAAAGTTTCCATTCGCTCCAGGGGGCATAGGTGATTATGAACTTACGCTCGGCCAAACCGTAGGGGTTTACCTGGTCGCCAAGAATCTTGAGGTTGAGGGTGTACTCCTCTTCGGGGGTCACGTCGCCGAACACCACACCGATTTCGATGGGGACAACGGTTTCACCTGCAGGGAAGGATACCTGTGTAGGGACATCGAAAATCTGGGGAACAGGTGTGCCGTTGGCACCAAGAACCTCGCCTGAAAGGTCGACGGTGATGGCCTTGTCGGCATTTACACGGTAGAGGTTGATTGCAACCTTATTGGCGTTGTCATGAATGTCGACAACATTCGATTCCGTTTCAGAGAAATAGACACCTTCTACGGCAATCGGTTCAGTGGGTGTATATTCAACCTCGTCGGTGCATGCCGCTGCTCCAAAGAGCAGGGCACCGCCGAAAAGCATTGATGTTATTTTGTTAAGTTTCATACGTCTTGTTGTTTTAGAACTGATTAGCTGACGGGTTTAAGAGCCCCGGAAGGATCCGGGTTGTTCCATTTCAGAACTGCTTCGTTGTTGTTACCTTCTGTGCGTACAATCACGCAGTTCATCCATGCGGGACGGCCGTTTGTGACATACATATCGGCACCCTTTGTGAAATTGGAACCGGCTTTTGCGCGGTCAACAGAGTAGTTGAGGCGTTTGATGTCATAGAATGTGCGGCCTTCGCCCCATAGTTCGATACGCTTTTGGAAGATGATTTCCTCTACTACGTCTTCAACAGAAGTTGCCTCGGTTTTGTAGGTTGCGTAACGATAGGTTTTCATGAAATCCTCGAGCTTCTGTTTGCCTTCAGCCGGGTTTATGTGGGCTCTGGCTTCGGCTTCGATAAAGTACATTTCCTCTACACGCATCAAGGGTACGGCAGAACATGCGGCAACTTTCGATTCTCCCATATTGCCGTCCACCGGGCGGAACTTGAGCGAGAAATATTCGCCGAGTTTGTCTGCGGCAAATTCTTTGTCGATTACCGGTTCACGGCCTGCAAGGACTGACCCTTGCGGAGCCATGAAGGCGAGTTTGCGGAAGTCGCGGTCGTTGATGCGGCGGTAGGTGTAAGAGTAGATGCTCAGATATGCACCGGCCTGGGCATAGCCGAATGTGGTTTCATTTGACTGCCACGAAGTCCAGTTCAAAATACCGGAGGTTACGGTGCGGTCTTCGGCCATGTTTTGGATACCCCACATCCAGGATGACGGAGCCATGGTGTTAAACCCTGAGGTGGTGCTGAGCCATTCTTCCTGGGTCATGGGGGTGCTGTTGCCGATTGCAAGGCGTGCGTAGTCGGCTGCTTTGGCATAAAGTTCGGCTGCAGTGCCCGAACCTGCATGGGGCAGACCTTCCTCATGATAGGTTGCATCCCACAGATACAGGCGGGCCAAAAGGCCGTAGGCCACGTAAAGGTCGGGAATTGATTTGGATGTGCGTGCACTACCTGATTTGAAGGCTTTCACCGCGTTTTCAAGGTCTGTGCGGATAAATTCAACCATCTTGTCATGAGTGGCACGCGGGTTGTTGCGGGCTTCTGCCTCGGTGGTTTTCTCGGTCAGGATGGGTACGGTATAACCCGTTACGTCGTTGTTATAGTTATTCACCGCCGATACATAGTTGTTGGGGAGGAACTCATACCAACGTGCCATGTCGAGGTAGGAATAGGCGCGGAAGCAGAGGCCGGCGCCGAGCTGGGCGAGCTGGTCGGTATTGGTGGTAGCCGGATCGATTGCCTCGATAACCTTGTTGGCCGTTACAATCTGCGCCCAATAGTAGTTCCAGATGAACTGGCCGTAAATCATTTGTTCGCCAAGATCTGAAACCGTGCTCCAGGCGGAATACCAGTTGTAGCCTGATTGTGTTCTGACCACGTCCTCGGTCATTGCGTCGCGGATGCAAAGCAGCGAGCCTTCACCCCAGTCGAAGTGTGCATCTGTGGCAACTGTTCCAACTGTGTTGAAATGTGCAGGCATAGCCCATACAAGGGCTTCTGTGGCTTTGCTCGACCCTTCGAGCTGCGACTGCACGATGCCGTTGGTGGGGAGTACCTCCTCGATACAGCCGGTCGTCATCAGCATCGGTACGGCCAATGCTGCGACATATAGTGCTTTATATTTCTTGTTCATTTCTATTGAGTCTTTGATTAGAATGTGACTGTAAGACCACCCGAGATGGTTCGTATGGGGGCATAATATGTGTTGTTGTTGCCACCGGTAAACGATTGACGCGGGTCAAGACCCTGGCGTTTCGACCATACCCATACATTATCGCATGCGAGATAAACGCGTACCTTGTCGATGAATGCCTTGCGGGTGATTTTCGCGGGAAGTGTATATCCGAAGTTGATATTTTCAATCGACAGATAGCTGGCATCTGTGATGAAACGGTCAGAGCTGGCATTGGCATACTGGTCGCCGAAGTAGAGACGGGGCACGTCGGTATTGGGGTTCTCCGGGGTCCATGCATTCAGCATGTCGGCATGGATGTTGGAGCCTTTGGCGCCAGTTGCGGTGGGGTTGCCCATGAGCGATGCATAACCGCTGTCGTAAACCTTGCCGCCAAGCTGGTAGTTGAACGCTACAGAAAGGTCGAAATCGCGATATTGGAACTGGGTGCTGAAACCACCGTAAACAGGGGCAAGAGCCGAACCTGCGATATAGTAGCTGGCGTTTGCATAATCCGTGGTTGTCTGGATTTCGCCTGTTTCGTTACCCTTTTCGTCAAGCACGCTTTGATAATACAGTGACTTTCCTGTCTTGGGATCAACGCCTGCATATTTCTTTGTGAAGAAGGTGTACATGGGAAGACCTTCGCCATAGAAATAGTTCGAGCTTGAATAACCCTGGTAAGAATCGCCGAGGCCGTTTTCTGTGGATTTGTAAACGGTCATACCTTTACGTTGTTCGGGCAGGTAGGAAATACGGTTCTTATACCATGTGAGGTTGAAGTTGACGTTCCAGGTGAAATCTCGTGTCCTGACGGGGGTGCCGTTCAACTCGATTTCCAAGCCGACGTTGCTCATGTTACCGATGTTGTCGTAGTAACCGTTGTAACCGAACGAGGGGGGGAGGGGGAAGAACATGAGCATATCTGAGGTCTTGCGGTAAAATGCCTCGATGTTACCGCTGAAACGGCCGTTGAACATAGAGTATTCCACACCTGCGTTGAAGTTGCCGTTCTTTTCCCACGAGATATACTCGTTACCCATCGAGGCGGGAACCGCTGCCGGGTTGCCGTTTGAGTTCTTAATCGTGTAGGTGTTGGTGTAGAGGTAGTTGCCGATGTTGTCGTTACCTTGTTCACCATAAGAAGCCTTTACCTTCAACATGTCAATCCATGTAATATCCTCCATGAATTTTTCTTTTGAGATAATCCATGCTCCACCAAGGCTCCAGAAGTTACCCCAACGATGGTCGGGATGGAAGCGGGAAGATGCATCGCGGCGGTAGGATACCGAACCGAAATATTTGCCGTCGTAGTCATACTGGCCGCGGAAAAGCCAGCCTTCGTTGTTATACTCGCTGCGATAAGAGTTGGAGTTGCCTTCGGTGATAGCCGTTGCAAGTTCGTCGTTGTTGGGGTCGAACATATTGTTCTTCGAAGCAAACAGAACATACTCCGTAGTTTTGTAATATTCATGACCCAGGAGGGCGGTCACGTTATGAACATTGTTGAACGTGCGTGTCCATGTCAGCAACTGCTGGAAGGTATAGTCGATGTTACGGGCATGCTGCTTCGATACAATACCGTTTGAAGCGGCGTATTGTCCGTAGTAGGGGTTGGTGGTCGATGTTGCACGAACCTCCATTAAGTTGATGTTGTTGTTGGCGGTGAACTTGAAATCACGGAGGAAGCGGATTTCAACCGAACCTGTACCGGTGAAGGTGTTACCTTCGCTTGAGTCCTTGTCAAGAAGGGCTGAGCTTACGGCATTCGAGTCATTCAGCACGGGGCGGTTCAGCCCGGCGTTGTCGCCGGAACCATAGTCATAGCGGGTGTTGCCGAACTGGTCAACCATAATGTTGCCTGCACCGTCGCGTATATAAAGCGGGTAGATAGGGGCGATTGTGGTTGCAGCCGCGAAGATGTTCGACGATGAACCGCTTTCACCTTCGCTGCTCATGGAGTTGGTGGAAAAATGGCTGTAGCTTACGTTTCCAGAAACCTTTAACCAGGGTTTTGCCTGAACATCGGCGCTCAAGCGTGCGCTGAAGCGTTCGTAGTCAGATTTGGCGATTACGATACCGTCGTTCTTCAAGTATCCTACCGATGCGTAGAAATTGTTCTTTTCATTACCTTGGGCAATGCTGACATTGTATTCCTGGCGCATGCTGTTCTTATAGGTCGCATCCATCCAGTTGTCGGGATAGAGGTAGTAGCTTGCACCTTTGTGGTTAACCAGGCGGCCTAATGTGGCATAAGGGTTGAGACGTCCGTCTTTACCGATAAGCATCTGCCCGTTGGGAACGGTGTAGACGTTGTAGCCAAGACCATAGGCGTCTGAATTAATCATGTTGCTGTTGGCCCATGCGTTTGCCTGTGTTGGAGAATAGCCGAGACCGCCGATATTGATGGGGTTTCCATCAGCGTCTGTCCCATTCTCGATGGGAGCCGATGCGAAGTTATACAGGGAGCTGTAATATGTTTCGTAATACTGCGCGGGGTCGGTGATGTAATTGTAGTCCTGCTGTGCACGGGAGTTTGAACCCCATTTCGCATCGACAGTGACTTTGGCTTCACCCAGTTTGGCGCGTTTGGTGGTGATAAGGATTACACCGTTGGCACCGCGGGCGCCATAAAGGGCGTTGGATGCAGCGTCCTTAAGAACCGTCATTGACTCGATGTCGTTGGTGTTGAGGGTGTTGATGTCGCCTGTATAGGGGGTTCCGTCAACAATTACAAGGGGTGAGTTGCCTGCATTAAGCGAGGAGAAACCGCGGATTCGGATTGTAGGGGATGAACCGCCGGGGGCACCTGATGCGTTTGAAAGCTGCAGACCGGCAACCTTTCCAGAAAGAGCGTCAAGCACGTTGGTTACCTGTGTCTTTTCGATAGCGTCGTTGCTGATAACGGTTGCCGAACCGGTAAACGCCGATTTTTTAGCCGTACCGTAAGCTACGACCATCACTTCGTCGAGGCTGGTTTCGGAATCTTCGAGTTTGATGAGCATTTTGGATGACGATACAGGAACCTTGCGGCTTACCATGCCGACATAGGAAACTGTGAGTTCGTTCACCTTGGTGGGCACGGTGAGTGAGAAGTTACCGTCGATGTCTGTCGCGGTGCCTTGTCCACCGCCTACCGGATGCACCGTGGCGCCCGCCAATGGCTCGTCATCAGCGGCTGAAACGACCGTACCGGTGATCACCTTGGTCTGTGCCAGTGCGCAAACCACGGCCATCAGGACTGCCGTCAGTAATAGAAACAGCTTTTT
>LUJQ01000047.1 GCA_001689485.1 Bacteroidales bacterium M6 | reverse complement strand
ATATAAGATTTCGTAACATTGAGTTTTGCAGCGAGTTCGCTTTGGGTCATCCTTGCTTCTTTCCGAGTTTCTCTAAGAATCTGGCCGGCGTAAAATGCTTCTGCGTCCTCGACAGATTCTTCCCATTCCGGGCTTCCGACCTTCCCGAAATTCTGTTCAAGAACCGGGGTATAATCTTCAATCATATTATTTTTTGCTTCCATAATATTCGGCTTTAATTTTCAACGCTTTGTTAATTTCGCTATTTGGAGTTTTTTGAGTCTTTTTCTGAAATCCATTGAAAAGAACGACAATATTTCCATTATCAAAAATAAAAAACACCCGGTAAATATTTCCATTCCACATGGTACGCAATTCAAACAGTCCATCGCGTATAGGTTTGACAAACTTTGCGGACAATCTCGATTGGGTTGCCAGTAACAGCAAACCTTGATTTATCTTGAATTGTGTCTTATCATCAAGAGAAGCCATGAACTCTTTGAAGTAATTTCCATATGTCGTAATTTTCCTTTCCATGTCACAAAGCTATGAAAAGTTTCAATATTATACAACTTTTTCAGAGCAAAAGTTTCAACATAATGCAAAAAATATCCCGAAGCATTACTCCGGGATATAGGAAAATACGGAACTTTTAAAATCAGGCGGCGACGTAGCGGCTCTGTTCAATCCACATAACACCGCCGTCGCCTGCATCGAAGGCGCGGAGGGTAATCTGTGAACCTTCGGTGGCCGTGAACACCTTGCCTCCTTTGAGAAGGATTTTTCCGGCGGTCGCCGAGACGGTGGGGGAAGTTCCGGCCACGCCGAGAAGCGTAATAACCGCGTCATGCGCTCCGCCGGTGATTTCGTCGATAGCGGCCGAACCGCTCGAAAGCTGGTATTGACCTTCGGAAACGAAAGTAACGGCATTTACTCCGCCCTCGACAGTCGAAACGGGTTCTTCAAGGGGAACAGTACCTTTATAGATGAAAATATCGTTACCCTTGGAAATCTGGGTGAACGTCATTTCGTTGGTATTGCTTTCGTTGTTGCCGGTGTAGGAGGGGGTGAGCTTGCAGGGGTTGCACATAGTGCCGATAAGGTCGGCGGGCTTGCCGGAACAGTAGCGGACCACGATAATGAATTTTCGGTTAATGCTGTTAACCTTAAATTCACGCACCGCCTGTTCATTGCCGGGGTGTTCGAACTTAATCGAGGGGGTGAAACCGATTTTGTCGGTATCGCCTTCGGCTGCGCTGGTAATCTCGATCGTGCCTTGGGTCATGTAGATATTATAACCGTAACGACCGGGCTTCATTACGATATTATCGGCGATAACCACGCCTTTCTCGTCGGGGCCGGGCATAAAAGCGATGTCGTCGATGTCGATAAGCGTCAGCTGGTCGCGGGGCTGAATACCTGTGCCGGGATTGCCGGAGGCACGGGGTACAGATGTTTTAATATACGTCATATTTTCAGACTTTTAATTGATTTCGGGATTTTTAGAGAAAATAAAACGGAGGGCGAGAAGGGGCTAATCGCCCTCCGTGTATTTTCGGGCTATGAATCAGCCGCGGGCCACTTCATAGAACTTGTTATCGTCACCCTTCACCAGTTTGATGAACGCGCCGGCCTTCAGGGTAATCGGAGCGGTGAGAACAAAGTTTCCACCGGTGGCGATTGTGGAGGCGTGCGTGGCTCCGGCGCCGTGGATTGTGTAGAGGGTGCCGGGGATAGCGTCTACAAAGTCGGTGATAGCGGTTGCGGCAGTGTTCTCACCTGTAACGAATACAGTAGCACCTTTCAGGCTCGGCGTTGCTTCGTTTGCGTCGAACTGATAGGATTCAGCGGCGGCGGTCGAGCGTGATACTTCGATAAACTTGCCGTCGGCGCGTTTCATCAGGGTGATAACGTCGCCTTTCTTCGGGGTCCATGCGGCAGACAGAAGCGAGAATTTCTCGGCTTTCTTGATAGTAACGCCGTTCTCTCCGTCTGCGCCACACTTCAGGGAGATAAGGCGGCCCACCTGTGCGTCGGCGATGTCGGTAATCTCGAACGCCTTCGAGTTGGCTACTGTTACGATTGACGAATGAAGGAGCGCGGAAGGATTTTTGTCGCGGTCGGCCTCGATAAAGTAGGTATCGGGGCGGTCGTAGTCATTACACCAGATAAGCTGGCGGCTTCCGTCCATTGCGAGGGGGTCGGTGTATTTATAGCCGACGACTTCGGCCTGGATGCTTTCCTTCCAGTTCGACCACACTTTTACAGTCCAGTCCTGTTGTTCGAGTGTGAAACGGAGCATTTCGCCGGCCACATGGTCGAAGGTTCGGAAATTGCCTTCGATAGTCCAGAAGATACGGTGGTGGTTGTCGGCGTTGGGGAGCGTGACAATATTGACAGCGGGGAACTCCTTCACATAGGTGATGCCGGCTTTGTAGTCGGTGTTCTGTCCGTAGTGGGCTTCGTTGTACTTGTGGTATAACGGGAGCATCCACGATGGGATGTAAAGGCATATCTTGCCGGTGTCGCGGAAAACGGAAGGAATCATGCTCGTTCCCTGATAGAACACTTCGCCGATATTGGCGGCAGTGATTCGGGGGAGGTTGAAAGGCTTAATCTGATAGACTGTTTTGCCTGTTGTGCCTCCGTCGGGAGTGAAGTCGGTATGGCCTTCCACGCGCTTGCGGATATATTCATATATACCGTCGGCGGCTTCCATTGCGCGGCCGGGAACATCGGGGTCGGGGTCTTTGCGAACGCCGTTGATATAACGCTGTTCGCGCTCGTTGTGCAGCTTCTTGGCGGTTTCTACGAGGAGATACTCGATAAACGAGAGTTTGACGGGGTTCGAGCCTTCGCGGTTAAGGTAGCCTATCCACGATTTTTCGAGGGCCTTCAGGCTCTTGAACTTGTGAGCGAACATAACCCCGTACATACGGAGGGTTTCGTGTCCGAACTCGTAAGAACCTTTTGTAACCTTGTCGAACTCGCTGTCTGCCGAGTTGTCAGGCTGCGAGAACTCTCCGAGCCAAAGATTGGTCAGGGTTTCGAGGTCCTGGTGTCCTGATTCGGTCGGGAAAATCTTGGTTATCGTAGGGAGTTCGACGAGGAACGACTGAAGGCGGTCGCTCCAGCGGGTGCGGTAGAACGCTCCGAGGTCGTCCTGAAGGGTCTTGTAATCGACGGAGTTCGGAACGGCAACGGCGAGCATCTTCCCTTCGTTGGCAAGAAGCGCGGCCTTGGCGCGTAGGTTGTAGGGGCGGTTCAGGGCGAAAAACTCACCGGGAAGGCCGCCGAGCTGCTGGGTGTCGTCGAGGTTGAAATCGGCGGCGGGAGCTGCGGCAGAGCCGGCGCCCTTGCCGGGGTCGGTTTCGGGAAGTTCGGAAAGGGTCTGAATCTTCTCGTTCAGTGCCTTGATTTCGGCCTCCTTCGATTCGATAGCGGCCTCGTGCGCGGCTTTGTCCTTGGCTACCTGTTCCTTCAGGGTGGCGAGTTCAGCGGTTGCCTTCTGGTGCTGGGTCGTCACCTGTCCGAGAACGGCGGCTACTGCGGCGGCGCGGGTGTCGTCGGTGGCGTTGTTTTCGGCGGAAGGCTGGGGATTCTGGATATACGCTTTGAAGTCGGCGAGGAATATGTCGGAAAAACCGTATTCCTTCAGCTTTGCGCACTCCTGTTCGGTCAGGTCGTCCTTGCCTTCCACCTTATTGAAGGCATGGAGGCCGAGAATACCGAGAATCGCGGGGATAAAATTCGCAAAATTCATGTTTCTAGGGTGTTGATTGGTTGAAAATTATTTGTATAGTTGTTCTGCCTTCCGGCTCGTTGCCTGTGCGAGAACCCATTTAACCGCGTCGGTCAGTCCTCCGAACTCGTCGATATATCCGGCGGCGACCGCTTCGTTGCCGTCGAACATTTCGCCACGGAATAGCGGAAGTTCCGGGTCGTATTCGATACCGAGATTTCGCGCTACTGTTTCGGAAAAAACTTTATGAATCTTTTCGGCGCGTGCCTTCAACAGGGATTCGTCGTTGTTATCAACGAGGGCGCGGGTTTCCTTGTTTTTCAGGTCGGCGGTGTCGGGATATATTTCCCGGTAGTCGATTCCGTTTTGTCTGAAAAACTCTTTGAACGAATAGTGGGTAATTACTACGCCGACGCTTCCAACTTCGCAAAGTGGCGAGGCTATGAAGGTGCGGTCGCTTGCAGTTCCTAACCAGAAATGAGCCGAGGCCATGATTCCGGTTACTACTGTGGCGGTCGGCTTGGTGCAGTTCTCTACGGCGGCGGCGGCCATGTCGAGGTGTGAAACCATGCCGCCGGGGCCGTCTATGACGAACACGATACCGCAAATATTCGGATTCAGTTCGGCGGCTTCAAGCTGCTTGATTACCCATTCCGATTCCCACGAATAGAGAACCCCGGTAAGAGTAATCACGGCGATAGAATCGACAGGGAGGGTAATATCGTCGAGTTCGTACCACTTTGCCATGTAGGGGGCGGTAGCCTTGACGGTGCATTTTTCTTGTGAGAGCTGCGCGTCGGCAGCTTCTATATTGCCGTTGATGATACACGGCATGAGGAGCGACACGGTATTTTCAAAATCGTGCCGCTGTATAGTCCAGTTATCGGAGAAAAAACGTTGTAGCCTGTTCATGCGGTTAATTTTGGTGCAAATTAACCACATATCGCGGGCGCGTGGAAGGACTTTAATCCGCTAAAAATCCGTCAGGGCGAATGTCCTCGCCCTGAAGTGTAACAGTAAAAACGCCTCCTTCGGTTGTGTAATCTAGAGAGAGAGGCCAGTCAGGGGAACCGGCCACCCTTTGCTTCCCTGATTCATCAACATAAACGGCGACCAGTCGAGAAACTTTATACACTTCGAGCAAGTCGGCGACTGCTTCCGATACATCGGAACGCTCGAAAGTAATTTTTTTCTTTAATTTTCCATTGTCGGTTGTAGTGGATATTTTGACAGTACCCGGAACGGCTTCCGCGTCGATAGCCTCTCCGAGTAACAAAATAATCACCCTTGACTGAATCTGGGCAAATCTTGACAGACGGGCGAGTGGTATCAATTTCAGGCTGTGGCAGGTTGAAACAGTAGAACGGTTCATAATTTAACGGATTTAACTTATTGAATTTCAATCACTCGGCATTTTTCCGACATTTTTCCGACGAAAATACCTCAAAAAAAGGACAAATCGCGCTATCCGGTCGGGTAAATAATTCTTTATAAAAGTGAACTATTTTCGGGAATATCCGCGCTTTTTTTTACGGCGTTGCTTATCGCGCCACCTCTGGTAGTTCTTCAAAAGCGCGTCCTCCGTAATTGAATCTATCGCATATTTACGCATGAACATAAAAACGGATTCTTTGAATTGAATCCCGTTAATATGCTTGTTCTCGTCCATAAGGTCGTGCAGCTCGGCCCACATCATAAGGCGCATTTTGTCGCCGAGAATCTTCTGCGCTCTCCCTGACAGATAATTAAAAGTAACAGGGTCTTTCCCCATCCTTCGTTCAGGTAAAACAAATTCGAGATTACCCGTATCAATCGGACAGGATGCCGGGCGTTTCTGGAGAAGGTCGTAAATCAGGATATAAATGTCAAGAGCCGACGGAAATCTGACGGCTCCGGCTTCGTGGTCGTAAAATTTGCCCCTGATATACTCGGCCACGTGCGGTTCTACTGTTGTTTTAACTGTCATCATGGTGTGGAGATTGATTTTTGACTGCAAATTTACGAATAATCCTCTATTCTATGGCTTTTTATACTCCTATAACGGTAAAATTTACCCGAATGAGGTGCAAAATCATCAGAAATTTTTGTTACCGCGTTATTTGTTTATAATCGCTTGTCGTTCAAAATAGTATCTCCGACACAAACCGAAAATTCATTTTGTACCGCCTCGCCTGAATTTGTTACCCTTCCCCCTCTCCGGCAGGTGTAACAAAACGAAAAATCTTTGTTACACCGATTGTTACCACTTTTGTTACGCCTTCCCCCTTTTCTTTATTACTTGATTTCTACTTTGTTATCATCTTTGCAAACATTTCGTTACAAGGTAACAAAAATTTAGTATAAAATTGGGAGGGGGTATGGGGTGAGGCAAGAAGGGCGCGAAATGCGCCGGGGCGAAAAGAAGGAGCCGGACCGCCTCGCTTTGTTACGAGTTGGCCCGGCTCCCGGCTCGAAATATAATAGTTTATACCGATGCGACAGGAATATCATTTTCTGGCAGATTAGCATCCGGTGGCATGGATAAAGTAAGGATGTCGCGGCGTATCATCTGGAGGGCACGAAGGCGCGATAGTGTCCGGCTGTCCGCTTCTTCATCATCGCCGGATATGTCGAGAATGACGGCGCGGGTAACTTCGTCAAGAACCTGAAGATATTCTCTTGTAAGCTCGGTCTGGTTCTGGAGCGTGTCGAGGACTTCGACAACAGCATCGGTAATCTGCGCTCCGGCTGCTTCGATTCTCATTTGCGGCCTCCTTCCTCGTTAATGGTGATGTTGATAGAGCCGCCATCGAGGTGAATCTCGAAAGAGTTGCCGGCGAGTGACAGGGTCACGCGATCTTGCATCGTGCAGATGTCGTCGGCGAGTTCGGTCAGCAGTGCGCGGAGTTTCTTCGACGATACCCGGCGCGATTGTGTTTTGTTGTTCATACTGTTTTAGTTTGGCTTATATAGACAGAAAAACGGCTGTCATATCCCGTCGCCAAACTAAAACAGTATAACGCTCCGAAGAACGAATAATGTAAGGATATAACAGCCGTCTATGGCTTATGTTTGAGCATAAAAAATGCCCGAAGTATGTTCGAGCCGATAACCGAGGCTCTTCGGCAGCGTTTAATGCTGTTTTAATTTGGCACTACAAAGGTACGCACAATAATTAGATTATACAAATAAAAAGCACCCCCGCCGAGAATGGCGAGGGTGCGGCCACACTTGAAATGAAATGGAGTGCTAAATCAAACAAGACGAAGAGCGGCCAGTTCTGAACCGAGGCGATGAATACCGGCCTCAATCTTTTCGAGCTGCTTATCGGAGATTTGAGCGGCGCCAGAGCGATATTGACGCATGAGGCTGTCGTTAATGCCGAGATAGCGAGCGAGGGCGCTGACATTGAACATCGAGTAATATTCAAAGAGCGAAGATATGTCAAAGCGGAAATCGATGTCTTCCGAGAAACAAACGGGCATTACATCGCCGAGCTCCATGTAGCTTTCCTTGACTTCTTCAATAGAATTAAAGAAGTCTTCTTTGGCTTCTTTTACGGTGTCACCGGTGCCGATGAGCTGTACCTTATCACCGGTGGTGTTGTAGGCTATATATGAGCCGTCAGATTGTTTTTCTATGCTTACTTTCATATCGAGTGGGTGTTATAGGTTAATACTATTTTGAAAAAAGAGGGAGGGAACTTCCCTCCCTCTCTTAAATTAGAAGCCGATTTGCTTTTTTAGAGCGTTCATCAGGCCTTTTCGGATTTCCTGCGAGCCGTGTCTTTCGACTATCAGACGCTCGCCGATGTCGTTGACGTAGATGTCATGTTTCTTACCGTGGGCGTAAAATCGGTAGCCCTTTTCAGTCGCAATTTTAATCAGTTCTTTCCATTTCATTATGTCAAATATCTCGTTTGATTTAGCATTACAAAGATATAACATTTTTGTTATACCGCCAAATTTTTCAGCAAAAAAATAACGAAAACGTAATATTTTTTTCAAAGCGGTAAAGGTTCTTGCGTTGGAGGGGGTGGCGGGGGATTCTTCAAGCGGTCGGCTTCCTGTTTGGTGCGTAGATATATCATTTCCTTTTGCACCTTCTTGTGGGTAATAGGATCCTCGATGCGGCGAAGGATTCGGCCGCCGGAGGTGTGGAGTTCTTCGGGGTTCAGGCAGTCGATATAATCACAGGTAAAGCAAAAACCCTTCAACTGCTTGGAAAATTTCTGCATAGTGATTTTGCTAACGCCTGAGAATCGTTTATAATCCTCGTAGGCTTTTTCTCGTATAATCTCGCAGTTCAGGTTGTCGCCGTTTCCGTTCTCGTCGATAGCGAAATAACCTTCAGCCCACTCTCTGAAATTGTCCGACATATCCCGGAGGTATTTACGGAATATGATGTTACCCATCTGAGGCTCGATTTTTACAGGTAGGGAGGCGACAGAGAGATAAAACCGGACGCATTGAAGGATAAAATTTATATCCGCTTCCCACTCTGCTTCCGTGTAGTTGCTTCCGAATAGGTCTTTGTTAAAGTCTGTGCGGATTTGGCGCGTTTCGAGATAGTCGTTATCTTCTGTCCTCTGGTGGTAGTAATCGGAAAACACGACAAAAAGCATACGCCCGACGCTCGAACCGTCGAACTCCTTCGGAACGTAGTTTGTAGTAAACGCGAATTTTGGCGCGTCGTTGAACGTCAGAGTATAGGCTGAAACGTTCTTTGTGTTGATTGTGATGTCGCTCGTAATATTGTCGTAGAACTGTTTGAACGGCAGATATTCGTCGCAGTCGTCAACGACAACGATACCGAGGTGCTTACTTACCTGCTCGAAAGCAAATTGATTTTCCAGTAACTTAGGATTGCGCCCGGAGAGTTTGAGCCAACGGGTGAAGTTCGACAGAGCGCGGAACATGAAGGATTTGCCGGAACGTCCGTTACATTGGTCGTTTTCGCCCACTACGTTATCCATGACGAACGGGGCCCACGCTCTCGACTCTGACTTGTAACGGTGCATCATAAACCCGATTGTAAATATCTTGTTGATAAGGCACTGTTTTTGTTCCTGAATCTCGGCGGCGGTCAGTCCGGGGCCGGCTATGTCGAAACGGTGTTCCTTCTGATACTGTTCGGCTTCTTCGGGCGGCAGGTCGGCGAGATTCTGTTCCAGTTCCTTGCGCCAGTGAATACGCGACGAGTTAATCAGGTATTTGAAATAATTCGAGGCGTGGGGCAATACGCTAATATCGAAATCCTCGCTTTCGTAACACCCTTCAGCGTGTGTAATCTCGAACATATCAGGAAGGAATTTAATGTTATGCGCGATAACATTTTCCTCCCACACATAGCGGCCTATTCCCGCCGCCCGGTTGTCATGGCGGATTATCTCTTTTCCTGTAACCTCTACGGCGAAGTTAGGGAAATAGAAGAATTGCGACCGCTCGGTGTAGTTGGTGAAATCCGGGTCGGTTTCTGTCAGAGCCTCCAGAGAGGCGGCGGAAAGTGTCGGCGTTGTCAGCACAAGGTTG
Source organism: Bacteroidales bacterium M6 (assembly GCA_001689485.1). Classification (GTDB taxonomy): domain Bacteria; phylum Bacteroidota; class Bacteroidia; order Bacteroidales; family Muribaculaceae; genus UBA7173. Next base: position 3,515 of record LUJQ01000047.1, on the reverse strand, counting down.
CGCAGCTCACGCGGTCGGGCTGTTTCGATTGTCCAGCGATGAACGAACTCGCGGATTTCCTTCGGGGTTACGAGTTTTACGATATTGCCCTCTATGCGGACAAATTGCGTTCCGGGTGCGTGTTTATCCTTCAGCGTGTAGAATCCGTTCAGCATTAAAAATTCATGCAAGCACGAAACGTCGATACTGTATTTTAATTTTCCGGTTTTCTCCTGCTTCGATGTGTACCAGAATTTTGCCGGGGTCGCGAGTTCGAGAAGGCCCCGGAAATCGCTTTTTTCTTTGCGGAGTTCTATCCAGTCGCGGAAATCTTTACGCGGTTTCCCTCTGTTATCTCTGTAGCCTGACAACCACGACGGAAGCCATATCGTATGAAGGTCGATAAAGCGCAAAGCGAGTTCCGTACCCTTCAGGCGACCCGTTGTGTCGATGTCAGGTATATTGTAGACTACAGAAACGTATCGGTTTATTTGCCGCCACTCCTCCTCACTTACCTGATAGGTTTCCGAGTTGAACCATAAAGGGAAGTAACCGAGAGAGCGGACACAAATCGCGTCGCGCTCGCCGGAGCAAATAACGGCTTCCGGCAGCTTCTGTTCCTTGTAGGTTTTATCTTCGTTCGCGGGGTCGGCGCGGAACGTCTTTTCTTCTCGCTCGTTGAACTCAGTCCATTGTGCGGCGAGTTCAAACAGCCCGTTAACATAGTGCTGGGGCTTCTTCCCCTTGGGTTGATATTGGAAGCGCCATTGTTTGTCGGCGTTCAGAGGCTCGTAAATCTTATAAAAACGGTCGCGGTTGCCCTTTGAATCAGTGAACCAACATTCCCGCATAAAAATCGGGTAACGCTCGTTTGAATATTTATAAACCGCCTCGCGATTCTTTACGGAAATGAGAACTTTAACCCGGTACCAGTGCAATGCCTTCAGATGTTCGGGAGTTACACGCGGTCCCATAACGCGGCATTCTTCCGTTGTGAACTCTTGGTCGATTTTCCAATAGGTTTCGCCGTCGGCTTCCTCCGGTTTCGCGGGCTGCTTGCGAATATCCGGGCGGTTTACGGCGCGGTTAATTTCGTCGGTAACGTTGAATATCTGTGAAAGGTCGAGGATTGCTTCAGGAAATCGCAAACCGGTTTCCTTCATGTGTACCGCTATCGGGTCGGTCGCTCTGCCTTCGTCGCCGAAATCAGTAATTTTCCAAACGTTAAAGCCTTGTTTTGTCGAGAATAGTTTTACCGCTGTGCTGGGAGTGCGTTCATCCGGCCTTGCCTTGAACGGCTTTTTAGTTCTCGCCGCTTCCCTGATGTCAGGGTAATGCAGGGCGAGAATATCGAGGCCGTCAGATGTCGCGGCGTATAATTTTTCAGGGGTTACCATATCTTGTAACAGGTTACATAATTACAAATATTTCCGGCGTTTTCTCCCCCCCAATTTCGACAATCGGCTTTGCTTCTTCGGTTGGCGAAGTATTTAGGGTGTCTGGTAGCTGCTTTGCAAAGTGAGCCATAAAACGCGGGAAGGAGAAGGACGCGTAAAAGTTAGCCTTCATCTGTGCTTTCGGTTCTCGCAAATGAAACTGAGGTGTCAGCGTCGTAAACCTTGCCGATAGCCTCGCAGACTACGCCGAGAATGTCAGAAGGTGTAAGGCTGTGAACCATTCGGACCGCAGAATCTTCGCCCACACGGAAAACCTCGGTAACTCTTAGGTCGCCGGCTTCGCTAATTGCGTCAGCGAGTTTAACCGGTAATGGTGATTTATGAACTGTAAGCATCGCGCGACCTTCTCCGGCGCAAAGGAGGGCGGTACGTCCGCCGCAAGTGATTTTTCTTTTCATATTTCGAGCTGTATTATTGGTTAAATAGCCTCGCCGGAGGATTCTCCGCACACGCCTTCAGAGATTCCTCCGGGCTTGGCTATTGTGAAAATTTCTTCTCCCGATACTTCGAGCGTTACGCGGTTTATATCTCGCTTTCCGGAATCAGGAATGCGACATTTACCGTAAAGCCAATTATTGAAAGTCGAGGCAGAAACAAGGCACTCCTCAACTAATCGGCTTTTTTGTTTGTTATACTCTCCGCGAGGCACGGAATCGAGCCAGTAGCGCAATTTTTCCGCGTCGGTAAGGTGTTTAACATCGTTCTGCATTTGCGTAAATTGAAATTATTTTGTAGATTTACAATGCAAATGTAGTAATTTTCACTCGATGTCGGGTAAATAATTCCTGTTAACAAAGGTTAATTTTAAATACTTAATGGCTAATTTACTAATTATTAGAGATTTATGCGAGCGCAAGAAAATGACTATTCGGGAGTTAGCGCAACGCATAGGCCGCGACGAGAGTTCAATTCAGAGCGCAATCCGTCGCGGCTCGACCAATTCCTCGACGATTGAACTAATCGCCAAGGAATTAGGCGTATCTGCCGGCGTTTTCTTTGACGGTTACGCCGCTGACAATACAAAAGAACTGCAAAGGGAAATCGACCACCTGAAGGAACTCCTGAAGGAAAAAGAAAGGTTAATCGAGGTATTGATGGGCGACCGTAAAGCCTGAAAATCCTCTAAATGTCGGCACAATAAGGTATTAAACTACTGACGGACAGAGGCGTTAAAATGCTGCTAGGAACCTCAAAAGAAAAACACGAGCCTATGGCTCGTGTTTTTCTTTTGTAAAATCATCGTCCGGATGTCTGCCATGAGATTGTACAGATATCGTATAGGTTAATAGAATAGAGGCAGGCTACCGGTCGATGGTTTTAGAAGTCAATAATTTTCGGCTTTACGCTGGAACCAGCCCTGGTCGGCACCGCATACCGGGCAACGTTTGGGCGCACCCTTGGCAGTGACTACGAAGCCGCAGCGGCGACACATCCATTCTACCGGTTCGGCATCTTCGAATTCAGTGCCGCTTTCGAGGCGCTCAAGCAGCTTGAGATAGCGCTGTTCGTGCATTACTTCGACTTTGGCAATGAGTTTGTACAGATTGGCAATTTGCGGAAAACCTTCGTCCTGGGCGGTCTTTGCGAAATTTTCATAGAGGTCGCTCCACTCCTCGCGTTCGCCTGCGGCTGCTTCGGCAAGGTTGGTCTTGGTGTCACCGACAACTCCGGCGGGGTAACCGGCTGAAATTTGTACTGTGCCACCTTCGAGCAGGGCGAAGAACTGGCGGGCATGGCTGAGTTCCTGCTCGGCAGTTTCCATGAATACTGCTGCAATCTGTTCGTAGCCCTCTTCGCGGGCTTTTTCGGCAAAAAGGGTGTAGCGGCTGCGTGCCTGGCTTTCGCCGGCAAACGAAGCAAGCAAGTTGTGTTCGGTCTGAGTTCCTTTGATACTTTTCTTTTCCATATATTATCTGGTGTTTAAGTTTTGTATTAAAAACATTCGCAGGCCGTATTTGTTCAGCCGAACCGGCTACAAGCAGAATCTGTCGTTATCAGTGAACCAAACTTTGATTTGTTTGTTGAAAAAGAATAACAGACGTCTAAGTACGACAAAAATTTGAAAATATCAAATTTCGG
>LUJQ01000063.1:39644-47891 GCA_001689485.1 Bacteroidales bacterium M6 | reverse complement strand
GTTCTTTTGCTTACTTTCTTCATGTTGACTTCGACCTTCCTCCAGAAAGAACCTGTAACGGTAATCACCCCGTCCTCGGTTTCTGAGATCAAGGTTCCCACATCCAACGTTGCCCAGGTGTTGGTAAGCCCGCAGGGAAAGGTTTTCATGTCCCTGCTTGGTGACGCTGATCCTGACAACGCAGAAGAATGGGGTTCGGAGGCCCTCCGTCGTGAGGTGCTTAAGACGGCGGCAGCCGACTACGAGGCAAAAACCGGCAAAAAAACCGGCATCACCTCGGTCGACCTCGACAAGTTTGCAAAGAACGCCTCGTTTGGCGTGCCCCTTGAAAAGATGCATGAGTTCCTCATGCTTGAGACCTCGAAGCAGGACGAGTTCCTTGCCCAGACTCTCGACAAACCGGTTGTATTCGGTGATTTGAAACCCCGCGACACCGGCATCCCCTTCAAGGATATAGTTTATACCGACAAAGATGGAAATTCTTTGACCACCAATGAATTCCAGATTTGGATGCGCGCCATTTACAATTCAAGTAACACCAACATCAAAGAGGCCATCCAGAAAGGCGAAGGTATCGCCGTGAAGTCTGACCGCGGAACCAGGTTCGAAACCATCCACCAGGTACTCGACAACCTCCAGACGATCAAGATGAACAAATTCTCTGTGATGACCGCACTTAAAACGGAAGCTGATTAATCATTATGGCACAGGTAGAACAGTCATCGGGCGACGGCAAAAAGAAAAAAGGCGCCCAGAAAAAGATGTCTATCCATGTGGACTTTACCCCCATGGTGGACATGAACATGCTTTTGATTACGTTCTTCATGCTCTGTACCACGATGATTAAATCGCAGACTCTCAGCATCGCGTTGCCAACCAACGAGAAGCTTGAGCAGACTGAGTTACAGAAGGCGAAAGAATCGGAAGCCATAACGCTTATCCTCGACACCGAGTATGACGATAACGGCAACGTCAAGGGCAACACCGTGTATTACTACACAGGTAAGCCCGAAATGGAGCTGGAAGGTGAAAAGGTTGTGTCAAGCAACCTCAACGCCACCGAATTCCTCGGCAACGACGGCGCTGCCCAGCAGGGTATCCGTAAAATCCTTCACGACCGCAACAAGGGCGTGCTGGCCGACGTTGAAAAGAAGAAACAGGAATGGCGCGACAAGAAAATCACCGAGGAGCAGTTTCAGGAAGCTGCCAAGAAAATCCGTAACAGCGACGAATACGAGCGCCCGGTGGTTATTATCAAGCCCCTTCCCGGAGCTTCCTGGGAAAGCGTGATCTCAGCTCTTGACGAGATGCAGATCAACCAGATTTCACGTTACCAGCTTGGTTCACTCACAGAAGTTGACGAAGCCATGGTTGGTGACTACAAAAGCAAGCATGCGAAATAACAAGTGATGATCGACTATATTTATTAACCTAAAAAGAAGGAAACACAGAAATGGCAAAAGATGTAGATCTTTCATCAAAAGAATGGACTGACGTAATCTTTGAGGGCAAGAACAAAGAGTTCGGTGCTTACGAACTCCGCCGTCAAAGCGACAAGCGTCACAACCGCGCAGTCATCTTCGTTCTCATCGGCCTCATCCTTGTGCTGATAGGCGGTTATTTCTGGGGAATGTACTCCGACTATCGCCGTGAGCAGCGCGAGCTTGAGCTCCAGGCCCAGCTCGAACAGCAGCTTGCCGACATTGCGGCAGCTGAAGCCGAGGACCCCGAGGAGGTTGAGGAAGTGCCCCAGGCGGTTGAAGAGCCCCAGCGTGAAGAGGCGCTGCCTGAAGAGATTCTGAATACCATCAAGGATACTGAAATCTCGATTGCAGCCGACGAGGAAGTCACCGAGGATATCACCTCCAAGGATGACGTGGCCGAGTCGACCGCAGCCGCAGGTTCGACAACGTTCGACCAGGGTACCGACGACCTCAACGTTGTGCGCGAGCACAAAGAGGAAATCATCGTCGAGGAAAAGCACGAACCCGTGAAAGAAGAAATCTTCACGGCTGTAGAGCAGATGCCCCAGTTCCCCGGTGGCGAAGGTGAACTCCTCAAGTATATCTCCACGCACATCAAGTATCCCACAATGGCTGCTGAAAATAACATCCAGGGCCGTGTGGTAGTGAAGTTCGTTGTTCAGAAAGACGGTAAGGTGGGTGAGGTTGTCGTGCTTCGCGGCAGAGACCCCGACCTTGATAAGGAAGCGGTTCGCGTCGTCAAGACACTTCCCAACTTTATCCCCGGCAAGATGAACGGTCAGGCTGTATCGGTTTGGTACACCCTCCCCATCAACTTCAAGCTCCAGTCGTAATCTGCCCTTCCAAAGGGATTACAACCAATACAGAAAAGGCGGTGTGTCAAAAAATATTTTGGCACACCGCCTTGCTTTTCGCCCGGATGGCGAGGGTTTTGTCAGGATGGTTCAGATGGCAGGAGCTTGCGGGTGAGGCCGGAGGGAGTTGACCGAGGTCAATTATCGAAGCAGAATCACGCAAGCGACAATCCAGATGAGCCATTATGACAGAACCTCTTTTTTATATGAGTTGCGGCATTGTATTTGGGGGTTATCACGAATTGTTGTAATTTTGTTAGTTGGAACGGTTGCCGGACACCGGTTGTGTTTGGTGACGAATTTAATACCTCCGTAGTCATGAAGATGTCGGTCATAATCAGATTCATCATAGTCGGCGCCCTTTGGGTGGCCGTGTGCGTGTGGTTTGTTGCCCGGCTTGTAGCATCGGGGACAGAACTCACCCTTCTTTCCCTTTTCCCCTTGGTGGCATCGGGTTTTATAGTATTCGTTCCCCTTTACAAGAAATACGTTAGAAATGACGGAAACAAAGGATTCAAGAAATAATCAGGGATGTGGTTTTGCCGGTGCGTGCGGTGTGCCCCACTCATCTGGGGAGGAGCGTAAACGCGGTGAGTTGCTTGCAGCCATAGAGTCTCCTGCCGATTTGCGTAAGCTGCCGTTGGAGGCGTTGCCTGCGGTATGTGCGGATATACGCGATTTCCTGATCGACTCGCTATCGGGAAATCCGGGTCATTTTGCCTCTTCGATGGGAGCTGTCGAGTTGACCGTGGCACTGCACTATGTGTTCAGCACCCCTTATGACAGGATTGTGTGGGATGTGGGGCATCAAGCCTACGGTCACAAATTGCTGACCGGGCGTCGCGACCGTTTTCATTCCAATCGGAAAATGGGAGGTCTTAGCGGTTTCCCCAATCCGGACGAGAGCGAATATGACTCCTTTATGGCCGGTCATGCTTCAAACTCGATTTCGGCAGCATTGGGGATGGCTGTGGCCACGGAATTGAATGCGGAAGAGCCCCGTCGGAATGTGGTTGCCGTAATCGGCGACGCATCAATAAGCGGCGGGTTGGCATTCGAGGGGATAAACAACGCTGCAAACACCCCTAACAACCTGCTTATAATCCTCAACGACAACAATATGTCGATCGACCCAAATGTGGGGTCGCTGCACAGCTACCTGGCGCGTATAACAACGTCGAAAGGCTATAACGACATGCGTTATTCCGTTTACCGGGTGTTGCGGAAACTGAACCTTGTGTCCGACAGGCGCAAAGGGGCGATTATGCGGCTTAACAACAGCCTGAAATCGTTTATCTCACATGAACAGAACATATTCGAGGGACTGAATATCCGCTACTTCGGGCCTATCGACGGACATGACGTAGGCGCGATAGTGAAAGTGCTTAACGACATAAAGGATATGAAAGGCCCGCGAATCCTGCACATAAAGACCCAGAAAGGGAAAGGGTTCGGGCCTGCCGAGAAAGATCCCTCGACATGGCATGCCCCCGGTAAATTCAATCCGCGAACGGGCGAATTGCAATGCAGTAACCCGGGATTGCCGGCGCCTCCCAAATTTCAGGAAGTGGCGGGGTCGACATTGGTCGAGCTTGCCGACAAGAATCCGAATGTTGTGGGCATCACCGCAGGGATGCTTTCAGGCACTTCGATGAGCATACTGAAAAGTGCGCATCCTTCACGGGTGTTCGATGTCGGGATTTCGGAAGGGCATGCTGTGACTTTTGCAGGCGGCCTTGCAAAAGAGGGTCTGAAACCGTTTGTTGCAATCTATTCATCGTTCCTGCAACGGTCATATGACCAGATTATACACGATGTGGCCATAATGCGCCTGCCTGTAACTTTCTGTATCGACCGTGCCGGCCTGGTAGGTGAGGACGGCGTTACGCATCACGGGGTGTTCGACATCGCATATCTGCGCACCATCCCGGGGATGACAATCGCGTCGCCCCGTAATGAAATGATGTTGCGAAACCTTCTTTTCACGGCGCAGTCGGCTGATTGCGGGCCGTTTGCCATACGTTATCCGCGTGGGGCGGGTGAAAACACCGAATGGCGCAATGAACCTGTTGCTTTGGAAATAGGTCGCGGCGAGCGGTTGCGCGACGGTAAAGATGTGGCGGTGATTTCAACCGGCCCTATTGCCTCGGAAGTGGAAAAAGCCCTGAAGGAGACTGAAGCCGCCGGTATTTCAGCTGCCCATTATGACATGACATTCATAAAGCCTATCGACGAAGCCTTGCTTAAGGAGATTGCTGCAAAAGGATGCCCGGTGTTGACTGTAGAGGATGGAACAATCATCGGCGGACTTGGTTCGGCAGTGATTGAATGGATGTCGGGGCATGGATACACACAGGTTGTAGAACGAATCGGCGTTCCGGATCGGTTTGTGGCCCAAGGCACTGTTGCACAGTTGCGGGCTTTGTGTGGCATGGATGCGCAGTCAATTGCCGCTGTTATAACCCGGCTGGCAAAGGGTGGCGGCTCCGTGTGCCAATCCGAACAACATTCAGTTTCCGTGTCATGAAAATCGTAATCGTGTCATGAAAATCGTAATAGCCGGGGCAGGCGAGGTGGGTTCACACCTGGCCAAACTTCTATCAAGGGAGGAACAGGATATTATCCTGATGGATCGCGATTCCGAGAGGCTGGCGCGTCTTGACGCCAATTATAACCTTATGACCAAAAACGGTGCGCCTACGTCGTTGCGCGACCTGCGGGACGCCGGTGTCGACAGTTGTGACCTGTTTATAGCGGTCACGCCGTTTGAGAATACCAACCTGGTTTCTTGTGAGATTGCCAAAAAACTCGGCGCACGGCGCACGGTGGCGCGTATCGACAATTACGAATTCCTGGCCGGTGAAAACCGTGAAATGTTTGCCGGGCTTGGTGTTGACCACCTGATATATCCCGAAGTGCTTGCCGCACAGGAAATATGCACCGCATTGAAGCGGCCGTGGGTCAGAAACTGGTTCGAGTTGCACCAGGGTGAGCTTATAGTAGTGGGGGTCAAGCTCAGGGAGAACGCCTCGCTGATAGGACGAAAACTGCGCGACATTACATTCGAACAGCATAATTACCATGTTTCGGCCATCAAACGCCGTCATGAAACAATCATCCCACGCGGTGATGATGAAATCCGCGAGGGTGATATATTGTATTTCACCACTACCCGCGAGTATATCGACGAGATACGCACCATTTGCGGCAAACGTCAATATAAAATCAAGAAAGTGATGATTATGGGAGGAAGCCGCATTGCAGTGAGGCTGGCACATATGGCGTCGGCTGACTATGATCTCACGATTATCGATGACAATATAGAGGTGTGCCGCCGGTTGCCGCATAAATGTTCCGGCTGCAATGTGAGCATTATTCATGGCGATGCACGAAACAACGATGTGCTCACCGAGGAAAACATCTCGGCAATGGATGCCTTCGTGGCGCTTACGGATTTTTCAGAAACCAATATCCTGGCATGTCTCACAGCTAAGGAATTTATGGTCAACAAAACTATAGCCGAGGTCGAAAACATTCAGTTTATCTCTGAAGCCGAAGGGCTTAACATCGGTACGGTAATCAATAAAAAGCTTCTTGCCTCAAGCAAGATATTCCAGCTCATGCTTGATGCCGACGAAAGTTCGGCCAAATTCATGGCGCTGGCCGATGCCGAGGTCGCCGAGCTTGAGGCAAAACCCGGCTCGAAAATCACAAAGGCGCCGGTTATGGATTTGAAACTCAGCCATGACCTTACGATTGCCGGACTTATACGCAAGGGGAAAGGTATGCTTGTTGACGGGCGCACCCGCATCGAGCCTGGCGACCACGTTGTTGTGTTCTGCCTGTCGGGTTCGATTCACAAAGTAGAAAAGCTTTTTGTCTGAAACAGTGAAAACCAAGCGCAGATGAGGTCGGGCATTAATTTCGGTATGCTGCTGAGGGTTATGGGGCTGCTTGTCATTATCGAGGCGGCTTTCATGGCTGTGCCGTTGGTGACATCGCTTGTTTACGGCGACGGCGACACGATGGCGTTCGTAGTGTCGATACTCGTTACGGCCTCTGTCGGTGCATTGATGACATTCGGGGTGCGTCCGGGGCGTCGAGACATGGGAAAACGGGAAGGATTCCTGCTCACGGCGTCGGTGTGGGTGTTTTTTTCGGTGTTCGGCATGATTCCGTTTCTGATCTGCCGCACGCCGCTGACCCTTTCCGATGCTTTTTTCGAGGCTATGTCGGGGTTTACTACCACCGGGGCATCGGTTATGCAGGAAATCGACGGGCTTTCACATGCAATCCATATATGGCGGTCGCTGATGCAATGGATAGGGGGTATGGGTATAATCCTTTTTACCCTGGCCGTTGTGCCTATGCTTAATTCCGCAGGCGGGATGCAGATGTTCAATGCCGAAGTGACAGGTATCACACATGAGAAACTGCGTCCGCGTGTCAGCTCCACTGCCAAGCGGTTGTGGCTGGTTTACGCGTTGCTCACCATCGCGCTGATTCTGCTTTACTGGATAGGCCCGATGGGGATGTTCGACAGCATATGCCATGCGTTCTCCACCATGTCGACAGGTGGGTTCTCCACCCGTCAGGAGTCAATCGGGGCATGGGATTCGTTGTATGTAAAAATAGTGTCGACGTTGTTTATGTTTATCGGCGGTGTGAATTTCGCATTGATATTCAAGGCTTCATCAGGCCGGTTTGCCGATGTGTGGCGCAATCAGACATTCAGGGCCTATCTAGTGGTGATATTGTTAATGTTCCTGCTTTTCGACCTGGCATTGGCCTTTAACCATAAGGTTCCAGACACCGTAGAGGCTTACACAATCGACCCCCTGTTTCAAATCGTTTCGACAATGACCTCCACAGGCTACACTGTGAGCAATTTCGAAAGCTGGGGAGTGTTTATCCTTGCGTTGGAGTTTATCATGATGTTTTTCGGCTCCTGTGCCGGTTCCACATCGGGTGGTGCCAAAATCGACCGTGCCCTGTTTTTGTGGAAAAATTCGCGTAACGAGCTTTACCGTTGCATTTATCCCAACCGCATTCTTTCGGTCAACATCAACGGTTCGGCTATGACCCCTGAGCTTATCAACAAGGTGCTGGCTTTCCTGTGCCTGTATGTCATGGTTATTGTGGCAGGTGGCACGTTGCTCACTGTCACCGGGGTGCCGTTGATTGACAGTTTCTTCTCGGCCTTCTCGTGTGTGAGCAACACAGGGCTTGGTGCAGGTGTTACAGGCTACGGGGGGTCTTACGAGCTTATCCCCTCTATAGGGAAATGGATTCTTTCATTGCTCATGCTGATAGGGCGTTTGGAAATATTCACCGTCCTGGTTCTTTTCGTGCCCGGATTCTGGCATAAGTAATATTTGATGTTTAATTAAAATTAACAGTCGGGGGGGTAAATTCAGTGCGTTTTCATAACTTTGGATATTCTTTTATTTGGACTAAGTTATATTCAGATTTATGAAAATCAAGTTATTGCTTTTTGCCGGGATGTTGTCGGGAATTGCCGCTCATGCAGCCCTTGACCCGAAAGTTGTTGTTGAAATATCAGAGGTTGCTTCCCCGTGTACTGGGGTGGCTATTGACAAGTCGGGCAATGCTATGCCATGCTACTATGTTGTAAATGGCAACAGTGCTACTTTCCGGATATTGGATGAAAATCTCGCTGTCGCAAAGGAATTCACTTTGAAAGATGTGTTTTTTAAAGATTCTGATAACAATAAATACAAGCGTCCTAACATCGGGTCTACATTAGGGTCATTCACGAAATGGGATGGTGACAACAATGTGATTCTGACCCAAAATGTTTTTGACGATGACGATAAATGGGAAGTGGCAATCGAGATAGAAGAGAATTATAAAGAATTACCATAAGTAAGTCATGAAAATTATTACGC
>LUJQ01000063.1:234-39541 GCA_001689485.1 Bacteroidales bacterium M6 | reverse complement strand
TATAAAATAATTTCCACGACTTACTTATGTGATTAAGTAAGAATGAGGACGGCGTTACGCTTGGCTCATTCGATCCGCGTGAACATGGTGCCGGTAGTATAGGGCTACGTTATTTGTTCCTTGGGAATAAAGGATATGTCACATATAAGAGAATGGGACGCCGCTATCCCTGAAAAACAATATATGACCGGCATCATTGATTTCAACAGTGGAGGTGCAGGGATGACTGTTGCTGCTTCACTGACAGCGGCAGGCAGGGTATATCCGAATCCGCTTCCGCAAGGAACGCCTCTTACCATTGAGTTTGACAATGAGGTAGAGGCCGGTGCGTTGGTTGTGATAACCGATATGAGAGGGCGCGTGGCCTATCGTTTGCGGTTGGACGATTGCAGTGACCGTGTGGTGATTTCTGCCGGTCGGCTTGGTAACGGCTCATACGTATATTCTGTAATATCCAATGACGAATTGATTCAAAGCGGGAAAGTGATAGTTGAATAAACGTACCTGATAGATTTGTGTTGTATAGGTAAGAAGTGCCGGTCAGTTTGCCAGTTCGGAGCGTATGAACGGGGCGGTGGGGGAATCGGCGGAGGCTATTTCCTCAGGTGTGCCGGTGGCTATGATGCGGCCGCCGTTTTTGCCACCTTCCGGCCCCATGTCGACCACATAGTCGGCGCATTTCACCACATCCAGGTTGTGCTCGATAACTAGCACTGTGTTGCCTTTCTCGACAAGGCGGTTGAGAACCGACATCAGCACTTTTATATCCTCGAAATGAAGCCCGGTGGTGGGTTCGTCGAGAACGAACAGGGTTTTGCCGGTGTCGCGTTTGGCAAGTTCCGTTGCCAGTTTCACGCGTTGGTTTTCACCTCCCGAAAGGGTTGATGACGGTTGGCCCAGTTTTATATAGCCGAGGCCGATTTCCTGCATTATTTTCAGCTTCTTGAGGATTCGGGGCTGATGTTCGAAAAATTCCACTGCCTGGTTTATGGTCATGTCGAGCACATCGGCTATGGATTTGCCTTTGAAACGCACTTCGAGGGTTTCGCGGTTGTAGCGTTTGCCTGAACACACTTCACACGGCACAAGCACGTCGGGCAGGAAGTTCATCTCGATTGTTTTGTAGCCGTTGCCCTTGCATTCTTCACATCGCCCTCCGGCCACGTTGAACGAGAAGCGCCCCGGTTTGTAGCCTCTGATTTTGGCTTCAGGCAGGTCGACAAACAGGGAACGGATGTCGGCAAACACCCCGGTGTAGGTGGCCGGGTTGGAGCGCGGCGATTTGCCTAATGGTGATTGGTCGACGGTTACTATTTTATCGATATGCTCTGTTCCGAGCAGTTCCCTGTAGGGGAGCGGCTCTTCAGCCGAACGGTAGAACTTCTGCGACAGGATGGGTTGAAGGGTGCCGTTTACAAGCGATGATTTGCCGCTGCCCGACACACCGCATACGCATGTTAGGGTGCCGAGAGGCAGTTTGAAATCGACTTCGCGCAGGTTATGGCCGGTGCATCCGAGCAATTCGAGGAATTTCCCGTTGCCCGGCCGGCGGGTTGACGGGATTTCTATCACTGTATGGCCGTTGAGGTAGCTTGCTGTCAGTGTATTGGTCTTGAGCATGTCGGCGGGTGTTCCTTCGAACACAACCTGCCCCCCCTTGCGGCCGGCTTTAGGGCCGATGTCGACTATATAGTCGGCATCGAGCATCATATCCTTGTCGTGTTCTACGACGATAATCGAGTTTTGGGCGTCGCGCAGTTTCTGTAGCGAGGTTATAAGCCGCCGGTTGTCGCTTTGGTGAAGCCCTATGCTAGGCTCGTCGAGGATGTAAAGCACATTGACCAGTTCGGAGCCGAGCTGTGTGGCAAGTCTGATTCGTTGGCTTTCGCCGCCTGACAGCGTGGCGGAGTTCCGGTTGAGTGCGAGATAGCCCAACCCGACATCGACCAGGAATGCCAGGCGGGAACGGATTTCCTTCAATATTTCATGCCCGATGGTGCGTTGGCGCTCGTCAAGACGGTTTTCAACCCCTTCGGCCCATTCAAGCAGGTCGGTAATATCGAGGCGTGCCAGTTCGGCTATGTTTTTCCCGTCGACGAAAAAGTGGAGGGCTTCCCGGTTGAGGCGGTCGCCGTGGCATTCGGGGCACACGAGGCGGGAGTAGAATTTCCCGCTCCATTTCTGAGCCTCGGGCGATGCGTCGTCACCCTGTTGTATCTCGATGTATTTCACCAGCCCGTCGTAGCTAAGGAAATAATTCGATATGGAATGGTTTTCCGATTTGATCTGCAATCTTTCAGGCGTGCCGTTGAGGATGTCGTTTATGGCTTCTTCGGGAAGGTCCTTGACCGGCATTTTGAGGTCGCACCCGTATTTTTCGCAAATCGCGGCAATCTGCCAGAATATGGTCGAGTTCTTATATTTGCCAAGCGGGACGATGGCCCCGTTGAAGATTGACATCTTGTCGTCGGGGATTATTTTTGCGCGGTCGACTATGTTGACCGTTCCCAAACCTTTGCAACATGGGCAGGCTCCCAGGGGTGAGTTGAATGAGAAATTGTGAGGGGCCGGTTCGCGGTATGACAGCCCGGTGGCAGGATCCATAAGGGAAAGGCTGAAATGCACCGCGCTGTCGTTGTCGACATCATATACCATAATCTGTCTTCCACCTTGGTGCATGGCGTTTGCCACTGAATCGCGCAGCCTGGAATCATCCTTCCGCGACACTTTCAGTTTGTCGACCACCAGCTCCACGGAGTGGTTTTTATAGCGGTCGAGTTTCATTCCGTAGGTGATTTCCCGCAATTCTCCGTCGACCCTTACGTTCAGGTAGCCCTTCTTCTGCAATTGCTCGAACAAATCCTTGTAATGCCCTTTGCGGTTTTGCACAAGGGGTGAGAGAAGGTAGATTTTCTTCCCGTCGTATTTGTCGAGAATCATACCCACGATTTTCTCCTCGGTGTATTTCACCATGGGTTCCCCTGAAAGGTAGCTCCGTGCTTGCCCTATTCGGGCGAATAACAGGCGCAGGAAGTCATAGACCTCGGTTGTGGTGCCTATTGTGCTTCGTGGGTTACGGTTTATGGTTTTCTGCTCGATTGCGATTACCGGCGACAGTCCGGAGATCTTGTCGACGTCGGGACGTTCGAGCGAGCCGAGCATATTGCGGGCATAGGATGAGAATGTCTCGATATAACGCCGTTGGCCTTCGGCATATATGGTGTCGAAGGCAAGAGACGATTTCCCGCTGCCGCTCAACCCGGTAATCACCGTTAGCGAGCCGTGGGGTATGGTTACATCGATATTTTTGAGGTTATGCACCCTTGCCCCGATTACTTCGAGCGAAGGGGCATCACCGTTATGCGTTGGTTTCTGCATTGCTGTCGGGTAGGTAGTGGGGATTTGGTCCTGGCAGGTTATTTTACCCACCCGGGGTTGTAGAGGTCTTTTTTAGTGAGCCGGTTGGCCGATTTCGACATTGCCTCTCTTTTCGGGATTTTTATCTTATAGCTTTTCCCGCCTGTCACAGGGAGTGATTTGGCGCGTAGCCAGGGGTTGTATTCACGGAGCATGGCATAGGTCGTGCCGTGGTCGAGCGCCCATTGCGGAAGGTTGTCGATGGTTGAGGTAACGGTTGTCTCGGTGTAGGCTTCAAGGGTGTAGAACTGGTCGGCAAGGAGGTTGAACCCGTATTTTGCAGGGTTTTCCATCAGTGTTTTGGCTGCGAATATACGGTAGACATAGCGGGTCGTCTCCTCCACAAGGTAGAGGTCGAACGACGAATCAGCCAGCTGTGCGTCAAGTTCGGTCGATATGCGCCCTTGGCCGCCGTTGTATGAGGCCATGGCCGATTCCCAGTTGCCATATTTGTTATAGGCTGATTTCAGATAGCGTGCCGCTGCCGCCGTGGCTTTTTCCACATTGTAGCGTTCATCCACGTAATCGTTTACCTCCAGCCCGTATTGTTTGGCCGTCGACGGGATGAACTGCCACAATCCGGCGGCTTTGGCCGGTGAGTAGGCGCGCGGGCTTAGGGTTGATTCGATGCATGCGAGATAAACCAGGTCTTCAGGAACTCCGTTACGTTTAAGTATCGGCGCCATCACCGGGAAATAGCGGTTGGCACGCTTAAGCATCAGCATTGTTACGGAGTGGGAGTAACACATCTGCGACAGTTCACGGTCGAGCCGTTCGTACATGTCGGTGCGGTCGAAATCGAATTGCTCGCCTGCGAAGCTGATTTTGCGTGGGACGGGCGGGCTTACCACCGGCTGGAAATTCGTGGCCTGCACCACGCTGTAGGCCGGCCCTTCCGCAGGGGCGGTTCTCGGGGTCGCAGTGGTGTTGGAGGTCTGTGCGGAGGCATGCAGTGTGCCGCATATCGCAGTGAGAACGGCGGCTGCCGTAATGGTTCGGAATGTTTTCATCGGGTTCCGTTGGTTGATGAGTCGTTGCTGTATTTCAGAATATTTATGTCGCCCGACAGTTTGTAATCCTGACCGTCGGAGCCTTTTGCTTTAATCACATAATAATAAACACCCGAAGGCACGAGTTTTCCTTTGTAGCGTCCGTCCCATCCTTGCGAAGGGTCGGTGAGATGTGCCATTTCGAGCCCCCAGCGGTTGAAGATGTGGCATTCGAATTCGATGATTGATTTATAGGAAACTTTCCATTCGTCGTTTGTGCCTTCGGTGGCGCCAGGAGAGAAGGCGTTGGGGCACTCCAGGCGGGATTCGCCGATGTAGACTTCGTAGGTCTCGCCGATATAGTCACAGCTTCCCGAGTCGTTTCCTGCCACGAAACGCACGTAGTTGGTTCCGTAGTCGCGGAAAGTGTGTGTCACTTCCAGTTCCTGTATGCGGAGGTCGATTATGTCAAACTGCTGGTCGCGTGCAAACTGCCATTCCTTGTAAACAACCGCATCGGTTACTTCTGCGGTAAAGGTGATTTCCGCCGGGCCGGAACCGCCAAGGGGGGCTTTGTCTTCGCGCTGTTCGTTGTCGTTTGAGCGCTCGGCCTGGGTGGCATAGGTGGTAGCGGCAATCGCCTGGGTGGTGAATTCGGGTGAGAATATCTCTTCGTTCTGCCCCCATTCGCGCTTGAAACGGTCGGTTGAGAGAGCGAACTGGGTGTTGCACAGCGGGGCTTCCACGCGTATGACGGCATCGGCGAATTCCAGTGTGTGACTGATTTCATCCTGGACGTATTGGCGCCGTTCCTCGTCATATGCCAATGTGTTGTAGGTCAGTTCCATGTCGCGTGACAGGGTTTGTGCCACGCCGTTTATGGAATAATATGTGATTTTTTCGGCGTGTCCGTCGAAAATTAGCGCTGTGCGGTCGCATTCCTGTTCCGGGGCCATGGTAAGCGACCCAAGGGTGCATGCGTTATGTGCGTAATTTACCAGCCAGTAGCAATGCTGCCTGCCGCCATATTCCACGATGAACCCGATTCCTTTCTGATTCGTGATGCCCGGAACCGTGGCGAGGTTTATAACCGATATATTGCCCTCGGTGCGCGATGCAACAGGCTCTGCAAAACCTCCGCCGAGGTTGCTGAAACATGACCATTTGGCCGATGAGGCAGCGGCTCCGCCGTCAGCCGGGAATCTGACCGTGGTCATGGCGTTGAATTCCGGCAGCACATAAACCGCTTCCAGTCCTGTCGTAGCCTGCGCCTCAACTTTGACAGGGTTCAACCCTGTTGCGCCTGTATTCTCGAAAGTGAGGTCGGCAGCCGCAGCCGGTATCGTTGTTATTGCTGTCAGCAGAACGATATACGCTATCGTTGCAGTAGCTTTCATGGCAACTGCCGCGCCCGTCTGCAACCAGATATGCCGGAATATGTATAGTCGGATTTCTCGTTTCATTGTTGTGCCTTCAAAGTTTGCCGCCAGGGTTGCAAGGCACGTAATCCTTTCATCCTTGTGCGGTATGTGAACTTACAAAGATACGGAAAATCCCCCGTCCAATCAAATTCTGTGAGTTCTGACGAGCCAAATGTGGAAAGCGGTTTATTCGGGATAGCCTAGCAGGGAGAGGATGGCCGGGGCGAGGAGGGCGGTCAGGAGGCCGTTGAGTGTGAGGCCGAGCGATGAGAATGTGCCGTAACGTTCCCCTTTCTCCATGGCAGCGGAGGTGCCTACTGCATGTGCTGCCGTGCCGATTGAGAGGCCGGTGGCGATAGGGCTTTTTATGTGGCTCAGTTTGACAAGCTGGAAGCCCGTCATGCCTCCGAAAATGCCGGTGCATACCACCACGGCTGCCGTGAGGGCGGGTATTCCGCCTACCGATTGTGCGATTTCCATTGCTATGGGTGTTGTGACGGCTTTGGGGGCGAGCGACAGGATTACTTCCTGGGTTGCCCCTAGCAATTGGGCCACAAGCACTACTGAGACGATTCCTGCCACGCATCCCGCAAGTTCGGCAATCAGCAGCGGCAGCATCTGTTTTCGGATTGTCTCAAGCTGGCGGTAGAGTGGGACACCGAGTGCCACAACTGCCGGTTTGAGCCAGAAATCGATGTATTCCCCTCCGGCCAGATAGGCATCATAGTCGATGCCGAACCCTGTAAGAAACAGTATGAGGACTATTATCGAGACCAATATAGGGTTCAGCAGGGCGATGCCTGTGCGCCGTTGCAAGAGTTTTGCCCCGAGGAATACGATGAAAGTAAGGGCGATAAGGAAGATTTTGTTACCTAGAAAGCTCATGATGCGAGGAGAATGAGCGGCGCACGAGCTGGTGTACCCATCCCGTGACTGCGATTATTACGAATGTGCTGATTATAGCGGAGCCTATGATCGGCATCCACTGTTCCTTGATAAGGCCGAGGCAACGCATAAGCCCTACACCGGCGGGGACGAAGAAGAAGCCGAGGTTCTTTACCAGGAAGTCGGATATTTTGTCGACCCAGAATATGCGCACAATGCGTAGTTTCAGGGCGGCGGCGAGCAATAACATCCCGATTATGCTTGAGGGAATGGGAATGCCGGTGAACGTTACTATGAATTCTCCTGCCGCAAGAAATGCGAACAGCACGGCACATTGTAGAATCATGACTGACTGAAAATCTGATTAGATATACCTGAAGCCGGAATGGCTTCCGTTTTATTATTATTTTATGGTGAGTCGGGTGTTTCACTTCCTATAAGAACTAACGCCATCCGAGCCTTATCGGCTGCAAATGGCGTTAGTTAGGCTTTAATGAGCCGCGAGTGGGCTTCTACCCCGATTTTTGCGGGATAACATGGGAAAGCAAACGCGTTAAATATCAGTGTGTTGGTCGAAAAACTCATAGCGTTATTTTCTTTTATTTTTCTTTGTTTTGTTGAAAAGTGCTTTGTCAGTGCTTTGTGGCTGACGGTTATTTTATATCTTTGCAAAGATACGAAAACAAAGTCGAATAACAATGGCTAAAAAGAACTACCGCGCCGATAACACCTATTTGATCGAGGGGAACAACGGCGATAATCCCAAGCTGATGGGCCGCGCCTTATCCGACGGTCGCGACAGCCTATATTTGGAGTTTTATTTCGGCAAGGTGGAGGTTACCAGTAAAAACGGCAACACCTACCAAAAGAACGAACGCCGGAACGAACTACTGGGCCTGTATCTGTGGCAGGCGCCGCGCACGCCGCAGGAGCGGCAGCAGAATAAGGAAACATTGGAGGCTGCCAAGCGCATACGGTTTGAACGGGGGCAGGAGCTGTTGGAACGTGCCGGGGGCTACCGGCTCAAAAAAGACAGGGACATAAATTTCCATGACTGGTATCGCGCCTATGTAAACGAATATACGAAGACTGACAAAAACAAAATCCGTCGTGCGCATGAGTGTTTTGTGGATTTCCTAAAAGGGCGAAACGAATACACGAGGCTTGCCGTCCGGCTGCATCCGGATAAGATTACGAAGGAGATGATGACAGGATTTACGGAGTATCTGCAAAATCATTTCAACGGGGAAACGCCGCACACGTTATATGCGAGGTTCAAAAAGGTCATACTGGCGGCGGTGGAGAAAGATGTTATGCGGAAAAACCCATGCCACGGCGTTTCTATAAAAATAGATAAAAACAAACTCACAAAGGATGTTCTGAGCATAGACGAGGTGAAGGCATTGATCGCAACCCCCGTTGAAAGGGAAAACCCTAACATACGCCGAGCCTTTATCTTCTGCCTGTACTGCGGTTTGCGCTGGTGCGACGTCAAAGACCTCACATATGGCAACGTGGATTTTTCCAACCGTGTACTGAGGTTTGAGCAAAGCAAGACGAAAGGTCACAGCAGCGCGAGCGGCGTTGTTATCCCGTTGAACGAAGGTTTGTTGAAACTTATCGGCAAGGGGGAACGGGGTGACCGCATATTCCCCCTGCCTTCCCATACGATGTGCCTCAAGGCATTGCGTCACTGGACTAAACGCGCCGGGATCGAGAAGCACATAACATGGCACTGCGCCCGGCACTCGTTCGCCACCAACATACTGAGCAACGGGGCAAACATCAAAACGGTGGCAAACCTTTTAGGCCACAGCGATCTTCGTCATACCGAGAAGTACACGCGGGTCATCGACAGCCTCAAAGAAGCCGCTATAAATAGTTTGCCGGAGTTGAAGTTGTAATTTGTAATTATTCTATGTCAAACCGCATTGACATTGTTTTAGGTAAATATTCATTTCCGTAGTTATCTTTGACCCATTGTAGGTAACGACTAAATTCTGTCTGTAGAAATTCTTCACTACAAGGCCGCAAAATTTTTACTCGACCTCGATACTGCCCATCATCAACATATATAAATCCGACACACGGCATTGGCGCGCCGTTGCTCCATTGAATATAATCTAATAATTCTTTTGCAGGTATGTAGCCTAATTGTTTTATAGAACTAACCACCGCCATTGCATTGCGGTCATACTCATTGTGAGGGTCTTTTACGACATAGCCGGTAAAGCCGCCTATGTCGTATTTTGATATGTGGTGTTTTAATCCTGCAATATAGGTGTGCCATTCATCTTCATACGCATCGCCATCCCGGTTAAGCATCTTAATAGAGGGTTTAGGCAGCCGGCTCGTCTTTGGGCCGCTTGCTTGTTTTTCATTTTTAGATGCACCAAGAATCAACCAAACTATGAGGACTACCAACCCCACAAACACCCATACAAAAACCCTAAGCATAGCCGTAATCAAAACGCTTTCATAGCACCCATTACACGATACACAACTGAAATAGCCTTAATGGGTATTTCCTGTTCATCATAATCCTTGTTTGTCGGAATGAGCCTATAATATCCGTCTTTAATACTGCGGCCAAGTCTTTTGATAGTGCGCATGCCGTTGGTAGTGATAATGCCGTATATGTCGCCGAATGGCAGAAACGAAAAATCATCTATGCGCTGTAATGCCAATATATCGCCATTGTTTATTTCCGGCTCCATCGAGTGGCCCGAAGCGTTACACCACAACGTAGCCTTTTCATACCCCGGCATCCGTATAAGATATTCCGGGTTAGGTGCGCCGGGGTGTTCCATTTCATCAAAGCCCAATTTGAAATCGACATCGAAATATGGCACACCGTCGGTATAGCTTATTTCGGGTGTCGGCTCATTTGCTGCGCACATTTCGCCCTCACCGTACTTTAGCCACTCAAAGTTAAGGCCGTGCGAAGTAGAAATCTTGCGAAGCGTGTTATCAGTTATCTTTTGTTTTCCGCTCAACATCTTCGCGAGATTACCTGGATCTATTCCAGCCATCCGAGCAAAACTATTTGTAGATGGGCCATCTAACTCCAAAAAAGTTTCGATACGGTCAATTATTTCAGACTGAGCCATAGTGTTTATTTATGTTTACAAAAGTTAATTACAAGTTAAATACAATATAGCTATATTGTAAATACAATGTAATACAATATCTTTGCAATGCGAATAGCAAACAAAAGGACATAAGAAAGGCTGTCAGACAATTTGCCTAACCTCAATATATCCAACTGCAAATTTATGACAGTTTTTCTTTTCCGCCAAAAGAATAACAAACAAAATAACAAACAATGAGGAGACTGTACACTATCGAAAACGTCGAGGATTTGCGCAAGAAAATCAACCGCGACTACCTCATACGCCTAACCTTTCCGCAGGAGCGCAAACGCATCGTGGTAGGCTTTACAAAGTTTTGCGAAATGGTGGGCGACCTGCACGCCGAGCATTACGCAAAGAAAGCATTAAAGAGCCTCAACCACGCACCCCCAGTTCAAAGGCCAGGCCGGGCGACTGATAGTTACTTTTTATCCACGCTAAAACATTACGCTTATGAAACGCTACTGGTTTGCCCTAATGGATGAAAACTACGAGGATTTAGGCGCGTTAATCCCCGACGGTTCAAACAAGCAGACAGCTGTAAACCGTGCTAAACGATGGATGTAGGACAATGGGATTAAGACCGCACAGCTACAAGTTAACAGCATGATTACGAACAACCTGTTAGAGTTTATCGACATCGAAATTTAACGCGATATGGAAAAGAAAAAAGTAACAAGCGAAGCACTGCGCAAAATGGAGATAGGGCAAACCGCCACATTTGAGCTGCCGGACGCAGACGCGATAAACAGCGGTAAGGCGATAGCATACCGTCTGCAAAATTCGCTGCGCTGCAAGTTTAGCGCGGTATCGGATTATGCTAACAACCAGCTGACACTAACTAAAAAACGCCCAGCCATGATACAGGAAGAATTAGACAGACTGGCGGCGGCGATCAGCGAAAACATCGCGATATGCCATAAAGAGGTCTTGACCTTGGACGAGGCCGCCCGATATATGGGGCTGAAAGCAAGCTACCTGTACAAGCTCACCTCGGCAAGAGCGGTACCGCACTATAAGCCGAGCGGCAAAAAATGCTTTTTCCGTCGCACGGAGTTAGAGGACTGGTTGACTAGCAACCCGGTGGCGACAGCCGCCGACCTCAATACCGCGGCACAGGTGTACTGCATGACAAAGAAATCAACATTATAG
Source organism: Bacteroidales bacterium M6 (assembly GCA_001689485.1). Classification (GTDB taxonomy): domain Bacteria; phylum Bacteroidota; class Bacteroidia; order Bacteroidales; family Muribaculaceae; genus UBA7173. The sequence continues at coordinate 28,546 of LUJQ01000063.1, read as the reverse complement.
AAGTTTACTATATGGAATTACAAGTAAAATTAACCCTCTCAGACAGGCTTTTTGCCCTGCTGGAGGACAAGCTGCCAAACCTCGGCAGACGCTTCGAAAAAGCCGTCACCAATGAGATCGGCGCGCAGACACGCCGGGAGTCGAGCATCGAGGTCTCGGTAAGCGCAAAAGCACCCGGCACCGCCGCCCCGGTGGCAGCCGCCGAGGAAGTACCCCAACCCGAAGTCCCCGGACAGGCGGCCGAGCCTAAACCTGCCGCTCCGAAGACATCGCAGCAGGCCGGAAAGAGTCAGGGCGAGATAATCCGCGAAATAATGCACCGCACCCGTCAGCGTTTTGAGGGCGAGGACTACAAGGAAAATACAGAAAGCGAGACATACAAAAAATACCATCGCGCTTGTACCTCCATGTTTAAGCAAATTGCGATAACTCTCGGCTATGAAAAGCCATCTTTGATTGACGATCCTGAAAAGGTTGGCCTATTCGCCGCCGAGTGCGACGCGCTCATTATCGACGAAAAAGGTTTTATAGCACCCCCCCCAGCACCCTACTAAATAACTAAGCCATGCCCGGACAACACGCATTATTATCGCCGTCGGCGGCGCACAGGTGGATGAACTGCACCGCCGCCCCACGGCTGGAGGCTACCGCGCCCGACAATGATAGCAGCTATGCCCAAGAGGGTACGTTAGCGCACGCATACTGCGCTAAAAAGTTGAAATCGTTTATGGGGCTTGACACCTCCGCCGAAGAAAAGGAGATAGCGCAATTAAACGCCCAGTACCACACCGGCGAAATGGACGAGTACACCGACACATACAAAACTATCGTGCTGGAAAAGTTCAACGCCGCCCGGACTGTGACAAAGGACGCGCAGCTACTTATCGAAACCCGATTAGATTTTTCCGAATATGTGCCGGAGGCGTTCGGCACATCCGACACGACCATTATAGCCGATGGGCTTATGGAGGTTATCGACTTCAAGTACGGCAAAGGCGTGCGCGTGTCGGCTGTCGATAACGAGCAGATGAAAATCTACGCACTGGGCGCATACCTCAAACACAGCTTTGAGTATCGCATAGACCGTGTACGCATGACTATCGTGCAGCCGCGTATCGACAATCTAAGCGAGTTTGAAATGTCGGTTACTGACCTACTGAAATGGGCCGACGAGGAACTGCGCCCCAAAGCCATAGAAGCGTTTAGCAACAACGGCAAGCAGAACCCCGGCGAGTGGTGCCAATTCTGCAAAGTGAAATGCGGCTGCAAAGCACTGGCCGAAAAATGCACAGCCGTAGCCCAAGATAACCCCGACCCCGGATTACTCACACCTAAGAAAATGGCTACCGACATTCTGCCGTGGCTGGCTATCATAAAATCGTGGGTGTCGAGTATGGAGGACTACGCACTGCAACAGGCGTTAGCCGGTGTAACCTATCCAGGCTACAAGTTAGTCGAGGGGCGCAGTAACCGCAAAATCACCGATGACAAAGCCGTTATCGCCCTACTATCCAAAGAGGGCTACGACGAAAACGAGTACATGAAGCCAGCCGTATTATGCGGTATCGGCGACCTTGAAAAGCTGGTAGGCAAAAAGCGTTTGGCCGCCATGTGCGCCGACTATATCACCAAGCCGCAGGGCAAACCGACACTGACAACAGCCGACGACAAACGCCCGGCGTATAACGCCGCAGCCGACGACTTTAACGACATCGAAGTATAACTATTAAATAAACCAAGTATGATTACCCCTAAAGTAACAGACAACAAAGTAGTATTCGGCCCCTGCCGTCTCAGCTACACCCATGTATTTAGCAAATACAACCCCGACGGCGACGACAAAAACGCCAAGTACATGACTAACGTACTTATCCCTGCCGGAGAAAAGGAAACCGTAAACGCCATCAAAAAAGCCATCGAAGCGGCTAAGGCTTCCGGCATCGTGTCGAAATGGGGCGGCAAAGAACCCAAAAAACTGGATATGCCGCTACGCGACGGCGACGACAAAGACGACGAAGTATATGCCGGTATGCTTTACGTCAACGCCAAAAGCAACACGCGCCCCGGCATCGTCAACCGCGATAAATCGCCCATCGTTGACGAGGAAGAAATCTACAGCGGCGTTTGGGCTATCGTATCGGTCACTTTCTACCCCTACGACACAAACGGAAATCGCGGCGTAGCGTGTGGCCTCAACAACATAATGAAGTTTAAGGACGACGAAAAGCTGGGTGGCCGGTCAAGTGCCGAAAGCGACTTTGCCGACATCGACAGCGAAGATGATGACGACCTATAAAACAAATTCCATTACTAACAACATACCCCCATACCGGCCATGCGCCGGGGGGGGGGGTATCTAAAAACAGCAAAATGCGCGAGTTAGGCATAGACATAGAAACGTATAGCAGCCGCGATTTGTCAAAATGCGGAGTGTATAAGTACGTCGAAGCCCCGGACTTTGCGGTATTGCTATTTGCATACAGCGTGGATAACGGCCCGGTGTCGTGTGTGGATTTTGCGCAGGGCGAAACGCTGCCCGACGAGATATTAAACGCACTGGCAGACCCGGACGTAATCAAAACCGCATGGAACGCAGCATTTGAACGCATTTGCCTTAGTAAGCATTTCGGACTAAGCAAATCGTTAGATCCTGCGCAGTGGAAATGCACAATGGTACGCGCCGCCCGGATGGGTTTACCCCTGTCACTGGGTCAGTGCGGCGAGGTGCTTAAACTGGCTGACGGCAAAATGACCGAGGGCAAGACGCTTATACGCTTTTTCTCTATGCCGGGGCGTAATGGTGTGCGACACCTGCCGAGTGCCGCGCCCGACCGTTGGGACACGTTCAAAAAGTATTGCATACGCGACGTGGAGGTAGAACAGGCATTATTAGCCAAAGTGCGCCGCCTTGAACCTGCCGAATTTGACGAACAGCTCTATATAGCCGACCAGGAGATTAACGACCGTGGCGTACTTATTGACCGCGAACTGGTGGACGCTGCCGCACGCTTCGACATCGAATATAAAGCCGAACTACTGAAAGAGGCACAGCAGATAACCGGCATGGAAAACCCGAACAGCACGGCACAGATTAAGGAATATTTGAAACGCACAACCGGGTTAGCCTTTGCCAGTATCAACAAAAAGAACATCGACGAAATCGAGGACGCATTAACCTACTGGCCCAAAGCACGCCGGGTTATGGCTCTACGCCGCGAAATGGCTAAGACCTCTAACATGAAGTATCAAGCTATGCAAACGTGCGTGTGCGACGACGGACGCATACACGGGCTGCTGCAGTTTTGCGGGGCCGCGCGTACAGGCCGCTGGGCCGGAAGGCTGGTACAGGTGCAGAACCTTCCGCAAAACCATTTGGGTGATCTGGACTACGCCCGGACACTGGTTAGAGCTGGTGACCTTGAAGAGTTTGAAATGAACTACGCCGATGTCACGCAGGTGCTGAGCGAACTGATACGCACGGCTTTTGTCGCCTCTCCGGGTCATATCCTGCACGTCTGCGACTTTTCCGCCATCGAGGCACGCGTTATCGCATGGATAGCCGGTGAGGGCTGGGTGTTGGACGTGTTCAGGGAGGGCGGCGACATCTATTGCGCTACGGCCTCACAGATGTTCGGTGTGCCTGTCGAGAAGCACGGCAAAAACAGCCATCTGCGCCAAAAAGGCAAAATATCCGTGCTGGCATTAGGCTACGGTGGCGGTATCGCCGCGTTGGAGGCCATGGGCGGTTCGAAGCTGGGGCTGACCGAGCAGGAAGAGAAGGAGACCGTGAGGCTGTGGCGCGAAGCCAACCCGAATATCGTAAAGCTTTGGAGGGTTATCGAGAAAGCAGCGGTTACCGCAATCAAAACCGGCAACACCGTAACGATACACCGGGGCATCACCATAGGTTTCAGATGGGGCATGCTGCTTATCACCCTGCCGTCGGGACGCACTATTTGCTACCCACGCGCACGCATAAGCATGGAATATAACGATGGCTGGCGAGGCGACCACGAGGTTATCGAATATGAGGGTATGAACCAAACCACAAAAAAATGGGGGATTACCCGTACATACGGCGGCAAACTCACCGAGAACATCGTGCAGGCGGTGGCACGCGATATATTGGGGGTGGTCATACTCCGCGCCAGGGATGCCGGTATCCCCGTGGTGTTCCACGTACATGACGAAATAATAGCCGAAACACCTGCCGACCGACCGCTGGCCGATGTAGAGGCTTTATTTAGCGAGCCGATAGACTGGTGCCGCGACCTGCCGCTTGAAGGTGCGGGGTATAGCACGCCGTATTATCTCAAAGATTAGAAAACATAATACCTTAAACAGAATTAGAAAATTACCGAAATATGTGGATGTCAAGTAACAACGGGTGCCGTAAGTTCCGCGTCACCGAAAATGTTTTCCGCAATCCCGATACCGAATCATATCACACCGTGCTTTACACAGTCAGGTTGCAGGTCAGGATACTGGGCGTGTGGGTAACGGTATGGGCTGAAACCTGCGGCTATTCCGACGGCGACACACGCACGTGTATCACAAAACGTGCCGAAGAAGTATACGAAGCATTAACCGCTAAAATCTAACATCATGGCACTACCAAATAGGATTAATTCACCGGCCCCGGAAGAACCACGGAAAATGTCGTACAGCTGCGGCGTAACCCTAAACAAAAAAGAGGCCCGAAAACTGTACCAGCTTTTCTATCCTCTAACACGCCCGGCCCAAATATCGCCGCGTAAAAAAGTCGCGTGGCGACTGGTGCGCAAATGGTTTAACCGCTACGAAAAACCTACCCTAATCGGTAGGAGTGTGGTAGCGGTGGCAAAGGACGACACGCAATTACCTATGCGCATTACTAACGTGCGCATATCGAAAGCCGGAGGCCACAAACGTAGTTACAACTTTGAAACCGTACTGGCATGAGCCACAAAGCCCCGGAAACTTGCCAAACGTGCATTTTCTATCAAGCCGACGGCGACGATATAGGAACCTGCACTATTTCCGAAAACATCGTAGAACCTACGCAAGAAGCCTGTAACGACCAAGTAAACAATAACAAATGAAACCCGAAAATTTCGATAACAAACTACAGCATAGTATCGACCTATTGCGTAAATCCGAAGCGTTAGCACTGCGGTATTACGCAGCCGGTTTCTACTTAGCATTTAGCGGCGGAAAAGATAGCCAAGCACTTTACCATGTAGCGAAATTAGCCGGGGTCAAATTTGAACCGCACTACGCTTTAACGACCTTAGACCCCCCGGAACTGGTGCGCTTTATCCGAAGCAACTACCCGGACGTTATTAACGACCGACCAAAATTGACTTTCGCCCAACTTTGCATAAAGAAGAAGGCTTTACCTACCCAACTGATGCGCTTTTGTTGTGCAGCCCTAAAAGAAACACAGGGAGCCGGAACGGTAACGCTTACCGGGGTAAGGCGACAGGAAAGCTTAAAGCGTAGTTCCCGGCGAGAAGCGGAGATAGCCGGAAGTAAAGGCCCAAAGTTTCGGGGAACATTGGAACAATTCGACCAGTTCACACGCGAAAAAGAAATAGAAGGCGTTCAGTGTGTCAAGGGTAAAGACAAAATAATAATAAATCCAATTATTGAATGGAGCGAAGCCGACGTTTGGCACTTCCTTAACGAAGTGGTAAAAGTGGAGCATTGCGCCCTCTACGATAAAGGTTGGCGGCGTTTGGGCTGTCTATTTTGCCCAATGGCGAGTAAGAAGGAAGTATTACGACAGGGGAGTGCCTATCCAAAGTATCGCGCCCTGTTGCTTCGCACTATCGCCAAACTAAGGGAAAACGGCTATATGAACCAGTACGCCGACCTCACCGACGAGGAAGTATTTGACTGGTGGATAAGTAAAGAGGGTATCGCCAAATGGTACGCTAAACATAAACAACCTAATTTATTTGGCTTGTGAGAACCACATTAAATTTCAAAGTTCCGCGCACCGAGATACCCGGCGTGTTTGCGCTTATGGAGGCAGACAATACCCCGGCGTGTGAGCTGCGCGTTAAAAAGCCTAATGACTGCGTGTGTGAAATCGAGATAGTGACCGACGAGGCAAACGCCGACTAATGAATATCGTCCAGGGCCTACTATTGCGAGAACCGTAGACGAAATTATCAACTGAGTAAAAGAATCAATATGAAACACCTTACAACCATCCTCGCCGCCGTCCTCTGCGCCGTGTGCCTGAGCGGATGCGATGATAACAGAACACCAGAGCAAAAGCAACAGTACTTAGATAATAGGTATGACGGCTACATTAAAACCGTGAATTACAGAGGACATTCTTATATCCTCTATTCTGAATATAGAACAGGTGGCGGCATCACCCACGACCCCGACTGCCCGTGCCATAAGGAAGGAGGTGAGGAATGAACGGAAATCTTGAACCTGTACTTTACGACTGCAAGCACATAGGCAGACTTGCCGAGGAGGTGGCGCAGCGTATTGGTATGCTCAGAGTCATAGCGTCAGAACAGAACCACCGCAACGTAAAAGAGCAATATCCGAACATCGAGAATGTGGAGGAGTATATCAGGCGGCACGAAGCGATTAAGGAGATACAGGCTCTGCAATGCGCTTTAAGAGAGTTGTCAAACGACATGGCCGTATTTCCCCATGACGCGGTATTTCCCGATGCCGCTGACATGTATGACCATTTTAGAAAGGAGGCTAAGATATGAGAACAATCAAATTCAGAGGCAAACGCCTCGACAACGGCGAATGGGTGTATGGAGACCTGCTCCAAACTAATGAGGGCAGTGTCTGTATCGGCATACACGGTCAGTATATTGATGACGGTATGCACTTCAATGATTTTTATGATGAAACACCATACATAGACGAAGACACTGTAGGTCAGCTCACCGGAATGCTTGACAGCAACGGCAAAGAGATTTACGAAGGTGATATACTTTCAGACGGAGAGGTTAAATACGAGGTTTGGTATAGTGAGGATAGGGCTGGTTTCATAGCCGAAATGCGAGACCCGCAAAACGACTTGGTTGATTATCTTGGAGGTTATGATACAGAGCGAATGATGACCATTATTGGCAATCTCCACGACAACCCCGAACTGCTAAACGAGAAGTGATATATGGAAAAACGAATTTGCTACTTCGGCACAAGAGGCAGAGCCGGACATTTCGCTTACCCGATAGTGGGGAGTTTCACGAGAGAGGAGCTGAATAATATTGAGAAGATAGACCAGCCCGTGTATCACGAAGCGATGAAAGCTGACGGTTTCATTTACGGAACGCTTGATAACTTTATGTACTACGCAATTCCATGTAGTAAAGACGATAAACGCCCCGGATGTATTTCCGCAATATTCGTAGAATTTGCAACAAGTTCAAACGACATTAGAGAAGCCATATTGAGTGATTGTGAACTCAGATGGCGGTTTGATAAAAGATACCCAAAAGAAGACGAGATATGAAAACCCAACTGACCGCCGAGGAATCGGCAAAGCTCATAGAACTTGGAGTAAGCCCCGAAAGGGCGAGTATGTGTCTACTCAATCTTGACTATGACAGCGAAGTTATCCCTTGCGAAGATGTGTGGGAGGAGAATGGCAGGCTTCTTGCTAATGTCAATGATGAAGTGATCGATGTTGACCGAAAGATAGTCACTAAAGATTCTGATTTCGACCACTCTTATGCCAACGACAATCCAATCTTCACCCTCGCCGACATCCTCGACATTCTGCCGAAAGAGATTAATCGTGAACATCTTGAAATTGGGACTGATGATGGAGAATGGTATGCAGAATATAACAACACAACTCTACCCGGCTCATATTCCTTTGCCCCCGAACTCATCGACGCTCTCTACTCGCTGCTTGTGTGGTGTCTGGAGAAAGGGTATGTGAAACTTGACTGAGATGGACAGAGAGAAAGCAATACATAACATATCCGTTGCAACGGGTGAGCCGGAGGACATTGTGGAATACAGAGCGAATGCGGTCTACGAAATACACTCTCTACCAATCGTGAATATCCACAACTGCAATATTTTGATTGAGAAATCTGCCCGCAAATCCTACGTCTCTCCCTATGCTAAGTTTGACAAAATAAGGAGGAAAAGGAAATGAAAAAATACCCACAATTTGAAGATGAAGTAATCCTAAATAAGGAAATCAAGTACACTCGATATGGTACTGAACATATCGCTTATATCGGTCAGAGAGCCTTTGTAAATGACGATTATGACGAAGTGAACGATGAACTATACATTGGATTGCTTGACCGCTATGGTGCGTTGAGCGATTATATAACGGTAAAGTTGGAGGACATCTATTGGCCTAACGAATAAGTAAGATGAAAAAGAAATACCGCAGAGCCGTGTGCAAGTGTCTTGTATGGCTCATAAAGCCTTTTTGGTGGATATTCATGGTGATAGCTTTCCCTTTCGTGGTTACATGGATGTGTCTGCAAGACTGGGAACATTGGCTATGTAAGAAATTCAGAACTTATGACTATGACCCCGACTGACCGACCGCAGAAACCGAGGGAGTGCAAATACTGCACTGAGTGCGGCTATCCTAAGACTCCTATATGCTCCAAGCTTTATTGGAACGGCACTTGGGGACAAGATGCAGCTTGCAGATTATACCGAGGTGATAACCATTGCCCCGACTTCACCTTGAAAACAGAGAAAAATGGAAAATAACGACAATTTCGACCGCATCTTAGAGATGAATACCGAAGCTGGGCAGAGGAGGATAGCTGCGCCGATGACGGATAAGTTAAAATTTGATTTCGACTTAGACATAGCCACCGCTCACAGCCGGCTGTCGAAAAAATGGCGCAACAAGCCGTGGAAGTGGAGCGACATTTTAGCCAAGTGCGCCGACACCAAGCGCACCGGCGAAAGTGTGCGCGAGTATCTGCGTATGAGCCGTGAGGAACAAAGCAGCGTTAAGGACGTAGGCGGTTTTGTCGGTGGCTATCTATCCAACGGCACACGCAAAACCTCAAACGTGCTATACCGCACACTGGTTACACTCGATATAGATTATGGCACAGCCGACGTTTGGGACGACTTTACCCTAAATTTCGACTGCGCCGCTATGGTATATAGCACCCACAAGCATACGCCCGAAAAACCGCGTCTGCGCCTGGTGCTTCCGGCCAACAGGCAGATGGCACCGGCCGAGTATGAGCCGGTCTGCCGATACTGGACTGCGCGTATAGGTATCGAACTTTTCGACCATACCACATACCAGCTGCCGCGCCTATTCTACTGGCCCAGCACCAGCCGGGACGGTGAGTATATTTTCGACTATCAAGACGGCCCGGCCTTTGACGTTGACGAAGTGCTGGCGACCTACCGCAACCCGCAGGACGTCAGCGAGTGGCCTATGTCGAGCCGTGAGGGTGACGTACTGTCGCACGAAATCCGCAAGGCCGGTGACCCTACCGAGAAGCCTGGGCTGATAGGTGCGTTCTGCCGTGCATACACGATCGAGGAAGCCATAGAAAAGTTTTTGCCCGACGTGTACGAAAAGACCGGCACCGACGGGCGGTACACCTACCGCGCCGGAAGTGTCGCCGGTGGCTGTGTCACCTATGAGGGCAAATTTGCATTTTCGCATCACGAGACCGACCCGGCAAGTATGCGGCTGTGCAACGCCTTTGACTTAGTGCGCATACATCTGTACGGAGTGCAGGACGACGGTAGCCGCGTAACCGACGTTACCCGGCTTCCGTCGTACACCAAAATGCAGGATTTCGTGGCAGCTGATAAAGCCGTGCGCGTATTGCTCACAAAGGAGAGGCAGGCAGAGGCGGACAGCGACTTTGCCGGTATCGACACCGACAGCGAGGCGACCGAAGAACCTGATACCGACTGGATGGCCGAACTTGAACGCGACCGCAAAGGCACTATTAAAAGCACCGCCAAAAACATAATTTGCATTATGGAGAATGACCCGGCACTGGCAGGGCATTTGTGGCATGACCTTTTTAGCGGTTTCGACATGATTAAGGGCGGTTTGCCGTGGGATAAAAAGGCGACGCAATGGGGCAACCGTGACGACGCTAACCTGCGCATATATTTGGAAGAACGCTACGAAATCACCAACAAAGATAAGATTAGGGACGCAAAGGACGCAGTGCTAACCCGGCACCGCATACACCCTATTAGGGACTATCTTAATAGTTTGGTATGGGACGGCACGCCGAGGCTGGAACGTCTGATTATCGACTATGCCGGAGCGGAAGATACACCGCTTAACAGAGCCATGACCCGAAAGCATTTTACCGCCGCCGTGTCGCGTATCATGCAGCCGGGGTGCAAATATGACTACTGCCTAATTATCGCCGGCCCGGAGGGCGTGGGTAAATCTACGCTTTTCGACATAATGGGAGGCGAATGGTTTAACGACAGCCTCACCACCACCGAGGGCAAAAGCGGCATGGAGCAGCTACGGTGCGGCTGGATAATCGAGTTAGCCGAACTATCGAGTATCAAGCGCAGCGACGTGGAGCAGGTAAAGAACTACATAACGCGCCGCGATGATATTTACCGCGCCGCATACGGCACAGTCGTAGAACGGCATCCGCGCCAGTGCGTGTTTTGTGGTACTACGAATGAGCGGTATTTTCTCAAAGGTGATACAGGAAACCGCCGATTTTGGGTAATAGCCGTTAATCAAGAGCTGCGCAAATACCCCGACTATACCGAGGCACTTATACGCGACCGAAACCAGTTATGGGCGGAGGCTGTCGAGTATTGGAGGCAGGGCGAAAAACTATATTTGCCGGGCGATTTGGAAGCCGAGGCACGCCAGCGACAAAGCCAGTACAATGACGACAACGACGACCCACTGCGCGATATGCTCACCGTGTTTTTGGATATGAAATTACCTGCCGACTGGGACAGCTGGGAATTAAACCGCCGCCGCGCCTATATCAAGAACCCCGACCCACTCGACGAGGTAGGGGTATCGCGCCGTGACCGTGTTTGTGCCGCTGAATTTATCTGCGAGAAGATGGGGCGCGAAATGTCGGATAAGGAATATAAGTATTTATCGCGCCGGGTCTGCCGCCTGTTAGATGAAATGGGCTGGGAACGCCGTAGCGGTGTGCGCTACATGGAAAAACTGTATGGGCGGCAAAAGAGTTTTGCCCGACCTCTAAAAGACAGCGTAGATGATGAGGGCGACATATAGATTTTTGGTAACTGAAACCGAGTTACCACCCGGCGAAAACTTAGTTACCAAGAAAAGGCGGTAATGGAAACACGGTAACTGGCAACCGAGCAAAAAGGTTTAGTTACCACGTTTAGTTACCACGGAAAAGCCAAGAAAATAAGGCATTTACGCTATATGGTAACTATGGTAACTTAAATATATGGCTAATTAGTAAAGTAATGTTTTTATAGACAAAAATAGAAAAAAGTAGTAATTACATAATCCCGAAATGTTCCGCGTGCGTGTGTGCGCGTGCGTGAGGGCAAAAATAGTACAGCAATGGATAAACGGAGCATCGAAAATATAACCCATCATGCCGACGTATCGGAAAAGTCGATAGAGCGGTATTTAGTGGAACAGGCTAAACAAAATGGTTTGCCCTGCCTCAAATACTCTAACCCGAATATGGTAGGCTATCCCGACCGCCTGTTAGTGCTTCCGGGCGGCGGCGTGATTTGGGTAGAACTGAAAAGCAAAGGACGGAAGCCGACCAAAATACAGCAAATACGCATGACCGAACTAAACGGCATGGGTCATTTGGTTAAAGTGATAGACAATAAACCCGACATCGACGAACTGATTAAATTAGCCAAACAATGATATACAAGCCATACGAATACCAGCGCACTGCGATGCAATGGATATTGGATAATCCACGCTGCGGTCTGTTTCTCGACATGGGGCTGGGTAAAACCGTATCGACACTGACAGCACTACAGGAACTAATCGACGAGTGCGAGATTAGCCGCACACTGGTAGTAGCCCCGAAAAAGGTAGCTGAAACCACATGGACTACCGAGGCGGCAAAATGGAACCACCTGCAAGGCATGAGGGTGGCAAAGGTCATGGGTACGGAAAAACAGCGCAAATTAGCATTAGCCGAAAAAGCCGACATCTACGTTATCGGGCGTGATAACTTTGTATGGCTGGTAGGTCTGTACGGCGGTCAGCTGCCATTTGATGTTTTGGTTATCGACGAGCTGACCAGCTTCAAAAATTCCAAGTCGCAAAGGTTTAAGGCTATGCGCATCGCCACGCCGACAGTAAAACGTGTAATCGGTCTGACCGGCACACTTGCGCCTAACGGTTTAATCGACCTTTGGGGGCAAATGTACTGTATCGACATGGGCCAGCGTTTAGGTAAATCCGTATCGAAATACCGCGAAAGTCACTTTGAAACCCACAGCTGGAATAACATAGTAGTGCGGTGCGACGTAAAAAAAGGACATGAGGATATTATACGCAACAGTATAGCCGACATCTGCCTAAGTATGCAAGCAAAGGACTATTTGCAGTTACCCGATTTGATGATGCACACCGTACCTGTCGAGCTGTCACCGGCCACCATGACTGCCTACAATAAGTTTGAGCGCGAAAAGGTGTTGGAGTTCAAACAGGAGCATGAGGGCGAGCCGGCCAATATTCTGGCTAATTCTGCCGCCGGGCTGATGAACAAGTTAGCCCAGTTCGCCAACGGCGCTGTATATGATGAGGACAGGAACATACACGAAATCCACAGCGAAAAGGTGGATAAGTTAGCCGAGATTGTGGAAGCGGCCAACGGTAGCAGCGTTTTGGTTTTCTACCAGTTCAAACACGACATACCGCGAATAGCTAAAAAACTCAAAGGCTATAGGGTGGAAGTCTATGAGGGTGAAAAGCAGCTGTTGGACTGGAACGCCGGAAAGATAGATGTGCTGCTGGCTCACCCGGCGAGTACGGCCTACGGCCTCAATATGCAGCAGGGCGGCCACTACATAGTTTGGTTTGGTACTGGCTGGGACTTAGAACTATTCCAACAGGCTAACGCCCGGTTGCATCGACAAGGACAAAAGCACCCTGTAACTGTGTACAAACTAATCGGGGCGCATACTGTAGATGAACGCGCCAGCGCGTCACTTGAAAATAAAAAGGTCAAGCAGCAGAGTTTGTTAGACAGCCTTAACTACTTAATACGCAAACATACAAATGGCTAAAGATAAAGACTACATAAAGCTGATACATACGCCACGGTGGTTAAGACTGCGGCGTGATACCCTGACGGCTCACCCACTTTGCGAGAGGTGCCAGGCAGAGGGTTACATAACCCCGGCGACCGAGGTACACCACCGCAAGCCGGTGGAGTATGGAATAAACTACACCGAGAAATACAGGCTTATGTATGACCCTAAAAACCTGTGCGTCCTGTGCCATGACTGCCACGTTAAGGTACATACCGAGATGGGACGCAGCGGCAAGGAAGCGACCCGACGACGCAACGCCGAACAGGTGGCCGGGGTAGTTAAAAAATTTTTTGGTGACTGAAAGAGGGGGGGTGCTTTTTTAAAAGGGGGATACCCGTACCTAAACCTCGCCCCAACCTTTGTTTGTGCGTGAGCGATTTTTTCAATTTAAGCAAATGCAGTAAAATTAACAAATATGGCGAAAAAAGTTAACGAATATAAAAAAGGCATAGAAAAAGCCCTAAAAGCCGCTAACAAATATAGCCGAAGTTTAGGCGCACAAATTTTGTCGCTGGCTGGCGCATTGCGCACGCTCGATTTGGCTAACGACGAAATAGACGATTTGGATAGCACCACCATACCGGCTACGTCACGATATGGTAACGAAACACTGGTACCTCACCCGGTTTTCAAAATCCAAAAGGACGCGCAGGACAGTGTGACCCGACAAATGAAAGCGTTAGGACTGACGGCCGAGGAACTGACCGGCACCGACGAGGACGACCCACTGATAGACCTAACCAAAAAGGTTAAGAACGCAGGACGCAAAAAGCCCAATATCATAAAACGTAACACCGAGCCGACCGAATGACAGAGGAAGAAAAAGACCTACTAAGACAGGCAAAAAAGGACGTGACGGCGCAGCTTGCCGCCGTGCCTATAGTCGATTATCGGCTGTGTGAAGTTGACGCACGGCTGGAGCAATACGTTACCGAGGTGGCCCAGCACCCGGACGCGCACAACCTCTACGAACAGTTAGCGGTTATGCGCTTTTTCCGTATGGCCGACAAATACGGCGTGAACGCGACCGAGGTACAGCGGTTTTTCACCCTGTACGAAAATCTGCATTTTCCGGGTAAAACCGGGCTGCGAAAGTATGCGCTGACCCCGGTGCAAACTTTTCAGTTTGCCAGTATCTACGGCTTTTGGAATGGCGACCGCCGCGTAGTGCGTGAGGCTATTTTGTTTGTTCCGCGTAAATTTAGTAAAACCACGTCGAGCGCATCGTTAGCCATCGACGATTTGCTATATGGTGACGCAAACGCCGAGAGTTACACCGGGGCTAACAGTAACGACCAAGCCAAAAAGTGTTTCGACGTGATACGCGGTTGCATGAGGAAATTAGACCCCAAAGAACGCCGCTACACGGTCAATGAGCAGACGATTAAAAGCAAGCGTAAAGACCGTAACGCCTTTGCGCAGTGTCTAACGGCCAACGCTCGGACAAAGGACGGTTTGAACGCCAGCACGGTTATTATGGACGAGTTCAGCCAGGCACGCGACAACAGCCTGTTGACCGTGCTTACTACGTCTATGGGTGTGCGCGATAATCCGCTAACTGTGATTATCACCACCGCCAGCGACGTTTTTGAGGGGCCGTTTTATGAGATGCTACAGGGCTATAAATCGGTGCTGCTGGGTGAGTTTGAGGACGACAGCCTGTTTGCGCATATCTTTGAGCCGGACATAGACGACCCCGAAGAGGCAGAAGCGACATGGCGCAAGGTGCAGCCGCACATGGGCGTAACGGTCAGCATGGAGTTTTACCGACAGGAGTATAAGAACGCCCGGCGTAACGGTGCTGATGCTATGCTGGCGTTTCGTACCAAGTTGCTTAATATCTTTGCCGAGAACCAACGGCGCAGCTGGATAAGCAGCACACTGGCCCGGAGTATCGCCCGGCCTATGCCGCTGGATGCCATCACCGGCCGACCCGACGCGATGGTGGCTATAGACCTGTCGGAAAGCGACGACTTTAGCGCGGTAACTATGGGTATGTATGATATGGCGCGCAAAAATTTTCATTTTCACACCGCGTATTTTTTCCCGGAGGGCGCATTAGATGGACACCCAAACGAAAGAATGTACCGTGCATGGGCTGAAAAAGGCTATTTGATTTTGACCGAGGGCGAGGTTATCGACTACCGCGCAATCGTAAACTATGTGCTGTATCTTAACAAAGTGGTGCGCATTTTGGGTATCGGTTACGACCCGTGGAAAAGTTTGGAGGTAGTAAATATGCTGGCGGCTTCCGGCGCAGATAACGTGCTGTCGGGAGTCAAACAGACCTATGGCAATTTCACCGCCCCGGTAGAAAGTTTTGAGCATGGAGCAAAAACCGGGCATATATTCATAAACGACAACCCGATTAACTACTACTGTTTCGGTAACGCCGTTTTAGATACCGACAAACTGGAGAACTGCAAACCCATCAAAAGAAAGCAAACGCAAAAAATAGACGGCGTAATTACCAAACTTATGTGTATGCGTCTATTTATAGATTACACACGCTAAATAAAGTTAAATATAATTAACACTAAGCCACTATAAGAAAACAAACGAAAAAGAATAAAACAAAGGAATAAAAAGGAAGATAATACGCTGAAAATCATGTTTTTATGTGTCATCAAATATAATTATCTTTGCGCATTAGCAATAGTGTGTAATGAACTTTTGGCGGCATATAGTAAACTATTTCAAACGTGAAAACAATAGCGGCGAGAACCCCGGCGCACCACGCACCGGGGCTACGTCGCTTTTTGTCTATGGCGACCAAACCGCTATGTGTGTCGCTACCGTTTTCCGCTGTGTTAAGTTGCTTAGTGAAAGTGTCGCTAACCTGCCGCTGCAATACCTCAAACGTAAGGACGGTATTTTTACCGAAGTCAGTAACGACAGGCTCGACTATCTACTAAACGTGCAGCCGGACAATGCCATTAACGCATTTGATTTTTGGCGGCAAGTAGTACAGGAGTTACTATTAGACGGTAACGCCTACATCGTGCCAGTGTATAACACTGTCAGCATGGAATTAGACCGGCTGGCACTATGTGAGCGTGGCACGGTCATGCACGATACGATACACGACACCTACACAGTGCGCGATCTAAATAACGGTATTAGTGGTGTATATACCGAGGACGAGATTATACACATTAAGGGTCTAACCCTGCGTAATAGCAAAAAAGGTGTTAGCGTGCTGACGTATGCACGGCTCACAATGAATATCGCCGCGACTGGCGACCAAGAAACGCAAAACAGATTTGCCAACGGTGGCAATGTGCGCGGCATAGTGTCTAACGATACCAGCGTGCGCGGTTTCGGCGAGTATCAAGACAAGCAGTTAGAGAAAACCGCCGAGAACTTAGACAGCCGATTTCAAGGAGGTGAAAGGATTGTTAGCCTACCGGGGCAGGTGGATTTTAAGCAAATTTCGCTTAGTTCCACCGATATGCAGTTTTTGGAAAGCCGCAAATTTACGGTTATCGAGATTTGCCGATTTTTCAGTGTACCGCCGACGTTTGTATATGCCGACACCAGCAACAATTACAAGACTGTCGAGCAGGCCGACGTGGATTTTTTAAGCCACACACTAAACCCCCTACTGCGTAACATCGAGATAGAATTACGCCGCAAACTTATTGCACCGTCGCTGTGCCGTAAATACAAATTCAAGTTTGACCGCCGCGAGTTATTCGCGTGTGACCTTAACGGCATGATGAACTACGGCACCAAACTTTTGCAGATTGGTACGACCGTAAACGAGGTGCGCAAAATGAATAATCTGGCACCTGTCGAGGGCGGCGACACGGTAATGGTGTCGGCAAACCTGCGAGGTATAAACGAAATTGGGGGCGCAGCCGCAACAGCCGGAAGCACCCGAAAACAAAAATAATGACAATGGCGACGAAAAGGAATAAAGACACCGAGGTAAAACGCACCCTGCGTATCGACTGCGCAGAACTGCGCGTGCGCGAAGCGGCCGAGGGCGAAGCCCCCAGCCACACTATTACCGGGTACGCTATCCTGTTTAATACCCCATCCGCGCCGCTATGGAGCGACGAGGACAGCGAGGCACGCGAAGTTATCGCCCCGGAAGCCATCACCAAAGAACTGTTAGACGGCTGCGACATTAAGTTTACCATGTACCATGACCGCCAGCTGATTTTAGGGCGCAGCAACAAAGGCACCGGCACGCTGGAGTATTTCGTAGATGATAAGGGCGTAGGCTTTAATTTGGAGCTGCCTAAATCACCTAACGGCTACGAGGCGTTAGAACTTGTTAGCCGTGGCGACATATCCGGCTGTAGTTTCGCTTTTACTACCCGGTACTGGGATAGCGATTTTGTCGAGCGCACGGCAAAGGTGGTAAACGGTGCTACGCAGATAACCTACACCGTCAAGGCGGTTACAGGTGTGTATGATTTTACGCTGGCGGCTGACCCTGCCTACCCCGATACATTGGTAGAGACACGCGAGTTTACCGCCGGACTGCGCGAAGTGGAGAAACCCACCCCGGAAGAACCCCAACCCGATAACGAAAAAATGCGTAAGCAGCTGCGTGAAATGCGCCGCGCTGCCGCGCAAGAGTTGATATAAATTTTAACCTCTAAAAAGTTTCAGTAATGGAAAAGAAGAAACCCGAAAAACTGAACGTGCGCGAGTTGGTAAATAAATATCAAGCCAACTGCGACCGTATCAGTGAAATTGCCGAAACCTGCGAAAAAGAGCAGCGCGAGCGCACCAAGGCCGAGGACACCGAGTTTAAGGTACTCGCACGCGAAAACCAGTTGCTGCAAATGAAAATGCAGGTAGCCGCCGCAGAGCATCTGCGCGAGAACCCCAACGCCGCCGCCGCCGCATCACGTATTATCCGCGAGAATATGCAGGCCGGTAAGCAGACACAAATTTTGCTGGTGCGCGACCTTATGATGGTAGCGGACACAGCCGACAGCGCAGTGGTGCCCCTCAAAGTGCAGGACATTTTGACACCGCTCACCGAGGGCCTCATACTCGATAAGGTAGGTTTGCCTATGCCTACAGGTCTGGCCGGTGACTACGTTTGGCCCACATACGAGGCTGCCGAGGCCACTATTGCCGGCGAGGGTGTCGCCCTGACCGATACAAAAATCAAACTGGGTAAGCTCACCGCGACCCCTCAGCGTATCGGTATCGCTATACCCATCACACGCCAAACCATCATACAGACTGAGGGACTTATCGAAACAATCGCTAAGAACCTCATGCCGCTGGCGGTGGCTATGCTCATTAACAAAATCCTTTTCAGCACTACAAAGGTAACAGGTGCTACCACACTGGTAGGCCCGTATGTCGGCGTAGCGGCTAAGGACGTTTTCAGTTTCAGCGCAGAACCCACGTTCAAGGAGTTCAACAGCATGAAGGCCGCCGTACTGGCTACCGGCGTGGACGGTGAGCATCTTTGCTGGGTTATGACAAAAGCGCAAAAGGCCATCGCCGAAGCAACCCCCAAGGATGCCGGTAGCGGCATCATGGTTTGCGAAAATGACCGTATCGCCGGACTGCCGGTATTTACCACTCACTGCATCGGTGAGGGTAACATCGGTTTGGGCGATTGGCGTTACCAGCCTATGGGACTTTTCGGCGATATTTCGTTTGTAATCGACCCCTATAGCCAGGCCCGCAAAGACGCTGTAGATTTCGTGCTGAATGTAAACTATGGCACCACCACCCTGCGTAAAGAAGCGTTTAAGCTGGGTAAGGTGGCCGCCGGTACTGGTGCATAAATAAAAGTTTTCCGCTATGGCTGTAGTGAGTTTGGCATTATTCAAAAAACACGTTAGGGCCGACGATTTCGCCGACGACGACGAGTATTTGGCACATCTGTTAGAGGCGGCTGAGGTGTCGGTAATCACCGCGACCAATCGCACCGAGCAAGAACTAACCGACGATAACGCCGGGGAGTTTCCGGCACCTTTGAAGCACGCCGTAATGATGCTGGCGGCGCACTGGTATAACCAGCGCGAGAGTGTCAGCAGCGTACAGATGCACGAAGTGCCGGACGCACTACAGGCATTAGTTAAACCCTATCGAAAACTGGTAAACGATGCAAGCAGGGAGAATGAAATATAAATTGGTGCTACTGAAGCCGGTTAGCGATGCTGACGGTTTCGGTGAGGAAACACCGACATACAAAGAGTTCCGAACTGTGGCCGCCGAGCGTGTAAAAACAAGTGGTAGCCGTAGTGAGGAAGTCGGCGAGCATTTCCCGGACTATCGCGCCGAGTTCAACATACGCGACGCCCACCCGGTAGGGGAGAACTGGCGTGTAAAGCAAATGGGCGGCTATGAGTACACGGTAACTAACATTATACCCAACATCGACAGGGGCATGAAAACCTTAATTTGTGAACGTGTAAACAAATAATCTATGGCGGCGACAATGCAATACGACGACGAGGATTTACAGCGGTTATTTGCCGAAATGGATACCAAAAAGCGGCTGAAAGCCCTAAAAGGTGCTTTTAGACGTGAGGCTAACAGGGTGCGCAAAACCGCATTAAATAATCTGCGTGGAAGCATCCGAACCGACAAAGATTTAGAGCGTGGAGTACGCGCCGTAGTGTTTAAGCGTAAAGCCGGGTTTCGTGTCACCATCGGCACTAAAAAAGCCGGAAAAAGTGGCAAAGAATACGGATTTCATATTAACCGCAAAGGGCTTAAAAAACCTGTACTGATATGGGCTGAAGCCGGTACCAAGTGGCGAAAATCAAAAAGGGCTACACGGTATTTGGTAGGCGGCAAATGGAAAACAGGACGGACACGCGGATTTATGAAACGATACGGATTTATGGCAAAGACCGCAGACGACGTGCGCAACAGCGTTACAGGAAGTTTGCATAACGAACTAATTAACAGTGTAACTAAAGTAGCAAAAAAATATGGCTGTACCTAAAACATCATTAAGTGCCGGGGCGATTATCCGCGCCGTATTGCTGGAGGATGCCGAAGTAGCCGCAAGGACTAAAAAGATTTTCCCGGTGGCAACCGATAGCGCGGAACTGCCATACATCTTATACCGCCGTACCTCACTGTCGCCCAATCCGCAGAAAAGCGGACAGCCCGGCGCAGACGAAATACAAATAGAGGTCATTTGCTTTACGGAGCGATACGGCGAGGGTGTAGAACTGGCTGAGGCGGTACGCGCCGCATTAGACCAAGTGACCGCCGAACATGACGGAATGAGGTTACGCGGATGCTATCTATGCGACAGCGAAGAAGCCTACCAAGATGATGCCTTTGTACAGCAGTTAGTATTTAATGCAAAAATGTAGAACCGCGCAAAAGCGCATAGGAGCGCGTTAGAGCCACGGAGATAACAAATATAGTAAAAGTATCACCCGACACCCGAAACGCGCTTAAATCGAAAATTTACTAAAATTTTAACATTTATAAACAATATGGCGACAACAACTAAAACCGGCTACTGTAATGGTAGCGATATGCTGTTATATATCGGTGGCAAGGCTGTGGGCCATTGCACCAGCCATAAATCGACGTTTACCAGCGAAACAAAAGACCGCGCCGTGAAACCTGCGGCTAAAAAAAAAGTATCGTCCGGGCTGTGGAAAGGCAAAGGCGTAGTAGGTCTAAGTTACTCAATTTCGGCCGAGGGACTTGTATTCTACGGCGAAAGCGAAACCGGCTTTAAAGCACTTTTGAAAGCGTGGAAGTCGGGCAAGAGCATCGACGTTAAGTGCATGGAACGCGAGAAAGACACCGAACCCTACTTAGCCGGTAAATGCGTTATCGCGTCACTGGACCGCGACGACCCCGCACAGGACGACAGTAGTTACAGCGTTCAACTTGAGAACGACGGCGAACCCGAAACGCTCAACGAGGACGCAATTACAGAAACCCCCGAAGCAGAAGCGCCTGAAGCATGAAACGCATCGAAATAAATATAAACGGCACGGCATACCCCTGTAGCCCCACTATGGGGGCTATGCTGCGTTTCAAGCAGGAAACCGGCCGAGAGATTACCGAGATAGACCCCACCAGTTTTAGCGACCTATGTACCTATCTATGGTGCTGTGTAGTGTCGGCGGCAAAGCGCGAGGGCAAACCGTTTGATTTGTCGCTGATGGAATTTGCCGACAGCCTCACCCCGGAAGATATGACGGAGTGGAACGAGGCTATAACCGCCGAGGCTGAACCTAGAGGCGACGCGGACGGTGAAAAAAAAAGAAAACGCAAATAGGGGTCTATGACCTTTTAGGTATCGCCGTCGGCTGTATAGGAATGTCGCACGATGATTTTTGCAAATGTACTTTTGGCGAGTTTGAAAACATCTGCAAGGCATGGCGCGAAATGACCGAGGGGCAAAACCGCGACGCATGGGAACGCGCCCGGACGGTAGCCGCGATAATCATACAGCCGCACGTCAAGAAGAAAATAACGCCCAAGCAGCTTTTACCGCTGCCGGGGGATAAGAAAAAACAAAACCACCGAAGCGAAGCCCCCCAGCTCACCGCAGAGGAAAAACGAAAACGATTTGAAGAAGTAGCGCACCGATTAGGCGACGAAATAAACCAGTAAACCGTATGGCAGGAAAAGGCACCATATCAATTACATTTAAGCTGGACGGCGACGGCAAAGGCTTTAGGGCGATAGCACAGGATGCTAACGGCCTACGCGCCGTTATGGCTTCCACGCTTGAACAGTCAGAGGCGTTAAAAACGTCGCTGGTTAATTGGAGTGCCGCCGTACAAGGTTTGCAAGGCGTTGACCGAGCCGTAAACCAAATAGCCAACCAGTTAAATTCTATCATCAGCGAGAGCGAGGGATTTAACAAGGCTATGAAAGAGGCTAACACGATGGCTGGGAAAGACAGCGCAGGGTTTAAGCAACTCAAAGACGAGGTAGCAGACTTAGCAAAGGAGATACCTATAGCACGCGACCTACTGGCTAACGGCCTCTATCAAACAATATCTAACGGCGTGCCGGAAGATAACTGGATAGAGTTTTTGAATACGTCGGCCCGGTCAGCTGTAGGCGGTTTGGCTGATATTAACAAAGTTGTTGGCGTAACCTCTACGCTAATCAAAAACTACGGTTTGGAGTGGAGCGCGGCGGCCGACATACAGGACAAAATACAGCTCACCGCCAAAAACGGCGTAACCTCATTTGAACAGTTAGCGCAAGCCCTGCCGAGAGTAACAGGTAATGCCGCCACGCTGGGCGTGTCTATCGACGAACTTATGGGAACCTTTGCCACGCTTACAGGCGTGAGCGGTAACACGGCCGAGGTTTCCACACAGTTAGCCGCGATATTTACCGCGCTGGTCAAACCTGGCAGTGAGGCTGCCGATATGGCGGCTAAGATGGGCATACAGTTTGATGCCGCCGCAATACAAGCCGCCGGAGGTTTTCAAAATTTCCTAACCCAGTTAGACGGTAGCGTTAAGGCATACGCACAGGCTAACGGCTTGCTGGAGCAGGAGGTATATAGCAAACTGTTTGGCAGTGCCGAGGCTATCCGCGCTCTGATACCTTTGCAGGGCGAGTTAGCAGACAAGTTTACTGCCAACGTCGCCAACATGGTAAACAGTGCCGGTACGATGGATGCCGCCTACGCTGACATGAGCAGCCACGGCGAGGCTGTAAACCAAATGCTGCGTAATCAATGGGCGGCTTTTATAGATATTATCGCCGAGGTCACATCTGCCGCACAGCCGTATATCAATTTTACCGCCGGACTACTTAGCACCGGGTCAAGTGCGGCGATACTTATTACCACGTTTAAGCAGCTCAACGTACAGCAGACGTTAGTAGCCGCACGCGCTAAACTTGCAAGTGTAGCGATGGTTGCTTTAGGGCTACGCGGTAAATCTGCCGCCGCTGTGGTGCGTGTTTTCAGTTCCGCTATGAAAGGCGGCGCGTACAGTGCCACGGCTCTAAAAATCGCGCTACGCGGTTTGTTAATCGCTACTGGTATCGGTGCGGCTATCGCGGCGGTTACTACCATTATCGAGTTTTTCGTAAATGCCGCCGACGATGCTACCGAGAGTGCCGAGAAGTTAGACGACGCGACCGACGACTATACCCATGCCGCCGCCGCCGCCAAAGTGCAGATAGACCGGGACGTTAAAGCACTGGGCGACCTCATTAAAGCCAAAAAGAATACAAAGGAGGCCGTACAACGTCTAAACGAAACATACGGCGAACTTTTCGGCGCACATAAGACCGCCGAAGAATGGTATAAAATACTTACAGAAAAAAGCCAGCTATATATAAAGCAGATTGGCTACGAAGCACAGGCGAAGCAGTTAGCCGCAAAAATCGCCGAGGCTTCGATTAACAAAGAACTGGCGGCCGAGCGTAAAGCCGAGTTAGAGCGAGCCGGAAAGCATAAGACTACACAAGTGCGCACCGCCGGAGGTAGTAACACCGGCTATGTGCAGACTTATACGGTAGAAGTCGAAACCGAGGAATACAAACAGGCTAAAAAGGACATGGCCGATGCTGCCGCAACCGAGGCAGAATTACAAAAGCGGTTAGATGTCATTACCAAAAAGACAGGCGAGGTTAGCGCGGAAATAAACCGTGGGCTGACTGGTGCTAATTCCGAGGTTAAGGTTGGTGAAATGACATGGCAACAGCTAACCGATGCTATCGACAAAACCGAAAAGAGCCTAAAAAATACAACTGATACCGCCGAGATTAAGCGGTTACGCGCCTATAACGACCAACTTAAAGCGCGTAAAAAGGTCTTAGAGAGTATGACCGGGTTAGGCACCCAGCGCAGCGTAAAAAAGAAAACTGCCGTAGCTGACCCCAAGACATACGAGGAACTAAGCACCAATATTGAAATTTATAAAAAGAAACTCACCGGGGCCGACACCGAGGAGCAGCGCGTTATACGCGAAAAAATAGCACGCTGGGAAAAGGCACGCGAGGCTATCGAACTGGTACAAAAAGCGGCTGAACGCCCGGCTACGCTAAATACGTTAGAGGACATAGACCGCGAAATAAGTTACCAGCGCACTTTACGCCAAAAGGCTACCGCCGAGAATATCGCCGGGGTAGATGCCGAAATAAAGCGGCTGGAGGAACTGCGCGGACAGTTGGAGCGTAGCGGCTTCGCGCCTACGCCTATAGCCGACATTAAGACGTATGAGCAGCTTGGCCGTGAACTGGCATACTATACCGCTCTACTGGAAAAAGCGGACGCGACCCAGCGCGTTACCGTGCAGAAAAGTATTAACGACCTCAACGAACTAAAAAAGGCATGGGACTATGTTTTAGACGACTTGAATAAACCTGCGGATATTTCCGCATTGGATTCCATCGGGGAATTGGAGGCGGCCATCAGCTACTACCAGCAGAAGCAGAAAAAGGCCAGCTGCGACGAAATTCAGGACATACAGGAGATTATCGAGGCGCTTGAAAGGAAGCATGCAGCCTTACAGCGTGGTATAGAGATACCGTCACTGCAGAAAGAAGTAAGCGAAGTCAATGCACTGACGGGGCGTGACTACACCGTAAAAATAAAGGGCATGGGTTTTGACGCCCTTACAGAAAAAATCAGGGCTCTTCAAAAAATGCTGGATGATACGGAAAACCCCGTTACAGACCAGCAGCGCTCGGATATAGAAAGCCTTATAGCGACATACGAACAGTGGCGCAAAGAGGGTATTAACGCTTTTGACACTTTGCGTCAAGGATGGGACGGTATTAAAGGTATCGGCGGTGGTATAGAAGGTTTGACAGAAACACTCAAGGGTAACGGCAACGCGTGGCAGACTGTTACCGGCATAGTGGATGGCTTTTTGCAGATATACGACGGCGTTAAGGCCGTTGTAGACATTGTCAACATGCTCAGTGAGGCATCGGCATTGTTCACGACAACCAAGACCGCCGAAGCGGTGGCCGTCGGAGCGTCAACTGGTGCACAGGTTGCCGAAGCGGCAGTCGCGGAAACCACTGCTGTGGCGCAGATTCCTGTGATAGCGGCCAATAAGGCCGCAGCTGCAAGTTATATGGAGCTGGCTGCTGCTGCGTACTTTGCCGCCCACGCATACATACCTTTTGCAGGGTTCGGTATCGCTTCCAGCTTTGTCGCCGCTTCTGCCGCGATTGTAGAGGGTATAGGGCTGATGCCGTTTGCCAACGGGGGTATCATAAGCGGCCCAACAATAGGGCTTATGGGCGAGTATGCCGGGGCGTCGAACAACCCCGAGGTCGTGGCGCCGCTCGACAAACTCAGGACTATGCTCAAGCCCTCCGATCCGGGTTTGGCCGGGTCGGTGGTGTTCAGGATTGAGGGGAGAACCCTGGTCGGTGTGATTGAAAAAGAAACAAAAATCAAAAAAAGGAGCTGATGGCGAAACATCCCAGATACATGGGGGAATTTCTAAGCCGTGCCGGTGTGGTGTGGCGTGTGGAGATATTGCAGGAGGCCGACGAGGCGTTTGCCAA
Organism: Bacteroidales bacterium M6; assembly: GCA_001689485.1. GTDB lineage: Bacteria > Bacteroidota > Bacteroidia > Bacteroidales > Muribaculaceae > UBA7173. The sequence continues at coordinate 2,851 of LUJQ01000063.1, read as the reverse complement.
AATCGGCTCCCTCGATTTCGATGCCGACGACGCCCTGGTCATAGAGTGGGGTGAGGGCGCGAAGGAGCAGGTGATATGCGGAAGCACGGCCACCCTCAAGGTGATAAGCCCCGGCGACAGGACGTATGAAGACCTGTACACGATTGCAGCCGGGAACATCCGCATGGACGTCTACGGTGACAGCGCCCTGTATTGGAGCGGCATGCTCGACCCCGAGTTCTACGAGGAGCCTTACGAGAAGGCTTCCGGCTATACCGTGGCCCTGACGTTCTCGGATTTCGGAATATTGGATCGTCTGAAATACGACCGCTCGGGGCTGTGCAGCGTGTATGACACGGTGTGCCTCTGTGTCGGGAGGGCGGGGATAAACGCCGTTACCGACCGGGGGCTTATCAGCACCTCGCTTATTCCCGGCGGGGACAAACTCGACCTTACGGAGATACTTGTGAGGGGTGAGAACTTTTATGACGAGGACGGGGAGGCATCCACCCTCAGGGAGGTGTTGGAAGGCGTTCTGCAGCCGCTCGCACTGCGAATCACGCAACGTGCCGGGCGGGTATATGTCTACGACCTCAACGCCCTTTACAACAGCACCCCAGTTACCGAGGCGGTATGGGACGGCGACAGTCAGACGATGGGTGTAGACCGCGTGTATAACAACGTCAAGGTCACCTGGAGCCCGTATGCGCAGAAGGACAATATCAACCGGGAGGAATGCTGGGAACTCCCGACCGACCCCGACATTTCGGCATTGCGCAAGCCGGAAGGTCTCAAGCACGGCGAAGCCACATTGTTCTCATACCTGCAAAGCCCCGACCCTGCCGACTGGGTGGGTTCCGACAGCCCTGGTTTCACCATATGGCTTAGTGACAAGGGTAAGAATGCAGAAATTGTACACAATGCGGCCAAGTTTTACAAGATTGTGCCGCAGTTCGACGGTTCGGAAAGTGAGGGAATCGCCGTAAAATGGCCGTACATGCACCTTTACGGTGTCGGCACGGGCGGGGAAGGCGATGATGCAATCGCGGCTGCTTATGTGAGACATGTAAGTCACGGTATGGATGCCGCTGATGTGTTTGTCTCTAACAGGGGCAATGGCGGAGGTACGATATTCAAGACAACGCCGGTTGATATTCCACCCGCAGACGAGACTGGGAAGCTTGCAATATGGGTTAAAATGGAACTGTTGGCCGATTATCGGTTCAATCCGTTTGAGGAATTAAGCAAATATATTTTTTTGGGTACGCCGTATGATTTATTCCCTCCATCACTGGCGCAATGGGAGGCGTCATGGAAGGCCAACGGTAATTTCCTGTATGTGCCTGTAGCCATCAGGTTTCAGCCGAATGGTTCAGATACCGTATATCGTTGGGATAACCGCTCGGCTCTAAGTGCAGACACCCGTAACAAACCCACCCGCACGTTGTCGAAAACATACGGGGTGTGGATACAGGATGACCCGCGTAACAATGCCACAGGCTATTTGAGCTATTACGATGTGAACGACCGGGAGGGGACATCCGCTATAGGCGGGTGGCGCACAAACCGCCCGGGTATCAACCCTCATACAGCATCCCTGGAAATCGCCTTACAGAAGGCAGATGACGGACAACCGCTCCCGTATCCCCCGGCAGGGAAGTCAGGCGGTAAGATGTGGGTCGAGGTGTTGTGGGGGACATGGCGGGCAGCAAAAGGTGGCACACGGCTTACCGACCCACAATATTACGCGCTCGGTGGTAAAAACACATGGATATTGTGCAAGCTCCCTGAAATAAAGATATGCAACAATACTCTGTTCTCACGGGAAATCAGCAATGACGATGTGGAATACAGCGCGCAGATAAATGCCGATGCCAAGGAGGATCTGGAAATCGACACGGTTTGCGGGACGAGCGCGGAGGGGGTTCCAGCAGCCCGTGGCGCGTATATCTCCGCATCGGACGGCAAACAGGTACGGACGATGTGCCGTGCAGGCCGGGTGTCGCAGGCCGAGGATTTGCTGATAGGCACAATGTTCAGCCAGTACGCCAGGCGGCATACCACCCTGTCGGGGGAGATGCGGATTGCATCAGGCGGCCTGTCGGTATATACGGAAGCCAACCAGGATGCGAAAAAATTCCTGCTTTCGGCAGACACACAGAACCTGATAAAGGACACCAGCGAGGCGGTGCTGACAGAGTTAAGCCCCGACGAATATAAGAAAAACAACGAATCCTAATTATGGATAAGAAATACGATTTGGTTTCCAATAACCGCGAGGGACGTCCCAGGAGCAAAAGGCTTCGGAAGCTCGGCATCGCGGGAAATCCCGGTGGCAGTTCGGTCGTAATCAACCAGGGCGCAGGCGCACCGGCAAACCCGGTTGAAACCCATACGCATGACAATAAAAGGGACTTAGACCGTATAACTACCGATAACGACGGCTATGAATACCTTACGCGAACCATCGAAAAGATAGACGGGGAAACCAATGAGATAACGGTGGAGACCGTCACCGAGAAAGTCAAAGCCGGGCATGCCGATTACGCGGATGTCGCAAACGACCTCACTGAAAACAGCCCGGCAAACGACCGTTTCATTTCCAAGAAAAAGGATGACCGCACGCCCTACAAGGTGT
>LUJQ01000063.1:0-195 GCA_001689485.1 Bacteroidales bacterium M6 | reverse complement strand
GGGATGGATGCCGAGGGGGATTCGTTCGCAGAGGTGGCACGCCTTTGGGTGCGCGTAAGGGCGTATTTCGAGGAGCTTACGGTAATCAAGGCGGGTGTGCTGGCCGGGAAGCAGTACATCACCCCCGGCGGTGGCATAAAGTGCACCGGGGTGGAGGAGACCGCCTCGGCGTGGCGCTGCTGGTTCCTGAGCGAG
>LUJQ01000028.1:14833-17077 GCA_001689485.1 Bacteroidales bacterium M6 | reverse complement strand
TGGCGTTCCTTATCCCGAACTCGCGTTATGTGATTGCTGTGGTTCCGGGTAATCCAGGTGGATAATCCGTCAATTGATACCACGGCGAACAACTAATGACAGCGGCGCGGTGACGCATTTTGTCACCGCGCCGCTGCCATTAGTTGTGTTCGCGTTGTTGTTCAGCGTTCGATGGTCTGTGTGCGGTCAGGCCCTACGGATACTATCACTATCGGGGTGCCGAGTTCCTTTTCAAGGAATGCGACGTAGTTGTTGAATGCTTTTGGGAATTCCTTTTCCGAGGTCATTGACGACATCGGGGTTTCCCATCCGGGGAGTTCCTTATACAACGGCTTTACCTTGTCGGAGTCAATTGCAAACGGGAAACGGTCGGTCACTTTTCCGTCGATTTCATAAGCTGTGCATGCCTTGATGGTATGGAAGCCGTCGAGCACGTCGCTCTTCATCATGATGAGCTTGGTCACACCATTAATCATGATGGCATATTTTAATGCTACCAGGTCAATCCATCCGCAACGGCGTTCGCGGCCTGTCACGGCACCATATTCATGGCCGAGTTCGCGGATTTTGCTACCAGTCTCGTCGAAAAGCTCGGTAGGGAAGGGGCCGCTGCCCACGCGGGTGCAGTAGGCTTTGAAAATGCCGTAGACGTCGCCGATTTTGTTGGGTGCTACCCCAAGGCCGGTGCATGCACCCGCGCATACGGTGTTGCTTGAGGTCACGAAGGGGTATGACCCGAAATCAACGTCGAGCATGGTCCCCTGTGCGCCTTCACATAACACGCTTTTTCCCGAAAGGAGAAGGTCGTTGACGAGATATTCGCCGTCGACGATGTCATATTCCTTAAGGTACTGTATGGCATCGAGCCACCGTGCCTCCAGGTTTATAAGTTCATATTCGTCGGGTGTTGCGCCAAGGGCTTCAAGGCGGGCGAGATGGCGGGCCTTTGCTGCGGCGTATTTCTCATCGAAGTTGTCGAAAATGTCGCCTATACGGAGGCCGTTGCGCGATGTTTTGTCTGTGTAGGTCGGGCCGATGCCTTTTCCTGTGGTACCGATTTTTGCATCGCCTTTGGCACGTTCGTTTGCAGCGTCGAGCAAGCGGTGTGTGGGAAGGATAAGGTGGGCTTTTTTCGATAGTTTCAACGATTTTTTCAAATCGATGCCGCTTTCACAGAGTGCTTCGGCTTCTTCGCGGAAAAGCACGGGGTCGAGCACCACTCCGTTTCCGATAAGGTTTGTGTCGTTCTGGAACACTCCCGACGGGATGGAGCGGAGTACATATTTTTTGCCGTCGAATTCAAGGGTGTGACCGGCGTTGGGCCCTCCTTGGAAGCGGGCCACGGCGTCGTAGCGGGGTGTGAGCACATCCACTACCTTTCCTTTTCCTTCGTCGCCCCATTGCAGGCCGAGCAAAACGTCAACTTTCATCTTTTTAGATAATGATTTGATTCTGTTATGTGGGAATTATTATTTTTTCGTTTGTCAGTGTGCCTCGGTCGGGGAGGTCAGGCCGTGGTGCCGTTCTGTTCCGCAGACCCGTTTTTCTTGATTCGTTTCTGGCATCGGGAGCATAGCCCGTAGACGTAGAGGGTGAAAAACTCGGTTTTGAAGGTGGGGTATTTCAGTGCGTTGATCCGGTTCATCAGTTCGGGAGCCTTGATGTCGCGTATGCGGCCGCATGATGTGCACACCAGGTGATGGTGGCTTTCGGTTATGCCTTGAAGCACCCGTTCGTATTGGGCGGGTTGGTTGCCGAACTGGTGGCGCCTGACCAGGCCTGCTTCCAACAGAAGCTGTATGGTGGAATAAACGGTGGATAGGCTGACATGGTAGCCGTCCAGTTCAAGGGCTTCATGAAGGGCATCGGCATAAAAATGCGCATCCGTCGAGAAAACTTTCTCCAGGATGGCATATCGCTCGGGAGTGCGCCGCATTTTTTTCTCTTTGAGAAATGACGTCAGTGCCGTCCGGGCGGGATTCAGAAGCTTGTCGTCGTTCATAGCCTATTCCGTTTACAAAGATACGGCTTTTCGTTGGAACCGCCAATGGGGCAACGTGATTTTGTGGGGTGACGATTATAGGCAATTGAATAAGGCGGACGCCGTGGCTGTCATAACAAAAGAGGGATGTGTCAGAATGGCTCATCTGGGTCGTCGCTTGCAGGATTCGGCTTCGGTCATTGACCTCGGTCAACTCCCTTCAGCCTAACCCGCAAGCTCCTACCATCTGAACCATTCTGACA
>LUJQ01000028.1:0-14805 GCA_001689485.1 Bacteroidales bacterium M6 | reverse complement strand
TGCCAAAATATTGAATTTTGACACACCGCGATTCACTGACTGGCATTTTTGGATGAACGGTGTTTTTACTGTTTTGGGATTTTTATGGCTATTGTGCTGTAAGGTTGTAGTGTCGGGGTGTGGGGACAATAAGAAAGCCGGGGCGTTTTGACAACGCCTCCGGCTCTTGTTGAATCTGTTGTTGTTGATGGATTAGATTACGCCTTGTTCCATCATGGCGTTGGCAACCTTCATGAAGCCGGCGATGTTGGCGCCTTTCATGTAGTTGAGGTAGCCGTCGGCTTCAACGCCGAAGGCAACGCACTGTTCGTGGATTGAAGCCATAATCTGGTGAAGTTTGGCATCCACTTCCTCGGCGCTCCACTGGAGGTGTTCGGCATCCTGGGTCATTTCGAGACCGGAGCATGCCACACCGCCTGCGTTAACAGCCTTGCCGGGTGCGTAGTTGATTTTGTTTTCGATGAAGCAGTCGATTGCTTCGGGGGTGCAACCCATGTTTGAAACTTCGGCAACGAGTTTCACGCCGTTTGCAACAAGCTGCTTGGCATCTTCGCCGTTGACTTCGTTCTGGGTTGCGCAGGGTAGTGCGATATCAACTTTCTGTTCCCAGGGTTTGCGGCCGGGGAAGAAGGTGGCGTTGGGATATTTCTTGGCATAGGGAGCCACGATGTCTTCGCCTGATGCACGGAGTTCGAGCATGTAGTTGATTTTTTCGCCGCTTACGCCGTCGGGGTCGTAGATGTAGCCGTCAGGGCCGGAGATGGTCACAACTTTCGCGCCAAGTTCGTTGGCCTTGATTGTAGCACCCCATGCCACGTTGCCGAAGCCTGAAACTGCCACTGTTTTGCCCTTGATGGTATCGTTGATTCGAGCGAGCATGTTCTCTACGAAATAGAGGGCGCCGAAACCTGTAGCTTCGGGACGGAGGCGTGAGCCGCCGAAGTCGAAGCCCTTGCCGGTGAATGTGCCGGTGTGCTCGTTGACGAGTTTTTTGTACATGCCATACATATAGCCTACTTCACGGCCGCCTACGCCGATGTCGCCAGCGGGAACGTCGCGGTCCGGGCCGAGGTTTTTCCAAAGACCGAGGATGAATGCCTGGCAGAAGCGCATGATTTCACGGTCGCTCTTGCCACGGGGCGAGAAGTCGCTACCGCCTTTGGCACCACCCATGGGAAGGGTCGTGAGGGCGTTTTTGAATGTCTGTTCGAAGCCGAGGAATTTCAGAATCGAAAGGTTTACAGATGCGTGGAAACGGATTCCGCCTTTGTACGGGCCGATGGCGTTGTTGAACTGCACGCGGTAGCCGATGTTGTTCTGAACTTCGCCGTTGTCGTCGAGCCATGTCACACGGAAGGTGACGATGCGGTCGGGTTCGACCATGCGCTCGATGATGCGGTTTCTTTCAAACTCGGGGTGACGGTTGTAGATGTCTTCAACAGAAAGAAGCACCTCGCGCACTGCCTGCAAGTACTCTTTTTCTCCCGGATGCTTTGCTTCCAGGGCGTTCATGATATTATTTACATCCATAGCTATAAATTGTATGAATTAGGTTAGGTCTGTTTTGATTGTCTGCCTTAAAATCTGTGGAAAGGATTGTGGGCAATCTTTAAAGTTGCAACATCGCGCCGTTACCGGTTACGATTTATGTTACTGCGGCAAATGTAATACTTAATTTGCAATACGCACACAAAAAAACGATTTATTTTTCATGCCCTAAAACATAAATCAAAAACAATAGAAAAGCATAACGTCATCACAATCCGTTAATTTTCGGCGCAAGGGTGCCGCGAATCATGGTGACGTTATGCTTTTTGCAGGTGTTATGCCCGTATGGCTATTCACGGTGATATCGGAATAATCGAGGGTTCCCCGGGGTTATTTATAGCGTGCCCAGCGTATGAAGTCTTTTATCGTGGGCTTTTTCCCATACATGAAGATGCCGACACGGTAGATTTTGGCTGCAACCCAGGCCAGCCCTACGAACGAGAGATAGAGAATGGCAAGCGACAGCCATATCTGCCATGATGCGATGTCGAACGGTACCCTGGCAAGCATCACCATCGGTGATGTGAACGGTATCATCGACATCCATACGGCTGTGGCGGAATTGGGGTCGTTGCCGACGCTTATCGAGAATATGAGGGCTACGATTATGGGTATGATTGCGAACGATTGCAGTTGTGAGGCGTCCTGGATGTTGTCGACAGCCGAACCGATAGCTGCGAAAATCGAGGCGAAGAAGAGGAATCCGCCGATGAGAAACAGGGTCATTATGCCGAATAGTTTCGCTATATAGCCCACTGATCCGAGGATGCTTACCATCTGGATTAATTCAGGGTCGAAATTGGCCGAGGCGGCATCGAGGGCGCCTGTCCCGGCAAGTGCCACTTCCTGCGAGAGGCTTTCCGGCATCAGCAGAGGCAGAAGGAAGGCGCTCATAAGGCATATCAGCACGCCCCATATAGTCACCTGCACCACGGCCACCAGCCCTACGCCTATGATTTTGCCAAGCATAAGTTGCAGGGGTTTGACCGATGACACCACAAGCTCGAGCACCCGGTTGTTTTTTTCCTCGATTATCGAGGTCATCACCATCTGCCCGTAGATGAGCAGGAACATGTACAGGATGAATGTCATTGCCAGCCCGATGAAGAACGATAATGCCGACGAGGTGCTTTCGCTTTCGCCGGTTTCGTTGACACGTATGGTCTGTAGATGTACGTCGGCATCGATTTCTGCAAGGATTTCGTTGAGATTCTCAATGTTGTAGTGCTTGAGGCGTTCGGTTTCAACGGTTTGTTTTATTATGGAGGAGAATGCTGTTTCAAGTTCCATCGAACCGGCGTCGCGGAGATAGAGTTTTACGTCGGACGGGTTGTCGACTATGTTTTTGCCGATTACCAGCACCCCGTCGAACTCTTTGTTTGAGGCAAGTGTCAGGGAGTCGGCGGTAACGTTGCTTTCCTTAATGGTTATATAGTCGGGAACACTTCCTTGTGCCTGGAGTTGCGGGTAGATGAGGCCGCTTGCGTCCGACACGGCGATAACCCTTTCGGAGGGGGTGGAGAACTGGGCGATTAGGGCCGGTGCGGCCATTAGCGCCAGCATCAGCACCGGCATGAGGAGGGTGGTGATGATAAAGCTCTTTTTTGCGACACGCTCGGAAAATTCGCGCGAAATTATAATGCCTATGTTTGATTGCATGGGTATGGCTGGTTAAAAGGATGTTGTAACTAGGGATTAAGTGACTGGATTATCGTAAATCAGACAGCAGCGGCGGCTTCGGAGTTTGCCTTTTCAACGGTTTTGATGAAGATTTCATTCATCGAGGGGAGTGCGCGGTCGAATGTCACGATTTCCACAGCATCATTTGCATCACGTATGAACCGGCGCATGTCTGTGTCGGGGCGCAGGGTGAATTCCGCGCTGACAGTCAGCCCGTCGGGAGTTTCTTTAGGTGTCCCCATTTTATGTGATGCAACGGTGTCGCCGAGGGCTGCAAGCAGTTTTGCAGGGTCGCCAAGGAATGTGAGTTTGTAGTTATCCTTGCCCATGGCGCGGCGGATTTCGGCCACATTGCCTGAAAGGATGTTGTGCGAGCGGTTGAAAAGGGTGAAATTGTCGCAGAGGGCTTCCACGCTTTCCATGTTATGGGTGGAGAAGATAACGGTCGCGCCTTCGTCGCGCAGACGAAGGATTTCCTGCTTAAGCAATTCTGCGTTTATTGGGTCGAATCCTGAGAACGGTTCGTCGAAAATCAGGAGCTTGGGGCGGTGCAGCACAGTTACGATGAACTGTATTTTCTGAGCCATCCCTTTCGAGAGTTCCTCTACTTTCTTGTTCCACCATTCCATTATCCCGAAACGCTCGAACCATTTTTTAAGTTCCTCGGTGGCTTCGCGTGTCTTTAAGCCTTTGAGTTTTGCAAAGAACAGGGCCTGGTCGCCGACCCGCATTTTCTTATAGAGGCCGCGCTCCTCAGGGAGGTAGCCTATGTTGGTCACGTCGCTGGCTGTCAGCCGGTGGTCGCCGAACCACAGTTCGCCGCTGTCTGGGGCGGTGATGTGGTTGATTATACGGATGAGCGTGGTTTTTCCTGCCCCGTTCGGACCTAGCAACCCGTAGATTGAGCCTTCGGGTATGTTAACCGTCACGTTGTCGAGGGCTGTGTGACCCGTGTATCTCTTTGTGATGTTGTCAGCCTTTATTATATCCATTATTAATATTGTGGGAGTGAAGTAATCGTGGTGATAGAGCCATACCTGCCGGTGTAACATTACACCTGTCTACATATGACCTACTTTATTTGTCGCAAATTCGCATGCAAAGTTACACAAACCCTCGTTAAGTTGATAACTTATCGCTATCTTTGCGTAAATTGACCTATTTTGCAGATTATGGCAGATAATACATCTCCAAAAGCCCTTTATGATTCGTTTCTTGCGAAATTCCCGCTTGAATCTCTGGAAACAATGCCATTGGAAGTTTACACCAATACCAATCATGACTCTTTTTGCTATTGGCTGGAATCGGTTGCAGACCGACTTGGCAGCATATGGGGCGGAAGTGCGTATAAATTTGGTATATATAAGTGTGCGAATCTTCCGGTTGGCATGAAAGGAAGGATGTCGGACGGTGAATATGCCTGGTATGCCAAATATGGTCAAACGCGTTATGAGGCTTTTTCTGCCGTAAGACGTATAGTGAGTGATATTGCCCGATATGCGGCTTAGGGTGATTTCACTGCGATAGATTCTATTGATCTAGGTACTGCCGTGAAATGGAAAATCGCATTTATCTATGCTGATTTTAAATTGGTTGGGGTGTTCAAGCATGTAATGTTGGCAGCGGGTGCGGAATCGGTAGGCATTGACGGTTCTATGAAGCTTTCTATGTCGCAATTGCAACAAGCAGTGATGGCCGTGAAGCCTGCCAACCTGGATGTGTTTGAATATGGGGAAATGCTATGGCATGAAGCAAACCGGATTTTATCTTCACGGCGAAATGTCTGGCTGTATGCGCCTGGTGAAGCGGCTTCTAATTGGGAGACTGATCAGAGCACATCCACGATGGCCCTGGGTTGGGATGCAATCGATGATTTACGTCAGTATAAGACAAAGTGGGACTTGACAGAAATTCTCGCATCGGAATATGGCATTGATAAAGACCACAGTGTCAGTGCCAAATGCTGTTATGATTTTGTAAACAGCATTCAGGAGGGTGATATAGTGATTGCCAAGAAAGGGTTACGAGAAATCATCGGTGTAGGCACGGTGACCTCGGATTACCGTTACGACGAATCGCAAGGGGAGTTCCCCCACATAAGGGATGTGGAATGGGACGAGGTGGGAACATGGCCGATAGATGGCAGGTTCCGTCAGAAGACCTTACCTCAAAAAACTCTGACGCAGAAAGATTATGAATTTTATTCCCATGTTATGGCATTGATAAAATCAAAAAGAATGGAAAAGAACGAATCCGATCCTAATATACGCTTGCTTAAAAGCAAGAAACAGATTGTGGTGCAAGGAGCGCCCGGCACGGGGAAAACCTATCTTACTGCGGAATTGGCCGTGAGGTTGTGTTCACCTGATTTTGGCGATTTCGACAATAGGGGGAAACTTATGAATGAATACCGGCGCCTCATTGATGAGGGCCGGATTGCATTCACAACTTTCCATCAGTCGTTGGATTATGAGGAATTCGTCGAGGGGCTCAGGCCGGTCGAGGGGGAGGCCGGTGTAAAGTTTGAACCGCAGGCCGGTATGTTGCTTTCGATGGCTACGGATGCGTTTTTTGCAGCTGTTAAACCGGGAAATCACAGCCTGACTGATTCTATCGGCTTTGATGACGTAGAGGATTCTTTGGTTGAGGATATCAAATCGAATGTGTTCAAGGGGTTCACTACTAAAACCGGGGTTAAATATGGCTTTCCCAAAATCAGCGGCCAAGGAAATATCCGGATAAAAGGGGATGGCGAAAGTGCCCCTACATATACGGTATCGTTCAGAAGGTTGCGGAAATTGTATGATAAGTTCCCTTCTGTCAAATCTTTGGATGAGATGGGGAATATAGAGTCGGCAATCAGAGGGGTTATCGGTGGATGCAACGTGCCTCTTTATTGGGCTGTGCTGAAGGAAATCCTTGTACGTAAAGAAAAGCATGCGCAAGAAGTAGGGGTGGAGCATGATGCGGGTTCGTTCAGACAGGAACTCGGTGAAATGGATTACAGGAAGAAGCTGGCACTGATTGACGAACTGATCCAGGCCGATGGGGCTGACCTTGATTTTAAAAATGCTGATGCATATGTGATGATAGTTGACGAAATCAACCGTGGCAACATTTCAAAAGTTATGGGTGAGCTGATTACATTGCTCGAAGCTGATAAACGCATCGGGGAAACAAATGCTGTCACGGTTACTTTGCCATATTCAAGGATGAAATTCGGAGTACCGTCAAACCTATATATCATCGCTACCATGAATACCGCTGACCGTAGTATCGGCACGTTGGATTATGCCATACGCCGTAGGTTCGGTTTTGTTTCCGTCCCATCTGATTTGAACGTGATTTTCAAATATCCGTTCCCGTCGGCGGAAGCCAGGGATGCTGCAGAGTCATTGTTCCGGCAGGTGGAGGCATTGATGAGCCGTTTGAACGGTTCCTTCAAGAAATCGGATATGATGATCGGTCACAGTTATTTCCTGGCATCGTCGATGGATGAGTTGCAGATGAAGCTTGAATATGAAATAAAGCCGTTGCTACGGGAATACTGTACGGACGGAATCCTTATGCTGGATAGGAACGATAACGGGGAATATCCTGATATTGATAACCTTTCATTTGACTGATATTGAAGCAACCGCATTGCATGTTTGAATGTAATAATGACATATTGTTCCTGAATTTGGTTGAACATGGAGTTTCGGAGCCGGTGGAATGTGTTTATAGCGGGTTGGGAAGAATACTGGATTCCTGCAGTTATACTCCTGCCGATCCTGATTTGCTTTTGGGTGTTGACTGGGCTGACCGTGGGCGCACATCTGTCAGGGCCGGCTATTTTGTAGGGATGAAATGGATTGAGCCAGGTGTAAGTGCCATGTGTGTAACCCCTAAAATAAAGGGGCTGGATGTGCTCGGTATGTTCATGCATTGTTTCAGGGATGATTGCCCTGAAATGCGGGCTGCTTTAGGTGAAATCTATAGAATTGATTTCGATAGCCCTATGATTCCGGCATCGGGAGGCCAGGTGGAGCTTACCCCGTTTATTGTTGCCCATTTCCTCTTGCTGCTCGAAGGCATAGTAAGGAAGGGGTTGATGCGTAATTATATAGGGAGGGATGCCTCGTTGCAAGGCAAAATAAAAGGCAAAATCTGTGTGGGGACTACGCTGAAACGTCATCACGCGTCCAGCCGGTTTGACAAAACATATTGCCGTTACCATGAATTCTCGACTGATTGTGTCGAGAACAGGGTGTTAAACACCGCTTTATTGTTTTGTGAGCGTTTTTTGTCAGGATGTCATGGCATGAATAATTCAGACGTCCTTTGGGAAAAAGCGAATTATTGCCGTGGCTCTTTTGCCGGAATCGGAGAGGTCGATCCGCGGGCTTCTGTTCCGGTTTTGAGGATTAACCGGCTTTATCCGGAGTATTCCGAGGCTTTGCGTGTGGCATCATGGATATTTCGGATGTTCGGATGTGATTTTGATAACGTGTTGCATGGGAATAAGCATATGATGCCCCCGTTCTTTATCAATATGCCATTGCTGTATGAGCTGTTTGTGTTGTCACTTTTGAGGGATGCCTATGGTAAAACCATTGTTTATCACCCTGCTACATTTGGAAACGAACTTGATTTTGTAAAAACTGACGAAAAACTTATTATTGACACAAAATATATACCGCGATGGAAAACCGATACGGTTCATGAAAATGTGCGGCAACTTTCGGGTTATGCGCGGCATAAAAAGATTAGACAACGGGTTTTGGATGATTGTGAACGGGATTCTTCGATTATCGACTGCGTTATTATATATCCTTCAGACCAAGGATTGAAATCGTTCCCCGGAACAGTTCCTTTATTGGAATTGGCAGAGACCTCGGAGATGTATGTGTCATTTTATCTTCTTCCTGTGTGTCTGCCTGTTATTGGGGCGGGTGGATGAACGTGGAGTTGCGATGTTGTTTGATGTCATTTGGTGTTAAAGGTTTCAAAAGCTTGTGAGGAATGCTTCAAAAAGCAAACCATGAGTGAGGAATTGATGTTATTCGGATACGTAACATCTAAAAACACAATATTTATGGATACGACATCAAAAAAACAGGTAGTAGCCGAGGCGGCGGCTGATGTTTCCCGCAAGGCGGCGAATGTGAGTGCACAGGCTGCAAAGGTTGCGGTCAAGGAAGAAGTCGGAGCCGCCAAGGACAAGGCCGTTAATGCGATCTCCGATGTAAAGGATAAAGCTGCCGATGCAGTTTCTAATGCAAAGGACCATGCAGCCGAAATGGTGGCCAACGCAAAGGATAAGGTTTCTGACGTTGCCCAGGCCGCAAAAGAAAAAGCCGGTGATTTGAAGGATAAAGCTGCCGAAAAAGGTGCGTCGATTCTCGACAAAGTGAAGGATTTCACGGCCGATACGCTCGAATCAGCTGCCAAAGGTGCCGGACACCTTGCCGACAAATTACGGGATTGATACTTGGACGGGTAAGTTGTTTATGAGGCGGTCAATTGACAGCCCACTTCCCATCGATAAGTAAGTCATGAAAATTATTACGCATGAAACGTATAATCAGGCTTTACATTATCTGAAAGTATGCTCTCAGATAATATAAAATAATTTCCACGACTTACTTATGAAAATGCAGGCAGCGTGTCAAAATGAAAGTTTTGGCATGCTGCCTTGTTTATATAAGGAGGGCGGAAACGGCCTCATCGCTTATCTACATAGAAATAAAATCACTTTGGCGGCCTTTGGCCTGGGATGTGAATAATGATATAATCATGAGTGAACAATACACTAAGAAAACAACTATGGGGAATTTTGTAAAGGGGAATTTGTGCATATTGACTGCCACGATATTTTTCGGGGTCAATATACCTGTGGCTAAAATACTTATCCCGCACTGGATGACCTCGATGGATCTTACTGTGTTCCGTCTGATGGGTGGCTGCCTGTTGATGTGGATTGCCTCGATATTCCTTAAAACCACAAAACTGCAACGCGAGGATTGGCGTTATGTGATTCTCGGCGGGGCGTTGGGGATTTTCCTGTTTATCTTCCTGTTCAACATGTCGTTGCATTATGGCAACCCGATTGATGTTGCTATTATAATGACCCTTCCGCCTGTGTTTGTTATTCTGATAGGGGTTATATTCCGTCATAACCGCACTTCGTGGCTTGAAATATCGGGCGTAGGGGTGGCCTTTGCCGGGGCTTTCCTGGTTATAGCGACCGGCCACGATGGTGACGTGCATGGCGGCGGTTCAAACCGGTTGCTGGGTGATTTGCTTGCTTTGGCAAGTGCGCTATGCTATGCATTTTATCTTGTCATAATCGAGAAACCTTCGAAAACATACAGGCCGGTTTCCTTGCTGAGATGGGTGTTTCTCTTTGCATCGGTTCCAGCCCTGGCTTTGCTCCCGGCATTCCCTCATGCCGAGATTTTCCATCATATCCATGATTATGAGCCATGGGCGTTGATTGCGTTTGTGATGTTATGTCCTACGTTTTTGGCTTATTTCCTTTTGTCGCCTGCTACGAAGCTGATTGGTAGCGAGCTGGTGTCGATTTACCAATATCTTGTACCTGTGGTTGCCACGATTACTGCCGTGGTTATTGGGATGACGACGTTGCATTGGGTGCAGGTGGTGTCGATGGTGGTGATAATCGTCGGGATGATTTTGGTCAACATTGCAAAGAAGCGGATGGGGGCAGCTCATACCCGGGCGCAAATTTAGGCTACCGCCCTGGTATGGTTTGCGATTATAGGCCGGATGTAGTAATTTTGCTGGTGCAAATTATGTAATATTTATGGATTTCAGGATTTTTGCTGCTCCTATGCAGGGGTTTACCGATGCGCCTTTCTGCCATTTCCATACAGAAGTGTACGGGCAGGGGATTGATGCGTGGTTCTCGCCGTTTATCAGGGTGGAGAAGGGAGAGGTGCGCCGACGTGACATAAAGAATATCACATCATCGCTTAACTGGAACCATACGTTGATTCCGCAGGTCATTTTCAGGGATGAGGCCGAGTTCGGGATATTGTGTAACGGTGTTGCCGGTGCCGGGTTCGATAGAATGGATTTGAACCTTGGGTGTCCGTTCCCGCCTCAGGTAAGGCATGGGAGGGGATCGGCGTTGCTACGCAAGCCCGAGCTTTTAGATGCGGTTGCAGGGATGGCCGACGGGCTTGCATTGTCGGTGAAAATGAGGCTCGGCGTTGAACGGCCTGACGAATGGATGGGTATAGCCGACACTTTGAACAGGATGAAACTGAGCCATGTCACGGTGCATCCGCGTGTTGCATCACAGCAATATGGGGGAGAGATGTATATTGACGAGTTCGCGGCCATTTATGAGCGCATTTCGCATCCTGTCGTATTCAATGGCGACATAATTTCCCCGCAAGGCATTGATGCCGTCACATCGCGCTTCCCGCGCTTGGCCGGGGTTATGATAGGCCGAGGGCTGTTGGCACGTCCGTCGCTTGTGGCTGAATGGGCCGAGGGGCGTGAATGGGGGCACGAGGAGCGTGTTGTGAAAATCAGAAGTCTTCACGAAGGTATCTATGGTTATTATTGCGACACTTTATGTGGCGCGACACAGATTCTTGCCAAGATAAAACCATTTTGGGAATATCTTGAGCCGGAAATAGGCAGGAAGCATGCAAAGGCTATAAAAAAAGCCTCCTCATTGGCAAAATATGAGGAGGCGGTAAGGAATATCATGTAATGGACGGGAGGATTCATGCCGTCTCATCCCGGAATACCTTTATAAGCTTTTCGGCGCTTATTTGCAGCAGCACGTTTTTTGGTCAAGCCAGGGATTAAGCTCGCCCCATTTTTCAATTGGTGGCATAACTCCCATCTTGATTACCTCGTCGCGGAGGTTGCAGAGGTGGCGGTAGCTCTTTTCGAGATCCTGCTCTTCCTGGGGGGTGCCTGACAGTTTTTTGACACTTACGCCGTCTTTTGTTATCGTGGTTTCCATAGCCATCATTATATGGCTGAAACGGTCGTTGTTTACATATACGCCGGCCGGCCAGCGGAACGGTTTCCCGCCCATTGCGGCAGCTATCATTTCGATTGAAAGATAAGCCGGGCTTTGGAAGGAGGAACGGCCGCGAAGGTCAATGATGTTTTTACCGCCCTGGATTACGCGTACTTTAATTTCCTCCCAGTCTTTTTCGGGGATTTGTTCAGTGCCGATGATTTCGGTAAGGGGCTTTCCGTTGACCGAGGTGGTCGAAGCATAAACCGCCATTTGCTCGCCATGGCCGCCATATGTGCGGCAGTTGACGATTTCGTCGGCGGGGATGTGCAGGTATTTGGAAAGCTCGCTGCGCAAACGCGTGCTGTCGAGTGCGGCCAATGTGGTTACCTGTGAGGGTTTCAAGCCAGAATAAAGCAATGTTACCAGGCCGGTTATATCGGCCGGGTTGAACACCACGGTGATGTGTTTCACATCGGGGCAATATGCACGCACATCTTTGCCGAACTGCTCGGCTATGGCGGCATTCCCTTTCAGCAAATCCTCGCGGGTCATTCCGGCCTTGCGTGCGGCACCGCCGGAGTTTACAATATATTTGGCTCCTGTCAGAGCTTCTTTCACATCGGAGGTGAATGTTATGTTCATCCCTTCGAAACCACAGTGAAGCAATTCTTCTGCGACACCTTCAAGAGCCGGTGCGTAAGGGTCGTAAAGGCAGATGTTCGGGGTGAGCTGCATCATTATGGCGGTTTGCGCCATGTTTGATCCGATCATGCCGGCTGCGCCGACGATAACCAGTTTGTCATTTGTAAGAAATTCCATAAATCGAATTATGTTTATAATGTTTCTGTCGCTATAACAATCCGCCTTCCCGGATGGTTGCTGGCTTATGTGGCAATTTGTAACGATTGGAGTTTTTTAACTTTTACAATAACGGTTGATGACGGGCATAGGGCGTAACGGTGCCAAGAGGCTTCCGCTTAGGGGTAGTTATTTGCCGGGACTGTTTTTAATGAAAATTATGACAAAATGGCATGCCGGATAGTGTGGCATTTGTTTTGCAGATTGTTATTATGAAATGTGGGAGGAGGGCATAATCCTTCCTTCAGAATTGTTTAAACAAATAGCATAATCAAATTTTAAAGATACACATCATGGCAAAAACAGGTACTATCGGGGTTACTACCGAAAATATTTTCCCCGTTATCAAGAAGTTCCTTTACAGCGATCATGAAATTTTCCTGCGTGAGCTTGTCTCGAATGCGATAGACGCCACCCAGAAGCTTAAAACCTTAGCCTCGTTTGGTGAATTCAAAGGTGTGTTGGGCGAGATGGATGTCCGCGTATCCGTCGATAAGGAGGCTGGCACTCTGACGGTTTCCGACCATGGCATCGGTATGACTGCCGACGACATTGAGAAATACATCAACCAGATTGCATTTTCGGGAGCCGAGGAATTCCTTGAAAAATATAAGGATAATGCCAATGCCATAATCGGTCATTTCGGTCTCGGTTTCTATTCGGCATTCATGGTGGCCAAGAAGGTTGAAATCAACACCCTGTCGTATAAGGATGGGGCGGAGGCTGTCAAGTGGAGTTGCGACGGTTCGCCGGAGTTCACTATCGAGGCATCGGATAAGGCCGGGCGTGGAACTGATATCATCCTTTATATAGATGACGACAACAAAGAGTTCCTGGAGCAGGCGCGCGTCGACACGTTGCTTAAGAAATATTGCCGTTTCCTCCCCGTGCCTGTTATTTCGGGCAAACAACAGGAATGGAAGGATGGCAAGATGGTTGATACAGACCGCGACAACGTGGTCAATATCACCGAACCGGCATGGACGAAGAAACCGGCCGACCTCACCGACAAGGATTACCGTGACTTCTATCACGAGCTGTATCCCGGCCAGGACGACCCGTTGTTCTGGATTCACCTGAATGTGGACTACCCGTTCACCCTGACAGGTATTCTCTATTTTCCAAAAATCAAAAATAATTTCGAGGTTACCAAAAATCGCATCCAGCTCTACTGCAACCAGGTGTTTGTGACTGATTCGGTAGAAGGTGTGGTGCCGGAGTTCATGATGCTTTTGCAGGGTGTGCTTGATTCACCCGACATCCCTCTGAATGTTTCGCGCTCGTATCTGCAAAGCGATTCGGCGGTTAAGAAGATTTCGTCGTATATCACCAAAAAAGTGTCGTCGCGTCTCGAAGAACTGTTCAAAGCCGACCGTAAGGAATTCGAACAGAAGTGGGATGACATCAAGATTTTCATAGAATACGGCATGCTTACCGACGAGAAGTTCTGTGATGCGGCTATGAAATTCGACCTCCTGAAAGATACCGAGGATAAATATTTCACTATCGAGGAATACAAGGAGCTTATCGCGCCTTCGCAGACCGACAAAGACGGCAACATCATATTCCTTTATGCTACCGACAAAACTGCGCAATATACTTATATAAAGGCTGCCACCGACCGGGGGTATTCGGTTCTTGTGATGGACGGGCAATTGGACAGCCATTTCGTGGGTCTGCTCGAACATAAAATCGAAAAGAGCCGGTTCGTTCGTGTCGATTCGGATGTGGTCGACAACCTTATCCCCAAAGCCGACCGCAAAAGTGTGGATCTTTCAGCCGCTCAGCGCGATATACTCACAACTCTTTTCAATTCGCAGCTTCCGAAGGTTGAAAACGCGCAGTTCTTTGTCAATTTCGAGGCCATGACCGAGAAGGATGCCCCGATTATAATCACCCAGAACGAGTATATGCGCCGTATGAAGGAGATGGCCGCCATGCAGCCTGGCATGAACTTCTATGGCGAGATGCCCGACAGCTATTCACTTATTGTCAACACAGAGAACCCCATCATAAAGAAAGTTGCCTCAGAAGCCGATGAAGCGCTTGCTGCCAAGGTGCAGCCTATGATGGATAGCGTCAATGCCAACAATGAGAAGATTACCGCCTTGCGCGATAAAGATAAGGATGGCAAGCCTTCTGATGAGGATAGCAAGGAAATCGAAGCGCTTCAGGCTGCCAATAACGCTTCACGCGAAGAGCAGACGAAACTCATTGCCGATTATGCCTCGGCCCAGCCGGTTGTGGGGCAGCTTATCGACCTTGCCCTGCTGGGTAACGGTATGTTGCGTGGCGCTGATTTGTCGCGCTTCATTACCCGTTCTCTCTCGCTGCTGTAGAGATAACTCGCAGGCAGGCAGGATGCCGCCTGTAATATATTGACCCCATGTCACTGCAACCGGCCGCCGGATATGCCTCATGCTTCGTGCAAGCGATGAGGATGCCGGCGGCCGGTTACTTTTTCATGGCCTGAACCGTTTTATCGGTCATTATTTGCCATGAGGATTTGTGCCTGATCCGGCTTACGTGAAAAAAATGGTAATTTGAATGATTTTTTGTGTTGTGGTATTGCGGAATCAAAAAAATGTAGTACCTTTGCAGCGTCAAACCGCAAAGAGGCCGTCAGAGGCCATGCGTGATGACGGCAAAACATGGTGAGATTAGCTCAGTTGGTTAGAGCGTCGGATTGTGGTTCCGAAGGTCGTGGGTTCGAAACCCACATTTCACCC
>LUJQ01000074.1:3578-110759 GCA_001689485.1 Bacteroidales bacterium M6 | reverse complement strand
AGTAATTTTGCTATGTACTATTAAAACGCACCCCGCCTGAAAAGGTTCGCCCCAAAATCAAAAAAAATATATAGAACACCCATTCATATCATAACACACTAATAATCCGTGCATTATATCACAGTGTCAATCCATCTGTTTAACATTGCTTAATATCTTTGTCCAATTCCCAATATCATCAATACAAAAAAACGGCAGCAATCAGCACAGCAACCTGCCATATAGCATGCAGCTGTCTTAAAAACTCAAAATAATAAATACCACACTCGTCCGGGATAATTGCAAATTAGTATCTTTGTAGGAAAGTGAACATAACTGGCCGATTGAAGGCAAAGGCAACACCGGCTTATTCGGACTAAACGACAACCAAAAAGCCGCATTATGCAATTTTAAGCTGCCCGTGAAACATATTTGCCCATCAAGGCACTAACTTTGCATTACATAACAACAGGACTCAAACGAAAACAAATAAAAACGATATAACGGATATGGAAAAACCCGCAAAGGGGAAAAAAGCCCCGATCAAGAAAATCGACAAAAACGTCGACCCCAAGCAGGCTAAGGCCAACGCACTGACCCAGGCCCTGAGCAACATCGAGAAGAACTATGGGCGCGGTGCGATAATGAAGCTCGGCGACGAAGCCGTAGAGAAAGTGGATGTGATTCCATCCGGTTCCATAGGGCTTAACTATGCACTGGGCGTAGGTGGATATCCCAAAGGACGTATTATCGAGATTTACGGCCCGGAATCATCAGGCAAGACCACCCTCGCGCTGCATGCCATCGCAGAAGCACAAAAGAAGGGCGGCATAGCAGCCATGATTGACGCCGAACATGCATTCGACCGCTTCTATGCCGAAAAACTGGGTGTCGACGTGACAAACCTCCTTATAGCACAGCCCGACAACGGCGAGCAGGCGCTCGAAATTGCAGAACAGCTGATACGCTCGGCTGCAATCGACATACTCGTGGTCGACTCTGTGGCGGCACTGACACCCAAAAGCGAAATCGAAGGTGATATGGGCGACCGCAACGTCGGCCTCCAGGCACGCCTCATGTCGCAAGCCATGAGAAAGCTCACCGGAACAATCTCACGCACCAACACGGTGTGCATATTCATCAACCAGCTGCGCGAGAAAATCGGCGTAATGTTCGGCCCGTCGGAAACCACTACCGGCGGTAACGCACTCAAATTCTACGCCTCGGTGCGTGTCGACATACGTCCGGGCAACTCTATCAAGGACGGTGACAACGTGTTCGGTAAACACGCCAAAATCAAGGTGGTAAAAAACAAGGTTGCCCCACCATTCAAACGCTGCGAGTTCGACATCATGTTCGGCGAAGGAATCTCGAAAGCCGGTGAAATAGTCGATTTAGGAGTGGAATACGACATCATCCAAAAAAGCGGCTCATGGTTCAGCTACAACGGATCCAAGCTAGCCCAGGGTCGTGATGCCGCCAAACAGGTCATACTCGACAACCCTGAGCTTGCCGAAGAACTGGAAGCGAAGATTATGGAAGCCCTGCAATCAGCACCACAGACATCAGGCAAATCGAAAACAAAAAAGGGGAAAGCAAAGGACGATGACGAGGATTCCGACAACGACGCCCCCTCAGCATCAAAGCAATCGGAACCCGATGATGACGATGCCACACTCGATCTCGACCTTGACGACCTTGACGAGGATGACGACTTCTCCCTCGAGGAAGATTTATAAATTGCATTAACCGCGCAACCGCACACAACGTGAGCCATGGGAGGCCTGAATGCCTCAGCCCCTATGGCTCACGTTTTTCATTGACAGATAAGCCTCATTTTGAAAAATCTACCCGACTAAAAAACATCTTATACAGACAAGCCTCCATGATTGCGGTTTTCACAATCATGGAGGCTGTTTAGATATTACAGATGGTCTTTAGACCCAACTGTATGCAGGATTAGAATTCGGCAGATTTCGGAGTACGTGGGAACGGTATCACGTCACGGATGTTGGTCATGCCTGTAACAAACAGCACCAGGCGTTCGAAACCAAGACCGAAGCCCGAATGAGGCACGGTGCCGAAACGGCGCGTGTCAAGATACCACCACATATCCTTCATCGGGATATTCATCTCCTCGATGCGGCCAATCAGCTTGTCGTAGTTTTCCTCACGCTCGGATCCGCCGATAATCTCGCCGATAGCAGGGAAAAGCACATCCATGGCACGCACGGTCTTCCCGTCATCGTTAAGCTTCATATAGAACGCCTTGATTTCCTTGGGATACCCCGTAAGGATTACAGGACGCTTGAAATGCTTTTCAACCAGGAAGCGCTCATGCTCGCTCTGGAGGTCGACACCCCATTTCACCGGGAATTCGAACTTGTGACCCGACTGAATCAATATATCGATAGCCTCGGTGTAGCTCAGGCGCACAAATTCGCCGTTAAGCACCGATTCCAGACGCGACACCAACTCCTTGTCATAGTGTTCGGCAAGGAACTCGATATCGTCGCGGCAGTGGTCGAGGGCATAGCGGATGCAGTATTTCAGGAAATCCTCGGCAAGATCCATGTTCTCGTTGATGTCGATAAACGACACTTCGGGTTCAATCATCCAAAACTCCGCGAGGTGACGCGGGGTGTTGGAATTTTCGGCACGGAAAGTAGGGCCGAAGGTGTAAATCGCGCCAAGGGCTGTCGCACCGAGTTCCCCTTCAAGCTGCCCCGACACGGTGAGTGCCGTCGGCTTGCCGAAGAAATCGCACGAATAATCCACCCCGCCCTCTTCAGTGCGCGGCAACTCGTTGAGCGGCAATGTAGTTACCTGGAACATCGCCCCGGCCCCTTCGCAGTCGCTGGCAGTGATGAGAGGGGTGTTCAGATAATAGAAACCCCGTTCCTGGAAATAACGGTGGATGGCAAAAGCCAGCGTTGAACGCACACGCAGCACGGCTGAGAAGGTGTTGGTGCGCGGACGCAGGTGGGCTATCTCACGCAGGAATTCAAGCGAATGGCCTTTTTTCTGCAAGGGATATGCCTCAGGGTCGGCAGTGCCGTATATTTCAAGCTCGCGAGCCTGGATTTCAATTGACTGCCCTTTGCCCTGGCTCTCCACCAAAAGCCCGGTAACACTCATTGCAGAGCCTGTGGTGAGTGGTTTGAGCTGTTCGTCAGTAAAATTGTTCATGTCGAACACCACCTGGAGGTTCTTGATGGTGCTGCCGTCGTTAAGGGCGACGAACTGGACATATTTGTTACCACGGTGGGTGCGCACCCACCCTTTCACGCACACTTCCTTGCCTATATGGCTTTCAGCCGAAGCATAAAGCTCGGCGATTTTCGTACGTTTCATATCTGCATATGTGTATGTTTTATTCGAAAGAACCCATTTTGAGGAAGTTCACCTCCTCCTGGGTCAGATAACGCCAGCGGCCACGGGGCAGGTTCTTCTTGGTAAGCCCTGCGAAATATACGCGGTCGAGCTTGGTCACATGGTAGCCGAGCGACTCGAAGATACGGCGCACAATGCGGTTACGTCCCGAATGAATCTCGATTCCGGCCTGGTTGCGGTCGGTTTCCGTAGCATAGGAGATTGCATCGGCGTGGATAGGGCCGTCCTCAAGTTCGATACCGTCGGCGATACGCTGCATATCCTCTTCGGCGATATCCTTGTCAGTCCATACGTGATAGATTTTCTTCTTCACATATTTGGGATGTGTAAGCTTCGAGGCAAGGTCACCGTCGTTGGTAAGCAGCAGCACACCTGTGGTGTTGCGGTCAAGACGCCCTACAGGGTAGATGCGTTCATTGCATGCACCCTTCACGAGGTCGAGCACGGTTGTGCGGCCGTTGGGGTCGTCGGAGGTGGTGACGCAGTCTTTCGGCTTGTTAAGAAGGATATAGCACTTGCTTTCGAGTGCAACAACCTTTTCATCGTATTCCACAGTATCGTCGTGCGAAATCTTTGTACCGAGTTCGGTCACTACCTGCCCGTTGACCTTCACCAGACCCTGCTGGATGAATTCGTCGGCTTCACGACGTGAGCAAAGCCCGGCGTTTGCCATGAACTTGTTCAAGCGGATTTTTTCATCCGGATCGGGGAGCGGCAGCTCATATTCTATGCGCTTGGGGCGCGGGGTAAAGCTCTTGCCCTGACGGATGGGGCCTTTCTGGAAACGGTTGCCAGGCCCGTTGGGACGGCGGTTGTTGTTCATATAGCCGCCCTGCTGGTTATTGTAACCACCCTGCTGGCCGTAGTTGTTGCGCGGCTGGTAACCACCCTGCTGGTTCGGACGGTTGTAACCGCCGGGACGCTGCTGGTAACCGCCCTGCTGGCCGTAGTTGTTACGGGGCTGGTAACCTCCCTGCGGACGGTTGTAACCGCCGGGACGCTGCTGGTAACCGCCCTGCTGGCCGTAGTTGTTGCGCGGCTGATAGCCTCCCTGCGGACGGTTGTAACCGCCGGGACGCTGCTGATAACCTCCCTGCGGGCGGTTATAGTTGTTGCGCGGCTGGTAACCGCCCTGCATCGGCTGCTGTGCCTGTTCCGGCGTAGAGCCTTCGGCTACCGGTGTAGCCACACCATCGGCCGGTGCATCATGCTGCATGGGGGGACGGTTGTTATAGGGGCGCGGCTGATAGCCTCCGGGGCGCTGGGGACGGTTGTAACCACCCTGCGGCCCGTAATTGTTGCGGGGCTGGTAGCCGCCCTGCGGACGGTTATAACCGCCGGGGCGCTGCTGATAACCTCCCTGCGGGCGGTTATAGTTGTTGCGCGGCTGATAGGGACGGTCATGCTGGAATCCTTCATGGCGTTCTCCGTCGGCAGGTGTATTTTCTACATTACCGTTTGCATTGAATGAATTCTCGTAATGGCTTTCCGGGCCATGATTCTGGTTGTCACCGAGACCCATCGGCTGACCGATTCTCGGACGTTTTGGTTTTTTAGCTTCGTTAGCTTCCATGATTAAAAATAGAGTGTTTGCTGTGCTTTTGCGCCTTAGAGGTTATCGTCAGTTGATAGCCTCATACTTCGCCGCCTCTCGGCAAGCTAAGGTTACATGCCTTTAAAACAACAGATTAATTAATTTAGTTATGTATGGAGTATGTTAAAACGTTTCCCTCTGTTAACGAAACCGCCGAAGTCGGATCAAACGGTCTCAAATTATAACGCAAAAATAAACCAATTTGTCGAAACAAGCAAACCTGCATGCGGGTAAAACTGATTTTTTCCCTGCCTGTAACGCCTGCATCTGAACAACTGTGAGGTTTCGACTTCCCGGATCAGCTTTCCCTTGTGATAATGAAGTCGATAAGCGAAAGGAAGGCATCGCGCACATCCGAATCCGGGAAACGCCCCATCAAGGCCGCCGCTTCATCGCGCAGGCACTTCATAGTGGCATATGCATAATCCACCCCGCCCCCTTCAAGGGCGAAGCGTATCAGGGTGTCTATCTCCGACGGCTCCAGCGCCTCTTTCCTTACCAGTTCCACCATCCTGGAGTGTTCGGGATTGGATTCATCCTCGAGCACATGCAGCAACGGCAGGGTCACTTTTCCCTCCCGCAGGTCGTTGCCTGTAGGCTTCCCGATTTTCTCATCGGAAAAGTAGTCGAATATGTCGTCCTTGATCTGGAAGCACAATCCCAGCAGACGCGCAAATTCCCTAAGCGTGTCCAGGCGGTCGTCATCCACCCCTACACCGTATGCCCCCACCTCTACGCACGACACAAAGAGCGACGCGGTCTTGCGATAGATGATGTTGAAATACGCCTCCTCGTCAAGATGGTTGTAGCGGGCATTGTAAATCTGGTCAAGTTCCCCTATCGAAAGCAACCTTCCGAGGTCGGAAATCGAACGGACAATGCGTATATCACCCGTATCCACCCCCTGCAACAATGCATTTGAAAGGAAAAAGTCGCCCACCAGCACGGCCAGATGATTATCCCATGCGCCGTTGATGGTCAGCGACCCTCGACGGGTCAGCGTATCGTCAACAACATCGTCATGTATCAGCGAGGCATTGTGCAAAAGCTCCACTGCCACCGCGCCGGCAATCACCCGGTCGTTGACATCGCCGAGCAATTTGGCACTCAGCATCACGAGAATAGGCCGTATCTGCTTCCCTTTTTTTTCGAGATAGTTATGCACCACACTGTTCATCAATGCATTGGGCGAATCAAGCGTTGCCTGAATGCGTTCATTCAGCAACCTGAGTTCCGGAGCCAATGTTTGTTGAATTGTCTGTAATGTAGTCATTTTCTCGAATTATGGTGCAAAATTAGTAAAACTTGGGATATAATATATTCTTTCCCGCAAATTTTGCCCCCGACCAGCAAAAAAATCAGGGACAGAAGTCAAACTCCTATCCCTGACATTGCCTTATCAGCCTTGGCCGACACGCCCTCTTCACGGTTTCAGCTCCAAAACGAAGCGGGCGCCTTTGGTATATGTGCTGTCGAGGGTAAGCCTGCCGTTCATACCGGCTGCACGCAGGGCACAGATGGGCAGGCCGAGGCCGTCACCCTCGGCAAGGTTGCGCACACGGGTGAACGGTTTGAAAATCTGTTCGCGCTCCTCTTCCGGGATACCGGCACCTGTATCGGTGATGATGTACTGGTATGTGTGCGGGCCGCGTTTCTTGAATTCAATCGATATTCGGCCGTCTTTCGGCGTATGGTATTCGGCATTTCTCAACAGATGCCCTAGCACCAATGCCACCTGCTCGCGGTTGATTTTGACCGTAAGCTTAGGCACATCCACCGTAACGTTCTCACGCCCCGACATTCCGAGTTGGTCGAGCACTTCCGCCGTGAATGCCTGCATGTTCACATCCTCTGTCTCTACCGGGTCGGTAAGGGTGCTTTCAAGATCGGAAAGTTCCTGGATATGGGCGGAAAAATCCTTAAGCGCCTTCACCGCAGGCAGCTTTTGGTCGAGTGTGTCGAGCGTCGGTTTCATCTGGGACGAGATGTTGTGGATAAACTCGGTTTTCAGCTTGTTATGCTCGTTAGCGGTGGCAATGGCCTGTTTTTGGTTGCGCGTCAGCACCATGTAGCGCAATAGCATTATCCCTAGGAACACCAATGCCCCCACAAGGATTGCAGCCAGCACGCACAAGGCCACTATGATGTATTGCTTACCGCTTATAGTGCTGTCTTTTTCTTCGATGGTCTGCAGGCTTTCGTCATATTTGGCCTGCAAACCGGCATATTCCTTCTTGGCTTGTACGGCTTTCACAGAATCGGTCCACACATTGTATTTATCATAGGTGCGGGCAAGCAATGCGGCATTGTTGGCACGCGTGGCCATACCGATGAGGCTGCGGTAGCATTTGTCGACAAGGGAATAATCATCAGTCGCCTTCGATTGCTCCACCAGCCGGTTGAAAGCCGCATCACCCTCCCTGGGAAGGCCGAGGGTATAGAAACTGTTAGCTTTCTGATAAAGCAGGTCGGTGGCAAGCGAATCGTTTTTGGAAGCCTTTGCGGCACCCTCCATATACTCTATCTGTTCGCGGACACGGGCGGCATTTTTCAGCTTCGTGTACATCAGCATGCGCTCCTTATGTATCGGGTAGTGCAATTCCGGCCTAGGTTTGGACGATGCGGTTTCGGCATCGGAAAGAATCCCGTCAAGACGCGAAAGCACTTCGAACGCCTCTTTGTAATACCCCTCGCGATGATAAAGCGCCGCCGTGTTGACCGCACATACCACAGCTTTATCAGTCTGGGAACGCGCTGCAAAGGCATTGTAAGCCTGGAGGAAACAATAACGTGCCTTGACATATTCCTTATTATCCAGGCTTGTCTGCGCCTGCTTCATCAGCTGGTCACCGCGCGATTGCGCACCTGCCGGTAAAAAGCCTGCGAATGCGATGCATAGCATCATGACGGCGATAAGTTTCTTCATATCGGGTGTTATGATTATAGATTTATGATAGATGAATGGTTAACCGAAAGTTCAACAATTTGAAGTGCAAAGATAATCTAAAATCGTTATCATCACATTATCCGGCAATAGAAAATATGGCGATTCCAAATGTTAATTATGAATTGTGAAACATGTTTTGGAGGGCGCAACCCTCTTATGTTCCTAAAGTTGCTTCTGTTTCACAAAATGGCAGAAATCAGACAAAGATATAACAATGTCTCTGTATTGCGGGTGAAACATTGGGATGTTGTCTTTTGGTACAACAAGGGTTAGGTGTTCTGCCTTCATTTCTTCAAGTTGGTTTTTAGAAACACCTTGTTGCAAGGTAAAAAGATGTTTGAATGGAATTCTATCAGCCTCGTTTAACACCTGCCGCCAACGGTCTTTACAAGTTGTTTTAGCCCCCAGCATAACCAATTTGTCAGCCGGGAAAACAATGCTATGATATGCATTACTGTCAGGGAAAAGAAAGTCCGGCCGTTTGTTCCCCTCTGTAACCGCCTGAGATTCAAATCGAAGCTTTGCACACGTAAAAATCACACTTAGATGATGCTCCAAAGATTTACCTGCGCGAGATTTACGTCGATTCAATATGGTATTTGAAAAATCTATTAATGACTGACAATCTGCAAACCGCTCCGACATCTGTGTTTGATAAATTTTGTTTTCAAGTTTTTTGAACAACTGATATTCAGTGGCAACCCATAAGGGTAATATTTTGTCGGGTTGGCGTGCGATGTCGTCATCCCTGTAACGGCAGACTTCTGCGACAATATTCCTTGCTGTTTTTGCCATAATCTGGGTTTGAGGAAATACAGCCATTTCAGCAACAACCCTTTCAATTTCATTTTGAATTATGTTTGCCTGATTTTCGCCTACCTCATCTTTGTTAATAATCTGGTTACGTGCGGTGATATCAAGGGCAAAGGTATTTATAAAGGCTTCTATGTTGTCCTGATTGGAAAGTATGTAACAAGCGAATTCCCCAGCAGGATTTTTAGTCATTATTTGCAGAGAGCCGAGATATCGGTCGTTCAAGAATTCAAATCCACGTCCGAACCGGGTTATACGGTTCTCATTTCTTGTCCCTGTGCCGTAGTAAACCGCTCTGCTATCAGTAGTAAAACTATTTTGCCATTTTATGACGATTTTACGGTCATTATTACATCCACGTCGTTGGAATCCGCCATAAAACATCGGTTCTACAGAATGAGGGAAATAGAAACCGCATTGATGTCCGCCTGTCAGACCTAGATCATTAGGCGTTATATAATGGCAATATGCAGATATACTGTTATTGACCAATTCGATAGCATCATATAGAACCTCTTCCATATCAAAGATTGTCATTGGTTGATATTGTTGCGGCCAGTTGTTCTGCTACACTTGTGATTAGCGGGACTATCACGGAGTTGCCGCATTGCCTGTATGCCTGTACGTCAGACACTCTGTCGATGATAAAGTTCTCGGGATAACCCATAAGGCGGAAACATTCCCTCGGGGTTAGACGCCGTGGGTTTTCCCCGTTTTGCTGAGGGATTAGTATTTCCGAACCATCCTTATAATATCGGGCACTGAGGGTACGGGCTATTCCGTCTAAATCTACCAGCCCGAAACCAAATCCATTGCCTTTAGATTTCTGACGGATTGCATAATCCTTAAGGTACCCCCACAATTTGTCACTAAGAGTGTATTTCTTATCAACAAAAGGCTCCAATATATCACTTATCTTATTAGCGGATTGTGGCAAATCCGGGAACTGGAACTCTTCCTTTCCCGCGAATCTTTTTTTATCAAAACCGACAATTAATATACGCTCCCTGTGCTGGGG
Source organism: Bacteroidales bacterium M6 (assembly GCA_001689485.1). Lineage (GTDB taxonomy): Bacteria > Bacteroidota > Bacteroidia > Bacteroidales > Muribaculaceae > UBA7173. The sequence continues at coordinate 101,015 of LUJQ01000074.1, read as the reverse complement.
TACAAAGGCTTTTCCATCCATGATTTTGAAATGGATGGAATAGTCGAGTTCTTCCAGTGTTTCGCAAATAACCCTAAATGTGTTGCCTTTGTCATGAGAGCATAGGTTTTTCACATTCTCAAGAAAAAAAGCTTTTGGACGGTAACGGCTTATTATATCGGCAACATCAAAGAACAGAGTCCCTTGGGTTTTGTCCTTGAAGCCGGTTTCACGACCGAGGCTCTGCTTTTTTGACACCCCTGCGATTGAAAATGGTTGGCATGGAAATCCTGCACACAGCACGTCGAACCCAGGCGGAATCATTTGTTTCACGCTTTCTTTTGTAATATCGCCAAATGGTATGTCTCCATAGTTGGCATAATATGTTTTTCGAGCATACTCGTTCCATTCCGATGAAAAAACGCACCTGCCGCCGTGTGCCTGCATAGCAAGCCGAAAACCGCCTATCCCTGCAAACAAATCTATAAACGTAAATTTGTGATGCTCTGTCGGTTGGAACGGAGCCTTATATACCTCGGAAAAAAGATATTGTTGCAGAGCCGTATTCGGTTCCTCTACCACACCAGGCAATACAGCCGTTTTGAGAAAATCTCTATTTTCACATCCAAAACTGTACCACAAATTCAAAATTTTTGCTGCTCTATGTGCATATGGCAGATTGGTTATATAATCCTTAAGCTGTAAATAGTGGGTGATAAGTGCGGCCTGTTCAGTAAAGGGTATGATGTTTCCCTTGTCGTCAAGCGTCTCGGTTCCAAATACCTGAAGTCTTTCAAGCTTTTTGTTTTTGCAAAAGTCAAATAGGGAAAAGCCCTTATCCATAATCCTATTATTTGTCGATATCTTTACAAAAGTACGCATTTTTACCCAAAAGATTAGCGTCTTTGCAATGCCATCGGATACTTTTAGCTATCTTTGTTGAAATAGGGAGGGGGCGACAGGACGCCACCACGGTGCATACCTACGGTTAGGATGACTGTGCGGTGGTACACCGTAGTAAAACTGGATATTAGGATATGAGATATTTTATATCTGCGGGTGAAGCTTCAGGCGATATGCACGGGGCTCCGTTAATAGAAGCGCTGAAAAGTTTGGATAACAGGGCGGAGTTCCGTTTCCTTGGGGGGGACGGTATGGCCGGGGCAGCCGGACAGGAACCGCTGATTCACTACCGCGAAATGGCATATATGGGATTCAGCGAGGTGTTGCGTAATCTTGGGAAGGTGCTCGGCAACCTCAAAACAGCCAGGAGGGAGATAAGCAGTTGGCATCCCGACGCGGTAGTGCTGATTGATTATCCCAGCTTCAATCTAAAGCTCGCAAAGCATGCCTATAACCTGGGGATACCGGTTTATTACTATATTTCCCCTAAAATATGGGCATGGAAGGAATGGCGCGTAAAAGATATAAGGCGCTATTGCCGGAAGGTGTTGTCGATTCTGCCGTTCGAGGTAGAATTTTATGGCAGGCACTCAATGGCGGTAGAGTATGTAGGCAACCCGTCGGTCGAAGAGGTCGATGCCCGTGAGGCCGCATTGCCAGGCAAAGATAAATTCACGGAGCGTTGGGGACTGTATGCAGGGAAGCCGTTACTGGCATTGGTTCCCGGCAGCCGCATGGGCGAAATACGCAACAACCTGCCTGTAATGGCCGAAGTCGCACGCCGATTTCCCCAGCTACAGCCGGTCATTGCAGGAGCTCCTGGCATCGACACAGACGTCTATTGCAACTATTCTGATTTCCCTGTGGTTACCGATGCCACCTTCGAGCTGGTCAGGAATTCGGCATGTGCGTTGGTAACCTCAGGTACGGCCACACTGGAAACCGCCCTGCTCGGCACACCGCAGGTGGTTTGTTATCGCGGCAACGGGTCGAAGGCGTTCTACAACATCATGAAGCACGTCATAAAATGCCCGTTCGTGTCATTACCCAACCTTATCGCCGGGAAAGAGATTGTGCCGGAAATGCTGATGCATATGTGCAATCCCGACAATGTGGCATATGAGCTTGAAAAGATTCTGCCCGGAACCCCCGGACGCGACGAGATGCTGCACGGCTACGCACGTATGCGCGGACGCCTCGGGGAATCAACCGCCGCCGAAACCGCCGCCGCCGCCATTTGGGAAAACCTGAACCACATATATTGATATATGCAATATATTCCTCTAAATATCTCGTAACACCGAAAAACATACACATATTTCGGACAAAGCGACCCAAAATATCACGGCTAAATTTGAGTTATCTATAACTTCTCACGTATTATTCAGCCATTGATTGGAGCGGACTTCTTTACACCTGCATATTCATCAATATAATTCAGACTGATATTATTGATTTGCCGAAGAAAGCCGACAACATGGCAAGTGTCGATACCGTGAAATTATGCTGCCCGCTGAGCCATCTGGTTATCTCACTTGGCCGCTTGCCTAGTTGGTCGGCAAACTCTTTTTTCGAAAGACCGCGTTCCTGCATAAGTGCATCTATCTTGTTGGAAATTGCAAAGGATAGATTTATTTCCTCTTTCATTTCTTGAGGAACCCGCGCCACCATCTCCCTGTATCTGTTCCTTATATCTTTCATAGTTCAAATTTTTTATCGGTTTCTATTGATTGTAAGGTAATTGTCACAGTACCTTCTCTTTGACCCTCTTTTAACAACTCCTCAAACTTCTGAAGAGTAAGAACATATCCGCGCAGAGAGTCATCCTCTTCATAAGTACGCGAATTCTTGACCCCTCCATTACCAAGAATAAGGATTTTGTCAGAAAGGCGCAATCAATAAAGCCGTAGCTTTGAACGAAGCACAGGCAAAGCTACTACAGAATCACGCATTTTGCCCTCAGGCCGGAAGAAACGTTCCAACGCGCCCTCGTCAGCAATCCTATCTACGAGTTGAACAATGCGTAGCAAATCCCGGTTCAGATGCGCATCTTCTATGAATTTGGAGTAGAATCGTTCGTATTCCGTCTCAGATTCTGCTGCAAACTGAATCGTATATATAGTACATTTGTCAGTGTCATTGACCAAAACAAGTTCAACTTCGCTCATATTTATTATGGCATTTATGGTTACAATGCAAATATACGAAAACCATTTCACATAAATGTGAAATATTGCCATATTTTTTAAGAGCTCCCGGTCATCTATCTGACCACCCGGCTATTGAGGGGACGAGGTCTATTCAGGTTGGCGCTCGTAGGCGCCGAGTGCGGGTGCCGTGAGGTCGCGGGGTGTTCCGAAAGCATCGCTGGCGGTAGCAGGAAGGGTGAGCGAGGGATTACCGGCACCGAAGGCGGGCGAGTCGTCATGCAGCCGGTAGTCAAACAGATATGCTTCCCTGTCAGTGAAATAGAGCGGGTCTTTATCCCACAGGCAGTCAATAAAATGCTCATCGTTCTCACCCGATGATTTCAACAGGCAATTTTGCAGGTATATGCCTGTTTCATCCAGCTCGCCATGTGAAAGTTCGGAGCCGTTGCCATAAATGATCGAATTGCTTATCAAAGCGGAAACATATGGCAATGCGGCATCGTCGCCTTCAACGGCATCATCAGCATTTACATGGACGAACTGCACGGCTGGGCCTCCGAGGGCGGTAAACAGGTAATAATTGGCGAATGTGCAATGATTGAACAGGTGATTTCCACCCGTAAGGCACACAATCCCCATGGATGCATCGGTAAGTTCGCAACCTGCTGCCTCGACATTGCTGTGTATTGCCTCGATAACGTAGCCTTTGGTGTTACGCACCTGTGAGTTTATAATACGCAGTGCCGGAGCGGCGTCGTCCGATTGCACATGGTCAAGACGCAAACCTTCGGCGGAGTTGCGGATGGTGGCATGAGAGATGTTATTTGCCCGTGAAGTCGGAGTAAATTCTATACCCCTCCACTGCCCCGACATAATTTCATAGGGTATGGATGCTGCCACGAATCCGAAACGGTCGCCGGTCATTGAAACAGCAGCCTCGGCAGTTCCCTCTACGTTGAGTGTTCCATGAACCACTATGCGTGCATCATCGTGGAAGAAAAGTTCAGCCCCGGCAGGGATGGTCAGGGTTACCCCCTCCTCGACCACAAGGCTGTCGAACACCTGATAGGGCTTATCGGCAGAAAGGCGCGTATCGGAATCATAACGGGTGTTACCCTTCAAACGTGTAACATCACGCCCGGTGGCTTTCACGGGGAGTTTGTTGCTTACGCCGTTTGTCTGAAACTCTATGTGTGCAAGCAGGTCGACCGCCATGTTGCGCCCGTTTTCGGGCAACGTGGCTTCAACAAACACATAAATCGAGTCTTTGGCACGGATTTCGACATTGTGGAATTCCCTGCCGCTAAGGCCGTCGACATTCATCCGGAAATGCCCCCCCTGGTCATCGGCAAAACCTATACGGCTTATATTGATACCCTTGTCATGACGGTTATATACGATGAAACTCTTTGTCGGGGATGCATCAAGCGTGAAAAGGTTGCCCAACCGTACGGTGTCGGTCGAGAATGTGGGTTGGTCCGACGGCGAAGAACTCATCGAATCCTCTATGCATGAGCTGAAAGCCAAAACCGGGACAACCAGCAGGGCAATCAGTTTGAATATGTTTCGCAGGTTTTTCATAATCATAGGGATAACGTTGCCACATCGGCTATTATTGCCTTGCCCGAAAGGGTTTTACCATCTCTTAACCGGTTGCATATCAATGGCTGTTTTAGTAAATTTGCATAGACTTTTGATTCGTTATACCTTGAAACTTACCAAATATATATCTGCCTTTCTCTTTCTGGTGTGGGCAACCTGCGCACCAGGCATAGCCGCATTGGAGGTGGAAACCTCGCCCGGACTTCTACACGAAAAAGTCGGCAATGCGGCCAATGTGCAGGAACTGACTGTTACAGGGTCAGTCGATGTACGTGATTTCGAATTCATCGCCTCTGAAATGCCCAGCCTGGAAACTCTGGATTTAAGTGATGCCGCTATTGCGGCATATGAAGGCGCACCGACATTTACCTGGCGGACTTCTCACCACGCCGACGTCTTGCCGGAATGCGCATTGATGTGCCATGCCCTTGAAAACATTGTGTTGCCCCGAAATCTGAAGGCGATTGCCGACGGGGCTTTGGGAGGATCGGGAATAAAATCGCTGACAATTCCGGAAGGGGTCACCCATATCGGCATATCCGCATTCGGGAACTGCCGCCAGCTTGAATCAGCAACCATTCCTGCCGGCGTTATAGAAATCGGGGAGAATGTTTTCAAAGGGTGCCGGTTGCTCCGAAACGTAATAATAGATTCACAGTTGGACGATATTCCCGACGGGGCGTTCAGTGAATGTGAAAAACTTGCCACGATTTCCCACAAAGGGGGATTTAACAGGATTGGTGAAAGCGCGTTTGCCGGATGCCGCGAGCTACGACAGTTTGTTTTTCCTACAGAATTGACCGAAATAGGCGCACGGGCATTCTACGCCACCGGCTTGGAGCGGGCGGATATGTCGCATTGCGGCATCCTTACCCGCATAGGAGGTTGGGCATTTGCCAACACGCCCGCGCTTGCCGAGGTAATGTTGGGAAGTGCAGTTACTGAAATCTGCGCCGGGGCGTTTTTCAACGACGTAACACTTGATCCGGGGTGCCTGCCCGCATCAGTGGAAAAGATTGGGAATTTCGCATTCAAGGGCATCGATGCCTCCGATAAGGATGTTATTGCCGCAACACGGATAGATTCCATAGGGGCTTATGCCCTTGCACAATGGCAAAATGCAACGGCTATCGTGCTCCCCCCTACATTGGAATATATCGGTGACGGTGCCATGGCTGACTGGGGCAATCTACAGCACATCTCGGCCGAGGCATTGGAAACCATACCGGCACTTGGGGCGGATGTGTGGCGCGGGGTACACCAATCCGACGTCATTCTGGTTGTGCCCCGACCGTTGGCCGACGAATATCGCGACACCCCGCAATGGATGGAGTTTGACATACGTTCCGGCGGCAGCGTGGATGTCGATGCCCCCTTAACCAGCCTTAACGAACCGGCTGATGCCATTAAAATACGCTTCGAACATGACAATCTGATTATAGAATCCACTGCTGCAATTGAGGCAGTCAGTTTCTACGACATGCAAGGACGCACGTTCCAACTGCCATGTATGGTCAACGGCACCAAAGCCATAGTGAACATGGCGGCATGGAACGCCCCTGTAATCATGGCTTGCATCAGATTGGCCGACGGCACATCTCACACCGTAAAGCTAACCCGTTGAACCGAAACCATATAACAATATATTCACGTCCGCGCCAATAACGAACACTATCGGCGCGGACGTGACATAATCTTTCAAATTGGCACTACCGGGCTACAAACCCCTAAGGGCAGCCTGTAACGCTTCCGACAACGACGGATGCGAGTGGATGGTTGCGGCAACGGCCTTTGCCGGGATGCGGGCCGACATAGCCAGCGCGGCTTCGGCTGTGAGGTCTGCGGCATGCGGGCCGCAGATATGACAACCTATAATCAGCCCTGAGGAATTGTCGGTTATTATTTTTACCATACCGTCGGTTTCACCCATAGTCATGGCCTTACCGTTGGCCCGGAAAAACGACTTTCCGACAGAATATCCGATTCCCTGCTCCTTGCACTGCTCCTCGGTCAGTCCCACCATACCGCATTCCGGCACGGTAAACACAGCCGACGGGATTACGGAAATATCCATTTCCTCACCCATGACAACGGCTGCCTGCGCAGATGCGGCATGTGCCAACTGGCATATGCCGTTGCAATCGCCCACAGCGAACACGCCCGGAATATTGGTTTCGAAACGGGAATCGACAGTGAACCCCCGGCGACCGATGTCGAATCCGGCTTCGGGTGCACCGTGAGGGATAACCGCCCGGCGACCGACAGCCATCAGCACAGTCTCGGCTTCGACGCCCTGCACTTTCCCTTTAGCGGAGAAATTGACCTGCTTCAACACCCCGTGGGTCGGCTCCACCGACATGACTTCGGCCGAAAGGTGGAATTTCACCCCACGGCGTTGCAGGGTGGTGCGCAAACGTTTCGCTATATCCTTGTCGAACGGCGGCAGGATTTCCTTGCAATATTCTATCACTGTGACCTCCGAACCCAAAGCCGAAAACACCGAGGCGAATTCCATCCCGATTACACCTCCACCGATAATGGCAAGAGACTCAGGAAGTGCCGTGGCATCGAGCAGTTCGGTCGAGGTGACAGCCAGTTCGGCTCCGGGAATGGGAAGGCGTGCAGCCTCCGAGCCGGAAGCGATAACGATTTTAGGGGCCGAATACACCGAACCGCCTACCGAGATTTCGTGTGAAGATACAAAACTGGCCTCACCATGCAATGTTTCAGCATTGGCCACAACCATTGAAACACCCTCACGCAGTTGGTCGACAATAGCGTTTTTACGAGCGACGACAGCAGCCATATCCGCCTTTATGCCCCCCTCGGGGAGCATTATGCCGAATGCTGAGGCTTCCGCCGCATCCATGGCCACTTCAGCCGAGCGGCAGAAGCTTTTAGTTGGGATGCAGCCACGGTTAAGGCATGTACCACCCAGCTTGTCACGCTCCACCAACAGCACCTTGTCGCCACGGTTGGCGGCTATAGCGGCGGCCTCATATCCTGCAGGGCCGCCGCCTATAATTATGCAATCATGTGTCATAACAATCTCTAAAGCATATCGAATGTTGTGACCGGGTTGAGAGCCGCAGCCGTATCGTCGGGGTGCGAAATCGGGGTGTTGTGCGGGGCGGAAAGCACCACATCGGGTGTTTCGCGCGCCTCACGTGCGATATCGTGCATCACGGCGATAAATTCGTCGAGCGTCTCCTTGCTTTCGGTTTCTGTCGGTTCGATCATCAGCGACTCATGGAACAACAGGGGGAAATAAATCGTAGGTGCATGATAACCGTGGTCAAGCAGTCGTTTGGCCACATTCAATGTCGTCACGCCGGTTGATTTATCCTTAAGCCCGTCGAACACGAATTCATGTTTGCATACCCCGTCGATGGGCAGGAGATAATCGTCCTTAAGGCATTCCTTTACATAGTTGGCATTGAGGGTTGCCAGCGGGCCTACCTGCATAAGTCCTTCCGAACCAAGCGACAGGATATAGCTCAACGCACGTGCCTGCACTGCGAAATTGCCAAGCGTGGCCGAAATCGAGCCAAGCGATGTGGCGGGATATTCCAACCTGTAAACGGTTCCCCCTCCGGCATCGGCGGTTTTGACCACACGGGGATTGGGCAGGAACTGTTCGAGACCGGCACGCACCCCTACCGGGCCGGAACCCGGGCCGCCACCTCCGTGAGGTGTAGAGAAGGTTTTATGCAGGTTGATATGCATAACATCGAAGCCCATGTCGCCGGGACGTGCCACGCCGAGCATCGGGTTAAGGTTAGCCCCGTCGTAATACATCAATGCACCTGCTTCGTGGGCCAGACGTGCTATTTCAGGGATATTGCGTTCGAAAAGGCCGAGTGTGTTAGGGTTGGTCATCATAACCGCCGCAACGGTTTCGTCGAGCAACGGTCTGAGGTCGTCGACATCGACCGTGCCGTCGGGACGGCTCTTCACCTCGACTACCTCCAATCCGGCTACTGCCGCCGAGGCAGGGTTGGTGCCGTGGGCGGAATCGGGCACGATAACCTTGCGACGTGCCTTGTCGCCACGAGCGTCATGATAAGCACGTATCACCATCAGGCCGGTCAGCTCGCCATGAGCCCCTGCAAACGGGTTCAGGGTGAACTCGGCCATGCCGCCGATTTCCGACAACGAGCGTTGCAGCGTATAGTAAAGCTCGAGGTTACCTTGCGAGGCCGCATCGGGAGTGGCAGGGTGCATACGTGAAAACGACGGGTGCGACGCCATCTCCTCGTTGATTTTAGGGTTATACTTCATCGTACACGACCCTAAGGGATAGAACCCTGTGTCGACACCGAAGTTGTTTGTCGACATATTGTTATAATGCCGCACAACTGTCAGTTCATCGCATTCGGGAAGGTCCAGGGGTGTTTGCCGCAACAGGCCGGCGGGAATTTCCGGTGCATTACCCGTTGTAGCGCACCCTGTTCCCGCGATATGGTTGTCAGGCAGCCGGTAGCCGCGCCGTCCGGGGCGAGAGACTTCAAAAACCAGTTTGCCGTATAAATCTCTGTTCATAATGATTCATAATGTGAATTGGGTGAACTCTGAAGTCATCTCACGGATTCCAAGAGGGCAGCCATGCGGTCGGCATCCTCACGTGTCTGCATTTCGGTGGCAGCCACCAACAGGCCGTTTTCACCTACCTTTATGCCGGGCAGGATGCCTGCATCCTCTATTGCACGGGCAATGAACGCATCGACATCGCAATCCATTTCCAGCAGGAATTCGTTCAGGAACGGCTTGGACGGATACTTCAGGCGGCATTTCCCTGTCGCAGTAAGCCTGTCGAGCAGATAGGTGGCGGTCTGGTGGCCGCGATAGGCCACCTCACGCAACCCGGCAGCACCGAGCAGACTCATGTAGATTGACACATAGAGCGTCATCAACCCTTGGTTCGAGCAGATGTTGGATGTTGCCTTGTCGCGGCGGATGTGCTGTTCGCGTGCCTGGAGGGTAAGCACGAACGAGCGCCGTCCGTGGCTGTCGGTGGTAGCACCCACGATTCGTCCGGGCATTTTACGCACCAGCGCCTTGGTGGCACATAGGAAACCAAGGTAAGGCCCCCCGAAACTCAACGGTATTCCGAGCGACTGGGCGTCGCCGCATGCGATGTCAGCCCCCCACTCACCGGGTGTGCGCAAGGTGGCCAAATCGGCGGCAATACAATTTATTATCAACAGGGCCTTGCGGGCATGCACCATTTCGGCAACCCCCGTAAAGTCCTCGATAATACCATAATAGTTCGGTGAAGGAAGAATCACACCGGCCACATCGGCATGCCTGTCGAGCAGTTCGGCAAGATGCGCCATGTCGGTCACCCCGTCACATTCGGCAATAGTCTCTATTTCGATGCCGTGATAGCGGGCGTAAGTATCCACCACACCGCGCACAGCCGGGTTCAATGTGGCCGACACCAGCACACGCCTACGCTTCCTGACCGATGCAACAGCCATTATCATGGCTTCGGCGGTGGCGGTGGCCCCGTCATACATCGAGGCATTGGAAATATCCAACCCCGTAAGACGCGCCATCATCGTCTGGTATTCGAAAATATATTGCAGGGTACCCTGCGATATTTCAGGCTGATAAGGGGTATAAGCCGTAAGGAATTCCGACCGCGAAATCAGCGAGGCGGCTGCCGCAGGCACATAATGGTCGTAGAAACCACCCCCGGCAAAACAAGCCTTGATGTCGGCATTACGGGCGCCGAGGCAGTTGAAAAACTCGCGCACCTCGGTTTCCCCCATCTCTGCCGGAAGCTTATAGGGTGCCTTCAGCTTAAGTTCCGAAGGCACGTCGCTATAGAGGTCGGCCAGTTGCGACAGGCCGCATGTGCCGAGCATTTCCTCTATTTCGGCGGGGGTATGTGGAAAATATCTGTGCATGGGGAGGCGGTGTTATTTTTCACAGAAAGCACGGTAGGCATCCTCGTCCATGAGGTCGTCGAGCTGTGCCAAATCCGAAAGCTTTACTTTCACAATCCAGTTTGCCATGGCGTCCTGGTTAATCAAACGGGGATTTTCCTCAAGAGCCTCATTGATTTCGACAACTTCGCCGCTTACGGGTGAGATAAGGTCGGAAGCAGCCTTCACGCTCTCTATCGCGCCGAAATCCTCACCGGCTTCAAGCTCGTCGCCAACTTCGGGCATATCCACGTAAACAACATTTCCAAGCTGTTTCTGAGCATAATCGGAAACGCCGATAAAACCATATTCACCTTCAACACGAACATACTCGTGGCTTTCGCTATAACGAATCATAATTATTTTAATTTTTAATTGGTTGCTATTTAATCAGTTGCTGTAATTCAAATCTAAAGTCCTGTCACACCGGCCAAAAGTGATAAAGAAACCGACATCATAAGTCATAAATATGTACAGTCCCCCACTCCCCGCTTACAACTTACAACTTACAACTTATAACTTATAACTTACGACTTAAAAACTTCTTACTTCTTATACGACTTCTTGTAGAACTTCTTCCCAACCACAGTGCAAGGGAATGTTTTTTTGCGGATACGCACTTTCAACGGGGTTCCCATTGCCGCATAGCGTGCGTCAATGAGAGCCATGGCAATGCTCTTGTCAGTGGAAATGGAATGGTAACCTGTTGTCACAGTGCCTATAACGTTATCGTCTGCATCGAGCACCTCGTAGCCATGGCGCGGTATAGCCCGGTCAGCCAGTTCAAGCCCTACTATTTTGCGTGCAGCACCTTCGGCTTTCTGCTTTGCCACCGCCTCACGCCCCATAAACAGGTCTTTGTCAAGCTTCACAAACATTGTCAGCCCGGCTTCGACAGGGGTTATATCCTCTTCGAGTTCGTCGCCGTAAAGCGGCAGCCCCACTTCGAAACGCAAGGTGTCGCGGCAGCCAAGCCCGCATGGCTCGCAACGCCCGCTCTGCATCAGGAGATCCCACAGCTTTTCAATAACCTCGTCCTCGGCATAGATTTCGAAGCCGTCCTCACCGGTGTAGCCGGTACGGCTTATAAGCACATCATGCTCATCGACACTGGTTTCCTTAAATGTATAGAATGTGAGGTCGGAGCATTTTATGCCCAACACCTCTTCCACCACCTTTTCGGCTTCCGGCCCCTGCACTGCAAGCTCGCTAACCACCTCGCTTACCAGTTCAAGGTCGACACGGAACGGCATTCCGTCCTCGCGGTCGGGATTGGAGTCATTCATGCGTTCCTGAATCCACTCCTCATCCTTGGCAATGTTCGAAGCGTTGATTACCAACAGGTATTTCGTTTCAGAAAATTTGTAGACCAGCAGGTCGTCGACCACACCCCCCCGGTCGTTAAGCATCATGCCGTAGAGACACTGCCCCGGTGCGGCCTGGGTTACATCGTTCGAAAATATGTAGTTTACAAAGCGGGTGGCGTCATCGCCGGTAACAATAACCTCACCCATGTGCGACACGTCGAACACACCGCAGGCTTCGCGCACGGCATTATGCTCCTCGGTTATACCCTTGTACTGGATAGGCATGTCGAATCCTCCGAAAGGACTCATCTGCGCCCCCAGGGCTACATGGCGGTCATGAAGGCATGTTTTTTTGATTTCTTCCATAAAACAGGTATGATAGATTTTAGGTGATTCTAATTGTTTCACGGCATCACCGGTCGATTAGCAACGCCGTAAGGCTTTCAACGGAGAGATTAGGTATGACCGACGGGAGGTCGACGCCTGAAAGTGCGGCAGCCACACCCTCCGGCGTAAGCTCGCAACCTGTGAGCGGCCTGATTATTTCGGCATCTATATCGCCGGTGATGAAAAAGTCGCCGGTAATGTCGAGGGCTTCGATACGCGGCGGTTCCGAACCATCGGCAAGGGTCATGTCGACAATGAATTCCCCAACCCCTTCTATCCGTTTCGGGACTGACAGGTTGCGGTGGCGTCGTTTGCCGTAAATCCAGGCAGATTCATAATACCCCTGCTCGATTTCACGGATTGCGGCAATATCGGCATGCGTCAGCGTCATTACACTATCGCACAGCCGCCTGCGGGCAAACGCCTTGAACCCGTCAAGCGTGATGCCGCAATGTTCGCGCACAGTAGTAACCCGTTTACGCACCGATGCCACCCCCTTTGCCTCCAGCTTTACGGCCGATGGGGTGATGGCATGCATCATGCTCTCAATATCGGCATCATAGAGCATAGTGCCATGCACCACGGCACGCGCGCCATGCGGCAGGTTGATATTATAAAATGCGTAACCACTCACTTTGCGGTCACCTATCATTATGTCGTTGCGGCCTGTCGTTGCGGCATCCAGCCCTAGTTCCCGCAACATCGACGCGACAGCCGAAGTGTAATGTATGAAGGTGGTTGCAACTTCCCCGCAGGTTGCGATATGGCTGAACATTATGTTGTTACGGTCGGCATATACACATCCGCCGCCGCTTTTCCGGCGATACACCCCGATGCCATGCTCCCGGCAATAGTCAAGATTCACCTCAGCCTCGATGTCCTGGTTACGCCCGAAAATAACCGTCGGCGCCACCTGCCACATGAAGAAATATTCCCCGCCGCGTTGCCGCGCGAGAAATTCCTCCATCGCCAGGAAAAAAGGAAGTTTCTGTTTTTCCCCTGCGAATCCTTCGGGAAGTTCGGCGTAAATCATAACGTTCTTACAAACCGCAGGTATGCCGGGCACTGCCACCGGCAACTTTATGGCCTCCCCAAAGGTACTCACTGTTTGCAACCCGACCAAATTTCATATTCTGTTTTTCAGCATCCTTTATCAAACAGCGACAACCCGCTTTGCCCGTCACCGGGCCAAAGCGGGTTGCCTTTGCTTTATTAAAGCAGTAAGTCGCGGAAATTATGATAAAGCCTGGTTATACGTTTTATGCGCAATAATTTTCATGACCTACTTATGAACAGGGAAATCAGATTGCCAGCTTATAGCACCTGGTCTGCCCTTCGCTATCGGTAATGCGGATGATATATACATCGGACGCCTTGGATGAAAGGTCGATTACATCGCCGGTGGCCACCGTGCGCCCATAAAGGTCGATAACCTCCATAAGGGTCACGTTGCGGCCTGCACGGAGCGTCTTGGTCGCGGGATCGTAGATATGCATCGGCTCGATTGAAACCTCGTCGATACCGCCGGTCTGTCTGGCCTCGAACATAATCTCTACCGGCTCGGAATAAGAGTTCTTGCCATCAACCAGGGTATATACGGTCTGCACAGTGGCGATATGACGCCCCTCCTCAAGGTTTTCGAAGGTCAGCGAGCGCCCTGTAGTGGTGGTGTAGGCTTCTCCGTCAAGGGTTACATTGTAGGATGTCATGTTGAAGATATCCGATTCTTCACGACCGATGAAAATATCGTCGAGCATAAAGAACAGGCAGTCCTTCGACACACACCTTATCACGGCATGGCGGGCATCTGCCGGGAGTGTGTACTCGTAGCGCGTCCATGCACCGCTCACTTTCTCAGATTCGTCTGTAATCCATATCACCGAACCGGGGTCGGCATCGGTTGTGGAATAACCCACCATGAATTCCTCATTGCCTAGCAACCCGTAGAACCCTGAGGCCGCCATGAATCGGAAGGTAAACGGCGTGTCAAACTCAAGCACCGGGGAGAAAAGGTAGTCATCGTTGCGCGCCCCGCTCTCCAGGCTGGCATCAATAAGCACCTTTTTGCCGCTGTAGGGACGCACCAGGGCAGACACATCGGGAGTGGTCGCCGTGGGATTGAACGCCATGAACGCCATAGGCGAATGCATGTTGGGATAAGGGCTCTGCTGGCATTGTGCAACACCATATGTAACGCCTTTGTCAAGGTCGGCATAAGTCCAGCCCAGCTCACCGGCAGGATTGATTTCAAAGTCATTCATCCCTTCGAAATCCTCAAAAATCCCCTCACTGCGGTTCCACGACAGCATCACGCCTCCGGTTTCCTCCTCCTGTTCGGCGCTGAGAGAGAATGGAGGTAGCGGTGTCAGCCAAAAATCCTTTAATATGGTATAGCTCGACTCCGAGGAAAGATTCAATGTCTCATTTATCGTCTGGAAACCGTATTTTTCCGCTGTAAGCACATATTCCCCTTTGGCAATCTCCCCGAACGACAGCGTCTCGTCCTCTATCACACCGGCATAGGAAGGAGCGCCATCCCATGTGCCCTGCAGGGTTACGCGTGCCCCGTTCGAAAGCGGGAGGGCGGTGTTAGCATACAGTTTCAGTGTGACATCGGTTGTCATCTTATGGGCTATAGGGGAAGAATATATAATGTCCGACTTTCTGCCGTCGTCGCTTACCGCCTGCACGCCATATCTGTAAACACCCTGCGAAAGCTTGTCAAACTCACGGTCGAAAACATAAAGGCCGCTATGGCCGGTTGCAATCGGCGTCATGTCAGGCTCAACCGCATCCGCATCACCGTTGACACGCCACACGTTGAAGCATGTCCCTTCCAATTTCAATCCATTGGCCTTACGCGGAGTGGACACACTGCGCAATGCCGCAGCAGCGAAAGGTTCTACAGCCACTTCCCGGCTTACAGAAGTACCTTTACCACGGATTAAGAAATTGCTCACATATGCTGAAACCCAATCCCCCTCATTATTCTGCTCATAGGAAGGCCCGTTGTTGCGGTAATCGCAAGGCATCGAGATGTTGTTGTCAGGCTCATTGACATGCCCTATGGCTATGATGCACCCGTAGGGGAGGCTGACGGAATGTGTCATCCGATGGGTCTGCCAAATCAGATGCTGCCAGTCATATGTATCGCTAGGCACTCCGAGCGCTTCATAAACCGGGGATTTGGCAACCGCACCGTCACGCCCGATGGGATATACAAAAACATCCACCTTACCGTCGGTCAGCTCTGTCACAACCCAGTTGATTTCGTCGAGAGTCATCGGCTCGTCGAATTTTACACCAAACCTGACATATGCACCCTCACGCGGCGAGAGGGCATAGACGCCGCCATAATTACCGCTGTCATGCAGGAAGTCCTTTCTTGAAAGTGACACCGCCCACGACACAAACATACCGTTTTCCGTAAGGTCGGCGCTGACACCTGCCGGTGCCGAGAAGAAATTCGCGATGTCAATCTGCCCTAGATCGAGGTCGGTGTCGCCCAGCTTTACGGTTTTCTCATACGGTTCTTTCAGATCCTTGCTGACATTCAATTCATAAGAGTTCTCACCGAACACATTTTTGATTTCAAATGCCCCGGATGCATCCGAAACTGCCGAATATGTGGCCAGCTCACCTGCAAGGGTTATTTGGGCATCGGCCAGCGGTCGCTTCTTGGAATCCGACAGCACACCGCGAACCGCCACCATAGGCAATGTCAATGCGTCGATCTTATAATCGACTACGGTATTGTCGGCAACTGTGACCTCCACAGGTTCCCCTTTTATCAGACCCGGGAAATCAAAATCCACCGTGTACACACCAGGGGTAAGGTGTTCGAACAGCGCCTTACCCTCACTGTCGGTGCGTATTGTGAACTGACGGTAAGTATCACCGGTCAATTTCAAGTCCACATCGGCTACCGGCGCCTTCTCACGGCTGTCAACCAATGTGAAAGCTATACTGCCGTCCCTGGCCTCTGCCACCTCTACCGACTTGACGTACAGGTATCCCTTCAATCCGGCCTCGGTCACGGCGCGGATGCCTACATGTATGTCGCCATTTATGGATGAAGGCATCTTGTAAGCAACATAATGGTCACCATTGAACCGCTCTACTTCAGATATTGCTGTCTGGTCGGACGGCTCCAAAGTGTGACCTGCCGTGACCTGCATATCACATGGCCAGTCGGCCCATAGATTTATTTTGACAATATATTCCTTCCCCTGCGGCAGGGTGATTTTCGGCGAAAAAAGATAATCGTCTGACTCGTCGTATCCCCCGAAGTGAACAGGTGCCATCTGGGAGGTTTCCAAACCACCCCATCTGCCATCGTCATTGCCGTCGCTCACCACTGTCCAAGGGTTAAAATCCTCATCTCCGAGTGAAAAGTCACAATAGAAATGACCATCCTCATTCAGCGTGGTTGCATTTACGCCCATCGTGAGCGTAAATGCTGCCAGCATGGCTGGAAGTAACCGTTTTTTCATAACTACATTAGTTTATGGTAAATTATTTAAGGTAATGGCATAAGCCCTTGTGACTTATACCGTTCATTTCACGACAAGGCCACACATCCGTCACCTCATGATTATCTTAGCCGTCAAAGGGGCACCGCCTGTCTCGGCAACAACCAGATATATCCCTTTGGCAAGATGGCGCAACGACAACATGTTATCGCAATTCCCGGCTTCGGCCACTTTAACCCCCATGGTATTGAAAACCTTAAGGCCGTGGCAACCGGCAGGCAATGCCAGCAGGCCGCCGACAACCGACGGCTTCCAAACCTCACCTGCAACAACTTTTTCAACTGACGCCGCATCGGCAAGTCGGACATCGGCGGCATTGAACACCTGGCACTTGTTAGGCGACGAAGCATCAAAGTCGGCAAGAAATGCCACCACATGCATGTTTTTCACGTCCCATCCCTCAGGCACTGCAACAGAGTATTCAGATGATTTGTAGGCACCGTCAGCAAATGTCACAGGGTCGCCCCAGACACCGGTCAATACCGCACGCACCACATTGCGATGCACATATTCCCCTTCCAAAGGTGTCGTAACACCGGTCTGCGGGCCTTCTACATAATCCTCGACCAACATTACAGTAAGCCGTGGGTCTTTGGCATTGAGCCGCTCTGGCGACCCGTTGGGAATGTTCCCGCTCACAGTCACATAGGCCATGGCTGCCGACCGGTCATACCGGCTTACGGCATTGACCGAAACCAGGGCAGGAGTGGAAAGCCTGTCGTCGATAAGTCCGCCTAACCGGTCTCTCTCAACGGCAAACACCGGGCCGGGAGTGCTTCCTCCCGAACCATTGGAAGCCCCCGCCGACGACATGTTGGTACGGTCGAGCATCGCTGCCGGGGCATATGTGGAGCCGGAAGTGCCGTCAGTATAAAGCCATACGTATGACTCCGATTCCGGAATCGTGTATATATCCTTGCGGAATCCTGAATGATGGGTTACATGGGCAATCCCGGGACGGAAGCGGAAGGCATCGATAATGGCATGCGACGCATTGGGGCAGTTGTTGCAGTATGTCGAAGTGAACTGTTCAAGCAGCACGGTGCGCGGCGTATAGTCTTTGCGCACTATCACATTAGCCACTGTCAGCCCGTTATCGCCGGGAGTTTCGTCAGCCACACCGTTCACCTCGTCGATTCTCACATCGATGTCGCCTATGGTGTTACGGTCGAACACAAGCTCCCCTAGATTTATCAATGCCAGGTCGTTCGAAATAATCTCCAGATTTTCGGCCGTGCCGTTTATAACTTCCTTCCCGTCGAAAGACACCGTGTAACCAAGGCTTCGCACTGTTGCAGCCCCCATGTTGCGCACAACCACATGGAGGGGCATAGGCTGTGACTGGCAGCCATATTTCACAATCGAATGCCTGTCGATGGCGATGTCGTTTTGCGGCAGGTTATCCCCCTCGACCACAGCCTGGATGTTCAGCGCACCCCCTCCCTGATGCTCCCAGCTCCCACCCTCTTCCGAGGTCTGGCTGATCGATATCCAGTTGGCAAGGTCATTGTCTTTCTCCCCGTCGAGCGACAGTGTCTCCCCCTCGCTCTCATAACGGTAGCCCACGAACAAACGGCGGCCGTCGATTTCAAACGGCACATCGAGCGCCACCTCGTTCCATCCATAGTGGAACTCGGCAACATCCTGCCGGTAGAGCGGTTCTCCATAAAGGTCATCGGTTATGAACACATAGTTATTCTGACATGTAAGTTTATTCCCGACAGCAATTCTCAGCGATGTTATGGACGACCCTGATATGGCTTCAAGCTTCGAAGGCTCCAGCTCTATCGCCCCTTTCACGACAAGCTTCGTCATATAACCCAGGCTAAGCCCCATGTTGCCTGCCGTGTACCCCAGCCGCATCTGCCGGCTCACATCACCCTCACCTGCCGAAGCGCACACAGAGCCTGTTGCGAGCAACGAACCGCATAATGCCACCAACATTTTTTTACACAAGTTGTGGCGGCGGCAACCGGTGTTTATGCATTTTTTATTCATATTTAACGTTTTTCATGATAATTTATGCGCCATAAAGGTAATATCAAAATCTCCTCTTAAAAATACCCTCCCTGCTTTTTAATATACTTTAACTATACAAACTATCGCATTCTTACAATGCCTC
This sequence comes from Bacteroidales bacterium M6, assembly GCA_001689485.1. Lineage (GTDB taxonomy): Bacteria > Bacteroidota > Bacteroidia > Bacteroidales > Muribaculaceae > UBA7173. The sequence goes on along the minus strand of LUJQ01000074.1, from coordinate 82,103 downwards.
CACCAAGCATAAGATTATGTATGATTTATGATATCTATGTACAGATCTAGTTCAAAAAGTCCCCAAATTATACTAACTTTGCATTGAGGTGAAGTCATCTGAATTTTCAGGTGACATGATTTGTTTGAAATTGATAACGCATGCGTATAAGCGAACTTTACCCATCCCTTGATAAAAACTACGAAGGAAATGACAGAGCATTCATAACCCATTCCTTACATAAAAGTTTTGATGCTATTGAATCCGGCTTGGATACAATCGTATCAGAGCCACAAGTTGTATATTATGCCTCTTCACTTTTCAACTACGATATAGAATTTGATGTGCCATTTCCTCCAACGAACAATCCTGAGTTCTCATTTATTGACCTTTTCGCAGGTATAGGAGGATTTAGAATACCCTTACAATGGGAGGGTGGCAAATGCGTGTTTTCTTCAGAATTCAACCCTTATGCCCAAAAAGTATATGAAGCTAATTATGGCGAATATCCATTTGGAGACATTACGAAAATTCCTGTAGACATAATCCCATACCATGATGTATTGACTGCAGGATTTCCTTGTCAGCCTTTCAGTATTTCCGGGAAGATGAAAGGATTTGAGGATACACGCGGCACTTTGATTTATTCCGTATTCAGTATCATTGAAGCAAAGCGTCCCAAAGTAGTTTTTCTTGAAAATGTCAAGCATCTGGTACACCATGACCACGGCAACACGTTAAAAACAATTCTACAAGGATTGAATAATCTTGGATATAAATATAGTTGGTCTGTCTTAAATTCATCACAATTTGGAGTAGCACAAAATCGCGAAAGAATAATCATAGTAGGCCATCGTGACAAGGTGTTCAATTTTACAGCTGTAAAACGAAGGAAAGAAGTCTCCTTGCAAGAAATCCTTGATAATCCTGAGACAAACGAGTTTGAGTATCTAACCGAACCTTATACAATTTTAGATAAGATGAAAAAGCAGCCATCAGGGTTGATTTTTGCAGGTTATCGCAATAAAAATATCAGAAAAGCAGGAGTTAGACCTGGAACAGAGCATCTTTCAAGAGTCCATAAACAGCCCAATCGTATTTATTCCATAGAAGGGATCCATCCGGCAATACCTTCGCAAGAAACTTCTGGACGATTTTGGATATATGATGGAGAAAATGTGAGGAAACTAACAATTAACGAATGTTACAAAATCATGGGGTTTCCATCAAATTTCATTCGCAGCAGCAGTCTTGCGGAACAATACAGACAGATTGGTAATTCTGTGTGCATACCGATGATACATGAAATTATGCGCGAAATAAAAAAGCAATTATTATGAACGGAATAGAGCAGTTTCTCGAAGGGATATATCTAGAAGCTCTTAAGCGCGACTTGGTAAATGACTCTTTTAAAATACCGGAAAACCTGCAAAAACATCTGGCTTATATCGCAGATTACGCAGATAACAATAAAGGTGTCTTAGCCGTATTAGTAACCAGTATAGTTTACAAATGCCTGCATCCTACTCAAGATATAAGAAACCATCAGCAGAGCATTACAAATGGTTATTCGGGCAGAACTTTTGACACTCACTATATAACCCCGTTTCTAAGAGCTAAAGCGTTTCCAAATATGGCTTCTAGTGGGTGGCTTACACGTTCTCTTGAACAAAAATCACCATATACATTATCCTATCCAGGAGCGATTACACCTCAGAAAATAAAAACCGCATTTTTAGAAACCTTGGATATTATCCAAAATCAAAATATAAATGTAGTTGAGGCACTACAGTACTTGCTAGCAAGGCTAATACATATCAGGGATTCGAGACAAGTAGAGATTGCCAAGCCAAAGAACCTGTCAATCAATGCTATTATGGATGTCTTGGTAAAACATTTTGATTACCCATATTCAGGTCGTGGAGCATCAAGATTACCTGTATTGGCTTTTTTTGCGGTATATACCTCTCTGGTCAAGGAATTAAAACGTTATGAAGGCAAACATTTATTGCCAATTGAAAGCCACACATCAGCCGATTCACAGAGCGGCAGATTAGGAGATATCGATATTGTTGATGAAACCGGTGCTGCTTTTGAATCTGTGGAAGTTAAATCTGGTATAGCCATAACAACAGACATTGTAGAACGTGCAAAAGAAAAAATATTGCCAAGTTCCGTATGTAGATATTATATCTTATCAACCAAAGCGATTCGGAAACAAGATGAAGCTCATATTGCCGAATTAATTTCACAAGTCAAAAACACGCATGGCTGCCAAATTGTTATTAATGGGATAGTCCCATCATTAAAATATTACCTCCGTCTGTTAGAAAATCCTGTATCGTTCATCGAAAATTATGCAAATTTACTTGTGTTTGACCAAGGTATCAAATTCGAACATCGCAATCAATGGAATAAAATAATTGGCACTCTTTAGTACCCATTATTCTCACTGATACCTCCATAAACATAAACTTAAAAATATTCCTACAGTCTATTAACCGGAATGGAACAACAGGATTTCGACATACACAACAGCGCCGTTGAGCGCGACGGCGACTACGAGCGCGCCCTGCGCCCCGGACGCTTCGAAGCGTTTGCCGGGCAGGATAAGATTGTGGAGAACCTGCAGGTGTTCGTCACAGCTGCGCGTATGCGCGGCGAACCGCTCGATCATCTGCTCCTCCACGGCCCACCGGGGCTTGGCAAAACCACACTGTCGGCAATTATCGCCAACGAACTGGGGGTCGGGTTCAAGGTTACATCAGGCCCCGTGCTCGACAAACCAGGCGACCTGGCGGGGATTCTGACATCGCTCGAAGAGAACGATGTGCTGTTTATCGACGAGATTCACCGCCTGAGCCACACCGTCGAGGAATATCTGTATTCCGCCATGGAGGATTACAGAATCGACATAATGATTGACAAAGGCCCCGGGGCGAGGTCGGTGCAGCTCTCACTGAACCCGTTCACCCTCGTAGGGGCAACCACACGCAGCGGTTTGCTTACGCCGCCGCTGCGTGCGCGGTTCGGCATCGACTGCCACCTGGAATATTACGACCACGAGGTGCTGGAGCGCATCATCCTGCGTTCGGCAAGGCTCCTGGGGGTGAAATGCAGCGGGGAGGCGGCTCACGAAATAGCAATGCGCTCGCGCGGCACACCCCGAATTGCCAACGCCCTGCTGAGGCGTGTGCGCGATTTCGCACAGGTCAAAGGGTCGGGGATTATCGACCCGGAAATTTCCCGTTACGGGCTTGAGGCACTCAACATCGACCGATACGGCCTTAACGAAATCGACAACAAAATCCTGCTGACGATGATTACCAAGTTCCGCGGCGGCCCAGTGGGACTTACCACCATTGCCACAGCCCTAGGGGAGGACCCTGGCACTATCGAGGACGTCTACGAACCCTTCCTTATCAAGGAGGGATTCCTGAAACGTACACCGCGCGGCCGCGAGGTCACAGAACTGGCATGGCACCACCTGGGAATGAAGCACCCGGCAATGGGCGGCCTATTCTCCGAAAAAGATTAGGCACATACAATCATAACAACCTGAATCATAAGGATTACTATATCTATTAAACTTAATTGTATCTTAACGGCCATTGTGAATTCCCGGAATCCACAATGGCCGTTAAAAGTTAAATAATATCAAACAAACCAGGCGATAATTTCTTTTTGTTAATTTTACACACAATCAGCGAGAAACGCACCGAAGCTATAAAAACCAGGTCATAAGTAAGTCGCAGACAATATAAAATAATTTCCACGACTTACTTAACTTCAAACAATCTGGTTACAGCACAGCCTTTCGAACCAATATTCACATTTTAATAACCCCCTAAAACAATCCCAACTCAAACACATGAACACCTTTACCAGGCTTATGATTCTCGGAGGGGCAATCTGCCTTTCCGGGTTGCCCGTGTTCGCAACGGCAGATGACGGTGCTACGGCACCTCTACGTCAGAGACATCCGGCCCCGTATCACAACCGGGCTGCAAACCATGCGCTCCCGACACAGTCTGTCCCCGGCATTTTCAAACCGCAGAGCGCAAACGGGTCCCGCAAGGCCATGCAAAAAACTGTGGAAGCATTCACACTGCCTTTCTCTGACAACTTCGCCGACGGCGACGCAACCAGGGAAAGATACACCGTAATCGACGTGGATAACGACGGTTACGGCGACGGAAATTCGGTGAAGAACTGCTGGTTCTGGAAAGAGGACGAATCGCTCATACAGTTCTGCACCGACAACACCGCACCGGGTAACGACTGGCTAATCTCGCCACCGCTCCACCTTGACGGTAAAAACATCTACAACCTGGAAATCGCAGTGAACATGGGCGCACCCTCCAACCTGAGGGTAACCATAGGCACCAGCACCGACCCTGCGACCCATCATGAGATAATGGATCTCAAAGACATCAACGAAAGCTGGATGACACCCTACAAATGTGATTTCTCGGTCAAAGAAGAAGGGGATTACTATGTGGGACTGTACAACTACAGCACCAAGGAAAGTTTCTACTTCAACCTGTTCTCATTAAACGTCACAGCAGGGATGTCGAGCCTTGTGCCTGAAGCACCGGCCAAACTGGCAGTTGTTGCCGGGGCAGCAGGGACAATGAAGGCCGAACTGAGCTGCATTGTGCCATCCTCCCTTGCCAACGGAGCGCCTATCACCGACGATATCAACATGGTTATATCTCGTAACGGCAATAACGTTCATGAACGGAAGGCCGCCCCCGGAAGCGAATTCCGTTGGACTGACGAATCACCCGCGCCGGGTGAAAACACCTACACCGTAATGGCCAAATATGGTGATGCCGATGGTATCACGGCAGAAAAAACGGTATGGGTAGGTCAGGACGTCCCTAAAAACCCGTCAATAACCGCCATCAGGACTTTCGACCGCAACATGAAAGTCAGGATTGAATGGACAGAGGTAAAGGAAGGCGCCCATGAAGGGGTCTACTTCAACCCATCCGATGTGACCTACACCGTATTCCGAGGCCGCTCGTCGAAAGAGATGCTCCCCATCGCAGAGGGGCTGACCGGCACATCATATGAGGATAAGGAACCCGGCAGCAACATCGCGGCTGTCCAGGACAGCTATTTCTATGCCGTAGCCGCATGCAATCCAGCCGGCAAAGGCTCTTCGGAGGCAGAAATCATAGCTGTAGGGAAACCCTACGTTGTTCCCGAACAAGAATCCTTCCCCTACGGCAAACTAAGGCTCAACCCATGGCTCACCGACCCGATTGAAGGTTCGTTCAGCTGGGAATGCACCCGCGATGACGCCGACCGGGGCGTATCGTCGCAAGACCACGACAACGGGCTTACCCGTTTCTATTCCTACTGGGGTGGCGAAACCGACAGCCGCCTTAAATCGCCGGTGTTCGACCTCTCTGCATCCAAGAATCCGGTACTGAGCCTATACATGTTCCATTGGGAGGAAGAAAGCGTTGCAGCCGACAACGGTATGACACGGATGATTGTGGAAATCTCACGCAACGGTGGCGAGTTCGAACCTCTGTCCGACCCGATTACCGCAGGGTATCACACCTACGGATGGGTAGAACACAGATTCCTGCTCTCAGACTACAAGGATGCTGAAACCGTGCAGTTCGGATTCCGCGGGCAGACCGACAACGACTGGATGTACTTCTTCATCGACAACATCCGCATCGACGAGCAGTACACCCACGACCTGGCCGTAGAAGACTTTACCGGCCCGGCCACCCTGACCCTCGGGGAAAAGGCGACATTCTATGTAAAATATATCAACCGGGGACTTGAACCCGCTGAAAACTACACCGTAACCCTCTACAAGGACGGGCAAGCGGTAAAATCAGCCAACGGCAACAAACTCCAACCCGGGGAATCAGTGTATATGCCTTTCGAGGTCAGCCTTAACGCCGCCCATGTATATGACGAAAACTCGTTCTACGCAGCCATCGACTACCCGAAAGACGAACAGACCGACAACAACCGAACCTCGACGATTAACACCACAACCAAAGGTTCGTTCTACCCCATAGTGACCACAATCACCGGCAAAAATGAAAACGGACAGGCAGTGCTCACCTGGGAAGCCCCACAACTCCCGGATATGACCCCGGTGGTCGACGGCGCGGAAGAATACGAACCGTTCGCCATCACCGACTTCGGGCAATGGACTACCCATGACGGCGACAGGCTCCTGAGCGGTTATTACACCGACCTCCCCGAATGGGAACACAGAGGGGAGAACCAAGCCTTCATGGTATGGTCGCCATACGAACTCTTCGGATTCGACTTCGACAACTATGGAAGCCTTACACCCTACGACGGCCAGCAATGCTTCATCTCATGGCTTGCAAACCTCTATGACGACTTCTTTACCCCGCCGGTAAACAACGACTACCTTATTTCACCAGAAGTGACCGGAGGGACATCAATAAGCTTCATGGTCAAAGGTATCGATGATATCAGCGATAGCGAGACATACGAAATCATGTATTCTCCGAAAAGCACGTCGCCTGACGACTTCATCCTTATCCGACAGGAAAAAGCCTCAGGCGAATGGGCATCAATCGAAGCAAAGCTGCCGGACGACGCCCGTTATTTCTGCATCCGTTACACAGGGGCGGAACAGATGGGGCTTATGGTTGACAACGTGTCATATGTGCCGGTCGACGCATCCCTTAAAATCCAAGGTTACGATGTGTTCCGCAACGGGGCCAAGATAAACGATACCCCCGTAAAGGAAACAACCTTCACCGACAATGAAATGCCACAAGGCAACAACACCTACCGTGTCGCCGTAGTCTACGACAGGGGCACATCCAACGCAAGCAAAGGTGTCTCGATTGCCAACAGCGGCATATCCACGGTAACCGCCACCTCATGCACGATAACCACCGGGCACGGTGTGCTGAACGTAAGTTCGCCTGCCCCCACCGCCCTTACCGTATTCGGCATCGACGGTGTAACGGTTCTGAAAACCACCGTATGCGGGGATGAGTCATTCACGCTTCCCACCGGCATATACATCATCCAGGCCGACGGGAAAACAATGAAAGCCGTCCTGTAATCCTACAGGACAACTAAAACGTCCTTTCACAAAAGGGTTTACAACCATCAAGGAAGTCCTTCTGACGAAAAAGTCGGGAGGACTTCTTTGCCTTGTTATGCAAACACCCTATCTTTGCATAATATAGCTCAAAAACACCAAAACAATCTACGCAATCAGGCAATTGCTTATGGCAGGAATCAAAAGTTTGTTCAAGGACACGGCAATCTACGGGTTAAGCAGCATCGTCGGGCGGTTTCTCAACTGGTGCCTCGTGCCGATGTACACCTATTGCTTCGCGGCAGCGGAATATGGCATAGTGACCAACCTGTATGCCTATGTGGCACTGACGCTGATTATACTTACTTACGGAATGGAAACCGGTTTTTTCCGGTTTGCCAACCATGAGCGGTGGCGCGATCCGGGGCAGGTCTACACCACAACGCTGTTGTCGCTCGGGGCCAGCTCCGCACTGTTCATCATTGCCGGATGCCTGCTGTCGCCCTCTATTGCCCGCTGGCTCGAATGCCCCGGGCACCCGTCGTTCATATGGATGATGGTTATCGCAGTCGGTGTGGATGCCTACACATCGGTGCCGTTCGCCTATCTCCGTTATAAGAGCCGCCCGGTCAGGTTCGCCACCCTCAAGCTGGTGAATATAGGCGTAAACATAGCCTTCAACCTGTTTTTCATACTGCTATGCCCTGTTATCTGGCAACATTCGCCGGAATGGATTGCCTGGTTCTACGACCCCTCGTTCGGTGTGGGATATATCTTCCTTGCCAACCTTATCAGCTCGCTCGTTACATTGCTTCTGGTGATTCCCGAAATATTTGCCGAAAACTATAACTTCAACGGGCGGCTGCTCCGCGAAATGCTGCGCTATTCATTCCCGCTGTTGATTATAGGCATAGCGGGGATTATGAACCAGACCATCGACAAGATTCTCTACCCGATGCTTGTTCCCGACAAGGCCGAGGCCATGGCGGGGCTGGGTATATATGGCGCCAACTACAAGATAGCCATAGTGATGGTGATGTTTATCCAGGCATTCCGCTTTGCTTATGAGCCGTTTATCTTCGCACGCGACACCGCTAAAGGGGGCAATAAGGATAAAGCCTACAGCGACGCCATGACCTGGTTCGTTATTTTCGGGCTGTTCATCTTCCTGGGGGTGATGTTCTTCCTCCCGGTTTTGAAATATTTTATCTCACCGGCCTATTTCGAAGGGTTGAAGGTTGTGCCGGTGGTAATGATGGCTGAGCTGTTTTTCGGAATATTCTTCAACCTGTCATTATGGTACAAGATTACCGACCGCACCATATGGGGCACATGGTTCTCGCTTATGGGGCTGGTGGTGACACTGGCTTTGAACATCGCTTTCGTACCGGCCTACGGCTACATGGCATGCGCCTGGGCGGCATTCTGCTGCTATGGCCTGATGATGGTGGCAAGCTACCTTGTCGGGAGGGTGAAGCACCCGGTGGGTTACGACATTCCCCGGCTTCTTTTCTATTTTGCCGCAGCCATGGCCTTATGGGGCATATCGGCACTCACCGCTACAGGTTCCGACGTGATTGACTTTTCCACAAGGGTGTTGCTTCTGGCAGTGTATGGCGGGGTGGTCTATGTGGCTGAGTTCAGGAAACACGGGCTTAAAGGTCGGACGGCATGAAGGTGGTGTTTCTAAGTACCAACGACAAACTCGGCGGGGCGGCCATCGTCACCCTGCGCCTTGTCGAGGCATTGCGCTCGGCAGGGGTGGATGCACGGATGGTTGTAGGCAGGAAGGACGGCACCGACGATTATGTCGCACAGGTAGGCCAGACGCGCCGCAAGGTTGCCAAGGTTCTTGAACGTGGCGAGGTTTTCATCAACAACGGCTTCGACATGGGGGATTTGTGGAAGGTGTCGACCGGGAGTTTCGGTGCCGACGTTTGCGGGCATCCGTGGGTGCGCGATGCCGATGTGATAGTGCTCGGGTGGATTAACCAGGGATTCCTGTCGTTGCCGCAACTGAAAAACCTTTGTCACACCGGGAAACCGGTGTTCTGGTGGATGCACGACCTTTGGTGCGCCACCGGCATATGCCACCTGCCGCCGGGCGGTTGCTCCAGGTTCGAGGTTGGTTGCGGGCTATGCCCACTGCTGCATCGGAAGAAAAGCCAGGGCGACCTTTCGCACAGGATATGGGAGCGGAAAATGCGCGTTATCGGCCAAAGCCCTATCCGTTTCATAACAGTAAGCTCCTGGCAACGTGATATGGCACTACGTAGCTCCCTGCTCAGGGGAAAGGGGATTGACGTGATTCCGCATGCATTCCCCGTAGAACTTGCCTACACCGAACCGCGCGGTGATGCAACCTCTGAAAAGCTGGCGTTTCTCAACAGCCTTGGAAACCGCCGACTGATTGTGATGGGTGCTGCCAGGTTGGACGACCCTGTGAAAAATCTCCCGATGGCCGTGACCGCGTTGAATCTTTTCCGTGACCGCTATCCACAGGAAGCCGACGGATGCGAAGCGGTGTTTTTCGGCACCCTCCGCGATCATGATATGTTGAACGGATTGAAAATGCCCTACCGACTGCCCGGCCAACTGGATGCCGGGGAACTCAGGCAGCTCTATTCGGCAGCATCGGTGGTGCTGTCAACCTCGCATTTTGAAACGATGGGGGCAACCCTTATGGAGGGGATGGCCGGGGGCGCAATCCCCGTAACTTTCAACCAAGGGGGACAGGGCGATATAGTGACACACAACGAAAACGGCTTCATAGCCGACTATGGTTCCGCAGAATCCATCGCCGCCAACCTAGCCCGCGCCCTGCCGCTTACAGGCGCCCCTTTCACACGCACGGCACAACACGCCTCCGTCGCCAGCCGCTTCTCCGCACCGGCAATCGCAGGCCGTTTCCTTGAGTTATTCGACGAGGCGTTCAGGAAAGCGTGAATTTGAAGTCGGTGATGAACTGGGCCAGATAGGGTGAGCGCTCCACCATGTGGTTGAGCACATCCCGGTCGCTCCAGGCAGTGGGGGCTGCGGCATTTTCGTCGACGTCGATGCGGAAATCGAGGAAATCATTACCCACGGCATCACGTAGCGATTGCAGCAGACGTGGTTTTTCCTGGTTCAACAATTCCACCTGGCCGGGGTTTACAACAGTCACCACATATGCCTCGGGCATCGAGGGATTGTTGGCGGGTGCAGGCATATGCGCCCGCATGGTGTTTACCAGCAGGTGGGCTTTAGGATTTGCAGCCATATAGCGCTCCCATGCGGCAAGAAGCTGGTCATGTGAGAAAGCGGCACGCCTGCGTTGCGCGGCCTGCTGCACGGTTGCCGCCGCCGGTGCTGCTTTTTCCTGCATGGCTGCGGCCATCGACACATGCCCGCGTGCCACGCTTCCCGTGCGCCTGGGCGTACCCTGGGGAGGGGTCTGTATTGAAGGGCGGGGAGGCTCGGCAGCCGCCGTCGGCATGCTTCGCGATGCGGGCGTTTGATAAGGCCGTGATGGTGTTGGCGCGGCGGTTGTGGCCGGTGCGGGCGCAGGTGCCGTGGCACCACCCCCTACAGGCTCGATTTTTTGCAGTTTCCGCCCCTCTCCGTCGCCGCTAAAGCCGTGGGAGGGGCCGCATAGTTGGCACAGCTTGATGAGCAGAAGCTCCACAAGGAATGTCTTGCTCGATGCCTGGCGGTAGGCCAGGTCGGCATCGTTACACAGGCTCATCGCCGCATAAAAGAATTCGGGCTGCATCCCGGCTCCCTGCCGCGCCATCAGCTCCTTCACCGAATCGTCGGTGTCGAGCAGCGAAAGGGTCGACGGCTCGCGTGCCACCATGAGGTCACGCAGGTATTGGGCAAGCCCGTTGATAAAGAAATGCGAATCAAATCCATGCTCGCGCACCTCCTTGTAAACCAACAGTGCCTGCGGCACATTGCCGGAACGGAAAGCGTCGAGCAGGCGCGAATAATAGCGCTCGTCGAGCACGTTGAGGTTGTCGATGGCCGACTGGTAGGTAATCTTCCCGCATGACGAAGCCGCCACCTGGTCGAAAATCGACAAGGCGTCGCGCATTGCCCCGTCAGCTTTCTGCGCGATGACATTCAATGCCGCACGTTCGGTGGCAATCCCCTCTTGCGAGGCCACATATTCCAAGTGGTCGATAATATCCGAAATGGTGATGCGGCTGAAATCGTAAATCTGGCAACGCGACAGGATGGTGGGGATAATCTTATGCTTCTCGGTGGTGGCCAGGATGAAAATCACATACGACGGCGGTTCCTCCAAAGTCTTCAGAAACGCGTTAAACGCCGCCTGCGAGAGCATATGCACCTCGTCGATGATAAACACGCGGTAGCGACCCTCCGTAGGGGGCACCAGCACCTGGTCGGTAAGCTCGCGGATGTCGTTGACACTGTTGTTCGACGCCGCGTCAAGCTCCAATATATTCAGCGAACGGTTCTCGTTGAACTGCCGGCACGAGCTGCACTCGTTACACGGGTCACCCTCAGGGGTGGGATGTTCGCAATTTATGGTCTTGGCGAAAATACGGGCACACGAAGTCTTCCCCACCCCGCGCGACCCGCAGAAAAGATAGGCATGCGCCAGCCTGTTGGTTGCAATAGCATTACGCAACGTGGCCGTGAGCGCCTTCTGCCCCACCACCGACGAAAATGTCGATGGCCGGTACTTCCTCGCCGACACTATATAGTTTTCTTCCATAAGCATTCTTTCAAGCAAAGATACGCAAATTCCCCGACATCTTCCAACGGAATCACAGAACAAACCGACAGGCTTCAATCTGTAACTACTGATTGGTGATGCGGGTGATGCGGCGGGTCGGGGCGGTGGAGATGATAAGGGGCACGGTTTCGAGGGTGACACCGCTGGTGTCCAGGCCCATGGCTTCACGGTCGGATGTGCCGAGGCGGCGCAATGTGTCATGCAGGCGAAGCAGGAACGCCTCGCCACGGCTGCATGTGCTCGCAAGCGAGAAGATGCGGTTGAGGATGATGAAGCGGAAGTCGCCCGGGATATGTTCACGACGGAGCGAGGGATATGTGCTTATAAGGTCGAGTTCACCCGCCGCCACCATATCCTCTACAATCTGACGCAGGTAGACGCTGACCTTAGGCTCTACCCGGAAACCTAGCCTGAGAGTGACGAAAAACAGTGTATCAGGCACCACGGTTTCTACGGCATATTCCAATGCCTCGGGTTCGTCGAGGTGCTCGATGTGCATCACCCAATAATGGTCGGCGCGTTTGGGCTGACGGTTGATAATGGAGTGCAATAGCTTGCTTTCAAGTTGCGACGAATCGGCCGAGCGGCTGAAATAGATAACGTTGGATGCAAATTTCGGGATTTCGCTGTCGGCCTTGATGGCGGATATTACCGGTGCCATGGTTTTGACAGGGCGGAAATCGATATATGAGTTGCGGATACGTGTGGAGTTACGCCACACAATCATCACGAACCCCACCATCCCGGCAATAAGGAGGGTAAACCATCCGCCATGGGTGAATTTAAACATGTTGGCTATGAAGAACACCCCTTCGAGCGTTATAAAAAACGCAAGGAACAGACCGCAGAGCCACCGGCTCACACCCCGGTGACGCAGATAGAATGTGAGCAGTATCGTGGTCATCAACATAGTCACCGTGATTGCCAGCCCGTAGGCGGCTTCCATATGTGCCGAGTTACGGAACAGTGCCACAGTGAGGAGGCACCCCGCCAGCAGCACCCAGTTAACCGCCGGGATGTAGAGCTGCCCTTTTTCGGTCGAGGGATATTTGATTTTCAGGTGCGGCCAAAAATCGAGGTTCACAGCCTCTGAAAAAATTGTGAACGAACCGCTGAGAAGTGCCTGGCTTGCTATGACGGCGGCACCGGTCGACATTGCCACACCAACCATTGTGAACCACTGCGGCATGACTGCGTAGAACGGGTTTTCCGCCACGGCGTCTGCCGGGTGGGCGATAATCCACGCCCCCTGCCCCAGATAATTCAGTATAAGCATCGCCTTTACAAACATCCAGCTGGCCGTTATGTTACGGCGGCCGCAATGCCCCAGGTCGGAATAGAGAGCTTCAGCCCCGGTGGTGCAGAGGAACACAGCCCCCAGGATGAGGAACCATCCGGGATATTCAACCAGCAGCTTCACAGCCCACCATGGGTTGAAAGCCCGCAATATCCCCGTGTAAGCACCTATGTTGCAGCACCCGAGTACGCCCAGCATAAGAAACCATGCCAGCATGAAAGGACCGAAAAAGCGCCCTATGCGCCCCGTGCCCGCCTGCTGCATTAGGAATATGCCTATGATTATGGCGAACACTATCGGCAGCACCGGCACCGTGGGGCTGGCAATGCGCAACCCCTCGATGGCCGATGTAACGGTAATGGCCGGTGTTATCACACCATCGGCAATCAATGCCGACGCCCCCACCGCAGCCACGATATAGAGCCATTTTCGCGGCAGACGTCGCAACAGGGAAAAAAGCGCCAGGATTCCACCCTCCCCCTTGTTATCGGCGCGCAGGGCTATAAGCACGTATTTGACAGTGGTCTGCAACGTAAGAGTCCATATGACACACGACACTGCCCCTACGATATAGTCGGCATCAAACGACGGATTGACACCTACGATTGCTTTCATCACATAGAGGGGCGATGTGCCGATGTCGCCGAACACTATGCCCATCGTCACTAACAATCCCAATGCCGAAAGGCGGCGCAATCCGCCAGGGGCACCACATGTTGCCGTATTAAAGTTATTCTTGGAATTAATGGTTGTCATGTCTTAAAAAACACTTTTTTCCTAACCTTGGTTTGATAATATGCCAGCTCCCGGCACAGAACTTAAAATGCAGCAGCCATGTTCTAATGTCAGGTGATTACAGCACACTGCATGTATTTGCTTGCAAATATAATACTAAAATTTACAATATAATGGATAACATCAACAACCCACAACTGGAGGCGGAACTGTCGAAATTATCGCCGTTCGAACTCAAGGGACGCATCATCGCGATGGCCGGTGAGAAAGTGCGGAAAGCAGCCAACACAATGCTCAATGCAGGCAGGGGCAACCCCAACTGGGTGGCGATAGAGGCACGCGAGGCATTCTTCGCGTTAGGCCAGTTTGCCGCAAGCGAATGCCGGCGCGATTTCGATATGCCGGAAGGTATTGCCGGAGTCCCGCAGAAAGAAGGTATCGCGGTGCGTTTCGAAACATGGATGCACAACAACCCCTCGCTGCCCGGAATCGACTTCCTGCGCCGTGCCTACACATATTGCCTGGTTGAACTGCTGGCCGATGCCGATTCGCTGGTCGAGGAATGGGCTGGAGGGATAACGGGGCATAATTATCCCACACCCCCGCGCATCCTGGAATACACCGAACGAATCAACCGCCGGTTTCTCGACTGGGCGCTATGTTCCGGCAACCCTCCGGCAGGAAACGTGTTCGACCTTTTCGCCGTGGAGGGTTCCACAGCCGGGATGTGCTATGCTTTCAACGTGCTGAGACATAATTTCCTGCTTGAGAAAGGCGACTCGATTGCCATCATGGTGCCGATTTTCACACCCTACATCGAGATTCCCCAATTGGATGAATTCGAATATGATGTGCTGGACATCAAGGCCGACGCAATGGATAAGGACGGCCTGCACACATGGCAGTATAACCCTGAGGATATCGCCCGGCTGAAAGACCCCAGATATAAGATGCTGTTCGTGGTCAACCCGTCGAATCCGCCTAGCTATGCGATAGCCCCCGAAACAGTCGAGGCAATAAAGGAAGCCGTAAAGGCCAACCCCGACCTGATGATTCTGACCGACGACGTTTACGGCACTTTTGTCAAGGGCTACCGCAGCCTCATCGCCGACCTCCCCTATAATTCGATGTCATGCTATTCGTTCTCGAAATATTACGGGGCTACGGGGTGGCGCATTGCTGTTACAGCCGTGAGCCGTGACAACGTGTTCGACCGCCTGATTTCCGAGCTGCCCGATGATAAGAAAGCCCTCCTTGAGCAAAGATACCAGACCCTCACCCTCGACGTGAAAAATCTTGGATTTATCGACCGCATGGTAGCCGAAAGCCGCCTTATCGCACTGAACCACACGGCGGGATTGTCAACGCCACAGCAGATTCAGATGTCGCTTTTCGCACTCGGGTCCCTGCTTGATAAAGAAGGAATTTATCATGAGAGAATGTTGAAACTGATTCACGACCGTTACAATGCCTTGTGGAAAAGTTTCGGATTCACCATGCCGGCCGACCCGCTACGTGCCGACTATTATTCCGAAATCGACCTTTTGGTATGGGCGGAAAAACTTCACGGCAAAGAGTTTGCCGACTATATCGACAGGACCTACAACCCGCTGACAGCAGTGTTCCGCCTGGCTTCCGAAACCGGCAGCGTGGTGCTTAACGGCGACGGCTTCGACGGCCCGCGCTGGAGCATCAGGGTGTCGCTCGCCAACCTTGACGAGGCCGACTACGTGCGCCTCGGCCAAAACATACGCAAGATTCTCGACCAGTTCGCCGACGAGTGGAAATCGTCCGACGGGGCAAAACAGGGCTGAAATCCGCCATCCCCCATGCAAAAGCGATGTGCCGGGCGTTTTCAATACCGGCACATCGCTTTTGCCATACTGACGGACATTCAAAGCATAACCTGCAAGCCGGAGGTCGCATAACCGTATGTGGTAAACCCATGATGTGGTTTGGTTGTTAAATAGTCATTACGTATAACGGTTTGTTTATGAAAAGAATGATTTATGGAATCGGGGCTGCGGCAATCATGTTTGCAGCATCGGTTATGGCTCCCGCCGAGGCCGGGGCTTGTTCGCGTGTTCTCTATAAAGGTTTGGATTCGGTCAACATAGTAGGGCGGTCGCTCGACTGGAAAACACCGATTCCCACAAACCTCTATGTCTATCCCAGGGGGATGGCCAAAAAAGGTTCCGACCAGCCGGGGGCGGTAGAATGGACTTCGAAATACGGGGCAGTCTATGCCGTGGGCTACGACGGCGGCATCACCGAAGGGATGAACGAGATGGGGCTTGTGATAAACGGTCTTTTCTGCAAGGGCACGGTCTATCAAAACGACGAGACAAAAGGGCGTGCCCCGATGTCGATGGCAATGTTCGTGGGATGGCTGCTGGATATGAATGCCACTACCGACGAGGTTGTGGCCGTGCTTAAAAAACAGGATTTCTCAATCGGGGGTGCCACTTTCGACGGCGGCACTGTTTCGGCATTGCACTGGGGGGTGACCGACGCTTCGGGCAAATCCGTGATTTTCGAATTCGACCACGGTAACATCCGTGTCTATGACATGGGCGATTACCGGGCCATGACCAACGACCCGAATTGGCCTGCCATGACGGCGATTATCGACTATTGGGAAAACATAGGCGGAAAGAATATGCTGCCGGGAACGGTTTCAAGCCCCAGCAGATGCGTGCGCGCCAACTATTTCGCCCACCATGTAGAGCTGACCGCCGATGCCTCGCTGGCAGTAAGCATCACGCGCAGCATCATGGCGGATGTCAGCGTGCCTTACACCTACGAAATCGAAGGGGAACCCAACCTTTCGTCAACACAGTGGCGTTCATACGCCGATTTGAAAAACAAGTGTTACTATTTCGACATAGTAACCAACCCGGGCTACTATTATGTGGACTTGATGAAACTCGACCTTTATGACGGGGCACCGGTGCTGAAGCTCGACACATCCCACACGGAAAGCCTCGTGGGTTGCGCCAACTCGCACCTCAAGAAGTCGGCGCCATTCACCCCTATGTATTGATTGGAAAAGAAAATATCCCCTGTAAACAAAACGGCGGTGTGTCAAAATTCCATATTTTGACACACCGCCGTGGCTTTCGCTCAAATGGCAAGGGTGCTGTCATATGACAGACAGCACGATACTAATCAGTTATTGTTCTTGCAGAAATCTTTCCCATTGAAGGAAATCTGGTAAACAATCCCGGGCCTGTAGATGATTTCAAGAGGTGAGTCCATCTGGCTGAACTCCTCAAACGTTGTTGAATAACTCCCGTCCATACCTGCCGAATGGGTGAGGATGATACGGTTGCCTTTTATCATACCCAGATAACTTGCGACATCAGCCATCCGAATGGCTCCTGTAGGTGTAGGAGGGTACATCGTAGTTTCCACAATCCTTACCATATCGTCGCCAAGCAATTCAATGTTAAGACTAATCCGAACATCCTCCCCGTCATCAGGAGAGCATACCCACTCACTCCCGATTACATTCTCATCAATCGGTTCTTCAGGGCTGAGATTGCCGTGAACTATCCCCTTACGCCCGTCTGGAAGCACGATTTCATGACCTGAATAGGTCGATTTACCGGAATATTTAAACATCTCACCTTTGCGGGCTACACCGATTTTAACCGATTCATCAGCCGGGCTAACGATATCGCAGTTGTCGTTCGCAACCACCATGGTCAGATGATGCTTCTTCTCATCGAACGACAGATTGACTATAGCGGTCTTCCCATCCTGGGCAAATATTTTTATTTTCAAGGTCTGTCCGGCGGGGTCGTATGTGATTTTCCCTGTGTATCCGTAGTCATCGGCCAATGTCACCGAGTTTTCGCCACGGGCTATGATTTTAGAGAACGTTACACCGACACCATCCATTTCAAGCTCGTTGTAACTACCCGGTGCAGAGGGGTTGTCAATACTCAGACGCAAGTCATTGTAAGGTTCTCCCCACGAGTTGTTTTTCTGCCATATCCCGTCAAACGGATTAGCCGCCCCGATTGCAAACGGGACAATCAGCATTGCCAAAAATGCTACTAAAAAATGTTTTGTTTTCATTGTTTACAGCTGTTTATAATGTTTATTACTTACTTGTTCCTGGCCTTATGTCCTTTAGAATTCATTATCTTCGATTGAGAACACCACTACGCCGTCATAGGTCATGAATGCATCAATGCCGTTATGTTTGATATGTATGAGATTGTCGGAAAGGTAGCCTGCCCTCCCGTCTTTGGTCTGACCGAGCAGGAATTGTGCGGTGGAGGTGAGGCGTGGTGTTGCGCCATATTGCCCTTTGTAGCAGGGAACAAAGACGCCGTTTCTTTCTAAGAATGGTTGGTCTTTGAGAGATATGTCGGGCATGCCTTCGCTGATTTGCTTATAGTCGCTGTCGATTAGGAAGTAATTGTAGCCCCGGTTTCCGGCGATGGCATTGCCGTTGGAGAAACATTCTGAAAGTTCGTAAAACTCGGGACTGACCACTTCGCCCGACTTGTCAATCATGACTTTGTGGCCGTTGCGTTTCTCGACAGGTGCGCGTCCTGTGCGGAAATTGCCCGGTTCGATTGAGAACTTCGCCGGAATGACCATCTTGCCGGAGGTGTCGATGAACCCCCACGCCGCAGGATTGGACTGGGTGGCCGGGAGTTTGACTGCGGCAAGTCCGTCGCTGAAATCGTGTGCGTCAAGGAACACGGGTTTCACTACAAACTGCCCCTTTGTGTTGATGAATCCGTAGCGTTCGGTGTCGCGGTCGTAGTATGCTGCCAAGCCGTTTTTGAATGGACGGGCTGCAATCGGGTCAGGAGTGACGTAGGCCCACATGATTGTCCTGCTGAGGTTTGGAAAAACACGGACGCCTTTCGTATTTATGAAGAACTGGGTTGCGACATTGCCTTTCTTGCTTACAACCGAGGCTATGCCGTTTTGGAAGTTGGATACTTTTTCGATATTGGCCGGCAATTTGACCGAACGTCCTTGTTTGTCGATTATATACCAACGTTTGTAGCTTATGCCTGCCGGTGATTTCTCGTATTTGGCCACAAGGCAATGTCCGCTGTCGAAATGTGGGGTGTCAAAGCTATCAAACTGCCATTCGTAAGGGACTGCAAGGCGTCCGCTCTCGTCAACGAAACCCCAGGCATTGAGGTCGCTGTTCCATATTGGCAACATTCCGTCGGTGAAGCGGAAGTCGCTGTCGTAGTTGTTGACCCGGACTACACGCCGGTCAGCAGGCCATACTATTTGGGATATAGGTTGAGTAGTGGGTGAATTTACTGTTGTGGCGACAGCTTTTGGCTTCGGTTTCAGGGCTTCGGCCTCCTCAGCCCGTTTTTTAGCATCTGCCTCCTCTTCAAGCCGCTTTTGCGCTTCTGCTCCCGCAAGCTCTTTTTCTTTCTGTAGTCTGATTTGCATTATCCCATCAATAAATGGGCCGGTGAAATATCCGGGATTGAGGTATTCTTCAGAAAGATTATCAGCATTTTCCACAGAGCCGATACGACATCCCACAAAAGCTCTTTCCCCAATTGAGGGTGAACCGTTTTGGAAATCGATATTTGTGAGCATAGAGCCGTAAAATGCCTCTTGGCCGATTTTTACATTCTTAGGTAATTTAATCGTTTGGATTATTGAATATTTGAATGCCTGTCGATCTATAAGCTCGACTCCATCAGGAATTTCAATAGGTATCCTCGGCCACAGACCAAACGCGTTTTCCCCAATTGAGCGCAAAGAGGTTGGAAGGGAAATGCCGGAAAGATTCTCAGAACTGATAAAGCCATAAAAGTTACAATCTCCGATAGAAGTTATCCCTTCTCCGATTACAATCTTCTTGATTTTTTTCATGGTTTTCTCTTTTATCCAAAAATCATCAGTATAGGCTTTAAAATCAGGCATATCTCCTGCGCCGGTAATCATGAGTGTACCGTCTTTTTGAAGTTCCCAAGTGATGGTCGGGGTAAGTTGTTTAGGTTTGGCGCTTGCGACAAATGTCTGCAAGGCAAAGAGGAGTATGATTGTGATTATGCTGTATAGTTTCATGTCGTACTGTTCTAATTGTTTTAAAATTCGCTGTCGCTTATGTCTACTGTATAGGCTTTGTCAGCATGGCTCTTGCCTTGCCGACAAAGCCCTCCCCCAATTGCATATGCTGTTGGTCTGTCAGTTGTATAACTTTGATTTTACGATAGTTGTGTGGACACATAGAGACACACAACTATCGCAAAAAAATGATATAAACTCCTTTTCAACATCTACTTAGAGTATGTTTAATTTGATTTAAAAGTAAACATACTCAAGTCCTTATGACGCACTTATTCCTACAATCGGAAATTTATGGGGAGAGTGTACCACACTGCCACGGGCTTGCCGTTCATTGTGCCGGGGGTGAAAGCCGGTAGCGATTTAACAACGCGCACAGCCTCCTTGTCGAGATCCGGATCTTTACCACGGACTACGGCCACATTTCCGACAGAGCCGTCTTTCTTTACCACAAACTTAACCACCACACGACCCTGGACGTTATTTTCAAGCGCCATTGCCGGATATTTGATATGCTGGCCTATCCAGTTCATCAGAGCGGCTTGGCCGCCGGGAAATTCCGGCATCTTTTCCGTCGCGGTAAACACCTTGTCATAGTCGACATCGGTAGCGGGAGCCGCTTTATCGGGGTCTACGTCGGCTATCTCAAGGCCTTTCCTGTCAGCATTCTCTTCTACCATCCCCACTTCTGACTTAATGGAATTGGCAATATTTTCAGGCAGCGCGGGCGCTTTGTAGGAGACTTCTTCCGATGCCTCATTATCCTGGTCATCTACCGCCACTTCATAGTCCGAATCATCTACAATATCTGCCGTTTCTTCGGTTGTTCCACTATCAGACCCACCCTTTTCGTCGTCGGCCTGATTCTTTTTTCCCGTCATTCCAAGATCTTCCGCAGTATATTCGTAATAATAAGGCAATGAGCGCGTTTGGGTTATTACAGGGCGTGCTGATGGTGTCTCCCCGTAAATCGATACAGCACCCCCCTGCCTTACGGCAAAACCTGCGGTCTGCATCTGATAGTACCATGCCAAGGCCGGGATTTCCTTATAACATAACGGTAGTAATATTCTACGCTCTGTCCAATTCCCGTAATCGTCACATTCATATTCATAATCGATGGTGAATCTACGATTGGTTATTGAATAACTATTACCGTTTTTAGATTCATAGCATCCACCTTCGTATTCCCATTTTGTGAGGTTCCCATTACCGTCATACTCATAACGGCTCACACACGGAATAGTATCGACCTGGTCTTCCTCCTTCCAACGATAGACCGTTTTGTACACCATTTCATTTTTTTCAACACACAAACCACGTTCGTCATATTTGAATGTGCTTACCGAAGGTAGGCTCGTGTTCGTACTTTTTGCATCAGCTATAAACGGGTTACTTGTAAACCGTGCCTGATGCTTTACAAGCCTGCCTTCCATGTCGAATGAAAGAATGCCAAGAGTACTTCCGTCATTTTGGCTCTCAAGCCCTCGTTCAGGACCGACCTCCTTGATTTTGCCATTGTCGTAGTACGTACAGCAATATATCCCGTTGCCGGTCATCAGGCTATCCCTGTATTCGAACTTATTTTCTGTGAATTCAACGTTGGATTGCCTACTTCCCTTCATAATCTTTACCAACTTGTCACCATCTTCATAGACAAATCGGTATGTATAATAAGCATCGTTGATTTGGTGGAAATTTCCATAGAGATTGAAAATATACATCCAATCGTTCTTAGAATTCTGAAATACATGGTTGGGACGCCCGTGCAGACCGAATTTTTTCCAATCGTCGGGATAATTGACGAAATACGGATATTCCGACAAACAATCCTTAATCAAATTATCATCCAAAGGATTGAAATATAGGCTAACAGGGGTATAAAAGGTTTTGTCGCCATCGGATTCTGATGAACTACAAGAACAAACGCAGGATACCAGGATAGCTAAAATAACCGGTATGGTATAATTCGATTTCATTTGTTTACAGCTAGTATCATATTAATAATTCACATACATGTCAGCGGACAATAATATATCAATATATCCATAAGACAGTTATGTCAAAAACGCCCGCCTAAAGCCGACAAAACTTTAAACGGGCATTGTGATTCAAATCAGTGTTGTTTCGCCGATACATCGAAGTCAGGGTGACTTCACATGTCACATGCTTGCGAAACCTATGAGTGCGCCAAAAAAGGTAATCAGGACTATAATTCCGATAAAGGATATGACTGTTCCGGCAATAGCAAGCCCGCGCGGTGCGCGGAAAATACCTACCAGTGAGAATATGGCACCTAAAATCCACAATATGATGTCAAGCACCGGCACCCAGCAGAACAGAAATGCCAGGAGGGCGAGCACGAAACCGGCAGTGCCTATGCCGTTCTTTTTAGATTCCTGTTGGTTGATAATGATTTGCTGATATCCTCCCGGAACACTACCGTTGGGAGCTTGCTGTGTTGGTTGGGTAATCTGTTGTTCCATCGCGTATATGTGTTTTAATAAATAATATTGCAAAATTACGCGAAATCAGGCATTTACCCCCCCCATTTAGTTAAACTATGTTAAACAAATTCCCGCTGCCGTGTTAACGTCATCCTGAATCTGGCAACGCAAGGCTTCAAGGTCGGGGAAACGTTGCTCAGGGCGTATGCGCGCTATAAATCCGAGTACGAGCTGTTGACCGTAAAGGTCGCCGTCGAACCCTATGAGGTGGGCTTCGACCGACAATGGGGCAGTGGCGGATTTCTCGACTGTAGGCCGGTGCCCTATGTTCACCACCGAAGGGTAGGCCATGCCGTTCCGGCAGGTTGCAACGGCAGCGTAAACGCCTGTCTTAGGAATGAGTTTGCGGGCATCGCCCAGGGATATGTTGGCCGTGGGGAATCCTATAGTGCGACCTATCTGCCTCCCCCCTGCCACAATCCCTGTCAGGGAATACGGCCTTGTGAGCATCGTGGCCGCAGTGCCTGCATCACCTTCGCAGGCGAGCAGGACCCGGATGGCTGACGAACTTATGTGGCGGTCGCCTATGGTCAGTTCCGGCGCCTGAAGCAGTTCTATGCCATGGCTGAGTGCCAACCGGCGGTATGTGTCGAAATCGCGCGGGGCATCGTGGCCGAAACGGTTATTGAAACCGAGCATCATTGCCTGAACGTTATAACGCCTTGCAAGCATATGCAGGAAGTCGGAAGCCGACGTCAGCCTCAGGCTGTCGTCAAACGGGATTATTTCAGCCTCCACCCCTGTTTCGGCAAAAAGTGACGATTTTTCATCAGGGGTCGACAACAGCAGCGGCGCCCGCCCCGGCGCAATGATTTCAAGCGGATGGTTGGCAAATGTAACCGCCAAAGGGTGCAATCCACGATCCACCCCCTCCGATTGCAGCTGTTCCAGCAGGAAGCGGTGACCTGCGTGCAGCCCGTCGAACATCCCTACGACGGCAATCCTCCCGTTACCTCCGGCGTTCATTTCAGGATACGGATAAGTGTAAGGCCGTCGCGCAGCGGAAGGATAACCTTTTCAAGCGAAGGGTCGGCGGCGATATAATCGTTAAAGGCGCATATGCCCTGTGTCTGGGGGTCGCGATGGGCTTCAGGATGCGCCACTTTGCCATCCCAAAGCGTGTTGTCGGCAATGACGAACCCTCCGGGACGCACCAGCGGCCTTACCTGGCGGAACGTGTCGAGATAGGTGCGTTTGTTGGCATCCATATACACCAGGTCATAACCCGGTCGCAGCGTAGGTGCTATCCGCCCTATATCACCTATATGCAGCGTTATCTTATCAGCCACTTCACCGGCATCGGCAAACCGTGCACGGATGAAATCCTCCATTTCGTCATCGATTTCCACAGTGTCGAGGGTAGACCCGGCCGGAAGCCCTTCGGCGATGCAAAGCGCCGAATAACCGGCATAGGTGCCTATTTCCAACGCCCTTTCGGGGGCAATCATGGAGGTAAGCATTTTCAGGAGGCGACCCTGCAGATGGCCTGAACACATGCGGGGGTAGAGCAGCCGCAGATGCACGTCGCGTCCGAGCTTGCGCAGGTGGGCGGGTTCCGGGTCGGTATGGGATAGGATGTAATTGTCGAGTTGTTCTTCCATCACTCTGTCGGGGCATTTTCACTATAGCTACAGGAGGGCTTCGATTCCGAGACGGTAGGAATCCATCCCGAAGCCGCTGATCGAACCACGGCATGCCGGGGCTATAAGCGAACGGCGGCGTATTTCCTCACGGGCTGCCGGATTGGATATATGCACTTCCACAACCGGGCGTTCGATAGCCCGGATCGCGTCGGCCAAAGCAAGCGAGGTGTGGGTATAAGCCCCGGCATTCAGGATAATCCCGGCAAGTTCGCTGTCGAATCCCGATTCCTGGATGCGGTCGATGAGATCGCCTTCGTGATTGCTTTGGAAATAGTCGATTTCAACCCCAGGGTAATCTACCGACAGGGCTTTGAGATAATCGTCCATCGTGACATGCCCGTAGATTTCCGGCTCGCGTGAGCCGAGCAGGTTGAGGTTCGGGCCGTTTATGATAAGTATTTTCGCCATAGAGAAGTCGTTACCCTCGTGGATTTCACAACACCTGCTTATTTCTTTTTCAGCTCCACTTTCGCCGTGGGGGGGAGCTGGCGGTTACGCTCGTCGACGGCATCGGTCACTTCATGGGCCAGATGCAGGAATTCATGCCCCATCACGGTGTCTTTAAGCGCTATGGGAGTCCCGGCATCGGCATCGTCGCACACGTCGGCCACCAACGGGATTTGTGCCAGCAGGCGTATTCCCAGTTCCTTCGCAAGTCTGACCCCGCCCTCACGGCCAAACAGGTAGTAGCGCTCGTCGGGATGTTGGGCGGGGGTGAACCATGCCATATTTTCCACCAGTCCTAGGATTGGCACATTCACTTTGTCGCCGGTGAACATCGCTATCCCTTTCCGGGCATCGGCCAAAGCCACCTCCTGCGGGGTGGATACGATTACCACGCCTGTTATGCCGAGAGTCTGCACCAGGGTCAGGTGTATGTCGCTCGTACCCGGGGGCATGTCGATTACGAAATAATCGAGGTCGCCCCAGTCGGCATCGGTGATAAGCTGCTTCAAAGCGTTCGACGCCATGCTGCCGCGCCATAACACCGGGGCGTTCTTGTCGACGAGGAACCCGATTGAAAGGAGTTTCACCCCGTATTTTTCGAGCGGTATAATCAATTCGCGCCCGTCCACGTGGTGCATGAACAGTTCGGCATCCTCCACACCGAACATTTTCGGCATCGAAGGTCCGAAAATATCGGCGTCGAGCAGACCGACCTTGTAACCCTCGCGGGCAAGTGCCACGGCAAGGTTGCTGGCAACGGTCGATTTGCCTACACCGCCCTTGCCCGAACTCACTCCGATGATGTTCTTCACACCGGCGAGAGGCTTGACGGCGGGCTGCGGTGCCTCGGTCCTTGTCTTGACTGATATGTTCCCCTTGATTTCCACTTCGGGGGATATATAGGTTGCTATGGCCGCTTCCGATGCGCGTACCAGCGATTTTATAAACGGGTCGGTAGGGCGGTCGAAAACCAGCGAGAAGCTGACCTTGTTGCCGTCGATGCGGATGTCGTCTTCAACCATTCCGGCTGAAACGATGTCTTTGCCCGAAGCAGGGTAACGCACGTTTTTGAGCGCGTCGAGAATCAGTTGGGGGTATAGGCGTTCCATATGGATTATTTTTTCGGAATAAGAGATTTGTCTAAAATTTTTTCCAAAAGATTTTTAGAGCTGTTTTTGAATGAATTTCGAGGTTTGAAGAGGGTGCTATGCGGGCATCGTGACCGATGAAAAGCTAAAAATTTACCAAAAAGAGCCTAAAAATCAGCAGACAACCCATTTGAAATTTTTTTTAGCCAATCTCTAATAGATGGCAATGAAGCCGTCATGGCTTTATTGCCTGCCGTAGATAAAACGTTTCAGCCGGGCTGTTTGATTCCGGCTCAGCTCCCTTGCAGTTCCCCTCGCGAAAAACTGCGGTAGGTGTCATGTGGGATTTCATCCTGCGGTTCTTCAAGCAGGATGCCGTGCTGTAGCGGGAAAGCTATATATTTTATCGTCAGCCCGCGGTCGAGCCACTGCTGTTCGTAGAACGTGCGTATTTGCAGGATTTCATCAGCGACACCGCTGTGATAGAGGTCGTCGGTGTTGATTTCGGTCGGGATGCTGTTCAACTCCGTCAACAGCCTGGTATATGTGTATAGGAACGGGCTGTCGGTTTTCAATCTCACCATCCCCCCGTCCTTCAGCACCTTCCGGTATAGGTCGAGGAAGGTTGTAGAAGTCAGGCGCTTGCGCACCTTTTTCATCTGCGGGTCGGGGAAGGTAATCCAGATTTCGCTGACTTCGCCGGGGGCGAAAAAGTGGCTCAACAGCTCTATGTTAGTACGCACGAACGCCACATTGGTGAGTTGCCCGTCACGTGCCTGACAGGCACCAGTCCACATACGTGCCCCCTTTATATCTATCCCGATGAAGTTCTTACCCGGATACCTCCGTGCAAGCCCTACGGTGTATTCCCCTTTCCCACAGCCGAGTTCCAGCACTATAGGGCCGTCGTTGCGGAAATAATCCTCATGCCAACGCCCACGCAAAGGGAACCCCTTTTCACGGAGCACGCCGAAGGGATATTGGAACACGCATTCAAGCGTCTCCATCTCACGGAATTTCTTAAGCTTGTTCTTTCCCATAAATCCTGTCGATGCATATTGAAATCAGGATGACACCCCGACTTGGAGATTGTCTGAAAATCTTTTGGGGAAAATTTTTCAGACCACCTCTTACCATGCTGGTATATGAGGCAAAATTAGTCAAAAATATCGAAGCTGGCAAGAACCGTGCCGCCAAGACATGCCAATGGACACAAACCTGTACGGCATGGACGGCGGCGGACAGGTTTGTGTATGATTTTGTTACACTCATCAAACCAACGCCCACTGATATTCAGCGCCTTGCCTTTTTGGCACGGTTTATGAATCTATTTTGGCATGGAACGGGGAAGCCAACCAAACCAACAAATACCAACCGGGAGTCAGAACCGACTTCCACATACGGAGATTACAATGGATCGTCAGATTCCAAAAGAAGAACAACGGAAAGTTTTGAGAAAACGCCTACTGAAATGGGGCGTGGGGGCTGCGGCGGCGATTGCGGCAATCGCCGGGATAAGCATGTTCGTGCAGGACGGCATCAAACGTTCGTCGCTCACAATCGGGGTGGCCGAACGTGGGGCGCTCGAAACCTCGGTTGCCGGCACAGGACGCGTGGTGCCGGCTTTCGAACAGATTATCAACTCACCGATTTCATCGCGCATAGTCGAAGTCTACAGCAAGGAGGGTGACACCGTGGATGTAGGCACCCCCCTGCTCCGCCTCGACCTCGAAAGCACAGAAAACGAAATCGGACGCCTTGCCGACGAACGCCGCAGCAAAGTGCTCGAAACCGAGCAGACACGCCTCAACAACACCACATATCTTGCCGACCTCGAGATGCAGGCAAAGGTCAAGGAAATGGACGTGAACCGGCTGCACGCCGAAGTAATCAACGAACGGCGCCTCGACAGCATCGGCTCAGGCACAGGCGAGCGTGTTCGCGAAGCCGAATTCGCCTACGAAACAGGGCGTCTGCAACTCGAACAGCTACGAACGCAGCTCGACAACGAACGCCGCGTGCGCGACGCATCGATAAAGATGAAGCAGCTCGAACTCGACATTTTCGACAAGAATTTCGGTGAAAAGCAGCGCACCCTTGAGGATGCACGCCTGAAATCACCCCGCAAAGCAACCCTAACCTATATCAACGACCAAATCGGCCAGCAGGTAGGCCAGGGCGAACGGGTGGCCGTGATTTCCGACCTCTCGCATTTCAAAGCCACAGCCGAGATTGCCGACAATTATGCCGACCGCGTTGCCGTTGGCTCGCGCGTGACCCTCAAATCAGGGCGCACGCAGCTCGGAGGAATGGTGACCAGTGTGACACCGCTGTCGAAAAACGGCATAATCACCTTTTCGATAGCTCTCGACGATGACGACCACCCGCGGCTGCGGTCGGGGCTCAAAATGGAGGTTCACGTTCTCTGCGACCTCCATGAAGATGTGGTGCGAATCCCCACAGGCCCCTATTTCAAAGGGCCGGGCGACTACGACATGTTTGTGGTCAAAGGCAACGAGCTGGCGCGCCGGCGCGTGCAACTGGGCGACTCCAACTATGATTTCGTTGAGGTGAAGGATGGCATCAACCCCGGCGACAGCATAGTGATTTCCGACATGACGGAATATGCCAACAAGAAAAACCTGAAAATAAAACAATAACGTTTCCCACGCTTAACACCTCACAGCTATGATAAAGTTACAGAACATCAACAAAATCTACCGCACATCAGAAATCGAGACACTCGCACTGGAAAATGTAAACATGGAAATCGCCCGTGGCGAATTCGTAAGCGTGATGGGCCCATCGGGCTGCGGAAAATCCACGCTTCTGAATATCATCGGATTGCTCGACGCCCCCACCGAAGGCACAGTGGAAATCGACGGCACCTCCACCTCCTCGATGTCCGACAGCGCCCTTGCCGCATTCCGCAATTCACGCATAGGATTCGTGTTTCAGAGCTTCCACCTCATACCCACTCTCAATGTAGCCGACAATGTGGAACTCCCGCTAATCTATCGCAAAGGAATCAGCTCGGCCGAACGCCGGCGCATGGTGCGCGACGTGCTCAACCGCGTAGGTCTGTCGCATCGCATGCACCACATGCCGACACAGCTTTCGGGCGGACAATGCCAGCGCGTGGCCATTGCAAGAGCCATTGTCGGCAACCCCGAAATAATCCTTGCCGACGAACCCACCGGAAACCTCGACTCAAAAATGGGAGCGGAGGTGATGGAAATACTCCACCGCCTCAACAAGGACGACGGGCGCACACTGCTCATGGTGACCCACAATGAGGAGCAGGCCGCGCAGACAAACCGCATAATCCGCTTCTTCGACGGCCGACAGATCAACTGAGCACCTCCACGATTCAACATTCAATAAAGTGCGTTTTTAATTATTAGCCCACCCCCTTATGAACTACATAAAACAAATCACAGCCGAAATGCGACAGCAGCCGCTAATCGGCATAATAACCCTTTCGGGCACGGCTCTCGCCATTTTCCTTATAATGGTTGTGGTGATGCTCCAGGAAATGGAGGTGACCCCGATAGCCCCCGAAAGCAACCGCGACAGATTTCTCCACGCCCGCTTCTTCCACCGAGAGGATATCAACGATCCCAACGGATTCGGCGGCTCGTCAACAATGTCATACTACGCGGCACAACGCCTCTACTGCAACCTTGAATCGGCCGAAGCCACAGGATGCACATCTGCATCACCAATGGATGCACATGTAAACGTCCATGGCAAAACCCCTATGACAGTCGACTTCCGATGCGCCGACTCAAACTTCTGGAAAGTGTTTGATTTCACATTCCTCCATGGCAACCCATTCACCGATTCGGATACCGATCTCCGGAAAGCAATCGTAACTGAAAGCGTGGCACGCACCCTATTCGGAACCACCGATGCCGTTGGGCGCCGGTTCAACATCAACTACTACAACCCCTACACTGTGGCTGCAGTGGTCAAAGATGTGCCCACAGTGACTTCCACAGCCTATGCACAGGTATGGATACCATTCAGCCAGGAGGAAAAAGAGCGTAAAACCTATATGGGAGGTGTGCATGCCACAATCCTGGCGCGCGACAAAGCCGACTTCCCTGCCATAAGAAACGAAATCAACCGCCGCGTGGAAGCCCTTAACTCCGAAATGAAAGCCGACGGCAGCAGAATGGCCGACCATGAGGCACCATATCCCCAGGAAGCAATCCCACATCTGCGCTACAGCAACATCACCCCCGATTATCAGACACCGCAACGCCAACGATGGATAATCTACGCCATCCTGATACTGATTCCGGCCATCAACCTGAGCAGCATGACACAGAGCCGCCTGCGGAAACGCGTGAGCGAGATAGGGGTGCGGCGCGCCTTCGGCTGCACGCGCAGCCGCCTTGTGGGCAACATCCTCACCGAAAACTTCATCATAACCCTGGCCGGAGGCATAATCGGATTCATCGCCGGCGTGCTTTTCATCTGGCTTGCCTTCGACCTTCTTTATAACGACTACGGCCTGGCAAACACACATTCAGGCATAAACCCGATGATGTTTGTCAACCTGGATGTATTGCTCTTCGCCATCGGTTTCTGCTTCATCCTCAACCTCCTCAGCAGCGCGATCCCCGCATGGAGAGCGGTGCGCATCAGTCCCGTAGAAGCCATCGGCGGCCTCCACAAATAACCTCAACCAGTTTCCATCAGCACCCAACCATATTAAACATGTCACGAAAACTCCTCAAACAGATAACCAACGAATGGCGCAGCAACCTATGGCTTGCCGCGGAACTGCTCGTTGTGAGCGTGGTGATGTGGTACGTAACCGACTTCCTCGCCACACAGACCATAATAATCGGCACTCCCATGGAGATCGATGCCGATGAATGCGTCCTTGTCGACATATCGCAAGTCCCGGCCGAAGCCGGGGAATATGACCCGTCCGACTCTACCATGGAAACCTCCGCACAAGGCATAATCGCCATCCGCGACCGCATCGGAAACCATCCTGCCGTGGAAGCGGTGGCGATAGCCCCGAGCAGCGCCATACCATACACTCAAAACTCATGGACCATCTCAATGCGTGCCGCCGACGGCAAAGACTCCCTGATAACAAGCTACCTGGGCTGGCGACACGTAAGTCCCGACTATATGCGGGTGTTCCGCATCCATGGCGCCAAGGGGGAAACTCCACAAGAGATGGCCGATGTGCTGAGGCACAATGAAGCACTGCTGTCGGCCAACGTGGTGAGCTACGACATCGCGACACAGAAATTCACCGACGATGAGTATTTCAACTACTGGGTAAAGGAATATGATGCCGACAAATCAAAACTCATCGGCCGCGTGCTGTACACGAAAGCCTCCGGCGACTCCGTAGCCTTCCGTGTGGGCGGTATAATCCGTAACATCAAACGTCTTGAATATGAAACCCCCAACATGGCACTTATAACATGCATCGACGAAAACAACCCCGACGAGGTGTGCGGAAACCGCATCGTGGTGCGGGCACGCCCCGGGCAGATGCAACAGCTTATAACCGACCTCAACAACAATGCCACAACCACATTCCGTGCCGGCAACAACTATGTGGCGTCAACAACTCCATTCAGGCAGATCCGCAAAATCGTACAGACGGAATACGACAAAGAATTGCGAAACCACATCGTCATAATGCTCTTCCTTATGACAAGCATATTCCTGGGGCTTCTCGGCACATTCTGGTTCCGCACCCAGCAGCGTGTGGGCGAAATCGCGATCCGGAAGGTAAACGGCGCTACCGCGGCATCGGTTTTCCGGCGTCTGACAAGCGAAGGATTGCTCCTACTCACCATCGCCACACCGTTTGCAGTGGTGTGCGACTGGCTGATAACACATTATCAGTTAAACCAGTGCGTGTGGGGATGGGACTTTTTCGAACCGGCACGCTTTGCCGTAACCGTTGTGATAACCTACCTGTTAATGGCCCTGATGATAGTGCTCGGCATCCTGTTCCCCGCACGCAAGGCCATGAAAACCGAGCCCGCCATAGCCCTTAAGGACGAATAACCCCTTAAAACTTATAACTTATAACTTACAACTTATAACTTATAACCTCCCCATGAAGCCACTTCTAATAGGATGCCTTCTCACCACCTTCGCCATGCATGGCGAAGTGGTGAGCCTGTCGCTCAACGAAGCCATCGACCGCGCCCGCCTTCGCAGTGTCGATGCCGCCGTGGCACTTGACGAACTGCGCCAAGCCTATTGGGAATACCGTACATACCGGGCAGAACTGCTCCCCGAAGTAAACTTCACCGCCACACTACCCGGCTATTACAAGCAATATTCCCCATATATGGACGCCAACGGCTCCTACAGCTTCGTGCGCAACAACCATCTGCAACTCAACGGGGAGCTGTCGGTGTCGCAAAACATATGGCTCACCGGGGGTACCCTTTCGCTCAACACCTCGTTCGACTACTACCGCGACCTCGAGGAAGGGGGCACCAACCGGTTCATGTCAATCCCCGTAGCCCTGACCCTCAACCAGCCGGTATTCGGGGTGAACAAGGTGAAATGGGACCGTAAGATAGAACCCGAACGCTATGCCGAGGCCAAGGCCGCATTCCTAAGCGCCACAGAAGAGGTGGCCATGACCGCCATCAGCGACTATTTTTCGCTGCTGATGGCACGCGAAAACATGGAAATAGCCCGGCAGAACCATGAAAACGCCTCGCGCCTCTACGAGGTGGCCCGCGAAAAACGCGCCATGGGGCAAATCAGCGAGAACGACCTTTTGCAGATGGAACTCAACCTGCTCGACGCACGTTCCGACCTGACCGCACGCGAAAGCGATCTCAAAAACGCCATGTTCACACTCCGGGCATTCCTCGACTATGACGAAGACACCGAACTGGTGCCCGAAGTGCCCGACGAGGTGCCGCATGTGTCGCTTACCTACGACGATGCCCTGCACCGTGCCCTGACCAACAACAAGTTCGCACGAAACATACGCCGACGCCAGCTCGAAGCCGACTATGCCGTGGCAAAAGCAAAAGGCGACCTGAGGCAAATCACACTTTTCGCCCAGGTAGGTTATACAGGTACCTCCAACGAAATCGCCCGATCATACCGCAACCTCCGCTCCAACCAGGTGGTGGAGGTGGGTGTGAAAATCCCTATCCTCGACTGGGGCAAACGGCGCGGTGCCGTGAAAGTTGCCGAAAGTAACCGCCGCGTGGTGGAAAGCCGCCTGCGCCAGGAAACCATGGATTTCAACCAAAACCTATTCATCCTTGTGGA
Source organism: Bacteroidales bacterium M6 (assembly GCA_001689485.1). Taxonomy (GTDB): domain Bacteria; phylum Bacteroidota; class Bacteroidia; order Bacteroidales; family Muribaculaceae; genus UBA7173. Next base: position 49,253 of record LUJQ01000074.1, on the reverse strand, counting down.
GCGGTTCAACAACCAGCAGATGCAGCTCGACCTGGCAATGCGCGCCGACACCATTTCACAACGCCGTTACGACACCAACGTGGAAACATTCCTCATCGGGAAAATCTCCACACTCGACCTTAACGACTCGCAGGTGAAAAAAGACCAGGCTCGCCGCGACATGGTAAACGAGCTTTACCTCTACTGGTCATACTACTTCCAACTCCGTTCACTCACCCTCTGGGACTACTCCCGCAACCGCGACATCGATGCCGACATCGAGCGGTTGGTGAAATAAAGAAGTTGAGAAGTTGAGAAGTTGAGAAGTTGAGAAATTTAGAGGTTAAGAGTTTAAGAAACCAAAACCTTTTCCACCCATACCCCTTATCACCTTACCCACTACCTACCACTTCTTCTTAACTTCTCAACTTCTCAACTTCTCAACTTCTTTCTTATCTTTGCACTATGATTCTGATTGTTGATGACGATAAGGTTGTGAGGCTGTCGTTAAGCCTGTTGCTGAAAACGGCAGGTCACGAGGTAGTTGCCGTTGAAAGCCCCGACGAGGCTGTAGACATTGCCCGTGGCAATCACTCACTACAGCTTGTAATCACCGATATGAACTTCACCCGCGCCACAACGGGTGAGGAGGGGCTGGAGCTGTTGCACCGCCTTAAAGTGTTGCGTCCCGAAGTGCCGGTGATGCTGATAACCGCATGGGGAAGCATCCCCCTGGCAGTGGAAGGGATGCGCTACGGGGCTTTCGATTTCATAACGAAGCCTTGGAACAACCGTACACTGCTGCAACGGGTATCAACTGCATTATCCCTTTCAGAAACCACCCCGCAGACCACCTCCGGCACATTCGACCGCTCGGCCATCATAGGCAACAACCCTGCCCTGACCGAAATGCTCGAAACGGCCGCACGCGTCGCCCCCACCGATGCCCCGGTGCTTATCCTTGGTGAAAACGGGACCGGGAAGGAACTCGTCGCGCAGGCCATACACCGGAATTCACAGCGCCGCGCTGAAGCTTTGGTGATGGTGAACCTCGGCGGCATCTCCCAGTCGCTTTTCGAAAGCGAGATGTTCGGTCACGTAAAAGGAGCCTACACCGGTGCCACCGCCGACCGCAAGGGGCGCTTCGAACTTGCCGACAAAGGTTCCATATTCCTTGACGAAATCGGCGACCTCGACCTCAGCTGCCAGGTGAAACTGCTGCGCGTGCTGCAACAACACACATTCGAACGCCTCGGCGAAAGCCGTCCGAGGCAGACCGACATACGCGTCATCGCCGCCACCAACGCCGACCTTTGGGCAAAAGTGCGCGAACACACCTTCCGCGAAGACCTTCTCTACCGCATAAACCTAATAACACTCCGCCTCCCCCCGCTGCGCGAACGACGCGACGACATCCCTCTCCTTGTGAAACATTTCTCGGAAAACTTCACTCGCCAAGAAGGCATACGCATGCCGGAGATAACAGCCGATGCGATGGGGTTCCTTTCACGTCTGCCCTATCCCGGCAATATCCGCGAGCTTAAAAACCTTGTGGAGCGCACAATCCTGGTCAGCGGCTCCCCGCGTCTTGACGCATGCGATTTCAGCAGACAGTATAATCCGGGTAACGCCACGGCCATGGCAGGCATGCAAACCATGCAACCGGCCTCACTCGAGGATATGGAACGTGAGGCGATTGCCGACGCGTTGAGACGCTTCCGCGGCAATATCAGCAAAGTTGCCGCCGAACTGGGCGTGACACGTCAGACCCTCTACCGCAAACTCGAAAAATACGGTATCGACCGATAACCTGAATAATCCCGACAGACCGAGGGATTGTCTAACAACTTTTTTCCAATACCGATGCGAATACGAACCGCCTTCCTGCTAATTGCCATATTCGTTGCAGCCATGATTGTGCAGCTTTTCATGACTGCCGGGGTGTCGCTGTGGTGGAAAACAGGCATAGCCTCAGCCCTGGCAATATGCCTGCTGCTGTTATACATATCGGTTGTGCGGCCTATGACAACCCTGGCCAACGGAATCGACCTTCTGAAAGGACAGGACTTCGGCAGCCGCCTGGCAAAAGTGGGGCATAAGGATGCCGACCGGCTGGTGGAAATGTTCAATTCAATGATGCAGAGCCTCCGCAACGAACGCCTCCGAAAACATGAGCAGAACTCATTCCTGAGCCTGCTGATAGAAGCCTCGCCGATGGGGATAATCACCTGCGATTTCGACGGCAATCCCACCGGCATGAACCCGGCCGCCAGCCGGATGATGAAAGGGGAACTTGCCGAAGCCGTGCAAAAAATAAAGCCCGGAAGCACCGACACGGTGCGGCTAGGCGACAACAGCATCTTCAAAGTTTCGCGGCTATGGTTTATGGAAATGGGCTTCCGGCGCCCCTTCATACTGGTTGAAAGCCTTACCGACGAGGTTTACCGCGCCGAAAAAGAAGCCTACGGCAAAGTGATACGCCTGATTGTACATGAGGTGAACAACACCATGGGCGGGGTCAGCTCGATGCTCGACACCTTGGCTACCGTAATCGCACCCGGCTCTGAACTACAGGATATTATCGAAAGCTGCAACGAACGCTGCATCGGCCTGAGCCGGTTCATAACATCATACACCGACGTCGTTAAAATCCCCGCCCCGGTAACCTCGCCGCGCGACCTCAACGAATGCCTGCGCCGCCAGCTACCGTTCCTTGAAGGGCTGCTACCACAAGGGATAACCCTTTCCTTCCACCCTGCCGATGATGCCGCGATGGCAATGGTCGATGTCGTGTTGTTTGAGCAGGCAATGGTCAATATTATCAAAAACTCGGTTGAAAGCATCGGGCATGCGTCCGGGAAAATCACCATCTCCACCGGCACAAACCCATCGTCGGTCGACATTGACGACGACGGCCCCGGCATCAACCCGGAAATTGCCGGAAAGCTGTTCACCCCTTTCCTGTCGACCAAGCCACATGGGCAAGGCATCGGGCTGCTTTGCGTAAGCGAGGTGCTGCGCCGCCACAACTGCCGCTTCTCACTCGCCACCATTGCACCCGGCAAAACCAGGTTCCATATCGAATTTTAACATGTTTACATATATATTCCTTTTGATTTGGGTAAAATTTAAGCATAATCCATAAACATTGCTAATACTTCACCCCTCGTCAAACTTATCACCCCGGTTCCACGTTCGATATATTGCAGTGATTGCAATTATAGTACTAACAAAAATAACAACAACAAAAAACAGAACAAATGGAATCAATTATCAACACCCATATCCCTGAGTTCAAGGTGCAGGCATACCACAACGGTGAGTTCAAAACAGTTACTGACAAGGATGTGCTCGGCAAATGGGCCGTGTTCTTCTTCTATCCTGCCGACTTCACCTTCGTGTGCCCCACCGAGCTTGAGGATATGGCTGAGAAATATGAACAATTCAAGCAACTCGGCGTAGAGGTTTACTCCGTAAGCACCGACTCGCATTTCGTCCACAAAGCCTGGCACGATGCATCGGAAAGCATCAAGAAAATACAATATCCCATGCTGGCCGACCCCACCGGCGTTCTCAGCCGTGCTTTCGGCGTGATGATCGAACAGGAGGGTATGGCCTACCGTGGCACTTTCGTATGCAATCCCGAAGGGTTGATAAAACTGGTAGAAATCCAGGATAACAGCATCGGACGTAATGCCGAAGAACTGCTGCGCAAGGTGGAAGCAGCCCAGTTCGTTGCAACACACGACGGCGAGGTATGCCCCGCAAAATGGAAGCAGGGTCAGGCAACCCTAAAACCGAGCATCGATCTCGTTGGTAAAATCTGATAAACGCCATAGCGACATATCGGATTCCACGAAAAACCTCAAAAGGCGGTGTGTCAGCATGGAAAACATGTGGCACACCGCCTTTTTCAAAAAAACAACCATCCAGATAACAACACACAATGCTTGACCAAGACATAAAAGAACAACTGAAAGGCATATTTGCCTCCTTGAAAACCGGGATTTCCTTCAGGATATATACCGGCGGGGATTCCACACAGGCTGCCGAAATGAAAAGCTTCCTGGAAGATGTGGCCTCGACCTCGCCAAAACTGTCGGTGGAACACTCGCAAGCCGATGCGGACGCCCCCACATTCGAAATCGTCAGGAACGGCACACCGACAGGTGTGAAATTCTGCGGCATTCCCAACGGGCATGAGTTCACAACCCTCCTGCTTGCCGTGCTCAACGCCGACGGACAAGGGAAAAACCTGCCCGACGAAGCTTTGGTGACACGTATAAAGGCATTGAAAGGCCCCGTGACGCTGCGCACGTTTGTTTCCCTAACATGCACCAACTGCCCCGACGTGGCTCAGGCTCTGAATGTGATAGCCCTCCTCAACCCTTCAATCGAAAACACCGTTATCGACGGCGCCGTGGTGCCAGCGTTGGTCGAAGCCCTCAACATCCAGTCAGTCCCCACGGTATATGCCGGTGACATGGTGCTGAACGTAGGGCGCTCCTCGCTTGGCGAACTCTTGGAGAAACTCGAGAACACCTACGGGGTCGACGAAACTGCCGAGGCAACACCGGTTACCCGTGAATATGACGTAATAGTGCTGGGGGGAGGCCCCGCAGGGGCAACTGCCGCCATCTATTCAGCCCGCAAAGGGTTCAACACAGCTGTGATTGCGAAGACAATCGGCGGCCAGGTACGTGAAACCATGTCGATTGAAAACCTTACCTCCGTGCCTGAAACCACGGGCCCTAAACTTGCAGCCGACCTCAAGGAGCATATGGGGAAGTATCCAATCGACATGTTCGAAAACCGCACGGTCGACAACGCCGATATAAGCGGACGGGAAAAGACCCTTGTATGCGCACATGAAACCTTCAAGGCGAAAGCAATCATAATCGCCACCGGCGCAGGATGGAGAAAACTCTCTATCCCCGGAGAAAGCGAGCACATAGGCCACGGCGTGGCATTTTGCACCCACTGCGACGGCCCGTTCTATGCAGGCAGACGCGTGGCGGTGGTAGGCGGAGGCAATTCCGGCATAGAGGCGGCAATCGACCTTGCCGCAATCTGTCCCCATGTCGATGTTTTCGAATTTATGGATTCACTGAAAGCCGACGATGTATTGCAGGAAAAGGCCGGGTCGATGGGTAATATCGACATCCACCTCTCAACCCAGGCTCTTGAGATAATCGGCGATGGCAAAAGCGTTTCGGGAATCAAGGTAAAGAACCGTGTCACTGGCGAGGAAACAATCTTCGATGCTGCAGGTGTATTCGTGCAAATCGGGCTGCTGCCCAACAGCGCCCCGTTCAAGGATTCGCTTGCCATGACCAAAGGTGGGGAAATTATCGTTGACGAACGCTGCCGCACCTCCGTAAAAGGGGTTTACGCCGCAGGCGACGTAACCAACGTGCCTTACAAACAAGTAATAGTCGCTATGGGCGAAGGCGCCAAAGCCGCCCTCTCCCACTTCGAGGATGCCATGCGCGGCGACCTCGCCTGACCCCTCCATTACTTAACCTCCTATCGTGTTACATCCTGGAGATTGAAGTCACGATGACTTCAATCTCTAAGGTTAAACACAGAAGGCGGTGTGCCAAAATATTGAATTTTGACACACCGCCGTTGTTTTCGCCCGGATGACGAGGGTGCTGTCAGAATGGTTCAGATAGTAACTGCACCCACTTAACACACCTGCATCACATGACAACGACCTTCTTCGACACCGAACCGCAACGCTCTATGTACAAACCGGGGGCAAGTTCAGGAATCTCACCGGAAGACAACGTTGCCCGCAGGTTGCCGGAAAGATCGTAGATTCTACGAGGAGCCGCACTTTCGAAACCAGCAACCGGCACCACATCCACCGATGCCTGCGTCTCTTCCAATATATGCTTGAAATTAGACCATGGTGCGGTTGAACTGTACGCCTCAAGGCTACCTTCAGGAACATAAAGCACACAGTCATCATAAAGGAAATCCCAATAACCGTCAACTCCCTGACTTAACCCGTGCAACTCCAAGGGAACAACCGATGTAGCATGAATCTCCCGCAGATTTTTGTTTCCTTCAAGTTCACACAACTGCCTGGGATATCCCCATACTTCAGCCCCATTATCATCATTATTTCCTTCTGACATAAAATTCCGGGTATGCTTTGTCACATCCGAAGCTCCCTGCGCATCATAACCCCATAACACCTCCGTATGCTCCTTACAAAGGGTATATGGAAAATCATCATAATCCATATAATAATCCCCCAAACAGCGATGCTCGACATAGGAGTTTCCTTCTCGAATCACCTCCTCTAAATAGCAATGGAAGGATTCCTTATGCCATCTTTTGGGAAGATAAATTTTCTCAAGCGCCTCACACTGGCAAACAACCGCATCGGCTTCATATTCGTAATATTGAAATTCGCATTCGGAAAAATCCAAGTCCTTAAGCGCCTTACACCCATAAAACGCACCTCCGCAAACACGCACACCGGCAGGAAGATTGATTTCGGTCAACGATGTACACATGCTGAAAGCCCCATATCTTATTTCACGTATCGACGAAGGAAGATTTATGCTTTTCAAACCGTCGCACCATGCAAAAGCACCATATGCAATCCGCACAACAGTATAGGTCTTCCCATCATGTTTCACCGTGGCAGGAATCTCAATCTCACCCTTATAAGCCCCTCCAGGCCAAGAATAACGGTCATACTCACTGATATTATCATCATCTATATTAGCGGCCTTAAACCTATACTCAGGAGGAAGGGCACCTATTGGCTCCACATCCCCATAAGGATCGCAATATATATCTATCCGGGGATTCATCACATGCACCTCGCCTCGCGACTCACTAATTATGCCATAATAAATCCCTCCTGATTCAAAATCATATGATTCAGTACTCAAATCCCAATCCCACTTTATAGATGCACCGAGCGATGTGAATACAAGCATCCCCAGCAAACCCAATAATAACCGTTTCATAACTATTTCCGTATTAAGATTGCTTTCTTATCAATTATTTTATTTCCACAAGTCAACGTCAGGCGCACTATATCACCATGTTTGATGTCAGACAGCCGGGCTACAAGCACTTCCAATATCAAAAGTTTTTCATGGTATAACAATGGTATGATTAATAAATCCGTGTGTTAACGATGGCCGGTTGCAAGATAGCAAAATTTCAGTCTAAAGTCAAGGGAAATCAAAAAAGTTTTACAAAAATTTTACAAAACACAAAATCCAAGGCAATTTGCTAACTTTGCAGACCGAAACGTGGAATTTGTGTAGTTTCCGACTGCAAGGTTTTCAAAGGTTGGCATATTGATTATTCCAAGGACAGTTTTTCTTCAAGGATAGTTTTCTAAAAATATGAACAAGGGATTGTTTGCGCTGGCCCTGGGCACTTTCGCCCTAGGGATAGCGGAGTTTCTGATGATGGGGATTCTGGGGAATATAGCCGGTGACATGGATGTTAGCATATCGAAGGCCGGATGGTTTATCTCGGCCTACGCCTTAGGTGTTTGTTGCGGCGCACCGGCGCTGCTGTTCGCCCGCAGGCTGCCGCTTAAACGCCTGATGCTTCTGTTAGCAGGAATTATAGCGTCAGGGAACCTGTTGGCATGCATCGCGCCTGGATTTTGGACTTTTATGGCAGCCCGTCTGATTTCGGGACTGCCCCACGGGGCATACTTCGGCGTCGGGGCAATCGTGGCACGCAAGCTCGCCGCCCCCGGCAAGGAGGTAAGCGCGGTGGCCATGATGATTGCGGGCATGACGGTGGCAACGCTCGTAGGAGTCCCCGCCGGGACGTTAATCACCAACACCATGTCGTGGCGTATGGCGTTCCTGATTGTAGCTATGTCCGGTGTCATTACCCTGCTCGCCATAAACCGCTGGGTGCCTCAGGTGCCCGGGCTTGAGGATTGCGGCTTCAGAGGGCAGTTCCGCTTTCTGCGCACATTGCCGCCATGGCTGATTTTCGGCGGGGTTCTTTTCGGCCAAATCGGCATCTACTGCTGGTATAGTTATATCGACCCACAGCTAACCGACGTGGCGGGCTTCAGCCAGGACGCCCTGTCGTGGCTCATGGTGCTGGCGGGATTCGGCATGTTTGCCGGCAACCTCGTTGCCGGACGCCTCGGCATACGCTTCAAGCCTTCAGCCGTGGCCGTATGCGTCCAGGCGAGCGCCATCCCCATCCTGTTGCTGTTCTTCTTTTTCGCCCACATACAGGCAGCCGCAGCCATCCTCATGGTATTGGGAACAGCCGCCCTGTTCGGTTCGGGAAGCCCCCTGCAAAGCGACATCGTGGGCTATTCGCGAGGAGGCGAGATGCTCGGGGCGGCATGCATCCAGATTGCCTACAATGCAGGCAACGCCATCGCAGCCTGGATTGGAGGGGAAGTAATCCGAGCCGGTTACGGCTACACAGCCCCGTCGGTGGTCGGCCTCCCCATAATCCTCACCGGCTGCATCCTTCTCTTTATCCTCTACCGCCGCTACGAACGTCCCAACATTGATCGGTGCAAATAATTATGCCAGCCTGACCTGCCTGTATCTATAACGGCAAACCACCGGCGCTGTGTAAGGCTTAGGCTATTACACAGCGCCGGTGGTTTATTTACTTTCTGTACAGGGATATGTAGGTACTATCAGATTTTGCGGAGCACGAAGTGGCGGGTTACGGGCTTGTTGCTCTCGTAGATGGTGTTGACAAGTGCATCCATTTCAGCCTGCATGCCTTTGCGCACGGGTTCGTGCATCATCTCGGCATAGCGGTCGCGGCGGCTCTTCAACCATCCGTTCTTTTCAAGGTTGTCATCCATCACCTTGATAGCCTTGCGGTTGTTGGCATTCAGAAGCCCTTCCTGCTGGAAGAAGCCATGCTGGCACCACGCGTATTCACGGAACTGGCGCTCGATGTCCCAACGACGCTCGTTGAGACGCATCACGGCAAGGGCCTGCTGATACTGCGGTGTGAGCGTGATTTCAGCCAGGTTGATACCTTTGGCAAGGTCTTTTGCCGACCATACGCCGATTTCCTCACCGTCGATAAGGAGTTTGTATTTGCCGCTGAGACCTGTAACCAACAGGCGCTCCTGGTTCATTTCCTCAACGAAGGGAACCACATCCTTGGCAGCCGACTGCGGACGGTTCTGCATCCAACCGCGTGCAATCGTGTCCATGGGGTAAGGAAGCGCTTTGGCCAAATAGTCGAATTTGATTTCGTTACCTGCCTTCTTAAGGTTGGAAACGGTGCAGTTTTCCTCTTTCACAACCTGCATGGTCTTTGCATTGATATCCATATCGGCAACACACTTGCCTGCAAAACCTTGGGCTTTGAGGAAGAGGTAGGCCATAACCATATGGCCGTCGTTGTCGGGATGGATGCGGTCGGAACCACAAAGCGTAAATGCCGGATTTTTCTGCTGCCCTTTGCGGTTAAGTTCCATCATGGGTGCGTTCATATCGGTGTATTCCCAGCCGTTCTGTTTGGCCGAGTTAATCTGATACTCCACGATGCGCTCGATGGTCGCGTTTTTGCCATGGAAGTTATTGCCTTCGATTTCAGCCCCTTCGTCATAGGGTGAGGTGCCTACCATCACGATGCGGGTGTCGGGCAGCTCCTTGAAGCGCTTCTCCATATCCTGGTAGTTCTTGATGCTCTCCTGGTATTTCTGTTCGCCGAACTCCTTGGCATTATCGCCGTTATATTCGAAATAGCCGGAATCGTTCATGCCGAAAGTCACCATCAGCGACGTAGGGTTCTTGCTGAAGATGTCGTTGTCGAGGCGCTTGTTCATGTCATAGGCCGTGTCGCCGCCGATGCCGCCGTTGAACACCGTGATAGGCATTTCAGGGAAGCGGGTCATATAATACAGCCAGATATATGAATGATAGTGGCCGCCGTCGGTGATGCTGTTGCCGAGGAACACGGCACGTTCACCCTCTTTGAACGGCTTGATTTCCTGCGCGTTGAGCGCCGGCCCGATAGCTAGAGCCGCACCCACAAGAGTCAAAATTACTTTTTTCATCGTAATCGTTATATTTTTTTAAAACAGTTTTCAATTATCGGAAGGGTCGTAAACAGCCACACCGACCCTTGAATCGGCGCATCCGTAGTAGAGATACCACTTCCCTTTCAAATAGGCCAGACCTTCGATAAACACGGTTCCGGCAGGATATTGGCCGCTCTTTTCAAAATCGGCCTCAGGCACGAAAAACGGTTTGTCAAGGCGTGCCAGCAAATCAACCGGATTGTTGGCGGCAAACAACGCCTGGCCGCCGCAATAGGTATTGGCCGTGTAGTCCGGGTCACGGCGGTCGTCGCCTGCGTTTTTACCGTTATAAAGCAACAGGATACCCTTGTCGGTGAGTACGGCGGGGGGACCGCATTCGGTCAGTTCGCTGTCGAACTTCCCTTCGCGGGGTTCCATCACCTTGAGAAGCTCCCCGTCCTCGTCAAGCACAGGGGTCCAGTTCAAGAGGTCGTCGGAAGTTGCAACATTCACAAACTTCTCGCCCCAGTACATCCAGTATTTGCCATTGATTTTTGCAATTATCTGGCGGTCGCCGTCGAGTTTGGTCACTATTGATGCGGATTTGGAGAAATCATCGGCAAAACGCCCGTCGTAAGCCTTGGCAAACGCAGGGCCATGCTTCTCCCAGTTGCGGAGGTCGGTGGAAGTGGCAACGGCCAGACGGGGCATCTTGCGGTTCCACTGCGTATAGAGCATAACATATCTGCCATCCTCGGTCATAGCCACGCGCGGATCCTCACAACCGCCGGGCTGCTCCAACCCGGCCTGCGAATCATTGGCGGGATAAAGCACCGGCGAGGTGGAATATGTGAAATTCACGCCATCGGCCGAAGGGGCATAACCAATGCGCGAAGTGCGGCTGCCGATGCCGGTTGCCGAATTATCCTCGGCGCGGAAAAGCACCACTATGCTGTCACCCTTGACGGCAGCAGCAGGGTTGAACACATCGCTCTCCATCCACGCCACGGAATCACCGCGCATGGGGCACAGGAAACGTACAGTGGAGTCGGGTTCAAGGATGGGGGCCGTGGCAGCGCGTTCAAAGCCTAGCCACGCCCAGTTATCCGATTTCTCGCGGGTTCCGCCACACGAGGCAAGCAGAGCCACCCCGGCAGCACCCAGCGCAATTATCTGAATAAAATTATTTTTCATGATTGTTTTTTGTTTTTTGTTTTTGATATGACCAGCACAAGTGTGCCAAAATTCTATATTCTGACATCACACTTTGTTTTCGCCCGGATGGCGAGGGTGGTGTCAGCATATTAGAGGGTGTTAATAATAAATGTTAAATTCCCGGTGGCATATCTTTTAGCAATTCAGCAAAAGAGACGCCAAGGCGGGGGTAACTTTAAAAATCCATTAATTCAAAAAATAATGTTGATACAGAAATTACCATTCCACTCGAAAATCACGGGCGCCTTTAGCTCTTCATTTCAGTCACATAGCTCGCTATGCTCCTTCAATTCAGAGCAAAATTCGCCACGTGATTTTCGGCCGGGAATTAACATTTATTATTAAACACCCTCTTAGTCAAAGGAAGGTGGCAACTGCTCTGTCCCCCACTTCGAACCCAGTTTCGCCGAGGTTGCAAAATCAAGGGTGGCACCGTTTTCAAGGTCGGCCCAGTCAACCCATGTGCTGTTGTGAGGCTCCCCGTTGAGTTTGAGCGAGGATGTGTAGATGTTCTTCTCCGACCCGCCTTTGATACGGATATCGTTACCGTTGCCGAGATGGATAGTTATGTCGTTGAATATAGGCGTGTTCAAGGCAAACCCTCCCACACCGGGAATCTGCGGGTACATACCCATGCAGGCAAACACATACCATCCGCCCATAGTGCCGAGGTCATCGTTGCCGGGAAGGCCGTCGATATCACTGCTGTACTGCTCGTTAAGCACACGGTTTACGATTTTCTGGGTTTTCCAAGGTTTCCCGAGCCAGTTGTAAGTCCAGGGAATCTGGAAACTGGGCTCGTTGCCGCATGCATACCATTCGTCGCCATAGCCTGCGTCCAGGCGGCGGAACAGATAGTCCAGGCGCTCCTCGGCTTTCCGGGCGCCACCGGCAACCTCTATCAGACCGGCAATGTTGTAAGGCACCATCCAGAAATAGTTGGGATAGGTCGATTCGCGCCAGTCATCACCCTGGCCGCGCCAGCTACCGTCGGCATTGCGCGAGCGCAACCACCCGGTTTCCTCGTCAACAAGGTTTTTCCACGAACGCGCCACGGCGAAATAACGCCAGCTCAGGAACTCGTCGCCCACAGCACGCAATGCGAACTGCCCGATGGCGAAATCGGCCGAAGAATATTCCAGATGAATCGACGCGTCATAATAGCCCTTCGAGAGATATTGGTCAAGACCGGGACGGGTCTCCACATCCTGCGATTTGGCTCCGGGTTGCTCGGCACCCTTGCGCATGATGTCGAGAAGGGGTTTGGGGTCATAGTTACGAGCACCGAACGCCCAGGCATTCGACACGAGAATCGACGAAGGGTCACCCTGCATGACGCCGGTCTCGATATTTGCCAGCACCCAGCGGGGGAACGAGCCGCCCGACTGCTCGGCAAACTTCTGATGCGAAATCACGATATCCGAAGCCACTTCAGGTTCGAGCATGGAAAGCAGCTGAATCTGCGTGCGGTATGTATCCCAGTTGCTGAACGAGGTGTATTGGCGTGAATGGCTTTTGTAAACCTTGTTGTCGGCGCCCATATACTCCCCGTTGACGTCGCTGCACACATTCGGGTGAATCAGCACATGATAAAGATGCGTATAGAACTGTGTCTCGCGGTCGGGATTGGTGCCCTTCACCTCTATGCGACCCAGGCACTCGTCCCAGCGTTTTTCAGCGGCCGTGCGCACAGCGGCGAAATCCCATCCGGGATTCTCGGCCTTCAGGTTCTCGCGTGCATTCTCAACCGACACATACGAAACCCCGATTTTATATCTAACATCATGGCTTTTGGAAAGATCGAAGGTGAAATACACACCCGAAACAGCCCCTTCTGCAAAAGTGGCGCCGTCAAACAGGCGGTCATCCTTCCATACGCCGGTAACCGACGCATCCATATCGAATTCAGCCGCGAAATAAACCTTATACGGGGTGTCGATTCCGCAGAAATTGCCACCCATGGCATAGCCCTCGCATGAATTGGGGCTTGTAATCACAACAGCGGCGGTTTCAGTGGGGGTAGCGGCCACACCGGCACCGATAATCACCGTCCCGAACTTGTCTGATGCAGGGAAATCATATTGTGCCATGCCGGTACGCTCCGTCACCGTGAGCTGTGCATGTATGTCATCCTGTATCTTTGCCTCATAATAGCCCGCATGCCCCTTCTCGCCGCTCACCTTAACGCGGTGGTCGACAATATTTCCCGGCGACACGGCGAGTCTGCCTTTCAGCGGGAACGTGGGGAAGTTTCCCATATGGGCGCAACCGCCGCCACTCAGCTGGTTGATTACGAAACCGCCCCGCTTTGAAAAATACGACGGTGTGAACTGCACCATACCGAACGGGTAGGTGGCACCGGGGTAGAGATAGCCCGAAGTAAGCCCGACACCCTTGTTACCTATGAGGGTGTTGACCTTTCCGGCGAAATCACCGGTCACTGCCGTAGCCGATAACGCGGCAACGGCCAGTGACGTGAGGAATACTGAAATTTTCTTCATCTGTTATAAATGACATTTTTTCGACACGGAGAACGGAGCGGCATGCTTGGTTGTGCCACGTGTTTTCACCGGGGTGTCGCTCATGGTGAAAGTGAGCTTGCCGCCACGGGCCAGGTCTCCGTATGTGATATAGTTTTTATCCAGTTTGTGGCCGTTGAGGGTGGCATCGGCAATGTAGACGTGCCCCATGTCGTTGCCTTCGGCCTCGATGGTGAACTTGTTGCCGTTCTCCATAGTGATAGTGGCCTTGCGGAACACAGGGCTTCCGATAACATACTCGTCAGTGCCGGGTGTAACGGCATAGATGCCGAGGGCGCTGAGGATATACCATGACGACATGCCCCCCTGGTCTTCGTCGCCGGGGAATCCCTTTTCAGTGGAATTATACAGACGGTTCATAATCTGGCGCACCCAGTATTGCGTTTTCCACGGCTGCCCGGCATAGCAATAAAGATAGGGCATGTGCTGTATCGGCTGGTTGCCATGGGCATACTGCCCCATCTCGGCCTGCTGCATCTCGACCATCTCGTGAATCATCCCGCCGTAGGTGCCGGGCTTCACGGTGTTGGGAAGCGTGAACACCGAATCAAGTTTGGCAACAAAAGCCTCGTCGCTGCCATAAAGGTCGATAAATCCCTGCACGTCGTGGAACACCGACCAGTTATAATGCCAGGCATTCCCCTCGCAATAGGGGCCGCCCCATTCAACCGGGTCGAACGGCTCGACAAAGTTACCCTTGATGTCGCGCCCGCGCATGAAACCGGTCTTGGGATCGAACATGTTGCGGTAGTTGTACATATGCTTCCCGAACACCTCCTCATAGAACTTGTTCCCGGTCATGCGGGCAAGCTGGTAGGCGCAGAAATCATCATAGGCGTATTCGAGGGTCTGGGCAGTGGAACCCATCGATTCAGGATAGCTCACATAGCCCAAAGTATAATATTCCTTCCATCCGGCACGGCCGTTGGCACCTCCCCAGGGGCCTTTGTTGAACGCCTCATGGGCATAAGCCTCGAGAGCCTCCTGAGGGTCGAAATCCCTGATACCCTTCGCCCATGCATCGGTCAGCAACGATATGGCATGGTTGCCGAGCATACCGCCGGTCTCACCGGGACATGACCATGATGGGAGCCAGCCGCACTGCTTCTGCGCATCGAGCAGGGCCTGCATGTAGCGACCCTGCTGTGTTGGGTGCAGAATGTTTGTCAAAGGGAACTGCGAGCGGAAGGTATCCCAGAAACCATTGTCGGTAAACATATATCCGTCGTAGATTTTACCGTCGTAAGGGCTGTAATAGTAAGGCGTCCCGTCCTCCTTGATTTCATAGAACATGCGCGAGAACAGATTGGCACGGAACAGGCAGGAATAGAACGTGCGGATTTCCTCGTCCGTCCCACCTTCCACGTCGATTCTTCCCAGCAGGTTGTTCCACACCTTGCGGCCACGCTCCTTGGTGGCCTCAAGGGTCTTGTCGGCACCAAGCTCCGCTTTCAACGTCACCAGCGCCTGCTCTGGCGAGATATATGACGAGGCGGCCTTGGCCTGCACCTTAGCCCCCTTTTTGAAACGCAGGTAAGCACCGTAGCCCTTGCCATTGCCATCGCTGCGGCCAGGCATGATGCTGTCATTATGGTTCTCCCACATGCCGAATTCCTCGAAAGGCTTGTCGAACTGGACCACGAAATAGTTGCGGAAACTCTTCCCGTCATTCACGAAACGGTGGTTGTTGACCCAGCCGCTGATCTGACGTTTGGCCGGGTCGATATGTATTTCGCTCATGTCGGTATAACCGTCGAGCACCAGCCATGCATCACCCCCGTCGGCAGGATAAGAGAAACGCAGATGCACCCCTCGCTCCGTAGGCGCCATCTCTGTGCGGATACCGTTGTCGAGCTTAACACTGTAATAATTAGGTTTGCCCACCTCATTGTCGTGGCTAAACTTAGTGGCACGCGCATCCTCGTTAACCTTCAGCTCGCCAACCACAGGCATGAACGAATACACGGCATAGTCGCTCACCCACGGACTACACTGGTGAGCCTGGGCGAACCCGCGGATGGCATCCGCTCCGTAGGTATATTTGAAACCGTCGCCGTTCTTACCCGTCTGCGGCGACCAGAAATGTAACCCGAACGGCATACCGGCCGTGGGATACGTGTTGCCATGGCTCAACCCGAAATGCGAGTCCGTGCCCTGCAGCGTGTTCACATACTGCGTGTAATCCTTGTCAGCCGCCCACAGGGCCGCTGTCCCGGCAACGGCAATCCCCGCCGCCAATGCTATCATCCCTTTTCTCATCGCGCTGTGATATTCCGCGCATCCACCTGCGGATGCGTCCTTTATTAGGGAGAACGAACATCGCCCCCTTCCCCATTAAACCACAGCCTCAAATTTTACCACCAAATCTGATGCCCGTCATCGATTGCGAAGCATGGATTTTAGTTCATCTGACCACCTTGATTTTCAGAACCTCATACAGAATACAACATCCACCAAGTCAAAATAAAGATCAAAGCATACATAGGAACCACATACTCCTTTCGACATTAAGAATTATATAAATTTTACGTACCTTTGTGATACCGTTATTATTATCTCGTAATAATTATCATGAGCGAAGAATTAAATATTGTCTTATCAGTCTACCGTGGATTGATTAATATGTGTGAGGCAAATGGTGATATACCTGTCTATTTACGCCCAAACGAGATTATCGGTACAGTACAAGACGACCCTTTCGATTGCTGGATTGAATCCTGTATAAAAAATTTTCTTCCTCCCGGAATGGAAGTATTCCATTCCGGAAAACTAACCACACCGGATTTAATAATTCGCAACCGATACACCGGAAGCATTGTAGGTTTTGAGATTAAAAAGCTTATCCAAAGGCAAGACGGCAAAGACTCTCGTGGTCTGACGATGGATTACAACAGCTGTTTGCCTTGTGGACGAACATTAATAAAATGCGGGGGCGACACACTGGTCATACCATGTTACTATATCTACGCATTATTAAATCCACAAAGCACAGAGATTATTACATTGGTAATTGTAGACGGGGATTTCATAAATTATGATTTTAACCTACATAAAGAAGCCAAATACTCTAACTTTACCGAATATGGTCACGGGCCATACCAAGAAGGCTCTGTGCGACATCGAAAAATGTACACTTATCCAAATCCTCTTAATACCCGCTTGGATTGCTTCTATCACCATAAAATCCTTGTGGCAAAAAAATCAATGATAAACTTGCACGAGTTGGCATGTCCAGTCAATAAAGAGATTGTAAGAACTGACAAATATGGTAACTCATTTTATTATTACATAATAAACGAGATTTCACCTCAAACAGCTATATCTTCTCTCAGAACTATAACTGACATATTCTCAAAATGTAAACTACGCAATCCCAAAGAACGGGTTGCATATATTCCGGAAATCCCAAAGATATAACAACGCGATGTTTTCTATACCCGACGAATCTACAACTAATTACACCTATTTAGGACTGTTTTCAGGTGCTGGAGGGCTTGACTTGGGCTTTGAAAAGGCCGGATTTATCCACACTCAGTCAAGCGACATTTTGGATGTAGCGGTTAAAACATTAAATGCCAATCGGCCTCATTGGGATGTGTTAAAAAAAGATGTAAAAGACTACACACCCGATTTCAGCAATGGATTAGATGTGTTACTCGCCGGATTCCCCTGCCAAGGATTTTCTCTTGGAGGGAAACGTGATGCAAACGACGAACGCAACCAATTGTACCGGGAAGTAATCCGGATTGCCCGAAGAATGCAGCCAAGGATTATAGTCATGGAAAATGTGCTCAATCTACGCACAATGACCCACCCTCAAAGCGGGAAACCTTTCGCCATACAAATTGCGGAAGAATTGGCAGCAATAGGATACAATGTAAAATTCCAATTTTTCAGGGTGTCGGATTTCGGAGTACCACAAACACGCAGACGATTTATTTTTATCGCATATAAAGACCCTCGTTTGGCATGTTTTTCCTTCCCTGCCCCTAAAGCCACCACATGTATCCGAAATTTCATCTATGACCTGGGACAAAACCTATCAATACGGCTCCCTAATCATAATCCTCAATGGGGATTCAAAAGCTATGCCCATATTGAAACTCACGAGCCGTTTGATGATGCTGAAATAGCAATTCCTGTAAGATTCAGCAGAACCGCTTCTGAAGGCAATCCCATAAGGGATTTCGACTCCCCTTTTCCTGCCGTAGACACAGCGACAGTATGGGGCTGGGCAAAAGGAAACGTGAGAAGTACACGCATAAACAAAAACCGTACATCAGGACTATTTGTAAGAAATCCCGAATCCACTGCAAAGCTATGGAGGATTTCCGCAAGTATGCTCAGACCATTTACACCCCGAGAATATGCACGTTTACAAACATTTCCCGACGATTGGTTTTTTCATGGCGCAAATAAACGCGACATACAGCTACAAATCGGCAACGCCGTCCCTGTGCTCTTCGCCAAAGAAATTGCAATGGAAGTCAGAAAAGCGTTGGAACATGTTGACGGCATCAGTAATCAGGTGAAGCAATATTACCAATTATCACTATTCGGGTAAATACCAAATTGGCAAACATAAACGGCCATGTGTCGAAGTTCATGAATTTGACACATGGCCGTTTATGTTTGCTAGGAATAACGGCAGTTTGTCACAAATGATACATGCTATAACGGATTACGGCATTACGGCTTTTTCAACCTTGTCACCTCGGCGCACTATGTAGATTTCACCGGGAACGGGGTTGGAAACACGTATGCCCTGCATGTTGTAGTAAACGGGCGAGGACATATCACTGCCGGTGGCATCCACGGCATAAACCGAAGCGCCTTCGCCTAGAGTAAAACGAACCTCTATGCGCTTATTGGCCAATCCGTCGGCATAGCCGCTGGCTTCATAACCCTCGTTACCAAACACACCCTGTTCGCACACGAATTTATACTTCCCTGGCTCGGTCAATGCGCCCGAACCCTCCGGCATAAACTCGATAATATCGCTCTCCCCCAGCATCGATTTATCAGCAAACAATTGCTCCCAGTGAAACACACGGAAGAAAAACGGCCGGTACCAGTCGCATGAACCGGGGTTGTTGAAATTACGCCAGAACGAGCCGGGGCCGTCGTCGGTAGCATCGGTATTGGTGGAAATAACCAGCTCGCCGTTGCGCGACAGTGCCGGATGTAGATTCAGCATATACAGGAAACGGTATTTGTCGCCGTACATGTCATGCTGCAGCTCGTCAAGGGGGTTCGGGAACTTGATGAGGGTTTTGTGGTTTTTAAACGGCCCCCAGGGATGTTCCGAACACATTATGTTCATTTCCTGACCAAAGGGGAAAGTTTGCGCGCACATGTAGTACAGGTTGCCTTTCTTGAACACCCACGGCAATGTATAGGAACCTTCGCCTGGGGCGATACCCGACTTTTCCACCTGTGCCTTGGTGGGATATTCTTTCTGCCACTGCATGTTGCCTGAAGCATTGCGGATATAGTACTCCCATTCACCGGCCAGGTCGCTCCCCACGGTGCGTGCCACGATAGGGTCATTGCCAAGCCAGTTGCCGTTGCCGGTCGAGGAATAGAGGTAGATATGCCCGTCGGGGTCTTCCCACAGGGTGCTGCCGTAGGCATATGGATTATAGGGAAGGAAATCATGGTCGACCGATTCAAGCTTCAGATAATCCGCATCGCCCGGCCGCCCCTCAAGGCTGTAGGTGGCCAACGCGGTGCCAAGCGCAATCATCTGCCCGTTGCGGTTGTCGACCCCGTTCCAAAGCATCTGCAATTTGCCGTCGGCCAATGTACCGTCGCCCGACCAGTAAAGGAAATCCTGCGCTATGCCGTCGTCATTGAAGCTCGCAGCCTCCGGGTGGTCAATATGGGTGAACGCCTTGTAATATCCTGCTGCGCCGGGGTCAGTGGTCTGGTTGAACCTGGCAAGCCAAAGCAGCGATTCATCCTCCCCGACAGGATACCCCTCATCATCGGCACACTGCGCCATTATGGTGTTACGCGGGAAACTGCATGCACCGCGCGCACGTGTGGCAGCATCAGCCACGCCATAGAAACTGTCGTTGAAAGTCCAATACACATGTCCACCTGGCAACCCGACGGTAAACACGCCGTCGCCCCCGTTCCAACCCAGCGTGCGGGTGAATAGGTCGTTATAAAGTTTATCCTTATAGGTATATACATCCTTGTGGGTGCTCCCATCCATCTCCGCCAACCCCCATTCGGGAGCTATTGCCGGAGCTGCGTTCACGGCATTCACCAACATAACGCGCTCGCCAGCCTCGTTTTCGATATACACCTTCATCCCCTCTGCCCCATGGTCATAGCCCACAGGTCCGAAACCACGGTCGAGCCGGATTTGCACCCGGTCAAGCGAGCTTACCGTCTGACCCTCAGCAGGATATATTTTAACGGTTCTATACTGTAATCCACCACGGCATACGACGGAGCCGCACATAACGCCATGGCCGCCCAGAATGTAACAATCCCTTTTCTCATCAAATTATATGTGTTTTAATGGTTCCTCCCCTCCCCGCCTTTTTTATAAGACCGATTTACCCCCCGGCAACAATTAATCCAGATTCCTATAATCCCCCTCCTATCCTTGCGAAATACAGGAATCTGGATCGATACGGAAACGGCGTCGTGTCGGACTTTGACACAACGCCGTTGAGATAATTATCGGGATAAATCCCGCTATTTTGGTTGGGGGAGGTGGGTTAGTTTTCGAAAGCGCGCTCCCACTTGAAAATGCGGAAGAAGAACGGACGGTAGAAATCGGCCGAACCGACATTGTTGAAATTATCCCAGAAAGATTCGCAGTCGGAGTTGGTGGAAATCACAAGCTCGCCTTCGCGCGACAGGCCGGGGTGCAGGTTGAGCATATAGAGGTGCTGATAGGTCTGCACACCGATTTTATCAAGTGTATCGGGGAACTTGAGGATAACCTTCTTGTCGGTGAAGGGCCCCCAGGGATGCTCGCTGCGCAGGATGTTGAGTTCCTTGCCGAAGGGGAACGACTGCGACACCATGTAGTACCAGTCGCCCTTTTTGAACACCCAGGGCAATGTCAACGAACCCTGCTCGGGGGCGATGCCCGAGTTCTGGGCCTGCAACAAGGTGGGATACTCTTTCTGCCATACCATTTCGCCCGCATCGGTGGGGACATAATATTCCCATTCGCTGCGGAGGTCGTGGGTAGCGGTACGTGCCACGATAGGCACATTGCCCAGGAACTGGCCGTTGCCGGTGGAGCTGTAAAGGTAGAAGTGGCCATCCTCATCCTCCCACATGGTCGAACCGTAGCCGTAAGGGTTCTCGGGAAGGAAATCATGGTCGATCGACTCCAGTTTCAGATAATTCTCATCACCGATTTTACCGTCGATATTATAGATGGCTATGGCAAGGTTCTGATTGAGCATATCGCCGTTGCCGGGAGTGTGCACACCCATCCACATCATCTGCAATTTGCCGTCGACGATGGTGCCGTCGCCCGACCAATAAAGGTAGTCCTGAGCGATGCCGTCGTCGTTGTAGTCAGAAGCCTTGGGATGGTCGATATGGGTGAATGCCTTATAATAGCCTGCGGCATTGGGATCGGTTGTCTGGTTGAAGCGGGCCAGCCAGTGAAGGTTCTCGTCGGTTTCACCAAGATGGCTGCCGACTTTCTCCTGCACCATGGTAGAGTTTCGGGGGAAGGAGCATGCACCGCGGCGACGCTCTTCCACCGGTTCATTTATCACACCGTAGAAGCTATCGTTGAACGTCCAGAACAGGTTGCCGTCGGGCAACTGCACCGTCAGCACGCCGTCGCCGCCGTTCCACCCAAGTGTGCGGGTGAAAAGCCCGTCGTAGAGCTTATCTTTATAAGCGTAGACCCCGGCACCTGCCATATCGCTGATTTCAACCAGGTTCCAGGCCGGGTTGATGTGGGGGGGCGCGAAATTGGGATCCTCCTTATATTCGAGCGGCAACACCTCCAGGGTGTCGTTGCACGCGGTGAAACCCACCGCGCCGACAGCCGCCATCGCCAGTGCCATGCACTTTATATCACTGATTTTCATCGTTTTCAATTTCATTAAGTGTTAGCAAATTAGAATGTCAGCTGCACACCCAGGTTGACCACCTTCTGGTTCATATAGGTATCGCCCGCCGAGTTGGTCGAGATTTCGGGGTCCTGCTGATACTTGTTATAGTTGGTCCATGTCAGCAGGTTGTAGGCGTTGACATAGAAACGTACATCCTGCAGATATTTGGGAAGCACCGTTTTCGGCAGCTGGTAGCTGAGGTCGATGGTTTTCAGGCGGATATACCATGCGTCAACCAGCCAGAAGTCCGACATATAGGCAGCCGGAGAGTTGATGGTCGAGGGGTTGGAGGTAAGGCGGGGGAACTCGATCTCCTCGCCTGCGGCCCAGCGCTCCTCAGTCCAGCGATGAGTGTGGATGGGCTGGAACTGGCTCTTGAACGGTTCGATAGCGGTGCCGTTAAGGGCGAAGCTGTAGTTGAACGAACCCTGGAACAGCACATTGAGGCTGAGACCCTTCCACGAACCGCCGATGTTCCAGCCAAGGGTGGTGTTGGGGAGGTTAGGTTTGCCTATGGCGCGTTTGTCATAGTCGTTGATAATGCCGTCGCCGTTGAGGTCCTCGTATTTTAGGTCACCGGCCTGCACGGGAACATCGGTGTTGGGAACTGCCGGGGCACCGGGGGTACCGCGCTTGATAGCGGCAATGTCGTCGGGGGTGTAATAGCCAATCCAATGGTAGCCGAAAGGCTGTCCGATCGGGTGGCCGGTCTCCATAAGCCAGGGATAGCTCTTCTGGGCCTCATCCTTGTAGAGAACCTTGTTCTTTGCGTAGGAGAACACAAACGAGGTGTTCAGGCTGAATTCGCCGAAGTTATCCTGATATGTCACGCTGCCGTCGAAACCGGTGTTGCGGGTGCGGGCAACATTGCTGGGTGCCACGCCGACACCGAGAATCATAGGCACGCTGCTGCGCGACACAAGCTGGTCGTAACGGATGTCATAGAACCAGTCGACAGTTGCGCTGATGCGGTTGAAGAAGCGGAATTCCAGACCCACGTCCCATTTGCGCGATTTCTCCCAAGTGATGTTGTCGGAACCGAGATCGCCTTCATAATATGATGACTGCGACCCGTTCTGGAAGCGTTCACCGAAATAGGGGCCTGTTTCCTGATAGAAATACTGCTTGTAGAGATAGCGGTTACCGGGAGCGATGTCGGAACCTACGAGACCAAACGACGCACGCAGCTTCAACAGGTTGATTTTGTCGCCCACGTTGTCGCGGATAAAGGGTTCCTCCGATATAATATAACCTACGGATGCCGAGGGGAAGAAACCGAAACGGTTGTCCTTACCGAAGCGGTCGGTACCGTTGTATGCGCCGTTGAAGTCGAACAGGTATTTGTTTTTGTAACGGTAGCCCAACGAAAGGGTGTAGCCTTCGAAGTTGGCAGGAACGCCGGCTTGGCCTACATTGGTGTCGCTTTGACGGTTGTAAAGCAACATGGCAGTCACATCATGATTCTCGTTAAACGTGCGTGCGTAATTGAGGAACAGCTGCAGGTTGAACTGCTTGTTGTCACGCTCCTTCCAGCCGGTCACATCATATGCCCCGTTGGTATAGACGTTGTTGGGATTAATCGTGTAATTACCCGTAGCCGAGTCGTAGTGATACGAAGGATAGCGCTCACGGCGCACGCTGCGGATATTCTCGTCGATAGAGGCATAAGCCACACGTGCGGTAGCCGACAGACCCTTGGTAATCCAGTCGAGACCCCAGTCGAAACCGAACAGAACGTTGTTGTCGTTACGGCGGTTACGGTTATAACCTTCGTTGGCCAGGCGTGCGGGAAGCACTGCCTTCTTACCCTCCGTATCATAAAGATAGGGGGTTGAGCCATCGGGGTTCACCACAGGGGCCGAATAGGGGTGCATCTCCTTCCAGTTGTAAATCTCGCCGGTTGCGTTGATGCCTCTCGGCTCGTTGATGTTCATGAAACGCGAGGTAATGTCCAGGCGCATCTTGAAATTGTCGGTAACCTTGAAGTCAAGGTTGGTGCGGAAGTTGAAACGGTGGTAGAAGTAGTTGCTGTTAACGTCGTTGCTCTTCGAACCGAAATCCTTCACAAGGCCATCCTGGTTCAAGTAGCCCACAGAGGCGAAATAGGTCAGACGGTTGGAACCGCCGGTGATGTCGACATTGACATTCTCCTGCCATGCCGATTTGTTGAACACCTCGTCATACCAGTTCACATCAGGATGACCGTAAGGGTCGCTGCCGTCGGCAAATTTCTGAATGTCGTCGTAGCTCCACTGGGGTGCGATGCGGTCGTTGGCATAAGCTTCATTGACCATAAGCGCCGTCTGGTAGGAATTGAGGAACTTGGGGGTACGCACCGGCATCTGCACACCGGCTTCAACGCGGGCTGTAACCGTGGGGGCGCCTTCGCGGCCACGGCGGGTTTTAACCACAAGCACACCGTTGGCACCCTTGATACCGTAGATGGCCGTTGTTGCGGCATCCTTGAGGATGGTGATGCTCTCGATTTCGTTCACATTGATCTGCGAGAGCTGGTCATAGCTGTATTCGATGTCATCGACAATGATAAGCGGCTTATTACCGTCGCCGTTGAGTGAGCTGACACCACGGATAAAGAAGTCGGAAGCATCCTTACCCGGCTGGCCGGAACGCTGCTGGCTGAAGAAACCGGGGAGCTTGCCGGCAAGCGAGTTCTGCACGCTCGAAGTGGGGACGCGGCGGATCTGCTCGGCATTGATGCCTGAAGCGGCACCCGTAAGGGTTATTTTCTTCACGGTGGAGTAACCAACCACCACAACTTCGTCGAGCGAGTTCTGGTCCTCGGTCATAAGGATGTTCATAGCCCCTTCGCCTTTCACTTTGGCAGTGACGGGCTTATAGCCTATATAGGAAAATTCGAGCACATCGCCGGTCTTTGCCTTGATGGAGAATTTGCCGTCGATATCGGTCGAGGTGCCGGTTTGCTGCCCCTTGACCCTTACCGTCACACCGGGCAGGAACTCGCCGTCGGTTTCCGACGACACCACACCGGTGGCGGTGAACTGTTGCGCCAGTGCGGCAAAGGCGAGCGCAATGCTTAACAATACGGTTATTATTCTGTTCATCACGATATTTACCATTTAGGGTTTTGAACCATGTTAGAATTCTTCAGCACTTCGCTGTAAGGGATGGGGAAGAGGTAACGGCGGTCGTCCCATTTCACATTGAGCACCTCGTTTTCGGCGAAATTGAGCACGCCGTCGCGGTTGGTGATTGTGAGGCCGCGCACAGGATTTTCGAAAATATCGCCCGCAACCTTCCAGCGGCGGATGTCGTAGAAGCGCTGTTCCTCGAACGCCATTTCGATGCGGCGCTCGTTGCGGATAACGTCGCGCATCTCGCCCTGCGACATGGGATATTTCAACCCGTAGAGGTTATCGTCGCCCGGTTCGATTCCGGCACGTTTGCGAAGCTCGATAAGGCAGTCGTAAACGCTTTGGTCGGGTGCGTCAAGGAATTCGTTCTGAGCCTCGGCATAGTTGAGAAGCACTTCGGCATAACGCAGCACCACCCAGGGATGGGGGCTGTTGCCGTTATACTCGCGGCTGCCGCCGGTGTAGTCACCCATGAACTTGCACATGTAGTAGCTTGTGCGGCTGTAGAGCGCCGACGAAGTGGGGTTGTTGCCGCCCCCCTGATAAGTTGCAAGCTGGCGTCCGAGCCAGTTGGAACCATTGTGGAGCACGGTCATGTCAAGACGCGGGTCGCGGTTGGCATACTGGTTGTTAACCTCGTAGGGGTATGCGCTGCTGCCGATCGGCTTGCCATCCTTCATCGGGAAGGATTCCACAAGGTTCTGGGTGGGAAGCGTGCGGCCGTTGCCCAGGCCGTTGCCGGTGAAACCGAGCGGGCCGTTGTTACGCTCAAGGTTATAGCTGTTCATCTCGCCCTGCACGAACCATATAAGCTCGGTGTTGCCACCGCTGTAATAGCCCAGGAAGGCGTTGCGGAAATTAGGGTTGAGGTTGATGACACCCGAGCCTTTATGGCCTGCGGTACTCATCAGCTCCAAAGCAGCATCGGCTGCGAGTTTCCAACGGTTGCGGTCGTAGGTCGCATAACCTACAAGCTCGTTGCCGCGTTCGAGCGGTTCTTCGTTGAAGAGTTTGCTGGCGGCATAAAGAAGCACACGGGTTTTAAGCGCCATACAAGCCTCACGGGTAGGTACGGCTGCATAGTTGGTAGCGTCCGACCCGTTCATCGGCAGGCCGCGGAGGTCGTCCTTTATGTCGTCAAGCTCGCCTACTATGTATTCCACACACTGTGCGAAACTGTTGCGGGGCAGCTCGAGGTTGTCGTTGAGTTCGAACACCCTGTCGCCCAACAGGGGCACACCGCCGTAACGTTTCACCAGTTCGAAGTAAGCCAATGCGCGGAGGAAACGTGCTTCAGCCTTCATTGTCACGTTGAGCGGGGTTTCCTTAAGGTTGCCGTCGGCATCGGTCTCGGTCTCACCTGCTTTGACATAGGTCAGGTTAAACGGCACGCGGTCGATATTTGCAACGAAGATGGAAGCCTCGCGGATAGTGTTGTAGTAAGTCCCCCACCCCATTTCAGCCGATATACGGCCTGTCGGGGTGTAACGTCCCATGGCGAGTTTGTAAACTTCCGAATCATCGTAATAAATCGAGATGGCATCGTCGGTGGCGGCATCGAGATAGTCGCTTCCCACTCGGTTATGGCCGTTTACAAGGTGACGGTAGATATTGTTCAGATACTGGGTTGCCTGGGTGCCGACGGAGTCGGTGGCCGAGAACACATAGTCGAGTGTGAAATTCTCGACCGGTTCGCTTTCGTAGCCATCGGTACACGATGCCAGCCCCGCAAGGCCGAGCATGCAACCCATAAGCATTACTTTTCTATTGCGTTTCATTGTGATAATTCCTGATTATTAGAATTTAAGATTGATACCCATGCTCCAAGTGCGCTGCAGGGGGTAGCTTGTGAAGCTTACCTCGGGGTCAACCCAGTCGCAAGCGGAGATTGTGCAGAGGTTCTGAACGTTCACGAAAATCTTGGGACGCACACCGGCCAGGAAGTTGCGGCAGAAAGTCTGCGGCAGTGTGTAGCCGATGTAAAGGTTCTTCATGCGTAGGAAATTTCCGTTTTTCATCCAGAAAGATGAACCGTAAAGACCGCCCATGTTGTAATCGTTGCCACCGGCCGAGAGGCGGGGAAGGATGGCAGTTTCGGCGGTTTCGGGTGTCCAGCGGCCCATCAGCAGCTCATAGCCCTGGCCGTAGCTTTGGCCGATTTTCTGGAAGCCCTCCACAAGGTTGCGGTCGTTGATATAGATATCTCGGTTGTAGACACCCTGCCAGTTCATCGAGAACTCGAAGCCTTTCCAGTTGAAGCCGAGGTCGAGGCCGAAATATTGCAGCGGTTTGTCATTACCGATAACCGCACGGTCGAACTCGTCAATCACACCGTCGTTGTTAAGATCGCGGTATTTGATGTCGCCCGGCTGGATGTTGTCGAAGCCTTCGATAACGGCGCTATGTCCGATTTCCTCCATCGAGGTGAAGAACCCGTCTGCAACAAGACCGAAAGTAGCCCAGGGCTTGCCTGTCTGGCGCATGTAGTCGTAGGGGTAGTTCTGTTCGTCGATGAAAAGCACCTTGTTGGCCTGGATGTTCCAGTTACCGGTAACATAGTAGTTGAAATCGCCCACGTTATCCTGCCAGGTAAGCGAGATTTCACCGCCTGTGCGACGTTCCTTACCGATATTTTCAAGGGGGTACGGTGCCCCGAGGAGTTCTATGCTTTTGCCTCGGGTCTGAAGCATGTCGTAGTATTTGTCATTGTAATAGTCGGCCTGGAGGATAAGGCGGTTGTTGAACATCGCAACATCCATACCGATATCCCACTTGTGAGCCTTCTCCCATGTGACGAACGGGTTGGCCATACCGTTGGCCTCGGTATAAGAGGGGTTGCCCACGGCCTGACCCCAGATGTATCCGCCGTAGCCCGACTGCGAATAGGTCTGATAATAGTTATAGTAACCGCTGTTGTCAACGCCGTCGCCGGTACGTCCGTAAACCAGGCGCAGCTTCAGCTTGTCGAGCCAGCCACGGGTGGATTCCATGAAGTTTTCACGGGCCATGTCCCAGCCGAGCCCTGCCGCGAAGAAACCTCCCCAGCGGTGCCCGTCGGCATAACGGTTGAAGTAGCTTTCGGTCACGGCCAGCTGTGCGAAATATTTCGAGTCGTAGTCATATGCAAGGTTCTGCATGATGTTCGACGGGAGCGACGGGAGGTCGTAGTTATGGATGTTCTGACGGGTGTCGCCGCTCAATCCGGCCTTGAAATGATGCAGCCCCCACCGGCGCTCATAATCAACGCCGAATTTGCCCCAAAGCTGCTGGTAGTTGGCCACAGCACGGTAATTATTCGACTGTGAGGCTATGTTGCCATAGCGGTGGTAAACGTAATCACCCGTCTCGCTGAGGGCATACTCATAGACCGGGGCACGCATGGTGCGGAAGGTCGCCGAGCGGTCCTGCACGGTAACGCTACCCATGGCGTAGACAGAGAGACCGCGCACATACTGGTCGAAATCATATTTGAGGTTGACCATACCGAGGAGGTCCTTGGTCTTATCCTCGATATAACCCGAATTCGACGCCTGTGCATAAAGGTTGTTGGTAAACGACACGTTACCGCCATAAGTCCCGTTCGGGTTGAAGATGGGATAGGCATTGTTCGGGGTCTGGTACATGGCCAGCAGCAAATCGCTGTAGCCTGTCCCGGCACCGCCGGGCTGGTTCCCTTCATCGAGGCGTGCCAGCAACGACACCGAAGCCGTGAAATCGCGGGTGATATGCATATCCACCTTCGAGTTCACCGAATAACGCTTAGAGGTAAGCTTGGTGCTGTAGCTGTCGTTGAAATCCTTGAACATACCGTCCTCGGAATAGAAACCTGCGCTGACGAAGAACTGGGCGAAATTGTTACCGCCCGACACGTTCACATTATAATATTGCGAAGTGGAGCTGTTGCGGGTAATCTCGTCAAACCAGTTTACATCGGGATAAAGCATAGGGTCGCCCCCGTTGAGGTATGCGTAATAATCGTTCTGGTCATATTGCGGTGAGCGTCCGTCGTTCTGCAAAGCCTCGTTGAGCATGTAGGCATATTGCGACGAGGTAAGGGGTTTCGGTTTCTTGATGGCGTTCGAAATGCCGAAACGGCCGGTAAACGACACGCGGAAACCCTTGCTCTGCGGGTTCTTGGTGGTGATTAGCAACACCGGGCGCGACGAACGCATACCGTTGAACATGGTCGAAAGGGCGTCCTTCTGAATCGACACCGATTCGATTGCGTCAGGGTCAATCGAATAGAAATCGCGTTCGATACCGTCGATATAGACAATCGGGCTTTTCCCACGCGAGGTGATGTTGTATTCGGAGTTGTCGCTATACATGCCCTGGCCCATCTTCGGAATCCAGCCTGCAAGGTCGAGCGAGTTGTTGGCATCGGTCTGGTGCAGGCGGGCGCCACGATACTGCTCTATGTTCAGCCCGGCCAGCTTGCCCACAATGCCGGGGATAATGGTCGAACCGATGGTGCGGTTAACCTGGTCGGTATAGACCGTGGATGCCGCCCCCAGATAGCTGTCGGCGGGAACCGTGCCGTAAACGC
The DNA here is from genome assembly GCA_001689485.1 of Bacteroidales bacterium M6. Classification (GTDB taxonomy): domain Bacteria; phylum Bacteroidota; class Bacteroidia; order Bacteroidales; family Muribaculaceae; genus UBA7173. The sequence continues at coordinate 19,752 of LUJQ01000074.1, read as the reverse complement.
CGGGGATGGTCGGTTTCACGGGTACATCCTGCTCGGTAAGCACTATCCTCACATCCTCCTTATCCTTGTCACGGCGCAAAGCTCCCACATTGAACTCCGTGGCCAGATAGCCCGGAGCAACGATACTGAGGTTTTTCTCTGCGGAAAGGTCGAGGTCGAACACACCGTCGGCATCGGTCAGAACCGAAGTGGAAGTGCCTTTGACGGTTATCTGTGCCGACGGCACCGGCTGCCCGTATTGGTCGACGATGACACCCTTCACGGCGGCAGCAGGGAGCGCTGTGGCACCTGCAAGCGTCAGAAGCAACGCCGCACGGTGCAAATGCCCGTTTTTGTTATTTATGATGCACATATCTGTCTTTGTCATGATTTAAGGATATTCACTGTGTTATACGCCACATACAAGATTGAATGTGAACGGCACGTCGTCCGACGCGGGTGTGCCGCCGCTCATCTTGTCGTCAAGCGACTTGTTGACCACTATCGACCCGTCGGCGTTGGTAAACACATAATCTATTTTGGTAATCGTCTCACCTTCGGGTATGTTGAACAGGCCGGCAGGCCATATCGTGACACTGTAGGAATGAGTGAAAGTGTTCTCACGCTTCATCAGCAGGTCGTCAGAGCGGTCTTTGACAGTGTACTCACCACCTTCGGCTGTGTAGGCTTTTCCCTCAAAATAAATCTGTTCACATTCGATGAGCTTGTTCTCATAGGCATCGCCAGAGAATGTGAATGTGACGAAATCGTCCTGCAAGGCACGGGTAGGCTCTACGGTGTTGAAACGGAGCTTGCTGTAGTCGACTTCCTCACCTACGCCACCGTAGACTGTGAACGGGTCGCTATACACGACCTTGTAATAACGGTCGTCGGTGGTAAGGCCGTCGGCAACACCGTTGACAAAGAACCCGAGGCATGCCACGAGGTTTTCCATACCGGCCTTGCACTTGACGGTTATTTCATAGTGCGGGTGGCCGCCATTGTAAATCCATACCGGCACGTCAGCCTGCCATGCAACCCATTCCATGTCGTTGAAGCGGTTCGGGCCAAGGCCGAAACGCTCCATAAGTGCTTCAGGCCAGGTGTAACCGGGCATGTTCTTGGGTGAAGATGCATCGGGAATCACCGACATAGTCTGCTCATCCTCGGGGTCGAGCGACTCGGTGGCATGATAGGTGGGCACCACATTGTAACGGATGTTCCAGTTACGGGGAGCCAGCATTGCAAACACAAGGATATCGGCATCATCACGGTCGCCGCTCACATCAACGTGGCCTTTCACTGTGAAAGTAGCGGTTTCCCCGACTTTGATACGGGGAGCCATGGTGCCGTCAGGCTGGGGCTGGTCTACCTCCAGCGAATCAAGAAACACACATGCCGTCATAAAGGCGATGCATGCCAGTGCCATAAAGGCATATATTTTATATCTACGTTTCATCGGGCCTGACTTTAATTGTTAGCTTTCACAAAAAGATACTCATACTTGTTGCTGCCGCAACCGGGGCTGTGGGTAATCGACAGCTGACGCATGCCGTTTACAATCGGATACTGTATGCCTACCTCCATGGCACCGATGGCACCATCCTCGGTAAACGACAGCATAAACGGGTGGGCGGGATCATCGACCGACCACAACCCGCTGTGACGCACCGGGAAGGGGAGACGGTTTTCCAGCGAATAGCTTCCGTCAGGGTTGAGACGGAGCCGGAATTTGGAAAAATCCATTGTCGAGGTTATATCGACGTTGTTTCGCATCACCTTGGTAAGTGACCACACGCCCGAAAGGTCTTTGTCGGCCTCGACGAATTTGTCGGGGGTCTCGTTGTCCTTATAAGAATCGCACGACGTCGCCGCAAAGCCCATAAGAGCCGCCATAACGCCTGCTTTCAGGAATAGTTTCATATTCTCTTATATTGATTTAAGGATGTTTTTTACTCGTAGTAAGGATTCTGGAGAAGTTCTTCCGAACGTGTCACTTCCTTATAGGGGATAGGCCAGAAATACATCGCGGGGCGGAACACATGCTGACGCACAGCTACTTCACGTCCTGATTCCGTACCGTCGAGTTTGCGGGTGATTTCAAAGCCGTGGGTAACGGCGTTTTCCGTCTTATCGGCAATCTTCCAGCGGCGCACGTCGAAGAAACGGTGACCCTCGAGGGCGAGTTCCACACGGCGTTCAAGACGGATTGCCTCACGCATGGCATCTTTATCCATCCCTTGCCGCAAACCATACATGCCGTCGTCACCTGCCTCGATACCGGCACGCTCGCGAATCATCTTAAGGGCGTCGATGGGGCTTACGGTCACATTGCCGATGACCTCGGCATGATCAGGGCCGTAATATTCGTTGACAGCCTCGGCATAGTTAAGGAGGATTTCCTCGTAACGTATCAGGCAGTAGCTCTGCTCCACGGTAACGAAGTGGTTACCAGCGCAGTCGCGGTGGCACATCTTGCGGAAATAGTTGCCGGTACGTGTTCCCTGATAGATGGCGTCGCTGCTCGAACCCACACCCTGGTAGGTGTAGACCATGTTCTTGTTGCCACCACCGGCAGCACATTCCGTACCGTTCCAAACGAAGCTGTTTGCAAAACGAGGGTCACGGTCTTTGGCCGGGTTCATACGGCTGTATTCATATTTACCCTTGCCAGGGGCTGCACCGTCCTTCATCGGGAAGCTCTCCATAAGTTCCAGTGTGGGATAGCCGCCGTTACCGTTACCACCGCATGTAACAGGATACCACAGCCCCTCGCGTTCGTTGCCCATGGCACGTTTCCATGTGAAGATATGGCCGCAATAGGCACCGCTGGTATAGTTCTGTCCGTTATAGGAATTGAGCGAGGTAAAGTCATAAGCCTGGAATTGGGCGTAGAAACCCCAGCCCGGCTCATTGTTTCCGTCTTTATCCTGATGACGGTTGTAAACCTGCCAGGAACCTGTGCGGATAAGGCGCATTGCCGCATCGGCTGCATCTTTCCAACGTTCCGGCCGTGCATCGGCATAACCTAAAAGCGGTTTCAGACGGGGATCGTCGGTTATACCCTCACCGTTGTAAAGGGGGCTGGCAGCATAAAGCAGCACACGCGAAATCAGACCCATGCATGCACCTGCACTGGCACGTCCGAACGAGGTTCCCGAACGACGGTTGGGAAGGTCGGCTGCCGCTGCATTACATTCGTCTACGATATACTGCACGCAGTCGGCAAAACTGGCACGGGTCATGTTCACGTTGTCAACGTCGTCATTCTCATATACGACGTCGCCCAGCAGGGGCACACCGCCATAATGACGGAGCAACATGAAATAATACCATGCACGCATGAAACGCGCCTCGGCACGGTAAAGTGTCTTGGCACGCGAATTCATCGGGCTGTTATCCACATTGGCCAGGAAAACGTTGGCGCTACGGATCTGCTTATAGCATTTCGACCAAGGTTCGTCGGAAATAGTGACGGGATTGACCGTACCGGTTGCGAACATCACACCATCGGTCACATTGGAGGTCACCTTGAACTCCGCCTCGTCACAGGCAGTCTGCAAACCGCCTTCGCCCGGACGCCATATACCCCCGTCGAAACGGTTGGGATAGATGTCATAACCGGCATCGGCATAAATGTGATTGAGAAAACCGACCGTATAGGTACTGTCGCTGAAAATAGCTTCCTTTGACAGGTCGGAAGTCTGGGTCTCGTTGAGGAAAGAGCTGTCGACACACGAAACCGCAGTCAACGACATCGCCCCAATTACCAGACCGAACAACAAACTATTCTGTCTCATGTATTAAGATTTAATTATTAAATTGCTGAGATAATGTTGGTTAAAGATTCTAGTTGATTCGCCGGGACACATAGCCGACGTTGGCGCAAGGGCAGTTTCCACCCTGTTCAATCATTAAGACGATTGAAGCACGTTACGCCATTAAAGCTTTTTTATCTTTTTTTCGGATGCTTTTAAATATGTTCCGGCATGCACCGGCGCAGGATGCACCGCAGGCATGCCGGAATATACCTTACCTGAAAAGAATGATATGTCTGCCTGCCCCGATTTCGATTATACCCGATTTGTCGCAGACAGTCTTCTTATCAACAGGAGCCATACCCTCCGGCACGACCACCGAGGCCGTCGCACCCGACGGGACAGTGACGGCATACGACAGACCGTCGACTGATTTCTCCCACCGCACTGCGGCTGTGCCCAAAGGGGTCTCCTTTGTCACCTCGGCCCACTCCACACCTGAAGGAATCTGCGGGTTCACTGTGAAGCGGCCATAACCTGCGGCCCCGGAATCGGGAATCAAGCCTCCGAGAGCCTGATAGTACCATAACCCTACTCCGTTATAGCAGTTGTGGACACGGCTACGCTCCCCGTTCCAATATTCCCAGGTAGCGGTCGCACCGTTGTCAATCATATGGAGATAGCCCGGATAATCGCGCTGCCTCAACATCCCGGCCATAAAATCAGGCTGCGCCTCGTCAATCGCCCACTGGGTAACGATAGGCACACCGACAAGACCGGCCCCTATATGACCGCGCCAGCGTGTGGCCGACAGTTCCAGCATGCGGTCACGCATGGCATCCCGCAGATGTGCCGGGACAGCTCCGACGAGCATAGGATAGCTCATGTCGAGCTGCGAACCTGTGGCATACTGACGGTTTTCCGAATCATAGAAGTTATAATGTATGGCAGCATTGAGTGCCAGGCGCTTCCGTCGCCATTCGGCAGCCTCGCCGGGAAGTGAAAGCTCCGTGGCGATGCGCTCCATCTTTTCCAGACATTCGCTGACGAAACAGTTGTTGACCAGGTCGACCGATTGGCCGTTACCGGTATCAACCCCTGCGGGGGCAAGCCAGTCACCGAGATACCACATACGGTTTTCGGTATCAGGCCAGCGGCGAAGCAACCCGTCGCGGGTATTGGCATCGACATAGCCCATCCACTGTTTCATCTTGGGATAATATTCCTCCAGGATGCGGAGGTCGCCGTAGTTGAGATATGTACGCCACGGGGCAAGCACTATGAAACCGCACCAGTACGGGCCGCCACCGCCGCCACCGGCGGGAGCCACATGCGGCAGCGAGCCGTCGGGAGTCATGACATCACCCCATGCCTGCAACCAGTTGGTATAGGTAGGCGCCACATCATACATGGTTTGTAGCGTCATCGTGGAGGAATTGCCGTCACCTCCGTAGCCCGTGCGTTCAAGATGCGGGCAGTCAACCATGTAGCCGCTGAATGTAAGGCACTTCATGGTGTATTTTATCATATCATGCACGGCATTGAGGTCGGAATCCGAGCAACGGAAAGTCGAGGCATCGGTATAGTCGCCATGAATCTGGTGCGCACGCATCGCTTCCGCATCAGGCACATCCTCAATCCCGTGGAGCTTGACATAGCGGTAGGCATGATGGTGGAATTTGTTGCAGAAACGCTCACCGGCCTTTCCTCCCGACACATATATGTCGGCTTCACCCTGCGGATCCATATTCCCGTCAGGAAGCAGGTTGTCGGAATATTCCATCCTGACCTCGGCACCGGCTGGCAGTTGAGGCATCTCCATCTCGAACCAGCCCGTCAGCACGCGCCCCATGTCGACCATGATGCTGCCGTCGGGGAAACGTCCCACTTTCACAGGTTTAGAAGTTAGCGCTATGTGGTTCTGCTCCGATGCCTCAGGTGTTGCGTGATGTTGTCTGATTCCCGGAACGGTTACCGGGCGCCAGTCAAGGCGTCCAAGCGATGCGGCGGTCATATCGGCAGGAGTTTGCGCACCGTCCACCAGCTCCCCGCCGAACTGGAGGGGATACCAGGTGCCTATGTCGCGACGCCCGCCCGCCGCTCCTTGCCATGTGGCATCGGAAACAAGCAGCGGTTCATGGCTTTGTCCGTTCACAAGGTCGATTTCCAGCCTGGCCGCCGGGCCGGGATATTCAGCTTTATATGTATTGGCCTTATACCACCCCTGGCCAAGCCACAAGGCGATTTCGTTATCACCGTCGGCAAGATACGGGGTAATGTCATAAGTAACTATAAGCGAACGCTTGCCAAGCTGCGACACACCCGGGGATAGCACGTTGGTGCCCATCTTCTTCCCGTTGACATAAAGTTCATGATAACCAAGGGCGTTGACGTGACACATCACCCTGCCGTCGCGACGCTTGAACTCTAAGTTCTTACGCAGAATCGGGGCATTCACCTCATCCTTATCCCCTGTCATGGCGATATAGTCGCCACGCATCGGGTTGTCGCCGCCGGGAAGGATGCCTACACCGAAACGGCGGGTATCACTCCAGTCGCCGGCTTTGTCATCCTCATTCCAAACACGGACTTTCCACCATGCCTGGGTGCGCGGCAGAAGCGTCTCACCGGCATATTCGACCAGGACGGGGGAATCACCCTTCACCTTCCCCGACTGCCAGAGGTCACCCCTCCCCTTATCGGCAACTGAAAGCGAATCCGTGCCGACCACGATTTCGTAAGCTGTCTGGCGCTTCACGTCGGCAGGATTGTTTTTCCAACTGAATCGCGGCACCAGGGTGTTCACACCCAAAGGCTTTTCGAGATGCTCGCACCTAAGCGAATACGGGGCGCTTGCCGCTGCCGCGACAGCAGCCGACGAGGCAGCGGCAAGCAGTGATATGATTAGTTTATTCATTAGTCCTTTAGTTCTTTAAATATCCGTAATAAAGCCCTCTTTGCTATTTGGCGCCAACCGAGGCTATTCTCCTTTCAGGATACCCATACTGCTTCATCATAACATCCACAGGGGCAGTAGTTGTCGAGGCATAATCCACCGTGATTTCCCTTTCCTGACCGGGGAGAAGCGTCACATAGTTGTCTGACATAAACACGGGGAGCACCCGCTCGCCGGTGGCGGAATCCAACAGACGGAGGCGGTTGGCGAAAGCCACCGTGTTACCTTTGTTTTTCAAACGTATGACCGCATTGCCGGAACCAGTAACTGACGTCGAGGCTTCGACATTGCCCTGAGGCAGGGTGTTCACACCCGTATAATCCAGTTCCTTGCCACCGTTGCGCCAGTAGAAGTTATCCGACAACAATTTTCCGGCTCCGTCGCGCAGTTCCAACATGATGAAATGCACTCCGGGGATTTCTTTTGAAAAATCAAGCGTAAACGCCTCACCTATGGCCGATGCCGGTACGGAAAGCTTTGCTGTGCGCGCATAAGCGGGAAGTTCTTTGCCGTCGAGCCCGTAAATCCGTGCGGTTGCAGTAACCCCCTCCATAGCCTCGCCGCCGGTATTGACAACTTTTACGCTATGGTTCGACGCATTCCATTGGATGTGCCGGTGCTCGCATGCTTTTTTTGCACCCCAGTAGGCACCCGAAGGGTCATAATAATAATCATATGTCTGCCATACGAACGACGGGTAGGCCGGATGGCTCATCCATATCAGGATACCGGCGGCATCGTTCCACATCTTATCGTTCCATGCCTCATACATCCCCTTCATATCCTCGATGTTGATAAGCTGTGCTTTCTCACAGAATTCTTCGAGCGACTTCGACTCACCCCAACGCTCGTTGACCGATTTCTTGTAATTCACCGGGTTGGCATTTGAGGCTTCCTTGCCAAAGAAATGCTTGTTCCACACATTGTCGTCGTCGTTTTTCAACTGCTCGTCGGTGGGAAGGGGCCAATGGTCTTTTTCAGGGATGAATTTTATCACACTTTCATAAACCGGGAATGTGGCCATGCCGATTTCCGAGCGCATCCCGTAGCCGTAGTCCGAACCATACGGATAGGCCGGTGTGTTGAATGCGAGGTTGCTGCCTGAGGTATCGAAATGATGACGCGGCGGCTGGTTCCCCCACCATCCGCTACCCGAAAGGCCGTCCTGGTTCGAGCAGGATTTATACATGCGGTCGTTCCGGTCTTCGCGTGCCACCATCGCCAACAGGTAATCGTCAAGCTCCTTTGCCGGATGTGTCTCATTGGCACCGCACCACAAGGCGATAGAGGGATGGTTGCGCAGACGGCGCACCTTGTCAAGGGCATTGGCCTTGAATGCTTCAGGCTCGGCAACGTCGTTATAGGCGACATAGAGCCAGAAATCGTTCCACACCATGATGCCGTAACGGTCGCACCAGTCGTAGAACTCATCATCGGTAACACAGCCCGTCCACAAACGTATCATATTGTAGTTCATATCCTTGTGCAGGCGTATTTTCTTTTCATATTCGTCGCCGTGACAACGGAGCAGGTATTCGCTCATGCCCCAGTTTCCACCCTTCACAAACACTTTCTGGCCGTTGACGAAAAATGTCATCACCGGGAATCCCAGCTTGTTCGGCACCATCTTGTAATCATACTTTTTGATGCCGAAGTTTATTTTTTTCTCATCAAGCACCTTGCCGTTGTCGGTCACACGCAGGTCGAGGGTGTACAGGTTCGGCTCGCCATACCCGTTAGGCCACCAAAGGCTGGGATTTTCAATCACAAGCTGCGGGAAACGGGTCTTGTCGAGTGTCACCGTGGCCTCACCTCCGGCCGGGATGATATAGGTCTGTTCCACCTTGATGTCGCCGGGGATGATAATCCCTTCGAGGGTCACACGGCGTTTTTTATCAGCCGTGTTTTTCAGCCCGGTGGTAACCATCATCTCGGCACGCGACAGCTCCGGCAGGTCGTTACGCACCCAGGGGTCGTCCATAACCACATCGCCTGTAACATCAAGGCTGACATGACCGGTGATGCCGTTGAGACGTCCCGGGATGTAAGGCATCCAGTCCCACCCGGCACCTGCCAGGTAACTGGGGCTGCATGCAACCCCGTAAGGGCCTTCACCTTTGCGGCTTTTCTTTTGGTCGGCATCGGTAATCAGCACGGCAACAGCATTCCGGCCATCCCCGGCAAGGATGTCGGTAATGTCATAGCGTGTGCGCATCATGTGGCCGCTCACATCCTTGGTCGATTCGGGCGTACCCGAAAGTTTCACACCGTTCACATAAAAATCGGCGTAACGGTTCGTATTGTCAAAGTTGATCCACACCCGTTTCCCTTTGGAATATTCCGCAGGTGTAGGGAATTCCGCACGATACCAGAACGGGCGGCTGTAGAAACTTTCATCCACACGGTGGATGTTATCGGCATAATCGGGATTTTCCTCTTTCCCGGCCTCGACATAGGCGGTGAACACAACTCCGGGCACCACCCCGGCAACAGCACCGGCAGGCATGGTGAAGCCGGATGTGGAAATCTCCGTCCCGGCAACCCCCGACAGGTCATCCTGCGGGCAAAGCTCCCAGCGCGCCCCGCCGTCGATACTGTTGAGCGATGTACGCGCTGCCATGGCGCTGCCCATAGCCAAAAAGGCAACGGCAGCCAGCAAAATCAGCTTTTTTCCTTTCATATCGTGATTTATGTATAATTATTCCTATTAATCGACAATCATTTCCAAACGTAGTTATCGCACAACCGTTTTGACCGGCGGAAAGCCTTCAACAACATCGGCAGGCATAACGGAACCGGGCTTTAGATTGATACTGTTCGACGATATTGTGCGCGCGCCGCGCGTGCCGAAAGCACACGCAGCCGCCACAATACACAAAACTACAAGTTTCTTCATGGAATCTTACTTTAACCCTTTATTCCCGGCCCAAAAACCCTGTTGCTTTCATCCCTTCACGCTTAAATCCCGGCGGTGTGTCAAAATTCAATATTTTGGCACACCGCCGTGGTTTTTCACCCGGATGGCGAGGGTGCTGCCGGATACCGGCCATGCCCTACACATCCCCAAGGCACGATTGTTCAGATGCCCCAGGCTTTGTTAGGTGTCGGACTCATAAACAGTTCCAATGTGCCACCGGCGCTTATGTCGGCGAAATCAAGGTGACACTTGTTATATTCCTTGCCGTTGAGCAGCGCGTGGTCTATATAGATGTTCTTATCCGAATTGTCGTGGGCTATGATTGTGAAGCTTTTCCCGGTATGATAGTCGGAATCGAGCATATATTCCACACGGTCGAACACCGGGCTTGTAATTTCCATACGGGTCTCCCCCGGGCAGTAAGGATGTATGCCCGAAGCCGTCAGCACATACCATGCCGACATCTGGCCGACATCCTCGTTACCGATAAGCCCCTCCACACGGTTGGTGTAGGCATTGCGGCAGATATGGCGGCAACGCTCCTGGGTAAGCCACGGGGAACCGAGACGGTTATATAGGAACGGCACGAAATGCACCGGCTCGTTGGCATGATTATAATAGGCGTTCCATTTCATATCGGAGGGCGTGAGGGCAAACATGCTGTCGAGGTCGGCTATAACCTTTTCGCGGCCACCCATGAGGGCAACCATACCCTCCACATCGTGAGGCACGAACCACCCCTGCTGGTAAAGGTTTGATTCGATGCAGCCGAACCACTCCTCGGTGCGCGACGTTTCGGGATTCCACTCGCGCCAGCTCCCGTCGGCATTCCGGGGGCAGAACCACCCTGCCTCAGGGTTGAACACCTGGCGGTAAGCCTGGCCACGGCGTTCGAATTCAGCCGCAAGTTCCTCGTTACCGAGGGCACGGGCGAACTGGCCTGCACACCAGTCGGCATAGGCATACTCCAGGGTGTTTGAAACACTGAGAGGCTCGGCGGCATAACCCAGTGCGGTAGTGCCGAACTTATCGGAAGAGTTCAAAGCATAGCGCAAAGCCTTCTCGGCATCGAACGTGCGTATCCCCTTGGCATATGCGTCGGCGATAACCGGGAGTGCCGGGTTACCTATCATACACCCGGAGTAGGAATTGAGCAGCTCCCAGCGCTCGAAATATTCATGCCCGGTTTCATCGGCCAACGACACGAGCGAATTGACCACATCGCTGACAAGGCGCGGGTTGACAATGGTCTGCAAGGGGAACTGGCTGCGGAACACGTCCCAGCCGCTGAAAATGGTGCGACGGGTGTAGTTTCCGTCACCTTGGCGGATGCTCTTGTCGCCTGCCACATATCGGCCGTCGACATCGGTGGTGATGCGCGGATCGATCATGGTGTGATAGAGCGAGGTGTAGAACACCGTTTTTTCGTCGGCGGTGCCACCGTCGATTCTCACACGGCCAAGGGCATTGTTCCACATATCGAACGCCTCTTCACGCACGGTGGTGAAATCCTTGCCGTCGATTTCGGCCATAAAGTTCTTCTCGGCGCCTTCAAGGTCGACAAACGATACCCCGACTTTCAAATCCACGGTCTCACCCTTAACGGTGGGGAATTCGGTGTAGAACCCTATATGCTTGCCGGTAATCTCGTCCTTGCCGGTAATGATTTCCGATTTGGCGATATTTTCAAGATAAGGCAGCGAATCGACATCATTGCGGTGACGCGAGGCCCCTTCGGGAATATCCGCGCTCCAGAACCCGTAATCGGTCATCGGTTTGCTCAGACGTGCGTAGAAATGAAGCTTATACTCCACTTTGCCATCTCCGTCGCCCCAGCCGCCACCGTCGGGGGTGCAGTGCATCCACCCCACCAGGGTGCTGTCGTTCAACACCTTGACATGCTGAGTGGTGGACGTGCCCCCCACACGGCGGGCAAGGTCGATTTGCACACGCGATTTGTCGTTTTCAGGAAAGGTGAAATGCATGAAACCGCAACGGGGCGTGGCCGAGGTTTCAACCTGTATGTCATAGTCGCTCAGGCGCACGCTGTAATAACCGGCACCGGCATGCTCCGATTCCTTGTCATAGGCCGAACGGTAACCGTCGATGCGGCCATCCTCCTTCCCGGCGATAAGTTTCAGGGGGCCGGTGGTAGGCATCACCAGGAAGTTGCCTAGTTCGCCGAACCACCCCACACCGCTCATCTGCATAAGGGCGAAACCTTCGATGGTTTTATGCTCATAGCTGTAGCCTGAGCCGTTGTCGCCCCCGGTGATGGTGTTGGGGCTTACCTGCACCATCCCGTAGGGTGTGGTTGCCCCGGGGAATGTTTTGCCAAGCCCGTGATAGGTCCCGGCATCGTCAATATTGGTGCTAGCCCCGATAAACGGGTTTACATAATCTGCGGGTGCGAACGAGAGTTCTCCCGAATCAGCACCCGTGCGGCATGATTGCGTGGCACCTGCCATAGCGGCGGCTGCAAGAAGTGCAGCCGAAAACCTTATTTTTCCTGTATTGCGCTTCATGATTTCTGTGATATCTTGATTGAATATGTGCGGAATCCGTTACGGGGAATCTCGGTTGTGAAACCGATACCATCTTTGTGTTCAACGGTTTTGACTTCCGCGGTAGTATTACCTGCCAGGTCGGTTTCGGCCACACTTGCCCCGGGCAGCCCGAGCGTAACCGATGCGGCATTACCGGCACCATGGCTGTTGTGCAGTCGCAGGGTAACCCGGTCGCCGTTGCGGATTGCGGCACTTACCCGATAGCCCGGATTGTCGGTGGAACAGAGCGAACCTGTGGATGGTTCACCGTTGCCGCCGCACACGAATGCCAGCAACGGCTCGTTATAGCTCTCTGCTTCCGGCGCCATGGCTTCAGCACCTTCGTTGCCGGTATGCGGCACGATGGCGAACCTCACATGGGTGGGTCGGTCAATTTTGTAATCCCTTCCCCATAGCCCCTGCCCGGAATATTGGAGGGTAAGACCCACGGGGTAGTCCTTGCCGTGGACATAGCTTGTGGTATGGTCGGAAATTATGCCAATCCCGGCATCGCCTGATGCTGCCGCAGCATCGACCCAGTTCAGGATCACATTATGTTTGATTCCGCTCCAGGTGTTGAAAAACGTATCCTCGTTGCGGCTTAGACACACGTCGAACGGTGCGTCCTTATAAAGTTTTTCGGTCGGGAATGCCGCAGGGAAAAGAACGCAGAGTTTGTAGCGGTCGTCGCAGAAACCACGGCGGTCGTGATTCCAATGACGCTCGCGATACTCCCCTATCCCGGGGTTCCCGTTCCAGTCGATATCCAGGTCATAATCTATGCGGGTGCTGCCGACGGCAAGTGTCAGGGTCTGTGTAAACGGATGCCCTGCTATCTCACCCTCCATGGTCAGGCTTTCAAGGCCGGGGATGACTGTGTGCGAAACAACGCGCACCGGGGATTCGGCCGACGAGCGGAAACGTCCTTCGTCGTAGAAGAACCCGCGCATCTCGCCCATGGCGTAATCGCCAGCCGACGGGGCGAATTCACGCCCGTTTTCCGTTTTAAGAATAAGGCTTTTAACGGTTCCCCCTTTACCTAAATCCAACGTTAACCTAACTTTGTCGTTTTCCATCACGACTTCACGGCCAGCCGCGCCTCCCGGAGCGGTTGCAGCCATCGCATTTCCTTTTTCACAGGCTACGCGGCTTATGCGATAAGTAGCGTAACCCATCGGGGGAACCGTCGCCTTAAATACCAATCTTTTTACCTTATCTTTTGAGTCTATATGTTTCGAAGCCTTGATTATGCGGCCTGTATGGTCGGTGAGAACCACCTCGCACCCATCCCATTCATATGGGAAGGGGACACTCACAATCTCTTCACGGCTGACGCCCTGGGTGTTGAACACCTTAATCATCATACGGTTGCCGGGGGTGATGCCGCAGGCCATGCGCATCATCTCGGAATCGGCAACACCGCATGCATGGTCAGTCCATTGCCTGATTGCATCGGCCCATGTGCCGAAATGCCAAAGGCCGTTATAGGGCACAATCCAGGAATCATGGTGCTGCGCGAGCATCAGCTGGCGCCATGCCTCATCCATAGCCCCTTGGTCGGGGAGTGGCGCCCCTGCGCCTTCAAGCATGGCAATGGCGGCAAGTTTCTCAGCCATGACCATCTTGTTCTCGGCTGCACGCACGCCGCGCCCGATGCGTTGCATAACCTGGCTGCCCCACATGAGGTTCACCAGCACGTCGTCCTGCGAAAGGTGGTAGTCGTCGGAGGTAGCCCCCGGCGTATGCTTTTCGATATAATCAGTCCAAAGTGTGTAGACCGAACCCGAAGGATGGTTCATTTTCAACCACGGGCCGTTGCGCCATCCTGCATCCTGGTAGCACATCCCCACCGGGTTGTCAATCCCGGCTTCACGGCAGGCCGCGAGATATTCCGGCGAGTTGCCCCAGGCCTTTGTCTGCCACACGGAATTGTTTTCAAGTTGCTCGCAACCGTAGCGTGGCACAGTGAGCAGCGATGTTCCGTCAGGCCCTATCCAGTTCACGAGCTGGCCGCCGTAGGGCGCCATATACCCGCCCCAGCATGTGTTGGGGCATTTCAACGATGCATATTTGAATCCGAAGCCTTTCAACACAGCCGGGAGGCAGCTGGTAAAACACGGTTCCTCGACGGCATAGGTTGTGAAGACGGCTTCAGGGAAGTGTTGTTTCAGTTTTTCGATGCCATAGGCAAACTGGCGGATAAGGCTTTCGCCCGAAATATTGTAGCAATAAGGTTGCCCGTAAGTGGGGTTGGTGAACTCTATCCGCCCGCTTTTGAGAAGGGCTGCCAAATCCCGGTATGCCTCAGGGGTGCGCACCTGCACGGTGTCCCACGTTTCAGGCTCGATTTCAAGCCCTATTTTCCAATCGGGATTACGTTGCAGCTGATCGACAATGAAGCGGGTTTTCCATTTTACGGGATAATGCCCGTAGATACCGCCATGGTATCCGTCAACAAAATATACCTCCGAAGCCGCCACCCCGGCCGAAAGGCCGAGCGTGAGAGCAACTACGAGTGTTTTGACAAATCTTCTGCCCGTGTTCATCATCTGCATAACCTGGTGTGTTGGGTTGGGGTCACTGGCCTGTAAGCTCAAGGAGCTTGCAGGTCAAATCGTCCTTCTCGGCATCACGGAGGCTGTAGTCGGTGAGGGCAAGAGCTGTCAGACACTCTCGCAATTCGGAAGCGAACGACGCATCAGAGCTTTCCAAGGCTCTGAAACGCGCATTCTCCGCTGCGGTAAGGGTGTCGGTCAGATATTTCACTATCAACTCTTCCATTTTCGACAATTCTTGTTTTTTGTGTTACGCCGGTGTTGCCGCGAATCATCCGGGCAACCCTGCAAAACCGTTGTGATACCTAAAGAACGATTCTTACATTTTATTCCATTAAAGCCATCGGCTCAATTTCGCAAATTTATTTATTCCCTCTCCCCCCGCTTCACTCCGCATCCTTTTGCATCATGCACCTTCATGCCTCATTCCGCGTCTCACTCCGCATCGCGTCCCTACAAAACATCATAATCCCCCCATCATTATCAAAACTGTCCCTATTACTTCACAAACAATTTCTTCACAGCCTTACGGTTGCCTTTAAGCACCTCGACCACGCACACCGCGCTTCTCACCACTAATAGCCCGGCGTAACCGCTCAGATATATGGCGCGATTACGGCGCGGATACGGCGCAAGGCAATCCCCATCTGCACAGCCACCGTGTTTTCCGACAACCCCAGGCGCTCGGCGATTTCCCCGTGGCGTAATCCCTCGATGCGGCTCATCAGGAAGATTTCGCGACACCGGGGCGGAAGTTTGTCGACCGTTTCACGGATAAGGGTGGCCAGCTCTTTGGCAATAAGCTGCTCGTCGCCCATCCCTTCGAGGGTAATCATCTTGTTGCGGCACTCAACGGCGGCCTCCTCCATATATGCCTTCTCGCACATCTGATGCTTGAGATAGTCGATGCAACGGTTGCGCACCAACCGGAACATATAGGC
Organism: Bacteroidales bacterium M6; assembly: GCA_001689485.1. Classification (GTDB taxonomy): domain Bacteria; phylum Bacteroidota; class Bacteroidia; order Bacteroidales; family Muribaculaceae; genus UBA7173. The sequence continues at coordinate 4,100 of LUJQ01000074.1, read as the reverse complement.
ATTGATATGCTTTATCGACGGAATGTAGTCATTGATTTTCCACAGGTCGAGAAACGCGTCATGCAACAGATTCTCGGCATCCTCCCTGCATGCAACAAAGTCGCATGCAAAGCGGAGCAAGCGCGGGTAATACTCAATGTAGATTTCGGAAAAGTCTTTCATCGGTTCTTTCGATTTCAGGCAGGTAGCCGTTAGGTTCCGGCGTCATCGCCGTCAGTGCAAAGTTATAATCGCGCACTCCCGGAAGTTCTCCGCAGTAAACCCAAAAGTAGGTGCATTTTGCATCTTATCCAAACACAACACACTTATATACAATAACATCCTTCTTTACATACCATCACCCAAGAGTAGGTAGTAATTAGCCTTCTGATGAGCGTCATAACCGCATTTCAATGCGGCCTTATCCCGGTTGTGCCCCCCGTTCCACGCTGCCAGAGGCATAACCGCTTCATCACGGCACATTGTCAAAGCCCATGCCCGGCATCCCGATCCGATGCGTTAAATACGGCAAATAATCTCCGC
>LUJQ01000074.1:0-3569 GCA_001689485.1 Bacteroidales bacterium M6 | reverse complement strand
GCGGAGATTATTTGCCGTATTTAACGCATTATATTATTGTATCAACAAGATGCTTTTTTTGAAAAATATCGCAACAAGAAAAATACCGTTATACGCCTGAACAAAACCAATTGGCAAATCAATCTGATTTTGTGAAAAGTATCAGTATCCGAATGATACAATAAACCCCATACTGGTCTTATTCCATTAACATTATCTGCCTGATTATATCCTTACATAACAACTCAAAGCTTCTACATTATCTACTCTAAAGAAGGCAATATGCCATGGCATATTGCTGAAACACATGTGTTTCGGCAATATCGGCAGCTAATTTCGGTTACTTTTCAATTTACTTTGCGAAAATACAGGCTTTTTCCCATTGTAACTTTGCGATGCGGAGACAATCCGCAATATGTCAAACTTTAAATCATTAACTGATGAAAAAACTTTTACTCCCGAAAAAATGCTGGCTGCCTTTGGCACTCGTTGCAGTGCTGGCTGTAGGTTGTGGTCTCAAAATCGCAACAGTGGAATTCAGCACCCACGAACCCATGCAAGGTTCAGAACTCACGGTAACAACATCTTTTGTGCAGGAAGGTGACAACAATGCCGATAATTTTTACCTCCTTTACGCAATCCGCGTACCGCAAGATTGGAACGGCACGAAACTGGCTGTAGAAAACAAAGACGGGGAAACCCCTGTTGAAATTGCCATGGACGCATGTGCTCCTTATGCAAAATTCTGCGAATATTGCTTTCCCCGCGATGGCTACAAATGGATTGCATTCCAAAGCAAGGAAGCCCGCAACCAAGGTGCTAACAACGATGCTACCATTAAACTCGCCGTAGGTAGCAAACTCGGCGACTACACCCTCGATATCGTTGCCGGTGGTTGGAAGGCTGACCCAGCCCAACTCCTTAAGGAAGACGGTAGCATCAACCTTGAAAAGGCTTTCGGTAACAACCTCGACTTTAGTGACTCAAGTACCGACAAAAATGACGCAACAGGCCAACCTGCCACATATTTCAAATCGTCGGAATACCTTTTCATAGCCGGCACTATAGGAAATGATGAATATGAGGCTCGCAAAACTGCCATGAAATCGCAGACGATTACAATTCACAACATGACCCTTCCCATTGGTCCCGACATCGCCAACTTCACTCAAGATCAGAACATGAAGGTGTCTGTAAAGGAAAATCCCAACACAGGAATCGAAGGCGTTGACGCAGAGGCAGCAAACGCTCCCGCCGAATACTTCGACCTCCAGGGACGCAAGGTTGCAAACCCCGAAGCCGGTCTCTACCTCGTAAAACGCGGCAACAAGGTTACCAAGGAATTACTGAAATAATCATTCAATACAATCCTGAAATCCTAACCGGCGGTGTGCCAAAATTGGCACACCGCCTTATTTTCGCCCGGATGGCGAGGGCGCTGTCAGAATGATTCAGATGGTATGGGCTTGAGGGTGAGGCGGAAGGAAGTTGACCGAGGTCAATGACCGAAGCCGAATCACGCAAGCGACGACCCGGATAAGCCATTATGACAGCACCATCTTCACCACAAAGATTCTGATGTAATTCGGATTATTCGGCCGCAGCAGCCAACGTGCCGATTTTTTTCACCTTCTCCTCAAACACCTCGGGGGTGAGCAACGACACCTTACGAACCCGGCTCTTATAGTTGTAGACCGTCTGCACCGAATAATGCAGGAAATTGGCAATCTGCGTCATATCGGTAATCCCCAGACGAATCAGCGCGAAAATACGCAACGAGGTGTTGAGCTTAGCCTTGGTAACCGGGAAATGGCTTTCGGGCTGCAACAGCTTGTTAAACTCCTCGATGAAATTCGGATACAGGCTGAGGAATGCATTGTCGAAATTGCTGTAAAGTTCTTCCAGCTCCTTTTCGAGCGGGCGCGACGACAGCACATACAGGTCGTCAATCTGGTTAGCCTTGATTTTGCGGTTCACGTTTCTGCGGAACTCGTCAAGACGGTTGACGTTAATCGAACTCTGATGCATGAAATATCCCACATAGCGTTCACGGATGAGATTGGCCTCGGCCAGTTTGCGCGTAGCACGTTCCAGGCGCCCGTTGGCTTTCGCCAGGTCGTCGCGCGAACGCTGCACCGCACGGCGCTGCTTGAAGCTCAACAACGCCAACAGCCCCAGCATCAAGGCCAGCACCGCCATGCAGACAACATACATGCGCATGCGCCGCTGCTGCGCGTTCAGCATCTCAAGATACGACACCTCGACCAACGGGTAGACACGCGCTATCTGGGAATTCTTAAACCGCGAATTATAGAAATTGGCATCATCCAAAGCAGCATGCATATAACGGTAGGCACGGTCTATGTCACCCTCGGCATACAACATCTCGGCAAGCGACAGCAACGCCTCGTTCTCCTTTACAGCCAGCCGGGTATCGGTAATCGCCGCCAGCATCAAATGTTTCTTACGCTGCCCCGCATCGCCTAGACGGTCGAAAATCTCCGACATCCCCATAGCCATCATGGCATAATCGTGGGTTTCGGGATTCTGTTTGTTGAAAATGTCAAGATAAACAGGCAATGCAGCCTGGTAGTTGCCAGTCTCCAGATGGCGCATAGCCACCTCCTTGCGGTAGAGGTCGCTGTCAACCCCGAGCATGCCTATGATTGTGTCACGCCACTGCATTTTACGACGACGGTACTCCTCGCGGAACTGAGGCTCGTCAGTGCTACGCATCATATTGTCGAGAAACTTTATCTCGCTCCATCCAAGCAGCAGTTTCAAATGGTCGGGCAACCCGTCATAAGGCACCTTGTCGAACAAATCGCGGGCGTTGACAAACTGGCCGCACATCGAATATATCAACGCCAGGCGTATGGCGCTCTGCCCTACAAGCACACTGTCGCGCAAACGCCCCGCAATAGCAAGGTTCTCACGCAGGTAAGCCTTTGCCGAGTCACACACAAACGACTCATACTCGTTGATAATCTCTTCGTTTTTCGAAAACACCTCGCGGTCGGAACGCAGCAATCCCCGTTCCTTCTTAAGCCCTTCCACACGCTTTTCCTTCGCCGCAAGATAAAGATCGCGATTGGCTATGACACCGTCAAGCACCCGCAAAAGGGAATCAACCTCCCTCGACAATTGCAAATCCGGCGCACCGGCAGCCCGCACAGCCGTAAACCCGCACAAGCCTCCTACTAGAATCAAGGTTATAAACAAAAAACACCGCAATAATCCAAACATATTGCAAATATGCCCATAATATCCCAATCCGTAACAATCATCTCCCTAATTTTAACGCTATTTCACAATATCACCCATCCCCTACATGATACATACCGATATGCCACATCCCATATCCACCTTCTATGCCACAATCCACCCATATCCACCACATTTCGCACCTATCATATTTCATCATACTGTTCATATTTCATCCTATACACATCCGCCGATTTCGCATCCCGCACACCCATTGCATCCCCTATTATATCCCCCCCCCCCCCCCCTTCCTACATCTTCAACCACATCTTCAAACTGTAGGCTACATCTTCAATGGTGAAGAATCCAAATAGAAACGCACAGTT